>JBBSFD010000064.1:0-16580 GCA_038239115.1 Candidatus Limnocylindrales bacterium | reverse complement strand
TGATCGCCGCGGTCAGGCTGGTCTTGCCGTGGTCGATGTGACCGATCGTGCCGATGTTGACGTGCGGCTTGTTCCGCTCGAACTTCTTCTTGGCCATGGTGGTGCTCCTCTCCCCGACCGCGCTAGTTCTTCGACTTTGCGACGAGCTCCGCCGCGAGACTCGCGGGGACCTCGGCGTAGTGGCTGAATTCCATCGAACTGGAGGCCCGGCCCTGGGTCATCGAGCGCAGGTCAGTGACGTAGCCGAACATCGAGGACAGGGGCACGAAGGCCCGGATGACCTCGGTGCCGCCCTGGGAGTCGACCGCCTCGACCTGGCCGCGGCGGCTGTTCAGGTCGCCGATGACGTCACCCATGAAGTCGGCCGAGGTCCGTACCTCGACCCGCATGATCGGCTCGAGGATGGCCGGATTGGCCTTGGCGAAGGCGTCCTTGACGGCCATCGAGCCGGCGATCTTGAAGGCCATCTCGGATGAGTCGACCTCGTGGTACGAGCCGTCGACCAGGGTGGCCTTCACGTCGACGACCGGGAAGCCGGCGTAGATGCCCGTCTCGAGCGCCTCGCGGATGCCCGCGTCGACCGACTTGATGTATTCGCGCGGGATGGTGCCGCCCACGATCTTGTCCACGAACTCGTAGCCGGCGCCCTTCTCCTGGGGCTCGATCCGGATGATCGCGTGGCCGTACTGGCCCTTGCCCCCGGTCTGCCGGACGAACCGGCCGTTGCCGTCGGCGGCCCGCCGGATCGTCTCGCGGTAGGAGACCTGGGGCTTGCCGATGTTGGCCGCGACGTGGAACTCGCGGACCATCCGGTCGACCAGGACGTCGAGATGGAGCTCGCCCATGCCGGCGATCAGGGTCTCGGCGGTCTCCGGGTCGGTCTTGACCCGGAACGTCGGATCCTCCTCGGCCAGGCGCTGCAGGGCAATCGTCAGCTTGTCCTGGTCGGCCTTCGTCTTGGGCTCGATCTTGACCTCGATGACCGGCTCGGGGAAGGTCATCGACTCGAGGATCACCTGGTGATCCGGATCGGCCAGGGTGTCGCCGGTGAAGGTGTCCTTGAGCCCGACCGCGGCCGCGATGTCGCCCGCGTAGACCTCTTCGATCTCCTCGCGATGGTTGGCGTGCATCTGGAGCAGGCGGCCGATGCGCTCGCGCCGGACGCCCTTCTTGGCGTTGATCGTGGTCACGTACGAGCCGGCCTTGAGCGTGCCCGAGTAGACCCGGATGAAGGCCAGCTTGCCCACGAACGGGTCGACCGCGATCTTGAAGGCCAGGGCGCTGAACGGCTCGGAGTCGTC
This sequence comes from Candidatus Limnocylindrales bacterium, assembly GCA_038239115.1. Taxonomy (GTDB): domain Bacteria; phylum Chloroflexota; class Limnocylindria; order Limnocylindrales; family CSP1-4; genus Palsa-1033. Next base: position 15,279 of record JBBSFD010000064.1, on the reverse strand, counting down.
GGGCCGGCGGATGAGCTCCTCGCCGGTGCGCGGGTCGAGGGCGATCATGGGCGGCACGTCGAGGGGCGAGGGCAGGTAGTCGATGACCGCGTCGAGCATCGGCTGGATGCCCTTGTTGCGCAGGGCCGAGCCGCCCAGGACCGGGATCAGCCGGGTGCTCAGGGTGCCCAGGCGCAGGCCGCGCTTGATGTCCGCGACGCTGAAGTCGATGCCTTCGAGGTACTTGTGGGTGAGCTCGTCGTCCATGTCGGCGACGGCTTCGATCATCGCGTGGTGGTGCTTGTCGGCCTCGGCCCGGAGCTCGGCCGGGATCTCCTCGACGCTGATGTCGTTGCCCAGCTCGTCGCGGTAGTAGACCGCCTTCATCTCGACCAGGTCGATCATGCCCAGGAAGGTGTCCTCGCGGCCGATCGGGATCTGGATCGGCACGGCGTTGGCGCCCAGGCGATCGCGGATCGACTCGACCCCGAACCAGAAGTCGGCACCGGTCCGGTCGAGCTTGTTGATGAAGCAGAAGCGAGGCACGCCGTAGCGGTCGGCCTGGCGCCAGACCGTCTCGGACTGGGGCTCGACGCCGGCCACGCCGTCGAAGACGACGACCGCGCCGTCGAGCACGCGCAGGCTCCGCTCGACTTCAACGGTAAAGTCCACGTGCCCGGGCGTATCGATGATGTTGATGCGATGATCGCCCCACGAGGCGGTGGTGGCCGCCGCGGTGATGGTGATCCCGCGCTCCTGCTCCTGGGGCATCCAGTCCAGGGTGGCGGCGCCCTCATGGACCTCGCCGAGCTTGTGGATCTTCTTGGTATAGAAAAGGATCCGCTCAGAAACGGTCGTCTTGCCGGCGTCGATATGGGCGATGATTCCGATGTTCCGCGTCTTGGCGAGCGGAACCTGGCGTGGCACGGTGTTCTTCGTCTCCCGGGGGGTGCTGGTGGCTACCACTTGAAATGGGTGAAGGCCTTGTTGGCCTCAGCCATCTTGTGGGTGTCCTCGCGCCGCTTGACGGCGGCGCCGAGGCCGTTCATGGCATCGACGAACTCGGCGGCGAGCTTCTCGCCCATGCTCTTGCCGGTGCGCTTGCGGGCGGCCTGGACGAGCCAGCGCACCCCCAGCGACATGCGCCGGTCGCCCCGGATCTCGACCGGGACCTGGTAGGTTGCCCCGCCGACCCGGCGGGGCTTGACCTCGATGATGGGGGTGGCATTGCGCAGGGCCGCCTCGAGGACCTCGATCCCCGGCCGGTGGGCCTGGGCTTCGGCCCGCGCCAGGGCCTGCCGAATGATCCGGTCGGCCAGGATCCGCTTGCCGTCATGCATCAGCTTGGCGCTGAAGCGGGCCGTGGTCCGGTTGAGCGGGATCGTCTCGTACTTGGTCTTGCGGGCAATGCTCGCTCGGCGTGGCATCTACTTCTTGCCCTTCGCGCTGACGGCGGCCTTGGCCCCGTACTTGCTCCGGCCCTGCTTGCGGTCGCGCACGCCGGCGGCGTCGAGGGTGCCCCGGATGATGTGGTACTTGACCGACGGGAGGTCCTTCACCCGGCCGCCCCGGACCAGGACCATGGAGTGCTCCTGGAGGTTGTGGCCGATGCCCGGGATGTAGGCCGTGACCTCCATCTGGTTGCTCAGCCGGACGCGGGCGATCTTGCGCAGGGCCGAGTTCGGCTTCTTGGGCGTCATCGTCCGAACCTGGAGGCAGACGCCGCGCTTCTGCGGCGCGCCGGGAATCGACTCCTGGCGCTGCTTCAGGCTGTTCCAGTTCTTGCGCATGGCAGGCGCCTTGACCTTCGAGATCTTGCGCTTGCGCCCGTGACGCACGAGCTGGCTGATTGTCGGCACGAAGACGGGACTCCCTTCAGGTCGGTTGGCTGGCGTGTCGTTGGCAGGTCCGGTCGACCGTGCGCCCGGGTCGGGCCCGAGCGGGGACCGGAGTGGTTGATTCGTGAGGCTGCGAGGGTCCGGAACGCGCACGCAACGGCGCTCGACCCTCGAGGGCCACGGAGGCGCAGGATATCAGTGGCTCCGATCGAGTGTCAAACGTCGAGCGGAGCCACCGGCTGCAGGTTGATCAGGCCGGGTCGGGCTCCTCGGCTTTGTCGTCCTCGGTCAGGAACGGGTTGGCCTCGGGCTCCTCGGCCACGGGCCGAGGTGACTGGTCGCCGGCCAGGAAGGCCTTGGCCAGCTCGTCGTCGTTGGCCTCGTCGTCGGCCGGCCTTGTGGCCAGGAACGAGGCGATCTCGGCCGTCTCGTCGTCGGCCGGCCGGGTTGCCCCGTCCTCGAGGAACGGGTTGTGGTCGAACTCGGAGCCGAGGCCCTCGAGGGCCTCGCCGGCGAGCGCCTCGATGGCTGCCCGGCGGGCCCGCTCGCGGGCGGCCGCCACGGTCTGGGGCGCGCCCGTCCCGGCCGGGATGAGCTTGCCGATGATCACGTTCTCCTTGAGCCCGATCAGGTGATCCTTGGCCCCGTTGATCGCGGCCTCGGTCAGCACCCGGGTCGTCTCCTGGAAGGACGCGGCCGCCAGGAAGCTCGAGGTGTTGAGCGACGCCTTGGTCACGCCCAGCAGGACGGTCTGGGCCGTGGCCGGCTCGCCGCCTTCGGACAGGACCCGGTTGTTGGCTTCCTCGAACTCGAGCCGGTCGATCAGCTCGGTCGGCAACAGGTCGACGTCGCCGGGCTGGTCGATCCGGACCTTGCGCAGCATCTGCCGGACGATGATCTCGATGTGCTTGTCGTTGATCGTCACGCCCTGGCTGCGGTAGACCTTCTGGACTTCTTTGACCAGGTAGCGCTGGACGGCGTCCTTGCCCCGGGTATCGAGGTATTCCTGGGGATTGATCGGCCCGTCGGTGATCGCATCGCCGGCCCGGATCTCCTGGTTGTTCTCGACCTTGAGCTTGGCGTGGTGAGGGATGACGTACTCGCGTTCGACCACGTCCTCGGCCCGCACGACCAGGCCGGCCCCGTCATCGGTCAGGAAGCCCTTGACCGGCGACTGGACATCGGGCTGGCCCTCGAGCCGGGCAATGACCTGGTTGGCCTCGACCGAATCGCCCGCGGCCGCCAGCAGCTCGGCCCCGGCCGGAATGGCCAGCGCCGTGTCGTAGGCTTCCCGGCTGGTCACCTTGACCTTGGTCTGGGCGTCCCGGATGATCTCGACGATGCCGTCGATATGGCTGATCTCGGCCTTGCCCTTGGGCACCCGGGCCTCGAACAGCTCCTCCACCCGGGGCAGGCCGGCGGTGATGTCCAGGCCGGCGACGCCGCCGGTATGGAACGTCCGCATCGTCAGCTGGGTGCCCGGCTCGCCGATCGACTGGGCAGCGATGATCCCGACGGCCTCACCTACTCCGACCAGCTGGCCGGTGGCCAGGTTGCGGCCGTAGCAGGCCCGGCACACGCCGTAGCGCGCTTCGCAGGTCAACGGTGAGCGGACGACGACCTCGTCGATCCCGGCATCGTCGATCAGCTGGGCCAGGACCTCGGTGATCTGCTCGTTGCGGGCGACCAGGACCGTCACGGTCGGGGCGATCACCTTCTTGGAGCGTGACTTGGCCTTGCCCTCGGGCTTGGCCTCGGGCTCGTCCTCGGCCACGGTCGGGCTGACCGGGGCGAGCACGTCGGCGGCCGCCAGCCGGCCAACCAGCCGGCGAGCGAAGGCGCCCTTCTCGTTGCTGGCGATCTCGGCCGATTCCAGCCGGGTGATCCAGCTGCCTTCCTCGGTGCCGCAATCATCCTCGCGGGTGATCACGTCCTGGGCGACGTCGACGAGGCGCCGGGTGAGGTAGCCCGAGTCGGCCGTCCGGAGGGCGGTGTCGGCCAGGCCCTTGCGCGCGCCGTGGGTGGAGATGAAGTACTCGAGGACCGACATCCCCTCCCGGAAGTTGCTCCGGACGGGGACGTCGATGATCCGGCCCGACGGGTCGGCCATCAGCCCGCGCATCGCGCCCAGCTGGCCGATGTTGCCCTTGTTACCGCGGGCACCCGAGGCCGTCATCATCGTGACCGCGCCGGTCGGATCGAGGCCGGCCATCATCGCGTCGGACATCTTCTGGGTGGTCTGCTGCCAGACCGAGACGACCTGCTCGTAGCGCTCGTCGTCGGTGATCAGGCCGCGCTGGAACTGGCGGTCGATCTCGTCCACCTCGGCGTCCGCGGCGACCAGGCGCTTGGCCTTGTCCTTGGGCACCTCGATGTCGAACAGGCCGATCGTCATCCCGCCCCGGGTGGCGAACTCGAAGCCGACGGCCTTGACCCCGTCCACGAGGTGGGCGGTGTCGTCGGCGCCGAGCAAGCGATAGCACTCGTCGACGAGCTCGCGCAGGGTGGCCCGGACCATCGCGTCGTTCTTGTAGCGGAGCCGGTCGGGCAGGACCTGGTTGAAGATGATCCGGCCGGTGGTCGTGGTCATCGTCCGGGTGACCAGGGCGTCGGCCTCGACGTCCCAGACCTTGACCGGGGCAATGATCGGCTCGTGCAGGGTCAGCTTCGTCTCTTCGCGCAGCTGGTAGGCCAGGATCGCCTCGTCCTCGCCGGCGAACAGGCGCGGTGCGCCGGTCGACGGGAGCGGATTGTCCATGGTCAGGTAGAAGCAGCCCAGGACCATGTCCTGGGTCGGCGACACGATCGGCTCGCCGTTGGCCGGCGAGAGCAGGTTGGCCGTCGAGAGCATCATCTCGCGGGCCTCTTCCTGGGCGGCCGTCGAGAGCGGCACGTGGACCGCCATCTGGTCGCCGTCGAAGTCGGCGTTGAAGGCCGTGCACACGAGCGGGTGGATCTGGATCGCCGAGCCCTCGACGAGGACGGGCATGAACGCCTGGATGCCCAGGCGGTGGAGGGTGGGCGCGCGGTTGAGCAGGACCGGGTGGTCCTTGATCACTTCCTCGAGGACGTCCCAGACCTCGGGCCGGACGCGCTCGACGATCCGCTTGGCGCTCTTGATATTGTGGGCGAAGCCCTTCTCGACGAGCTGGCGCATGACGAACGGCTTGAACAGCTCGAGGGCCATCTTCTTGGGCAGGCCGCACTGGTACAGCTTGAGCTCGGGGCCGACCACGATGACCGAGCGGCCCGAGTAGTCGACCCGCTTGCCCAGCAGGTTCTGGCGGAAGCGGCCCTGCTTGCCCTTGAGCATGTCCGAGAGGCTCTTCAGGCGGTGGTTGCCGGTACCGGCGATCGCCCGGCCACGGCGGCCGTTGTCGATCAGGGCGTCGCACGCCTCCTGGAGCATCCGCTTCTCGTTGCGGATGATGATCTCGGGCGCGCCCAGCTCGAGCAGGCGCTTCAAGCGGTTGTTGCGGTTGATCACCCGCCGGTACAGGTCGTTCAGGTCGGAGGTGGCGAAGCGGCCACCGTCCAGCTGGACCATCGGCCGGAGGTCGGGCGGGATGACCGGCAGGACCGACAGGATCATCCAGTCGGGCCGGGTTCCTGAGCGACGGAAGGCCTCGATCAGGCGGAGGCGCTTGATCGCCTTCTTGCGGCGCTGGCCGGACGAGGTCCGGACCTCGACATGGAGCGAGCGGGCGAGCTCGTCCAGGTCCATCCGCTGGATGATGTCGCGGACCGCCTCGGCGCCCATCCCGGCGTGCAGGATCCGGCCGCCCCGGGCCCCGCTGCCGTACTTGGCATCGAGGTCGCGGAAGTTCCAGCCGTCGAGCGAGGTCTCGGGCAGGGTGATCATCGGCGCCAGGCGCTCGATCTCGTCGCGCGTCTTGCGGATCTCGTCCTTGAGGCCATCGGCCTCGGTGCGCAGGCGCTCGCGCTCGGCTTCGAGCTCGGCGTCGATGCCCAGCTCCAGGTCGGCGATCCGGCCGGCCGTGGCCCGCTCCTCGTCGGCATCGCGGGTCTTGAGCTCCTCGCCGATCCGCTCGATCTCGGCCGCCGCGATCTTGCGCAGCCGGGCGGTCGCCTCGCGGCCACCCTTGTCACCGGTCGCGACCACGACCTCGCCGGTCGGCTCGAAGGCGATCGTGGCCTCGGCCACGGCGCTGCCCAGGGCGGCCAGGGCGGCCTCGACGGCCTGGGCCGCCGCGGCGATTCCCTCGGTCCGCTCGGTGCGCTGGGTCTCCAGGTCGAGCCGGGTGGCCGCGAGGGCCTGGTTCAGCTCGTCCTTCTGGCGATTGAGCCCCGCCCGCAGCTCATCCTCACGTTCGGCCAGGGCCTTGCCGCCCCGGCCGCCGCGGCCTTCGGCCTCCTCGTCGAGCTGGCGCAGCGCACGCTGGCGGGCGTCCTCGTCGACGTGGGTGACGATGTACAGGGCGAAGTACAGGATCCGCTCGAGATTGCGCGGGCTGATGTCGAGGAGGATGCCCAGCCGGCTCGGGGTGCCCTTGAAATACCAGATGTGGCTGACCGGCGAGGCCAGCTGGATGTGGCCCATCCGCTCGCGCCGGACCTTGCTCCGGGTGACCTCGACGCCGCACTTGTCGCAGATGATGCCCTTGTAGCGAATGCGCTTGTACTTGCCGCAGTAGCACTCCCAGTCCTTGGTGGGACCGAAGATGCGCTCGTCGAACAGGCCGTCCTTTTCCGGCTTGAGCGTGCGGTAGTTGATCGTCTCGGGCTTGGTGACCTCACCCTTCGACCATTCGCGGATCTGGTCCGGGCTCGCGAGGGAGATCCGGATCGCGCTGAAATTATTGACCTCGAGCATGATTCTCCTCCGCGCCACCGCCTGGCTCGGCGACGCGATTCGGTCCGTAGGCGGCGAGCAAGATCGGGCTGGCCGGGCGCCGATCCCGCGAGTGGTTCCTGGAAGTGGGCGTGCTGATGACTAGTCTTCGAAGCCGGCGAGATTGATCCCGCCGAGGTCGGGCAGGGCGTAGGCCGCCGTGTCGTCCTCGCCGAGCTCGATCTCCTGGTCGTTCGGGTCGAGGATCTCGGCGTTCAGCCCAAGGCTGCGCAGCTCCTTGATCAGGACCTTGAACGACTCCGGCACCCGCGGTGGCTGGATCTCCTCCCCCTTGACGATCGCCTCGTAGGTCTGGACCCGGCCGAGGACATCGTCGGACTTGACGGTGAGCAGCTCCTGCAGGATGTTCGCGGCGCCGTACGCCTCGAGCGCCCAGACCTCCATCTCACCGAAGCGCTGGCCACCGAACTGGGCCTTGCCACCGAGCGGCTGCTGCGTGATCAGGCTGTACGGACCGGTGGACCGGGCGTGGATCTTGTCCTCGACGAGGTGGTGGAGCTTGAGCATGTAGATGTAGCCGACGGTGATCCGGCGATCGAAGGGAACCCCGGTCCGGCCGTCGCGCAGCTCGATCTTGCCGTCCTCGGGCAGCCCGGCCGAACGGAGCTCGGCCTGGATCTGCTGCTCGGTGGCTCCGTCGAAGACTGCCGTCGCGGCCTTCTGGCCCTTGGCCTGGAGGGCCCAGCCGAGGTGCGTCTCGAGGATCTGGCCGATGTTCATCCGGCTCGGCACGCCGAGCGGGTTGAGCAGGATGTCGACCGGCGTGCCATCGGGCAGGAAGGGCATGTCCTCCTGGGGCAGGACCTTGGCGATCACGCCCTTGTTGCCGTGGCGGCCGGCCATCTTGTCGCCGACGCTGATCTTGCGCTTCTGGGCGACTGAGACACGGACCAGCCGGTTGACGCCCGGCATCAGGGCCGAGTCGTCGTCATCGCCGCGCTGGATCTCGCGGATCTCGATCACCTTGCCGCGCTCGCCATGGGGCAGGCGCAGCGAGCTGTCCTTCACTTCGCGGGCCTTCTCACCGAAGATCGCCCGGAGCAGGCGCTCCTCGGCGGTCAGCTCGGTCTCGCCCTTGGGCGTGATCTTGCCGACCAGGATGTCGCCCGGGGCGACTTCCGCCCCGACGTACACGATGCCCTGCTCGTCGAGATCCTTGAGCGACTCCTCGCCCACGTTGGGGATGTCGCGGGTGATCTCCTCGGGGCCCAGCTTGGTGTCGCGGGCCTCCATCTCGTGCTTCTCGATGTGGATGCTGGTGAACAGGTCGTCCTTGACCAGCCGGTCGCTGATCACGATCGCATCCTCGTAGTTGCCGCCCTCCCAGCTCATGAACGCCACGAGGACGTTGCGGCCGAGGGCGAGCTCGCCCATGTCGGTCGAGCTGGAGTCGGCGATCGGGTCGCCGGCCGCCACCCGGGCGCCCACGTCGACGATCGGGCGCTGGTTGATGCAGGTGCCCTGGTTGCTGCGGACGAACTTGGACACGACGTACTCGTCCAGCTCACCGGCGTCGGTCTCCACCTGGATCCGCTCGGCGGTGACGCTGGTCACGACGCCGGCGTGCCGGGCGATCAGGACCTGGCCGCTGTCCTGGGCGGCCCGGACCTCCATGCCGGTGCCCACGATCGGAGCCTCGGGCTCGAGCAGGGGCACAGCCTGGCGCTGCATGTTCGAGCCCATCAGGGCCCGGTTCGCGTCGTCGTGCTCGAGGAACGGGATGAGCGCGGTGGCGACCGACACGACCTGCTTGGGCGAGACGTCCATGTATTCGATCTGGTTGGGGCGCGCCTCGGGGAACTGGTCGCGATAGCGCGACGGGATCCGCTCGGCCACGAAATGCCCGGCGGCGTCGAGCGGCGCGTTGGCCTGGGCCACGACGTGCTGCTCTTCCTCGTCGGCGGCCAGGTACTCGATCTCGGCGGTCACGATCGGTCGGATCGGGAAGGCCTGGGCCTTCTGCTTCTTGAGCTCGGCCGCGGCGGCCGCGTCGAGCGGGGCGCCGGCCTTGACCACCACGCTACCGTCCTTGGCCAGCAGGTCCGTGCCGGCCTCGAACTCGGTCAGGCGCGGATCGTCGTAGGCGACCGTCCGCTTGACCTTGCGGTAGGGCGTCTCGATGAAGCCGTAGCTGTTGATCCGGCCATAGGTGGCCAGCGAGCCGATCAGGCCGATGTTCGGACCTTCGGGAGTCTCGATCGGGCAGATCCGGCCGTAGTGGCTGTGGTGGACGTCGCGCACGTCGAAGCCGGCCCGCTCACGGGACAGGCCGCCCGGGCCGAGGGCCGACAGGCGGCGCTTGCTGGTCAGCTCGGCCAGCGGATTGGTCTGGTCCATGAACTGCGACAGCTGGCTGCCGCCGAAGAACTCCTTCATCGCGGCCACGACCGGCCGGATGTTGATCAGGGCATTGGGCGTGGCCTTGTCGATCTCCTGAATCGTCATCCGCTCACGGACGACGCGCTCCATCCGGAGCAGGCCGATCCGGAACGCGTTCTGGATCAGCTCGCCGTTGGCCCGGATCCGGCGATTGCCCAGATGGTCAATGTCATCGGCTCCCCAGCGCTGCTCGGAGGGTGCCTTGGCGGCCTCGATGTTGAGCTCGATCAGGTGGCCCACGATCGCGGCGATGTCCTCGCGGGTGATCGTCCGCTCACCGGCCTGCAGCTCGATGCCCATCCGGCGGGCGACCGAGTCGAGCTTCTTGTTGAACTTGTAGCGGCCGACCCGGCCGAGGTCGTAGCGCCGGAAGTTGAAGAACAGGCTCTCGACCAGCTGGCGGGCGTTGTCGCCGGTGGGCGGATCGCCCGGCCGGAGCTTCTTGTAGACCTCGATCAGGGCCTCGTGCTGGTTCTTGGTCAGGTCCTTGTCGAGGGTCGAGGCGACGTACGGATGATCGGGGTCGGTGTCCACGCCGGTGAACAGGCCGGCGATCTCCTCATTCGTCTCGAAGCCGACCGCCCGGAGCAGGGTGGTCGCGGCGATCTTGCGCTTGCGATCGACCTTGACCGACAGGAGGTCCTTGTTGCTCGTCTCGAACTCGAGCCAGGCGCCCCGGTTCGGAATGACCTTGGCGCTGAACAGGGTCCGGCCGCTGGTCGGGTCCTCGGTCGCGCTGTAGTAGACGCCCGGCGAGCGAACCAGCTGGCTGACCACGACCCGCTCGGCGCCGTTGATGATGAACGTGCCCTGGTCGGTCATGACCGGGAAGTCGCCCATGTACACGCGCTGGCGCTGGATCTCGCCGGTCTCCTTGATCAGGAGCTCGACGTTGACGTACAGCGGCTGGCTGAAGGTCAGGTCCTTGGAGCGGCACTCCAGCTCGGTGTACTTGGGGATGCCGAACTCGTAGTCCAGGAACTGGAGCTCCATCACCTTGCCGGTGAAGTCCTTGATCGGGCTGATCTCGTCGAACAGCTCCCGGAGCCCATTGGCGATGAACCAGTGGAAGGAATCGAGCTGAAGCTCGATCAGGTTCGGAATGGGCAGGACCTCGGGAATGCGGGCATACGAAATGCGCGCCGAGGCCTGGGTCGCCCGGGGCGACGACTCAGCAGACAGCATGAATCGCTCCTATCGGAGGAGGAAGGGGAAAGGGGGGAAAGCGAGGATCACAGAAAGAGTAGGATACCGCGTTTCGCCGCCATGTCAAACAGGGCAATGGCGCCGTTCGCCACCACCCGATGGTTCTGCCCGAAGCATCCGCTCGGCGGCTGGGCCAGCCGACCGGATGCTTCGTCGGACGCTACTTGATCTCGACCTTGGCGCCAACCTCTTCGAGGGCGGCCTTGATCTTTTCGGCCTCCTCGCGGGTTACGCCTTCCTTGACCGCCTTGGGCGAGGCGTCGACCAGGTCCTTGGCCTCCTTGAGGCCGAGGGCGGTCAGCTCGCGCACGACCTTGATGACCGGGATCTTGTTCGGGCCGATCTCGGTCAGGGTCGCGGTGAACTCGGTCTGCTCCTCGACGACCGCCTCGGCGGCGGCGGCCGGGGCGCTGGCGGCCGCGGCCGCGACGGGCGCGGCGGCGGTGACCCCGAACTTGTCCTCGAAGGCCTTCTTGAGGTCGGACAGCTCGAGGACGGTCATGCTCCCGATCGCGTCGAGGATCTGGTCTGCGGTAATGGTTGCCATGTCTGCTGATTCTCCTGAACTGGGACGCCCGCCGGCGGGCGCTGGATGGAACGAAAAGGAGCGGGGACTGGGTCAGGCGGCTCCACCGCGCTGCTCGATCAGGGCGGCCAGCCCGCCGGCAACGTCCCGGAGCGGCGCGGCCAGCAGGCCGGCCATCGTGGACATCGGGGCGGCGAACGCTCCGGCCAGCTGGGCCAGGAGCACCTCGCGTGGGGGCAGGGCGGCCAGGCGGGTCAGCCCGTCGGCGTCGATCGCCCGGCTGCCCAGGACAGCGCCCTTGAGCTTGACCACCTTGTAGGGCCGGGTGGCATCGAGGACCGCCTTGGCGATCGTGCCCTCGTCGCCCGACCCGAAGGCGATGGCGCTGGGCCCCTTGAGCATGGGCGAAAGGGCTTCGAGGCCGGCTTCGCCCGCGGCGATCCGCATCAACCGGTTCTTGACGATCCGGTAGGTGACGTTCTGCTTGCGCAGGGCGCGCCGGATCTGGGCCAGCTCGCTGACGGTGAGGCCCCGATATTCCGAGACGATGAGGGTCGGATTGCGCGAGAGCTCCGCGCGCAGCTCGGCCACGGTCGCCCGTTTGGCCTCGGTTGGCATGCAATACCTCCGATGTCCTGGCGCGCAGCCGGCGCGCGGCGGTGGTGCGGAGCCGGCCGTGGCTGGCTCTGCCCCTGCGACGGTCCAATCGCGTCTGCAGGGGTCGACACACTCCCGCCTGGGAGGCTCGTCCTGCCTTGGCGTGCTCGCCGGCGTCCCCGGGCCGGTCATCCCGGCACCGATCCGTTCGGCGGTTCAAGCCCCGACCGCTCCCCCACCGGTTGGCGTGAGGCGCGGTCCGCGGGCGCAGGCTGTCTTGGGCGTCCGTCGTTGTTCAGTTGTCAGGTGAAGCCGCCCGATCCTTGATCGGACGCGTCACCGCGTGTGGTGAGTGGCGGTCAGGCCGCGGCGGCAGCCGCCAGGAGGGCCGGCACGTCGACCCGGATACCGGGACCCATCGTACTGGCAATGGTCAGGCCCTGGAGATAGTGGCCCTTGGCTCCGGCCGGCCTGGCCCGGTTGATCGCGTCGAGCAGGGCGGCCAGGTTCTCGTTGAGGTCGGCCTGGCTGAAGCCGGCCTTGCCGAACGGGACATGGATGATGCCGCCCTTGTCCACCTTGAACTCGACCCGGCCGGCCTTGACCTCGCGCAGGGCCCGCTCGATGTCGAAGGTGATCGTGCCCGACTTGGGATTGGGCATGAGCCCGCGCCGGCCCAGGATCTTGCCCAGCCGGCCGACCATGCCCATCGTGTCGGGCGTGGCCAGGGCGACGTCGAACTCGAGCCAGCCGGCCTCGATCTTCTTGACCAGGTCCTCGGCCCCGACCTCGTCGGCCCCGCCCCGGAGCGCCTCCTGGGCCTTCTCGCCCTGGGCGAAGACGGCCACCCGGACGACCTTGCCCGTGCCGTGGGGCAGGACGACGGTGCCTCGGACCATCTGGTCGGCGTGGCGCGGATCGACGCCCAGCTTGACGTGGGCCTCGACCGTCGGATCGAAGTTGACCACGCTCGTCTGCTTGAGCAGGTCGACGGCCTCGGCCGGCGGATAGACCTGGTCGTGATCGACCAGCTTGGCGACCTCGCGATATTTCTTGCCGTGAGCCATCTTGCGGTTCCCTTTGCTGCGGTGGGCGGTCCCACCTTCCCCTGGCGCGGGGTGGACGGCCGGCAGGCCGCCGGCTGGCAATTCGCTGGGGCGGGTCGCCCGCTTAGCCGATGACCTCGATGCCCATGCTCCGGGCGGTGCCCTCGATCTGGCGGGCCGCGGCGTCGACGTCGTTGGCGTTCAGGTCGACCATCTTGACCGCCGCGATCTCGCGCAGCTGGTCACGGGTGACCTTGCCCACGGTCTCGCGCTTGGGCGTGGCGCCGCCCTTGTCCAGGCCGGCCGCCTTGCGCAGGAGGTCGGCGGCGGGCGGCGTCTTGAGCACGAACGAGAACGAGCGGTCCTCGAAGACCGTGATCTGGGCGGGGATGATCTGGCCGGCCTTGTCGGCGGTCTTCTCGTTGTAGGACTTGGTGAACTCGACGATGTTGATGCCGTGCGGTCCCAGCGCCGTCCCCACCGGCGGGGCCGGGGTGGCCTTGCCAGCGGGCAGCTGCAGGGTGAGCACGATGCGGATCTTCTTGGCCACAGTTGCGCCTTTCGGTCAGGTCCGCCCGCGGGCGGGGATGGTCAGAGCTTCTCGACCTGCAGGAAGTCGAGCTCGACTGGGGTCTCCCGGCCGAAGATGCTGACGAGGACCTTTACCTTGTTGCGCTCGGGGTTGACCTCGTCGACGGTGCCGATGAACTCGGCGAACGGGCCATCAGTGACGCGCACGCTCTGACCCTTGGTAAATGCCACCCGGTACTTGGGCGTCTCCACGCCCATCGTCCGGAGGATCTGCTTGACTTCGTGCTCGGCGAGCGGGATCGGCTCGTTGCGCTGGCCGGGGATGTTGCCGCCCCCGACGAAGCTGGTCACGCCCGGCGTGTTGCGCACGACGAACCACGAGTCGGGATCCAGGATCATCTCGACCAGGACGTAACCCGGGTAGACCTTCTTCTGGACCGTGTGGCGCTGGCCCTGCCGGATCTCGATCTCGTCCTCCATCGGGACGAGCACCTGGAAGATCCGGTCCTCCATGCCCATGGACTCGATCCGGTGCTCGAGGTTGGCCTTGACCTTGTTCTCGTAGCCCGAATAGGTGTGGATCACGTACCAGTGCTTCTCCGGCGCGGGGATGCGCGTCTCGGTGGTCATGTCGGTCATCTCAGCCGAGCCCGCTCAGGAGGGTCAGGCCCTGGCTGAAGATGAAGTCGAAGATCGAGATGAAGACACCCACGACCAGGCTGACGACGAATACGAGCACCGTCAGGTTGATCGTCTGCTGGCGGGTCGGCCAGGAGACCTTCTTCAATTCGGACCACGACTCGTCGAGATATCGACGGAAGCGCTGGATCACGGGGATGGTGCCTTCTCTAGGGCTACGGATGTGGGTGGAGTGTGGCAGGCGCGGCCGGACTCGAACCGACAACCACTGGTTTTGGAGACCAGAGCTCTGCCAAATTGAGCTACGCGCCTCCGGTGGATCGCTACTTGGCCTCCCGGTGGAGGGTGTGCCGACGATCACGCGGACAATACTTCCGAAGCTCGAGCCGGTTTGGATCGTTCTTCTTGTTCTTGCGCGTGGTGTAGGTCCGTTCCTTGCACTCGGTGCAGGCCAGCAGGATCACCGGCCGGTTCTCGGTCTTGGCCATGTCGTCCTACTCGGTGATCGAGGTGATCGCGCCGGCGCCGACGGTCCGGCCACCTTCGCGGATGGCGAAGCGCAGGCCGACCTCGAGGGCGATCGGGGTGATCAGCTCGACCTTCATCTCGACGTTGTCGCCGGGCATGATCATCTCGGCCCCTTCGGGCAGGCCGATGGCTCCGGTGACGTCGGTCGTGCGCAGGTAGAACTGGGGCCGGTAGCCGTTGTAGAACGGGGTGTGCCGGCCGCCTTCTTCCTTGGTCAGGACGTAGACCTGGGCGCTGAACTTGGTGTGGGGCTTGATCGAGCCGGCCTTGGCCATGACCTGGCCGCGCTCGATGTCGTCGCGCTCGATGCCGCGCAGCAGGCAGCCCACGTTGTCGCCGGCCTGGCCCTCGTCGAGCAGCTTCTTGAACATCTCGACGCCGGTGACCACGACCTTGCGGGTGGCCTTGACCCCGATGACCTCGACCTCGTCGCCGACGTGGACCACGCCGCGCTCGATCCGCCCGGTGGCGACCGTGCCCCGGCCCTTGATCCCGAAGACATCCTCGACCGGCATCAGGAACGGCTTGTCGACCGCTCGCTCCGGCGTCGGGATGTAGGAATCGACCGCGTCCATCAGCTCCTGGATCGGGGCATAGGCCGGATCGTCGGCGTTGGCCGGGGCCTCGAGGGCCTTGAGCGCCGAGCCTCGGATGAATGGGATGTCGTCGCCCGGGAAGTTGTACTTGGAGAGCAGCTCGCGGACCTCGAGCTCGACCAGATCGAGCAGCTCCGGGTCGTCGACCATGTCGACCTTGTTGAGGAAGACGACGATGAACGGGACCTCGACCTGGCGGGCCAGCAGGATGTGCTCGCGGGTCTGGGGCATCGGGCCATCGGTCGCGGCCACGACCAGGATCGCGCCGTCCATCTGGGCGGCGCCGGTGATCATGTTCTTGATGTAGTCGGCGTGGCCGGGGCAGTCGACGTGGGCGTAGTGGCGGTTGGCCGTCTCGTACTCGACGTGGGCGATCGCGATCGTGATCCCGCGCTCGCGCTCCTCGGGGGCGTTGTCGATCGTATCGAACGCGCGGTACTCGGCCCCGCCCTTGAGGGCGAGGTACTTCGTGATCGCCGCGGTCAGGCTGGTCTTGCCGTGGTCGATGTGACCGATCGTGCCGATGTTGACGTGCGGCTTG
>JBBSFD010000063.1:0-17394 GCA_038239115.1 Candidatus Limnocylindrales bacterium | reverse complement strand
TGGTAGTGGTTCCGTCGCGGCAGCCGCCGCGGATTCCCATACGACCGAGACTGGAACTCCGGCATCCGTGCCCTCCTCAGCGAGCACGGTATCGAGTCTCATCTTCACCGGGGAACTTCACTTAGGCGTCCCGATTCCGGGTGCATGGGCGAAATGAGCGCACGAGCCGGCTGAAGGTTCGGATGGCGGCCGGTCCCGTCCCGAAGGTGGCGGGATCCACGCTCAGCGAAGAGCGGAACGGGTACTCTCAGGGCCCTGGGCGGCTCTATCCGGACCTGACCAGAGGGCGTTGTGCTGCCGACGTCCATGGACCCGGAATCGAATCCGGCAGGGAGCCCCGCCGCGACACAACGGAGCGTCGGAGGCTGTCGCGGCCCTACGTGCCCGTGCGCCAGGAGGCGGCGTAGGCGACCTGCTCCGGGGTAAGCGGGTCGAGGGTGATCCCCAAGGCGGCCAGCTTGAGCCGGGCCACTTCGGCGTCGATCGCCTCGGGCACGACGTACACGCCCGGCTTGAGCTCGGCGTGGTGAAGCGCCACGTACTCGGCCGAGAGTGCCTGGTTGGCGAAGCTCATGTCCATGACCGCGGCCGGATGGCCTTCGGCCGCGCCCAGGTTGACCAGCCTGCCCTCGGCGATCAGGTTGACCCGCTTGCCGCCGAGGTCGAACTCCTGGACGTTGGTGCGCACCTCGCGGACGTGGCCCTCGGCCATCTCGCGCAGGGCGTCGAGGTCGAGCTCGGCGTCGAAGTGGCCCGAGTTGGCCATGATCGCGCCGTCGCGCATCGCCGCGAAATGCTCGCGCCGGAAGACATTGGTGTTGCCCGTGGCGGTGATGAACAGCTCGCCCCAGGCGGCCGCCTGGCCGGCGGTCATCACCTGGAAGCCGTCCATGAGCGCCTCGAGGGCCCGGATCGGATCGACCTCGACGACCGCGACGTGCGCCCCATGGCCGTCCATCCGGGCCGAGATCCCCTTGCCCACCCAGCCGTAGCCGGCCACGACCACGTGCCGGCCGGCGATCAGGATGTTCGTGGCCCGCAGGATCCCGTCCAGGGTGGACTGGCCGGTGCCGTAGCGGTTGTCGAAGAGGTGCTTGGTCTGGGCCTCATTGACCGCCACGACCGGGAATCGCAGGGCGTCCTCGGCGGCCATCGCCTTGAGCCGGATCACACCGGTCGTGGTCTCTTCGGTCCCGGCCAGGACCTCGGCCAGCTGGCTCGGACGGCTCTCGTGGAGCAGGCTGACCAGGTCGCAGCCGTCGTCCATGGTGATCTGCGGATGGGTATCGGCCGCCGCGTTGAGGTGGCTGTAGTAGGTGTCGTGGTCCTCGCCCCGCCGGGCATAGCAGCTGATCCCGTAGGCGGCGACCAGGGCGGCGGCCACGTCGTCCTGGGTCGATAGCGGATTCGAGGCAACCAGGGTCACCTCCGCGCCGCCCGCCTTGAGTGCCCGGGCCAGGTTGGCCGTCTCGGTCGTGACGTGCAGGCAGGCGCCAATGCGCAGACCTTCGAGCGGTCGCTCGCGGGCGAAGCGCTCGCCGATCAGGCGCAGGACCGGCATCTCGCGGGCCGCCCATTCGATCCGGCGCCGGCCTTCGTCGGCCAGGGCCAGGTCGACGACGTCGTGGGCAGGCAGCGAAGCGGTGGGGGCGGTCATCAGAGATCGGTCTCCTTGCGCGGCGACAGGAAGCGTCGCAGTGGGCCGGGGAGGCTGGGCCAGGCCGAGCCGACTCGATGGACGAGCCGCTCCTCGAATCGAATGTGCTCCTGGAAGCCCAGCCGTCGATACGCCTGCAGGGCCGGCGGGTTGTCAGCCCGCACGTTGAGCACGACCTGGTCGCAGAAGCGCAGCAGCTCGGCGGTGACCGCCCCGGTCGTGGCCGTGGCGTAGCCCCGGCCGCGGTACTCCACCTGGGTCAGGACGTTGCCCACGACCGCCAGGCGGGCGGTCGGGCTGATCACGTGGGTGCCGGCGGCCGCCACCAGGTGGCCGTTGACCCGGATCCCGAAGTAGACCCCGTCGGCGATCGCGCTCGAGCCGAGCCACGACGCGAAGCCGAGCTGGTACAGCCGATTGAGCTCGCCAACCTCGACCGGCAGGAGGCGCCGGGTGTCGGAGGGATACGGCCGGAACGTCGTCCGGTCGACCCACATCCGGACCATCTGGGGACCGGGATCCACCCGGTAGCTGGTCGCCACGGCGGGCAGCGCGTCGGGCAGGGCCGCGACGTAGGCCGCCCGCGGCCGGACGAGGTCGCGCAGGGCCGCCTCGATGCCGTCGTTACGGCCCATCACGAACAGCGGCTGGGGCGACAGGCCGGCATATTCCAGGGCGACCGCGACCAGCTCGGTGCCCACGAACGCCCCGCCCCAGCGGGTCCGGTTGAACTCGCGGTCGTCCAGGTCGCAGATGGCATAGGCCGCGAAGAGCCGGTCGCGCTCCAGGAACTCGCGCAGCAGGACCCGGTCGGTGGTGGTCCGCACGACCAGGCCGGAGGCCCGCCGGGCAACGACGATGCTGGCCATCAGGCGACCGGCTCGAGGACGCGGGTCGCCCGGCTCGCCACGGCGGCCTGCAGGGACGGTCCGAACGGCGGCCGCAGGACGCCCTCCTCGGTCACGATGGCCGAGATGAGATCGGCGGGGGTGACGTCGAAGGCCGGGTTCCAGGCCTTGCCGAAGCGCGGCGCGATCCGGGTCGGGCCGACCATGAAGACCTCGTCCTCGGAGCGCATCTCGATCGGGATGGCCGAGCCAGCCGCCATGCTGAGATCGACCGAGGTGAGCGGTGCGCAGACGTAGAAGGGCACCCGGTGACGGGCGGCCAGGACGGCCAGCGGGTACGTCCCGATCTTGTTGGCCGTATCGCCGTTGGCCGCGATCCGGTCCGCCCCGACCAGCACGGCGTCGATCCGGCCGGTGGCCAGCAGTGAGCCGGCGGCGCTGTCGGTGATCAGGGTGTAGGGCACGCCGGCCTGGACCAGCTCCCAGGCGGTCAGCCGGGCACCCTGGAGGTAGGGCCGGGTCTCGTCCACGAAGATCTCCAGGCGCCGATTGGCCGCCCAGGCTGCCTGGACGATGCCCAGGGCGGTGCCGAACTGGCCGCAGGCCAGCGGTCCGGTGTTGCAGTGAGTGAGCAACCGGAGCTCCCGGTCCGGCGTCGCCGGCAGGATCGCCAGGCCGTGCTCGGCCAGCAGGCCGTGGTCGCGGGTCGCCTCGGCGCAGATCGCGTCGGCCTCGGCCCGCAGCTGGCTGGCCGCCACCTCCCCGTTGTCGGCCAGGTCGCCCAGGCTCTCGAAGCGAGCCATCATCCGATCGACCGCCCCGCCGACGTTGACGGCCGTTGGGCGGCTGGCTCGGAGCGCGGTGGCCGCGCCGCGCAGGCGGGCGCGCCGGTCGGAGTTGCTCGAGCCCTGGGTCCGGAACGCGGTCAGGGCCAGGCCGTAGGCCGCCGCCTGGCCCATGGCCGGAGCGCCGCGCACGACCATCTCCTTGATCGCGATCGCCACCTCCGCCCCGTCGGCGCAGGGGTACTCGACGAGCTCGCCCGGCAGCTTGCGCTGGTCGACGAACCAGATGAGCCCGGTGTCCATCCGGAAGGCGGTCCGGAAGCCGCGCGATTCGCCCAGCGCCGGATTGGCCATCGGTGTGGCGGGGTCGAGGCGGGTGGCCGGCCGGGCCGCGGCGTCGCGCAGGGCGGGCGTGGCCGCGACCATCGGGTTGACCGGCGGCTCGACGTTCAAGCCGAGCATGGCCTCCGGATTGAGCAAGGTCCCGGCGGCATCGGTGGCGGCCCGCTGGAGGGCACCGGCGGCACCGGCCGCGGTGGCCGCGGTCTGGATCACCTCGGCCGCGAACTGGCGGAAGAAGCGTCGCCGGCCGAGGTCGACGTCAGGGTCGGGAGCGGCCGGAGCTGCCGGATCGGAGGGGACGTCGTCGCTCACGGGGACCAATCAGTAGCGGACGACGCTCTCGACCCGCAGGCCCTGGAGCCGGTCGCGTCCGTTCAGGAACTCAAGCTCGACCAGGAAGCCCAGGCCGACCACCTCGCCCTGCAGCCGCTCGACCAGGTCGATCGTGCCGCGCACGGTGCCGCCGGTGGCCAGCAGGTCGTCCACGACCAGGACCCGCTGGCCGGGCTGGATCGCGTCGCGGTGGATCTCGAGCGTGTTCGAGCCGTACTCGAGGGCGTACTCGACGGTGATCGTCTCGGCCGGCAGCTTGCCCAGCTTGCGGACCGGGACCAGGCCGGCATTGAGCAGGTAGGCCATTGGCGCGCTGAAGATGAAGCCGCGCGATTCCATGCCAACGACCAGGTCGATCTGGTCGTTCCGCCAGGGCTCCAGCATCAGGTCGATCGATTCGCGATAGGCGCCCGGATCCTTGAGCAGCGTGGTGATGTCGTAGAACAGGATGCCGGGCTTGGGGAAGTCGGGGATCTCGCGAATCCTCGCGCGGAGTTCCTCGGCGGACATTCGGCTAGGGACCTCCGATGAGGGTGCTGGCCACGCCTGGGCGGGCGCCGCAGGTAGCCCCTGCAGTCTAGCGCGCCTCGAGCGCCACGCGAGTCTGGGCACCTGCCCCGGGCAGGCGGCCGGACAGGGCCAGGCCAACGCAACCCAGCAGCGCGCCCATCCCGAAGGCGGCCGCCAGGCCGACCCACTGGGGCGAGCCCTGGCGAGCGGCGATCGCGATCAGCGCCCCGGCGGCGCCCGTGCCGACGGCCGTGCCCAGCACGTCGCTGAGCTGGAGGGCCGAGGTGGCCGCGCCCTGGCTGTCGATCGGGGCCTCGGCCAGCACGGTCAGGGACAGCGGTGCATAGCCCAGGCCCATGCCCAGCCCGGCGATCGCCCAGGCCAGCGCGGCGACGACGACCGGGACCTGGGGCGAAAGGACCAGGGCCAGCGTGGCGATCCCGAGCAGGACCAGTACGAAGCCTGCCCCGACCAGGCGGGCCGAGCCGATCCGGCCGATGTAGCGGGCCTGGATCCAGGAGCCGGCCGTCCAGGTCAGAGTGGCCGCCGTCAGGGCGATCCCAGCCTCGGTCGCGTTGATCCCGCGCCAGCCGATCAGGACCAGCGGGACGTAGGCATCCACGCTGAAGAAGGTGAACGTCAGGATGCCTCGCAGCAGGATCGCGGCCGGCATCCCCCGCCGCGCCCCAAGCGTGCCGGCCGGCGTCAGCCGGCGGTAGGCGGGCACGCCCACGGCGATGCCCAGGACGAACAGGAGCGCGCCGGGCACGAGGCTGGCCTCGGTCAAGCCGACCACCACCAGCCCGGCCCCACCGGCCAGCAGGAGCGCCCAGGGCAGGCGCCGGCCGGCGGCCCTGGGCGCGGGGGTGGGATCCGTCGGTTGGCTGGTCGAGCGCTCGGGCACGGCCCGGGAGATCGCCGGGATCGTCAGGGCGGCGGCCAGGGCCACGAACGGCAGGAGGCCCAGGAAGACGAGCCGCCAGCTGGCATGCTCGGCCACGAAGCCGCTGATCGCCGGACCGATGATCCCGGGCACGACCCAGGCCGTGGACAGGACCGCGAACAGCTTCGGCCGGAGCTCGGGCGGCAGGGCCCGGCCGATCGCGACGTAGGCCACCGGGGTGATCCCGCCCGCCCCGAAGCCCTGCAACAGGCGGGCTCCGACGAGGACCGGCATGGACGGCGCCGAGCCACCGATCAGGAGCCCCAGCCCGAACAGGCCCAGGCCGATGAGCAGTGGTCGGACCAGCCCGCCCCGGTCGATCAGGCCACCCAGGATGACGATCCCGACCAGGTCGGCCAGGAAGAACGCGCTGAAGACCCAGCCATACAGCTCGATCCCGCCCAGCTCCCGGGCCACGATGGGCATCGCCGTCGACACGGCCAGCGACTCGAACGCGACGAGGGTCACGGTCAGGACCAGGCCCAGCGACAGGCCCCGATAGCGAGGCGAGAACACGCCTTCGGGTACTGCTGCCTCGACCTGATCAGCCATCCGCAGCGGCCGGATCGACCTCGGACAGGCGGGCCACGACGGCCTGAGTCAGGCCCCAGCCGAGGCGCGGGTCGCGCGGCAGCCGGATCCGGACCTGGTTGCTGGCGAAGGTCACGTCGCCCGGCCGGACGCCGGGCAGGCCCAGGCCGACCGCCCTGGGTCCGCCGCCGACGGGCGCCATCAGGCGCATGGCGGTAGCCCGGGTGAGCGCCCCGAAGCGCACGACCAGCTGGCCCTCCTCGCGCGAGATCGAGGCGATCCCGGCCGCCTCGGCGGCCAGCCGGAGCTCGGCCACCTCGACCAGCCGAACGACCGGCGGCGGCAGCGGCCCGAACCGGTCGAGCGCCTCCTGGCGGAAAGCGGCCAGGTCGGCCGGTGTCCGGGCCCGGGCGAGGCGCCGGTACAGCTCGAGCTTCTGGGCCTCGTCCGCGA
Source organism: Candidatus Limnocylindrales bacterium (assembly GCA_038239115.1). Taxonomy (GTDB): domain Bacteria; phylum Chloroflexota; class Limnocylindria; order Limnocylindrales; family CSP1-4; genus Palsa-1033. The sequence continues at coordinate 10,992 of JBBSFD010000063.1, read as the reverse complement.
CGTACTCGTCGGGCAGGTGAGCGTCGATGGGCAGGTCGAGGACCGCCTGGGTCGGGGGCAGGTTCGGCTCGCGCAGCTCGCGCCGTGCCTTGACCTCCTCGACCGCATCGGCCAGCAGGCGGCTGTACAGGTCGAAGCCGACGGCGGCCATGTGGCCCGACTGCTCGCCGCCCAGGATGTTGCCTGCCCCCCGGATCTCGAGGTCGGACAGGGCGATCTGGAAGCCGGCCCCCAGCTCGGACGCGTTGAAGATCGCCTGGAGCCGCTTGCGCGCCTCGTCCGAGAGCCGCTCGCGGCGGCGGTACAGAAGATAGGCGAAGGCCCGCCGGCTGGACCGGCCCACCCGGCCCCGGAGCTGGTAGAGCTGGGCCAGGCCGAGGGTATCGGCCCGGTCGATGATGATCGTGTTGGCGTTCGGGATGTCCAGGCCCGATTCGATGATCGTGGTGCAGACCAGGACGTCGGCCGCCCCGCCGGCGAACGTGATCATCACCTGCTCCAGGCTGCCCTCGGGCATCTGGCCGTGGCCGACCACGATCCGGGCGTCGGGCAGCATCTCGCGCAGCTGCTGGGCCTGGGCCTCGATCGTCTCGACCCGGTTGTGCACGTAGAAGACCTGGCCGCCCCGGTCGAGCTCGCGTTCCATCGCGTCGCGGACCAGGCCCGCGGTCGCCTCGGCCACCCTGGTCTGGATCGGCAGGCGATCCTCGGGCGGGGTCTCGATCACGCTCAGGTCGCGCACTCCGGCCAGGGCCAGGTTGAGCGTGCGCGGGATGGGCGTGGCCGACAGGGTCAGCACGTCGACCTCGCGTCGGAGGCGCTTGAGGCGCTCCTTGGCCGCCACCCCGAAGCGTTGCTCCTCGTCCACCACGACCAGGCCCAGGTCGCGGAACTGGACGTCGCGCGAGAGCAGGCGGTGGGTCCCGATGACGATGTCGACCGAGCCGTCGGCCAGGCCGGCGATCGTCGCCTGCTGGTCCCGGGCCGGCACGAACCGGCTGAGCAGACGGACGGTCAGCGGGAACGCGGCGAAGCGCTGCGAGAACGTCGTGTCGTGCTGGGCGGCCAGGACCGTCGTGGGCACCAGGACCGCCACCTGGCGGCCGTCCTGGATGGCCTTGAAGGCGGCCCGGATGGCGACCTCGGTCTTGCCGTAGCCGACGTCACCTACGACCAGGCGATCCATCGGCCGGCGCGATTCCATGTCGGCCTTGGTCTCGGCGATGGCCCGGAGCTGATCGACCGTCTCCTCGTACGGAAAGCTGGCCTCCATCTCGGCCTGCCACGGGCTGTCGATCGGGAAGGCGTGGCCCTCCGCGCCGGCCCGGCTGGCGTACAGCTCGAGGAGCTCCTCGGCCAGGTCGTCGACCGCCTTCTTGACCCGCTGCTTGGTGCGCAGCCAGTCCGTCCCGCCCAGCCGGCTCAGGGCCGGGTGCTCCCCGCCCGAGTAGCGGCTCACCCGGGCGATCTGCTCGACCGGGACGTAGATCCGGTCGCCGCCGGCGAAGCTCAGCTCGAGATAGTCGCGCTCCTCGCCGGCCGGGCCACGCCGGAGCATCTGCTCGTAGCGGGCGATGCCGTGGTCGATGTGGACGACCAGGTCGCCGGGAGTCAGCCGCTCGAGGATGTCCCGCGGGACCACCCGCCGCATCGCCTTCGGACGGCGGACCCGGACCGATCCGAACAGCTCCCGGTCGGTGATCACGGCGAGTCCGTCGGGGCCGCCGCTGAAGCCGCCGTTCAGGCTGCGCTCGATCAGGGCGATCGCGCCGGGCGGCGGGGCGACGGCCAGCCGGCTCGTCACCCCGACCGGCTTGCCCGCTTCGGCCAGCAGCTCGGCCAGCCGGGGCGCCTGGTCCGAGGCGAGGACGATCCGGGCGCCCTCGGCGGCGAGCGCGTCGAGCGCCTCGGCCAGGCGGCCCGTCCGGGCGGCCGGCAGGACCGGCTCGCGCCAGCCGAACAGGTCGCCCGACGACAGGCCCCGGCCGGCCATCGACATCCCGCCGGCCGTCGAGCTCTCCGACTCCCAGGTCAGCTCGACGCTGCGCGCCCGGACGAGCCGGCTCTTCCAGTCGCGCGGCGGCAGGTAGGTGACCGGCCAGTCCTTGGGGATGTCGCCGGCCAGGACCAGCTCGGCCCGGCGCTCGTCGGCCTGGCGCCACAGGAACTGGGCGGCCTCGGCCAGGTCGGCCGGCTCGTCCAGCACGATCAGGGTCTCCGGCCGGATATGGTCCAGGCCGGTGGCCGGGCAGACGATGCCGGCCCAGATCTCGGCGGCGTCGCCGACGTGGACCGCCCGGCCGCCGATTCGATCGCCGGCCTGGCCGCCCTCGAACCGGACCAGGTCGGCAGCCAGCCTCTCGGGCAGGCGTGTTGCCGCCTTGCCCAGGCCCGCCCGGATCGCCTCGGCGCCGGCAGCCGGCACGAGGAACTCGGTCGCGGGCAGGAGATCGATCGTGGCGATCCGACCGGTCGTGCGCTGGTCGGTGGGATCGAAGCTGCGCAGGGAGTCGACCTCGTCGCCGAACAGCTCGATCCGAACCGGCAGGGGCGAACCAGGTGGAAACACGTCGACGATCCCGCCCCGCCGGGCAAACTCGCCCCGGCCGGCGACCTCGATGACGGGCTGGTAGCCGAGGCCCAGCAGGTCCAGCAGGAAGCGGTCGAGGACAAGCCGGTCGCCGGGCTTCAGTCGGCGCGGCTGGTCGGGCAGGTCCGCCGGCGCGATCGTGTGCTGGAGCAGGGCCTGGACACTGGCCACCAGGACCCGGGCGCCGCCCGTCCGCCAGGCGGCCAGCGCCGCCACCCGGGCGGCGGTCTCGTCGGCGACCAGCTCGCTCCGCTCGTAGGCCAGCGCGGTCCGCGGCTCGAGGACCGCCACCGACGCCGGGTCGCCCAGCCAGGCGCCCAGCTCCTCGGCCAGCCGATCGCCGATCTCCGAGTCGCGGGCGATCCACAGGATCCGCTCGCCGGTGGCCGCCAGGGCGCCGCCGAGGAAGCTCTTGGCGCCGTGCGGGATCGTGGTCAGGCCGGCATGCCGGCCGCCGGCTGGGACCGCTGCCGCGGGATCGCCCAGTCGTTCGCGCAGGGCGCCGAACGAGCCGCTGGCGACGAGCAGGGGCGGCAGGCTGGACAGGTCGGGCACGCGCCGGGCCGGCCGGCTCGCGGTTGGGTTCGCGGCCGGCGCAGCCTTGTCGGCCACCAGCCGGTGAGCGGCCGCGGCACGCGAGGCGTCGGCCGCGGCGCGCCGCCGGGCGTCCTCGACCTCGGCGTCGACAGCGGCCGCGTCGAAATCGACGGCCGTCTTCTCGATCGCCGCCTGGCGCTCGGCGTACTCGGTCGTGATCCGCTCGACGAGGCGGCGCTCGGCTCCACGCTTGCCGCGCAGGGGTGGGCGTTCGTTCATGGCTGGCTCAACGCCTACTCGGGCGCGTCGGCCGGCCGGGGCTTGCGCCAGCCGGTCTGCGTGCGCCGGACGCCGTCCTCGCCCGGTGGTCCGTCGATCTCTCCCGGGGCCGCCTGGCGCTCGGCATCGGCCGGCCTCAGCTGGAAGCTGTTGAAACGGCTGGCCGCCTTGTTCGTCCCCTCCCGAGCCCAGGCTTCGACCCCGTCCGCTGCCGCCTCGAGGAGCTCGTCCATGCGCGCCTGCTCGTCACGGCGGAAGGCCGAGAGGACGTGGTCGAGCGCGCCGTGCTCGGGGTCGCCGATGCCCACCCGAAGGCGACTGATCTGCTCGTTCGAGAGCTCGTCGATGATCGAGCGCAGGCCATTGTGGCCACCGGCACTGCCCCCCTCGCGGAAGCGGAGCTTGCCAAACGGCAGGGCGAAGTCGTCGGCGACGACGAGCAGGTCGACCAGGGGGGCATGCTCGCGGGCGAGCACCTTGCGCACGGCCAGGCCCGAGTCGTTCATGAACGTGAGCGGCTTGACCAGGATCAGGTCGAGCCCGTGGAAGCGGCCCTGGACCACCGAGCTCGCGTCGCGTGTCCTGCCGCGACCCGACCAGCCGGCCCGGTCGGCAATCTTGTCGAGGACCATCCAGCCGACGTTGTGGCGGGTCTGCGCATACTGGCTGCCCGGGTTGCCCAGGCCGACGACGATCTTCACCACTGCTCCATGGCCTACCCCCAGGCGGGTTCTGGCGCGTGCGGCGAGCACGCGGACAGGGCCCAAACCGTCCTCGGCGGGCCACGAACCGATGGTAGCAGCGTCGGACAGCCGAGGGTCGTGCCAGCCGGAGGGTCGACCCAGCCGGAGGGTCGTGCCCGGCCCGCGCGTTCGCCGCCGGACCGGTGCGGTGTTCGCCGGTCGCGAACAAACGGGCCAAGTGAGTCGGGGGCTTCGGCTCTTGGACCGAGTTCGACCCAGCCTCAGGTCGATTCGTTCGCCGGTGGCGAACAAATCGGCCGAAGGAGCCTCCATGCGGCGACTCGGCGCAGATCTGCGGGGTCAATTCCCCTCGTTTGTTCGCCGGTGGCGAACGCCGGCCCCCTGGACCAAGCGGAGATGACCGGGCCGGGGCGGTCGCGGCCGGCGACTGGCCCATCCCAGGGTCGAGCCGAAGCCGCCATTGACACGGACCTGAATGGCGCGCACGGTGGAGCTCCCGGCAACTGGCCAGGATGACGAGGCAGTTCATGACCTTCCCAAACCCAGCGATCGGCGCCGAAGCCGCCCGGAAGGCGCTGGGCGACGGCCAGGAAGCCGACGCCAACGCGAACGACAAGCGCGATGAGATGGCGGTCCTCGACGAAGCCGACCTCAAGCAGCTCGAGCGCGCCGAGTACTACCCCGACGAGGCGCCCCAGGGTGATCTCGCGCCTGCCGCCAGGCCGAGCCTGCTCGACCGGTTGCTCCGCCGCCAGCCTCGCTAAACGGCCTCGCTGACGGCCCCGCTAACCTGCCAGCAAGCGCTGCTCGAGGGCGCGCATCGCCGCTTCCTCGTCGGGTTCTCCATGGTCCCAGCCGCACACGTGGAGCGTGCCGTGGGTGACCAGCAGGCGCAGCTCGTCGGCCGCTGACCAGCGCACGTCGCCCGTCTGACCACCCCGGCCGGCCTCGGCCTGGTCGACCGCGCGCTCGACCGACACGACGATGTCGCCCAGGTGGGGCCGGCGACCGGGCGGCAGGGCGAAGTCGATCGTCGGAGCGTCCGCCGCCGTCCGCCCAGGATGGTCCGGGAAGGCGGCCGGCGGCAGGAGCGGGAAAGACAGGACGTCGGTCGGGCCGGCCTTACCCATGTGCTGGGCGTTCAGCCCGGCCAGCTCCGAGTCGTCGGTCAGGATCAGGCCGATCGAGGCCGGCCAGGGAGCGCCGGCGGCGTCGAGGGCGATCGCGATCGTTCGGGCCAGGCGGGCCTGCGAAAGCAGCTTGGGAACGCCCGCCCGGACAGCGACATCGACCCGCCAGGGTCCCGTGTAGATCGAGCGCGAGCTGGAACTCGAGCTAGGCGCCATCGCCCTTCGGCCCGCCGCTCGAACCGCCGCCGGCGGCGGCTCGCCGGGCCTCAAGCTCCACGATCTTCGACTGCGGGTAGGCGATCCGCTGGTGGTACATGCCCAGGAGCTGGGACACGAATGCTTCGCGAATCCGCTCGATGTCGCGCAGGGTCAGGTCGCATTCGTCGAACTGGCCGTCCTGCAGGCGTTCCTCGATGATCCGGTTGACCATCGCTCGGATCGCCGGCTCGTCGCGCGACGAGAGCGAGCGGACCGACGCCTCGACGCCGTCGGCCAGCATCAGCAGGGCCGCCTCGCGGGTCTGCGGCTTGGGGCCGTTGTGGCGATACGTGCGCTGATCGATCGCGTCGGCCGCCTTCTCGCCGGCCGAGGTCTGCAGGCCACCGTAGGGCGCCGCCGCCTCCTCGCGCGCCTTGGCATAGAAGAAGCTCATGAGGGCCGTGCCATGGTGCTGCGGGATGAACGCGATGAGCGGCTTGGGCAGGTGGGCCCGGTAGGCGATCTCGATCCCGTCGCTGATGTGAGCCTTGAGGATCATGGCCGACACCTCGGGCTCGAGCTCGTCGTGGACGTTGTCGCCGCCGCTCTGGTTCTCGATGAAGGCGGTTGGGCTGGCCAGCTTGCCGACGTCGTGGTAGTAGGCAGCGACTCGAGTGATCAGCGGATCGGCTCCGATCGCCTCGGCCGCCCGCTCGGCCAGGTTGCCGACCATGATCGAGTGGTGGTACGTGCCGGGCGTCTCGATCAGCAGCCGGCGCAGGAGCGCCTGGGACGGATTCGCCAGCTCGAGCAGCTGGAATACGGTCAGGATCCCGAACAGGTTGCCGATGACGGCGAAGCTGCCGACCGCGGCGATCGCCGAGCCCCCAGCGGCCGCCAGCGACGCTCCGTACAGCTGGAGGACGCCGGTGATGTCCCGCTCGCCCAGCAAGGAGAAGGTCGACACGACCAGGGCGTTGACCACGAAGATCGCGATGGCGGCCTGGACGAATGCGTTGAGTCGATCGCCCCGGCGGACCGCCACGATCCCGGCCAGGCCGCCCATGAAGATGTAGGCCGTCAGCTCGAGCGAGTTGCCGTTGACCGCTCCGCCGATCACGGCGATCACCGCGGTCAGGATCACCGCGGCACTGGCGTCGAGCAGGATCGCGATCAGGATGCCGGCGGCCGCGGTCGGCACGAAGAAGGGCAGGACCGAGCGACCGGCGGTCAGCTTGAGGGCGAGGGTCGTGAAGACCAGCAGCAGGCCGATCAGCAGGAGCACGTTGGTTCGATGCCAGAGCGTGGGCCGGAAGCGCCAGACCCAGGCCAGGACCAGGCCCACGATCAGGATCGACAGGAGGGCCCAGCCGGCCAGCTTGGCGTAATCGAGCCGGGCGTCGTTCAGGCCGAAGGCTGCGATCTGCTCCAGCTGGAGGGCGCTGATGAGATCGCCCTTGCGCACGATCACCTGGCCTTGGCTGAGGCTGACCTGGACGGGCGCGACCGCGGCCGATGCCTGCTGGCGGGCTGCGTCCGTGAGCTCTTCGCTGTACGAGGAGTTGGGCACCAGGTTGGGGGCAACGAGCTCGGCAACCAGCTGGCGCTCGGATGCCTGCAGCCCGCCGAGGACGAGCGCGGCCAGGTTCGAGCGCGTGTCGGGCAGGGCCGAGTCGCGCAGCTCGGCCCGCTCGACCTGTCCCAGCAGGCGGCGGGCCTCGTCGCGGACGGCCGGCCAGCGGCTGGGGACCATCGCCACCAGCGTCGCCTGGGACTCGTCCGACAAGCCCGGAATGGCATTCTTGAGGAGGGCCGCCCGGGCGGCATCGGTGAGGGTGGCCGAGAAGGCGGTATCGGCCGGCGCGATCAGGCTGTTGAGCTGGACCGTGGCGGCCTGGGCCGCGGCATCGGCCTTGGCCGGGGTGTAGTCGTACTGGGGGGCGACGCCGGAACTGGCCGCGTTGCGGGCCTGCTGGGTCAGCGTGTCGCTGGTATAGGTCGTGGCGCGCGGCGCGACGACGTCGGCGGTGGCCACCTGGCCGAGCGTGACCGACAGCCGGCTGGGCACGATGTCCGAGGCCAGGACGGTGGTCAAGGCCAGGATCAGCACGATCGAGGCGACCAGCAGGCGGACAAGATCCCGCCGGGTGAACCGGGAGGCCTGGGCGGGTCGCTGGACCAGCATGCCGCTCATCGAGCTCAGGCCGGACCGTTGAGGCGAGCCGCGACCAGCTGGCTGACCTGCTTGCCGTCAGCCCGGCCGCGGGTGTGGGGACTGAGCCAGGCCATGACCTTGCCCAGGTCGCGCGGCGTTGCGGCCCCGGTCGCGCTGATCGCCTGATCGACGAGGCTGGCCAGCTCGTGGGCGCTCAACTGTTCGGGCAGGTAGTCGCCCAGGATCGCGATCTCGGCCTCCTCCTTGGTCGCCAGGTCCTCGCGACCACCCTTGCGAAAGGCGTCGACTGATTCGCGCCGGGTCTTGACCTCGCGGGACACGACGGCCAGGAGCTCGTCGTCGGTGAGCGGCTTGCCGCTCTTCTTCACGAGGTTGTAGGCCGAGTTCTGGACCATCCGGAGGGTATCGCGGCGCAGCGAATCACCCGACCGCATTGCGGCGGTCGTATCGGACTGGAGGCGTTCCTTGAGGGTCACCGGTTTGCTGGCACCTCGGGCGGGTCGCCCGGTGCGGAGCGAGGTCAGCTCGACCTAGCTCTGCGACGTGCGGGCGGCCTTCTTGCGCTTGGCTTCCTTGCGCTTGCGCTTGACGCTCGGCTTCTCGTAGTGCTCACGACGTCGAGCTTCGGCAAGGATTCCACTCTGCTGGATCTTCTTGTTGAAGCGGCGGAGGGCGCTCTCGAAGGTCTCGTTCTCACCCACGCGGACTTCTGCCAATTCCGGGATCACCTCCCACGGCCAGGGTCTGGATGCCCTCGTCGAGCTCGTGGCCGGTGGGGCCCGAAGAGGCTTCGGCGCGCCTGCTGGGCAGACACGTCAAATGGCTGGCGGAGCATAGACGAGGCCCCCAACGCGGTCAACCGAGGCGAATCACGGTAGTGGGTCAGTTTGATTCGAGAAGTTGGCAAATCTCTTCTACCGTCCACAGATGATCGCTGATCCCTGCCGCCATCGCGGGGCTGACCTTAGCCGGTTAGGCTGCGCCAGTAATGAAAGACGAGCGCAAGGCAATCGTAGCGGCTGGGTACGACGGGCTCGGCGAGGCATACCTGGATTGGGCCTCGGGGATCGATGATCCGAGAGAACGAATGCTCGAGGATTTTTCGACGCGCCTGCCGTCAAATGCGCGGGTCCTCGACCTCGGTTGTGGTGCGGGCATCCCGTCGACGAAGATGCTCGCTGAGCGCTTCCTCGTCACCGGCGTCGACATCTCCGAGGAGCAAGTACGGGCCGCGCGCCGTCACGTTCCGGAGGCATCGTTCATCAACGCCGACCTATCGGCCATCGATTTCGAGCCCGGCTCCTTCGACGGTGTCACCGCGTTCTACTCCATCTCTCATGTCCCGCGGCATGAGCACGGAGACGTATTCCGCCGAGTCCACCAGTGGCTTGCCCCGGGCGGTCTGTTCCTCGCTTCGCTGGGCGCATCGGACAGCCCGGACTGGACCGGCGACTGGTTGGGTCGCCCGATGTTCTTCAGCTTTTACGACGCCGAATCCAACCGGAAACTCGTGAGGGCGGCTGGCTTCACCCTGCTGATCGATGACGTCATCGCGACCCAGGAGCCGGAAGGACCTGTACCGTTCCTGTGGGTCCTGGCCCGTCGCGCATCGTGAAACTGACCCACTACCCGAATCACCTGGTTCCGGGGCTCGTTGCGGGCGCGCCGGACCGGGCCGCGTCTTGCCTCGCCTGGCCGGGACAACGTTCGGGCCGCGTACCACCCGGGCGAGCATTCGCCACGTTCGGAGCCCAGTTGTTCCGGATTATCAACCGGTGGAGTCTTACGGAAGGATTCGGCCGGCATCGAGCTCATACGGACCCCGAGGCGGTCGCCATTCGTGCTTGGGCGGGCCGGGATCGGTGGCCCTCGCGACCGAATCTCCCGTCGATTCCTTCCGTAGCACTATGGGAATTGATAATTCGGAACAACGAGCGCCTGAGCGCGCCGGCAGGATCCCGGCCGCGCCGGCAGGGTCGGCGCCGCGCCGGCAGGATCACGGCCCGCGCCGGCAGGATCACGGCCACGCCGGCAGGGTCTGCGCCACCCGAGCCGCGCCCAGTTTCTGGCGAATACTCACCCCAGTAGTGCTCGGCGGGAACTTGGGGCCGAATCGACCGGTCGGCGACCCGGAAGCCCTCCCGCCCACGCTCGCGGACCCCGGATTCGGGTCGGAGAAGGGTCGAATCGCTGCCTGGATTCGGCCTAAGACTACGTGGGTTGCTAATCGCCAGGTTTGGGGCTGGAGCAGGCGGCTGGCCTCGTCGCGCCCCGAGCCGCGAGACGTTAGGCGCTCTGGCGGGCCCGGACTGCCTCGTCGACGGCCGAGCGGACGATGGCCGTGAAGGCGCCGGGCCGATCGAGGCTCGAAAGGTGGAAGGCGCCCGGCAGGTGGACGAGGCGACCCCGGCGGGTCGCCGCCAGGAAGCGTCGCTCGCCGGGGCGCATGGCCAGGTCGCGCTGGCCGTTGACCAGCACGACCGAGCCGGGGAACGCCGCGATTCGCTCCAGGAATGATTCGCCGGCCAGCGAGCGGAGTGCCTCGGCGCCGCCATGCCGAGCAAAGCCGGCGGCCGCGATCTGCTCGCCCAGCTCGCCCGGGTAGCGTCGCCGGATCACGCTCGCCGAGAGGCGGTCGAAGCGGGTGGACCGGCCCCGATCGAGGGCGAGGGCCAGGAGCCGGAACGGATGTGCCCGTGGGCCGGTCGGCTCGGCCGTGGCGCCCGCCACGATCAGGGTGTCGACGAGCGACGGCGTCTCCGCGGCCAGGGCCATCGCGACGTAGCCACCGAGTGACAGCCCCACGATCACGGTCGGCGCTGGGCGAGACGCCGAACCGGCCACGGCTGCCGGCACGCACCCCGTGGAAGGCGCCACCTCGGCCTCGATCGCGGCCCGAACCAGGGCCACCGCCGCGGGCAGCGTGAAGTGCTCGTCGGCCAGGCGTCCGTGACCGGGCAGGTCGACCGCAAGCACGCGGTGGCTCGGAGCGAGCGCCTCGAGCTGGGGCGCCCAGAACGCCCGGCTCAGCCGGGTTGGATGAATCAGGACGACGAGCGGGGCCCCGGCCGGGCCGACTGCGGTCCAGCGCGGGTCCGCAACCGGATCTCCGGGCCAGGCGTCAGGCCGGGTGGCTGCCATGCACCGAGTCTAGCCCCGGCCTCGTCCAGCCCGCTACGCTGTCGGCCATGCCCACCGGTCCCGCGCACGCCCAGCCCCGCTGGTCCACCTTGCTCGACATCCTCGACGACGCCGCGGCCCGCTACGGCGACCAACCGGCCCTCGGACTGCGCCGGGACGACGGCAGCTCGATGCACTGGAGCTTTCGCGAGCTCGATCGGCGCAGCCGGCTCGTCGCCTGGCGCCTGCGCGCGCTCG
>JBBSFD010000062.1:0-17817 GCA_038239115.1 Candidatus Limnocylindrales bacterium | reverse complement strand
CGCAACCTGGTGGTCATCAACCCGGCCGGGCTGGCCGCCGTGACCGCCGGTACGCCGGCCGATCCGGCCCTGCCTGGGGCACTGCTCGGGCCGGCCAGCGGCGACGTCCCGGCGATCGTGTCGAGCGCAGCCGAGGACGTGAGCGCCCTCAGCGTCGGCCAGCAGTTCAGCGTCCGGATCGGCGGGACGCCCGTGACGCTCCAGGCGGCCGAGGTGCGGGACGTCTTCGCCGGCGTGACGTTGGGCGAGCCGTTCGTGGTCGTGTCCGGAGCCCAGCTGGCCGCCCTGACCAGTGGCTTCGTGCCCGCCCCGACGGCCATCCTGATCCGCGCCCCAAGCCTGTCGCTCGACCAGGTCCGGGCCAGCACGGCCGGCCTGCTCGGTCTCACGGTCCAGGGCCAGGCGGCCGACCAGGCCACGATTCGAGGAGCGCCGGCCGTATCGGCCGTGTCCCTGGGCATCGTCAGCGGCGCGATCGCCGTCCTCGTCTACGGCCTGCTCACGATCATCCTGGCGATCGCCCTCGACACGGCCAGCCGGCGGACCGAGACCGCCCGGCTCCAGATCCTGGGCCTGTCGAACCGTCAGTCGGTGATCCTGGTGATCGCCGAGTTCGCGCCGGCCGTGGTCGTGGGCGTCGCTGTGGGCCTCGGCCTGGGCGTCGTCCTGATCGAGTTCGTGGGGCCGGGCCTCGGCCTGCCGGCGGTCCTGGGCGTGGCCGACCTGGCTGCCAGCTCGCCCCAGCTCGGCCGGCTGGTTGTCCTGGCGCTCGGGATTCTGGCGCTGATCGGCGTCGCCACGCTACTCTCGACGCTGCTCGAGCGGCAGAGGCAGCTGGCAACGGCAGTCCGGGAAGGCACCCAGTGATCGCGAATCGACCGACCGACGGGGACATGGTCGCCTGCGACAACGTGGTCCGGATCTACAGCGTGGCCGACATCGAGGTCGTCGCCCTGCAAGGGCTGGACCTGCGGATCAAGGCCGGCGAGATGGTCGCCATCGTGGGCGCCTCCGGCAGCGGCAAGTCGACCCTGCTCAACATCCTGGGCGGGCTGGACGTGCCGACCGCCGGCCATGCGGTCGTGGACGGGCTGGACCTGGCTCGGCTGTCACGCCGCGAGCGGACTCGCTATCGCCGGCGGACCGTCGGGATGGTCTGGCAGCAGACATCGCGGAACCTCCTGCCCCACCTGGACGCGATCTCGAACGTCGAGCTCCCGATGGTCCTCGACGGGCGCCCCAATCGGCAGCAGCGGGCCGAGGACCTGCTCGAGCTGGTCGGCCTGGCCGATCGGGCGCGCCACCGACCACGGGACCTGTCGGGTGGCGAGCAGCAGCGCGTCGCGATCGCGGTCGCCCTGGCCAACGCTCCGGCCGTGCTGCTGGCCGACGAGCCGACCGGTGAGCTCGACAGCACGACCTCGGCCGAGGTCTTTGAGCTGTTGCGCAAGATCAATCGCGAGATCGGCACGACGGTCGTGGCGGTGACCCACGATCCGCTCGTGGCCGATCACGTCACCCGGACCGTCGCGATCCGCGACGGCCGTACGAGCACGGAGACGGTCCGCCGCACGGAACGCTCCGACGCCGGCGACCACCGGGTGATCGCCGAGGAGTTCGCCGTCCTCGACCGGGCCGGCCGGCTGCAGCTGCCCCGGGCCCACATCGACAAGCTGGCCCTCGCCGACCGGGTCCGGCTGCGCCTCGAGGAGGACCACGTCGGGATCTGGCCGGGCGAGGAGCGCGACCTGGGTCACGCCGACGGCGGGCACGACGAGGCTGGCCGTGAGCGCTGAGGCCGGTTCCGCGGCGGCCCCGCTGGTCGAGCCCGGCACTGCCGGGTTTGGAGTGGCCGCCGTCGAGGCGGTCGGGGTCGTGCGCGAGTACCCCTCGGGCGACGGCGTCGTCCACGCCCTGGCCGGTGTCGACCTGCGGGTCGAGCCGGGCGAGCTGGTCGCCGTGCGAGGGCGGTCCGGAAGCGGCAAGACCACACTGCTCAACGTCCTCGGGGGCCTGGACGAGCCAACCTCGGGCCGGGTCTCGATCCAGGGCCACGACCTGGCCAGCCTGTCCACCGCCGAGCGCCTCGACCTGCGTCGGCGGACGATCAGCTTCATCTTCCAGGGCTTCGGCCTGCTGCCCATCCTGAGCGCCGCCGAGAACGTCGAGATCCCGCTTCGGCTGGCGCGGGCCACGCCCAGCGTCCGACGTGAGCGGGTGGCCGAGATGCTCGACGTGGTCGGGCTGGGCGGCCGCGCCGACCATCGCCCGGCCGAGCTTTCGGGCGGGGAGCAGCAGCGCGTGGCGATCGCCCGGGCCCTGGCCAACCGGCCGCGGATCCTGCTGGCCGACGAACCGACCGGCCAGCTCGACTCGGAAACGGGCCACGTGATCATGGCCCTGATCCGTAGAGTCGTTCGGATCGAGCACGTCACGGCGATCGTCGCAACCCACGATCCGGCCATGCTCGACGTGGCCGACCGCGTGCTCGAGCTACGCGACGGACGCCTGGTCGGGCGGGTTTAGCTGCCCGCGAAGAGCAGGCAGAACGGGTCGACCCGCCACTACGGGACGAGGAGTCAGCCGGAGTCAGCCGCCTCGGCCACGGCGGATGTCGACTCCGGCCCCGCCTCCTCGTTGCTGACGCGGACGAGGAGGTCCCACGACACGTCGGCCGCACCGAGCAGGAGCAGGAAGGTCACCGCGATCAGGTCGTACATCGCCCCGCTCGAACCAGTCGACCACAGGTTCCAGGCAGAATCGGCGAGGAAGACGATCGCGAAGGCGGTCCACGCGAGGCGACGGATCGCGAGGATCCCAGGACTCGTCTGGTTCCAGGTCCGCCTGATCGTGCGCAGCCTGCTCGCGATCCTGGCGATGCCGATGGCGACGAGGATGGTGCAGGCGATGGCCAGCGACTGGGGGTCCTCCTGGGGAATCAGGACGCTCAGCGAGAGCACAAGGACGAACGTCAAATTGGTGAACGCCTGGCTGGCCCGCTCGCGCAGGTCGATGCGCTCGGCGGTCTTGAGCGCTCCGAGATTGATCGAGACGCCGACGAACAGCAGGCCAAGCAGGGCCGCCGCCGCGCCAGCGGCTGCCACGTAGAAGTCATGCCAGCCGAGGAGCGCCTCTTCGAACGTCACGCCACGATCCTAGCCGCGCCCTCCGGGCGAGACAAACATGAACGTCGGGGGAAGCGGAATCGCCCACCTCGTCGTCGCCGAATCGCTCATTCGTCGTGTCTTACGCAAGGCACGGCCCGATTCGGCTCGATTTCACCGCCCGCCGGGCAAGGATCGTGCTCAGCGGACGAGTCGGGAGGCGCTCCATGACCCGATTGCGGGCCGCGCTCTCGCCCAAGCTGCGATCGCTGCGCGATTTGGCAATGCCGCGGCCTCGGCCGGGCCCGGGCGACGTCGGCCGGGACCGCTGCACTCGGAGTGGCCTAGGCGGACGTCACGCGCGCCAGCGAATCGCGGATAAATGCCTCGTCGTGGGCCTCCTCGTCGACGCCGCGCTCGCGATCCTGCCACCAGCGGTAGAGCCCGAAGCTCACGGCCAGCGCCGCGATTTCGCCCCGACCGGTCGTGGACCCGCCGAGGTCCAGGTACGCCTCGAGGACCCGATCGGCGACAGGCCAGCCCAGGAAGTAGGCCAGGCTCGCGAACTCCCAGTCGGTCGAGCCGATGAACGCCTCGCCGAAGTCGATGAACGCCAGCCGGCCGTGGTCGTCGAGGATGTTCTCGTCGTGCAGGTCAGAGTGGACCAGGCCGAGCTGGCCAGCCTCGTCCGCCGCCTCGATGTGGGCCTTGACCGCATCCAGGGTCCTCCGCAGCCCGGGTCGATCAAGCAGGGCAGGATGTGCCTCGAGGCGGGATGCGTCGAATGGCCAAAGAGGAGCCCCGCCCATCCAGGCGCGCAGGCCGGCCGTTCGCTCGGCGGCAGCGCCCTGGAGCGGGCCAGAGCCGTTGTCATCGCCGCGGACCTCTCTGTCGACCGGCAGGACCGGCCCGAAGCCGACCGCAGGAATGGCATGGAGCGCCCGCAGGAACAGCCCGACCTGGCGAATCCTCGGCGGATCGAGCTCCTCGGCGAGCGGGACACCGGCCACGAGGGTCGTCAGCGAGAACGCCGGGAGCGACCAGCCAGCGTGATCCCAGCTGCCCTGGACTGGAACCGGCGCCGCAGCGCCCAGCACCGCCAGGCGACCCATGACCAGGTGCTCCGCCCGGAACGACGGGACGTCGCCATCTCGGTCGAGCGCGATCCGCAGGGCCAGCTCCCGATCCGCAAGGCTCACCCGCCAGGCCGTGCTCGAGAGGCCGAGCCCGAGCGGGCTCAGCCGGGCGCCGGTCAGCTCGAGTGCGTCGAGGATTGATCGGGCGATCCGTTCGTCGGTGGCCACGGCCCATCCTAATTGGCCGCGGTCCATCCTAGAATGCCCTTCGTCATGTACATCCCCGCCCATTTCGAGCCGGATCCGGAGACCGTCACCGACCTGCTCCTCAATCACGGCGCGGGCGACCTGATCACCTCGACCGAGGCCGGCCTGCTGGCCACGATGCTGCCCTTCCTGTTCGATCCGCCAGGTAGTCGAACGGACACCGGTCCGCTCGGCTCGCTCGTGGGCCACGTTGCCCGCAATAACGGCCAGTGGCGCACGCCGGCAAGCGGCCAGGGCCTGGCCATCCTGCACGGTCCAGACGGGTACATCTCGCCGGCCTGGTACGAGACGAAGCGCGAGCA
The DNA here is from genome assembly GCA_038239115.1 of Candidatus Limnocylindrales bacterium. Classification (GTDB taxonomy): domain Bacteria; phylum Chloroflexota; class Limnocylindria; order Limnocylindrales; family CSP1-4; genus Palsa-1033. The sequence continues at coordinate 13,068 of JBBSFD010000062.1, read as the reverse complement.
CGGCCGGGTCGTGCCCACCTGGAACTACCTGACGGCCCACGTCTACGGCCAGCTGGTCATCCACGACGACGTGGCCTGGCTCGAGGTCCTCGTCCGGCGGCTGACCGAGAAGCACGAGTCGAGTCGAGTCGAGCCCTGGTCGGTCGACGATGCGCCTCCGGGCTACTTCGCCGGACAGCTCAAGGCGATCGTCGGGGTCGAGCTCCGGATCGAGCGGATCGAAGCCAAGGCCAAGCTCAGCCAGAACCGCTCCGAGGCGGACATCGACGGCGTGATCGCCGGCCTCGACGAGATCGGCCGGGACGACCTCGCCCAGGCCATGCGCCGGGTGCGCGGCTAGCCGGTCATCCGCCGGCCGGCGAGCCGGTTACGGGCCGCGCGATTCGTAGATGTCGCAGTTCGTCCCATCCGGGATGACGCAGCTCGTCCAAACCAGCAGGGTGCCACCCGCCACAAAGGCCGCATCGATCTCCTCGACCTGGGCCGACCCGGCAAAGACGCTCTCGAACGGCGTCCAGTGGCTGCCGCCATCGGAGCTGCGGCGCACCAGGACGCTGCTCGGCACCGAGGGAATGCTGCCGGTGCGGCTGTAGGTCAGCACGATGTTCCCGCTTGAATCCACCGCAACGGAGCCATTTGACAGGTTCGAAGCCTTGCCCGGACCGGCCAGCCGGTGGCTGACGACTGTCGCGCCGGCGTCCTTCGAGGACAGCCCGACGACGGCCCCATCGATGCCCAGGACTTCGCCGGCCAGGAACGATCCGGACGCACTGAGGGACGGGAAGCCAAAGCTTGCCGTGGCCAGGAATGGCCCTGGCGCCAGGTACGAAACACCGCCGTCAATCGAGCGGCTCAGGACGAGCGAGTCGGCCTGGCCATCGCCCGAGGGGCTCCAGGCGAGGTCCACGTTCGGGCCGCTGGCGGCCAGTCCGATCAGGCCGTCGGTGAAGGTCGGATCGCCGGGGCTGAACGTGGCCGTCGTGACCCCGACCCGCTGAGCCTTGTCGAACGTCGCCCCCTGGTCGGTGCTGCGCTGGACGATGATCGAGCCGGTCACCCGGTTCGTCCAGGCGACGAAGATCCCGGCCGAGCTGACCGCCACCGATTGCTCGCCGATCCGGCGATTCGTCACGACCTTGGCGATCGTCTTCGGGTCGGACCAGGTCAGGCCGGCGTCGTGGCTGACCCGGACGATGAGGTAGGCGGCCGAGGCGTCGTTGGCCCGATAGGCGAGGACGACCAGCGAGCCGAAGGCCCCGATGGCCGGGTCCCCGAGCACGACGGGATAGCGACTGTTGGGCTTGGCCAGCGTTACCGAATGCGACCAGTGCAGGCCGCCGTCGGTCGATCGCCGGTAGTCGAGGTTGCCGGTCGAGCGGGCGTCGACCAGGTGGACCACTCCGCTACCCGTCGCCAGCGACCGGGCAAAGGAGGTGAACGCGTCATGGCTGGAGGTGATCGCGAGGGGCGCCGTCCAGGTCGCCGCCAGCACCGGCGATACCGCCAGGAGCAGGGCCATCAGGGCCACGATCGGACCGGCGATTCGACGCATGTCAGCCTCCCCTTGTGGCCAGGCCGCGATCGGTCCTGGACCGAGTACGGCGCACGGTAGTCCTTGCTGGAGCCCTTGTCGAGAAGGCTCGAAAACGAGCACCCGGCCAGACGAATTGGTCCGGCCGGGCGCCCAGGAGGAGGAGAGTTCCCCGGGTCCGGTGTTGGCCCGGCTCCCAGGGGATGCAGGCGTATCTTCGGCCGCTCGACCTTGCGATTCGATTACGCCGCCGGCTCCGAATCAGGCGCCAGATGACGAAGGCAACATGTACAGCAGGACAAGCGCGACGACGACCACCATGCCCAGCGTCGGGTTGATCAAGGCTCCGACGAAGGCAACCAGGAACCCGGGCGGACCGAGCCGATAGCTCCTCGAGATCGCCGCGATAGACCGCGCACCGACATCCGCCCGGAGGACTCCCGGGCCGCGCCGGATGGCGTACCACAGGATGTTGAAGGCGACGGCCAGGGCGACAAACGTGGCCACGTAGATCAGCACGCCGACCTGGGCGCTGGGGGTGCCCAGCGAACCGGCCAGGAGTGCCGTCGGGAAGGGCACGAAGCCAGCGATCAGGAGCAGGAGCAGGTTGGCCAGGATCAGGCTGTGGCTGACCTTGGCCACGAGCCGGATCAGGTTGTGGTGGTTGGCCCACATGATCCCGATCGTGGCGAAGCTGACGAGATAGCCGAGGTAGCTCGGCCAGAGCCCGCCCAGCGCCGCCAGGAGGCGCTCGTTGCTGGCCAGGTCGTCGGCGCCGGGCACCCGGATCTCGAGCACGAGGAGGGTGATCGCGATCGCGAACACACCATCGCTGAACGCCTCGAGCCGCTCGGGGCCGCGTCGATCGTCCGGCCAGCCCGACGGGTCGACCGTCACGGGCTGGTGCTGAACGTCCATGAGATTCGAGCGAGGGGGGTGGCGGCGTCGTACACGATGATCCCAATCAGGTGGCGCTGGTCCGAGCGGCGGACGACGAGGAAGGTGCTCGCCGAAATGCCCCGAACCTGCTCCGAGAACTGGACCCGGATCGATTCTCCGTCGGGCATATCCGTCGTGCCCGGTCGCGGGACCCGGCTGACCACCGTCGGCGGGGTGGCGTCCGTGTTCACGGTGAACGTCCAGTTCGAGCGCACGATGTGGTTGCCGGCGTCATCGACGAGCCCCGAGGCGACCACCACCCGGTAGCGCTTGCCGGGAGCCAGCAGGCTTGATGGCTTGAACAGGGTGACGTGGCTGCTCACGTCATTTGTCTACTTGCCCGTCAGGAGCGTGCTCGTTCCATCGACCTCCAGCTGGAACGTCCGGGGTCCGATGCCGATGACGTCTTCCGAGAAGCCAACGGCCACCGAGGCGTCCCGGACGACGCCGTGGACGGTTCGCTCCGGCGATCTCGAGATGATCGTGGGCGGCACCGAGTCGTTGGTGTCGGTGACCTTGATCACTGTCGCATCGAGGCCGTTCGAGGTGTAGTTGCCAGGCCCGCCCGCGAAGTAGTAACCGCTCAACTCATCGCTGCTGACCGGAGCACCGAGAGAGACCTGGTACAGACCGGCGGCCACGCCGTCGCACAGGTAGGCACCGTCCGTCCCGCTGATGCATCGGGGCTGTCCCGGATAGCTGGTGCTGCCGAAGCTGATCGAGACGCCCGACAGGGGCGCCGCTCGTGGCCCGGTGACGATCCCGGAGATGGCACCGCCAGCGGGCGTGCTGATGTCGATTCCGGTCACATCGGGACCGCCCGCGTCGAGGTGGACGGGCGTGGCCAGTGCGGCAGTGGACGCAAATCCACCTGGTCCGAAGTAGCCCGCGACGTGGTGGCCTGGCGCCGCCAGGATCGTCCAGTCTCCCGTTTCGGCGTGGTCGAACGAGTAGCTGCCGTCGGCTGCGGTTGCCGTGGTGGCACAACCCAGCCCGTCAGGGAAGTCACACATCTGGACGTAGGCTCCGGGGAGCCCGACACCGTCGCCGGTCACCCTGCCGGCCAGCGACGTGCCCACCGGAATCGCGATCGAATTGATAAGTCCCGTCCGGGACGCCTTGCAGCGTGTACGAACCGTCGGCCGCTGTGAGGTCAAACGGCGTGCTCGACTGGCCGCCGGAAGCACTCACCCCGACGCCGGCCAGCGCCACATGGCCGGGCCCGTAGGCGTGGCCCGTGATGTGATGCCCGACCGGCAGCTGGACGTCGATCCCGGACACACCGGCGACCGGGGTGGCCGCCCACGGACCCACGAGACCACCAAGCGCCAGGAGCGAGCCCAGCGCCAGCACGCCGGTTCGGGCGGCGATCCTTCGTGCCGCATTGCCCGGACGGTTCATCGTCATTCCCCCCTCGAGGACTTGAGCCAACCCACTGCCATCAGGCCGGGGAGCCGGCGGTTATCGATCGGGGTCTCGGCCTGGGCCACGATCGCGGCCATCACGACCACCACCGAGGCGGCACGGATAATCGTCAGGATCTGGCGTCTATCCACCGCTCCTCTATACGACGCCCCATCAAGGGCGTCAAGGCAATCGGAGTCGGTTCGCGGACCGCTCGTTGGGAGCGGTTACGGTGGGTGTAGCCTCAGCCGATGCGCCCGTTCAGCTTCCTCGCCGGATTCCAGAAGATCGCCGATGGCGCCACGGTGGCAGCCGAAGCGCGCCGAGCCGAGTCGATTGGCTTCGATGCGCTGGTCGTGCCCGACCACCTGATCGAGCAGCTGTCGCCGATCCCGACGCTGGCCACGATCGCGGCGGCGACCGAGCGCCTGCGAATCGCGGCATTCGTCCATAACAACGACCTGCGCCACCCAGCGGTGCTCGCCCAGGACCTGGCCAGCCTGGATGTCCTGAGCAATGGCCGCCTGGACATCGCGATCGGAGCGGGCTGGAACCGGCCTGAATATGACGCGATCGGGCTGCCGTTCGACCCGGTGCCGGTTCGCCAGGCCAGGCTCGAGGAGGCGATTGCCGTCCTCAAGGGCTCCCTTGGAGCCGGTCCATTTTCGTATGCCGGCGCGCACTACACGATCACCGACCGGGACGCCTACCCCAAGCCCGTCCAGCAACCGTATCCACCGTTCCTCATCGGCGGCGGCGGACGCCGGACGCTGGCCCTGGCGGGGCGCGAAGCGAACATCGTCGGGCTCGCGCCGCGGGTCCTGGCTGGCCAGCGTTCGGATCCTGGCTCGCTCACGCTCGCCGCGGCGGCCGAGAAGATCGAGTGGGTCCGTGAGGCCGCCGGTGAGCGCTTCGACCAGCTGGTCTTCAACGTCTACCCCTCGAGCTGGCCGGTGACGATCACCGATCACGCCCGGAGCGAAGCCGGCAAGGTCGTCGACCACCTCCGCGGCCGGAGCGCGGTCGATCTGACGGAGGACGAGGTGCTCGAATCGCCGCATCTCTTCATCGGCTCGGTCGAGGGCCTGGTCGAGAAGCTCAGGATGCTCCGCGAGCGACTGGGCATCAGCTCGTTCATGTGCGGCGACCTTGACGAGCTGATCCCGGTCGTCGAGCGCCTGGTGGGGCAGTAACGGAGGGGTTTGGATGGCGGCGCGAAAACGGATCCTGGGCCTGTTCCTGATCGGAGTCGTGACGGTGGCCGTTTTCGGAGCGGGCTACGAGGCCGGCAGCAGTTCCGCCCAGCCCCAGGTGTACACGGGCTCTGGGTATGACGGTGCGAACGTAGCGACTCTCGGCGTCGGCGACACCTACTACGGCTTTCGCGATTCGGTGAGCTGGACGGACAGCGCAGGCTCGTTCCACGACGGCGGCTGGCCAGACTGCCTGCCCAGGGTCCAGGAGGTGAGCGGCGTGCGCTTCGCGGGCGCCACGATCTGGGCCGGCGGAATCGGCCTCGCGAGTGTCGTCTGGGTGGATTGCCGCAGCCAGTAATCGCGCCCAGGACGCGGCGCAGGCCAGGATCGCGGTCAGTAGGGTCCGCCGATCGCCGCGTGCGTCACACGGGCACAACTGACCGTCCGACCGGGTCGTCGGTCGATCCGGTGCGTCCGACGCGCCGAACCGACCGATTCGTCGGACCGATTTGGCGGATGCGTGTACGTGACGCACAGAAACTGCGGATTCGGCGGTCGTCGTGTGAGTTGTGCTCGTCTCACGCAACTCACCCTAACCCGCCGCTGGCGTCCTTCAGGCCGGCGGCAGGCCCGACCCCTCGCTCACGGCGGGCGCTTCGTGAATCTGGCGGGCGGCCCGGATGCCCGATTCGAGGGCGCCCTGGATCCAGGCGTGATAGAGCGAGCAGTGCTCGCCGGCGAACAGGACCCGGCCCTCGGGCTGGACGATCGCCGCCTGCAGCTCGGTCTGCTGCTCGGGCGCGAACATGGCGAACGCCCCGCGCGCCCAGCGGTCGCTGTACCAGGCATGTGACGCGCCGACCTCGTACACGTCCCGAATCCCGGGATGGATCCGGGCCACGTCGTCGAGCGCCTCCTCGAGCCTGGTCTCCTCGTCCATCGCCCCCCACTGGAGCGCGTCCTGGCCCCAGGTGTAGGAGGCCAGCAGGACGCCCCGCTCGGTCGACGGATCGGGCGTCGGGTAGTTCAGCCGGCGGACCGGCAGGTCGGTGACCGTGGCACCGCCCACGATTCCGTCGTCCTTCTCCCAGATCCGCTGGCGGACCTGGAACACGATCTTGGTCGAGGCGTGGTAGTTGAGCTGGCGGATGGCCCGGCGCTTCGCGTGGCTGAACGGTTGGACCGTCTCGATCGTGCGCAGCACCGAGAAGGGCACCGTGCACACCGCGTAGTCGCCGACGGCGCGGTAGCGGCCCGCCTCGGTCTTGTAGTGGACCACCACCGAATCCGGCTGCTGGTCGATCGCGAAGACCTCGGCTCCGAGCCGAATCTCCCGATGGAGCTCACCAAAGAAGGCGTTCGGCAGGCGATCCATGCCGCCGGTGATCTCCTGCATGTCGACGTAGGCCTGGCCGATGTCCTCACGCAGGACCTCGATCACGGCGTTGTGCATGTCCGCCTCGAGGAAGTTCATCACGGTGTAGTACTCGATGGCGCCCTCGCTCCAGCGCTTCTCGCGCAGGAACTCGTAGAGCGAGAACTGGTCGTAGCGCCGGACGATCTCCGCCCAGGCCTCCGGGCCTTCGTGCTCGACCATCGCCCGCAGGTCACCCACTGCCGACTCCCAGAGCTCGTCGGCGGTTCGCCCGCGCTCGTGCTCGGCCAACTCGAACGGCAGGCGCGACGGCTCGGCGTTGGCCTGTTCGATCGTCATCCGCTCGCCGTTGAGGTAGACGAGGCCCTTTGGGTTGCCCATGATGAACGGCCGGAGCGGCAGGTCGAACAGGCGGCAATATTCGAGGGTCAGGTCATGGGCTCGCGGGATGCGCATCCCGCCGGCTTCGGCGTACAGGCCCGGGGCGAACCCGCGCAAGGTGTGGATCCGGCCGCCGACCCGGTTCTGGGCCTCCAGGACCGTCACGTGGTGACCCTGGCGTTTCAGCTCATAGGCGGCGACCAGGCCGGCCAGGCCGGCCCCGATGACCACCACCCGGTGAGCCGCCCCACGGGGACCGCCGAGTCCGGATTGGGGGACGGCAAGAGTGGCCGCCGAGGGCGGCGGGGCCTCGTCCGGCGCGGGCGCGGGCGAGGCATCGGGCAGGCGCTGGGGCAACGGCCCCTGACTGTCGTGATCCCGTTCGACCATCGCTTCACGATACACGGCTCGGACCGCTCCGCAGCCGGTCGGACGACCCGGCTAGGGCCGGGCGAAATCGAGCCGGACGAGGATCCGCGGCAGCCCGGCGCTGTGGGCGTTCGTCTCCACGACGCGCCGGAAGCCGGCGGCGTCGAACATCGAGGCCAGGCCGACGTAGCTGAAGCCGACGTCGAGGCGGCGCCCGGCGGCGTCGATCGGATAGGCCTCCACGCCGGGAGCGCCAGCCTCGCGAGCCGCCTCGACCACCCCGGCCAGGAGTGCCGTCGCCACGCCCTTGCGCCGGTAGCCGACCCGGATGCGAAAGCAGCCGATCGACCAGACGGGCTCGTCGTCGATCGATGGGATCGTGCGCGAGGCAACCAGCCGGGGCGTGCCTGTCCGTACGCTGACGCCAACCCAGCCGGCCGGGGCTCCATCGACGTAGGCGAGATAGCCGGGCGGAGGCGGACCGGCGCCCATCTGCCGGCGCAGGGTGACCGGCCGCGACTCGCCGGTCGACTGTGCGATGGCGTCCTTGCCCCGCCACGACTGGCACCAGCAGCCCTGTTCACCATCGCCATCGAGCAGCAGCGCCACGTCGGACCAGCGGTCGGTGGTCGCCGGCAGGATCACCGGGTCTGAGCCGGAGCTCATTGGCCCAGGCCCTCCAGGGCGTAGTCGATGATCGCCGCTCGAGTCATGCCTTCGCCGTCGGCATAGGCACGGGCGAAGGTCTCCGGCTCCAGCCGCGAACGGGCCTCATCGGCAGGCGACGGCAGGCCGAGCATCGCGACCTGGGCGATCACGACTCTCGACGCGGAAGTCAGCGTTTCGAGCGCGCCGGCGATCGTGGCAGCCCGTTCGGGAGCGCCGCCGCGGGCCTCGACCAGGGCCGCGCTGGCCAGGGCGGACACGACCGAGGTCAGGGTGCCGTTGCCGTCCGCGATCGGCAGCGCCTCGCGAATCGTGGCCCGGGCGCGCTCGAACGAGCCGGCCAGGGCCTGGAACGTGGCGAGCAAGGACAGGTCCTCGCCCAATCGCACCCAGTCGCCGCGAGCCCGCTGGGCCTCGGACGTCTGCATCAGGAGGGCTTCCCCGCCAGCCAGGTCGCCTGCGCCGAGCAGCGCCGGAACGAGGCTTTCGTGGGCATTGAGCATGCCCAGCTCGTCGCCCAGCTCCTGATAGAGGGCGAGCGCCGCCGACTGATGCTCGCGCAGCATCTGATGGTCCTTCCGGATCATCTCGATGAAGGCCAGGTTGTAGTGGCATTCGGCCGCGCCGGCACGATCGCCCAGGCCGTCGAACACGACGAGCGCTTCCTGCCAGTAGACAGCCGCCAGGTCGAAGTCGCCGAGCCAGTAGACGAAGCCGCCGGCACCATCGAGACCGATCGCCCGGGCGCGGGTCGGGGCGGCCGCCCCAGGTTGTCCCAGGAGCTCCTGGATTGCGTCACGACCCTCGACCAGGTAGCCGGCCTGGTACCAGAAGCGCCAGCCCGTGCCCAGGATCCGCAGACCCGTGGCCGGCTCGCCCGTTTCGAGCGACCAGTGGACCGCCGCCCGAAGGTTGTCATATTCGCGGTCAAGCCTGGCCACCCAGGCGACCACCTCTCGTCCAGCCAGGTTCGGGGCAGCAGATTCGATCAACTGGGTGTAATAGTCGGCATGGGCCCGTCCCAGCGACGCGGACTCGCCCGTCTCCGCCAGCTGTCCCGGGCGTATTCCCGGATCGTGGCGAGGTATAGGAAGCGAGGCTCACCGGTCGACCCGGGCTCGGCTCGGACCAGGCTCTTGTCAACCAGTGAGGCCAGTCCATCAAGCACGGCCGGGCGCTCGGACGACGAAGCGCAGATCGTCTCGGCGGCCTCGAGGGTCCAGCCGCCGACGAAGATCGCCGCCCGCCGAAAGAGAACCTGCTCAGGCGGCTCGAGCAGGTCGTAGCTCCAGGCGATCGCCCCGCGCAACGTGCGCTGGCGCTCGGGTCGATCCCGTTCGGTGCTCGACAGGATCCCCAGGTCGCGGTGCAGCCGCTCGAGAATCGCGCTCGGTGCGAGGACCTTGACCCGGGCCGCGGCGAGCTCGATGGCGAGGGGCAGGCCGTCGAGGCTGGCGCAGATCTCGGCCACCGCCTGGGCGTTGTCAGCGGTCAGGGCGAACCCCGGCGCGACGGCCCCTGCCCGGGCCACGAACAGGGCCACGGCTTCGGTCCGGGCCAGCAACGCCAGGTCGAGCTCACCGGCCGCGGGCGCCGGCAGGCCGAGCGGATCGACCGGAACCTCGACCTCGCCCCGCAGGTGGAGCGCCTCCCGGCTGGTGGCAAGGACGTGGAGTCGAGGAGCGCCCGCGACAAGGCGACCAACCAGCGGCGCCGCGGCAACGACCTGCTCGAAGTTGTCGAGGACGAGCAGGACCTGGCGATCGTGCAGGTGAGCGGCCAGAAGGGCCTCGGCATCCGAGCCTGCCTCCTGCCTGATCCCGAGGACGGTCAGGATGGACGTCGAGACGAGTCCCGGATCGGTGATCGATTCCAGCTCGACAAAGTGGACGCCGTCGGGAAAATCGGCCTGGACCGAAGCGGCCACCGCCAGCGACAGGCGGGTCTTGCCGGTCCCGCCGGGCCCGGTCAGGGTGACGAGGCGGGAGTCTCGAACCTGGGGTCCGAGGTCGGCCAGCTGTCGCTCGCGGCCAACGAAGCTGGTCAGGTCGGCCGGCAGGTTCGATGGCGTCTCGAGGGTCCGCAGCGGACGCAGGTCGTCCTCGATGCCGGCGATGACCAGCCGGGAGAGCTCCTCCGCCTGGTCCAGGTCCTTGAGTCGGAAGCGGCCGAGGTCCACCACGGACACGCCGGCCGGCAAGGCCGAGGCTGCCAGCAGGCGGGTGCTTGCGGACACGACCGTCTGGCCGCCGTTGGCGGCGGCGGCGATGCGGGCCGCTCGGTGGATGTCCAGCCCAACGTAGCTGTCACCGCCCAGCCGGCCCTCGCCGGTGTGGACGCCCACTCGGACCCGCACCCCTGGACCGGCCTCGGCCGGCCAGCTCGTGGCCTGGATCGCCCGTTGGGCGGCGACCGCCGCGGCCACGGCGTCCACCGCGCTCACGAAGACGGCGAAGAAGCTGTCGCCTTCGGTCGAGATCTCGATCCCGGCGTGATCGGCGAAAGCCTTCCGCCAGATCCATTGATGACGTTCCAGGACCTCGCGCCAGCGATCCGTGCCGAGCTCCCGGGCCACCCGGGTGGAACCCTCGATGTCGCTGAACAGGAACGTGACCGTTCCGACGGGCAGCTTGGGCTTCATCGCCCCGATCATCGTGCATCGCGCCCCCGCGACACAACCGGCAGCTAGCTCATCGCGGGGGTCCGTTGATCGGCCCGCGGGCTTCAGCGGGTCGGCGCCACCTGGACGACGAGGACCAGGGCCACGATGACCAGGACTGCGATCGCGGTCATCAGCATCAAGCGCTGCTCGAACCTGCTCATGCCGGGTGGTCGATCAGGGCCTCTCGCCGGACCTGGGCTTCTCGGACTTGTCGCTCGAATCCTCAGGCCAAACTCCGGCGTATCGGTTCGGATCCCGGTCTTCGTCGGACTCCGGAGCCGAAGGATGCGACGCCGGGGCCGGGATCTCCAGGTCGGGTTCGTGCTCGTCGGTCTGCGTTCCGGCACTCACGCCGGTGTAGTTGTCAGGCATGGGAGCCCTCCTCGGTTCGGGGCTGGAGTCGCCACGTTCAGGGTCGACCCCCGACCGTATCCACCAGTCGGTCCGTTCCACGCCCCGCATCGCAGAGCCCTTGCAAATGGTCCGCCCGGCCGCCTTTCGATCACACCGAGAGCGGCATTTCTGAAGGAGAAATAGGGATACCTAGGGCTATTTCCCTAAGGCGGTGCGGACGACTCCTCAGATATGGTCGAACTGCGCTCGGTGAGCCCGGGATTTCTCACCGGATCTGCGGGTAAGAGCGCAGGCAACGCAACGCCGGTCGTCCCCTCTGACCAGTCAGGGCGACCGGCGTTGCTGTGCGGCCCGGTTGGCCGACCGAGGCGACCTGAATTCGCCCTGACGAGTTCTCTGGGATACTTCATGGGTGGGCGACGGTCGCCCGATTCGAAGGGAATTTGCGCGTGTATCAGTCTCAGCCACCCGTGATCTACGTGGAGTCGCGTCACGGCTTCCTGCACGGGCCTCTCACGATCCTGCTTGTCCTGTGGGGGCTCGCCCTGCCGGCGCTTCTCCTCCTGCTGACCGCCCTCGGCCCGATCGGCTGGCTGCTCGGCTTCGGTGCCGGTCTCCTGCTCGTCGTGCCGTGGGTCCTGGGCTTGCTCGTCCTCGGCTTCCTGCGCCACTTCAGCTAGACGACCCGACTGTGGGCTCCGTCTAGGAGCGTCCGTCTTTCAGCTTCCGCCAGCCGCCCGCCCGGTTGTTGGCGATGATCTGGCGGAGCATCGCGACGAGGGCCGGGGCGTTGATCCGCTCGTCCTTGCGGTAGGCCACGGTCCTGGCCGTCGAGTTGTCGTGGCCGGCCGTGATGATCCCTTCTGGATCGGGCACGATCGCGCCGTCATACAGGAACACGTTCACGTGGTCCCTGGCCGCGAGCAGGGCGCAGATATTGCCATCCAGGACGAAGTACGGGCGATCGCCCCGTTTGATCGTCTCGACCACCGCCGGGTCAGCCTCGTGGATCAGATCGCGGATTCGCCGGCAGATCACCTGCTGCCAGTCCTGGAGTCCGTCGATGTAGGCGTCGACGCGCGGATCTCGTTGATAGCTCAAGCAGGACCTCCGGCTCAGAGCATGCCAGGGTTGGGCAGGAGCCGGATCGGGTCGACCAGACCGGGATTCGACGCCATGAACTGGTCGCGATCCAGGATCCGGAATCCGGCCTCCAGCAGGATTGGCAGGGCCGGGTTGGGGCCGGGCACCGTGACCGACACCTCGCCACCCCGCCCAATGTGGCGGATCGCGGCGAGGATCGGCGCGAGCGAGTCGACCCCTGGGCGGACGACGAGTCGATCGAGGGCCCGGGCCGTGCCGCGCTGACCGTCGCGGGCGCAGGCGATCGCGACCGGCCCGCTCGAATCGGACACGACGATCGACTCGGCCCCGGGTTGGGCCGCCCAGAAGGCATGGTCGGCGCCTCGCTCCGCGCCCGTCCAGGCAAGCTCAAGCTCGGCCAGTGCCAGCCAACCGGCGGCCTGGATTCCAAGCGATGGCGGCGTGGCCGGGAGCCCCGTCGACGGCCCCTGGAGATACAGGCACACCCACCACGGCGTGAGGCCCGCCCGGACGTACAGCGCCAGCGCCCTTGGATCGGCCGATGCAAACGTCGTCCGGGGCTGGGTGGAGCCGAAGGCAGCGTCGAGCAGCAGGCCGCCGATGCCGCGGCCGACGAGGCCTGGCGCGATGAACAGGTCGGCAAGGTGCTGGCTCACGCCCGTATCGAGGACGGGTCCGAAGCCAACGATCTCAGGACCGAGCTCGGCCACCCGGCTGACCGCGTGGCCGATGAGATGGCGGACATATAGCCCGGTGACGTCCACGGCCGCCTCCAGGACTGCTTCATCGTGCGCCGCCAGGACCCGTTTGATTCCCTCGACGTCGGCGAACGTCGCCGGCCGAATCGCCACGTCCATGATCGCCATGTGCGGATTGTGGAGCACTCCGTCGGGGTCTTGCCGGCGTGGCCGGTGCTTCGGAGCAATGGCGCTGCGAAATCGCTCGGCCTTAGTGAAGTTCCCCGGTGAAGATGAGACTCAGGCTGCGAGGATCGCATCGAGCAGGTCGGCAACCTGAGCAAGCGATGGGACGCTCTTGAAGCCCTGGTCGGTAAATGGGGTGCCATCGAACCGCTCGGCCGGCGTCT
>JBBSFD010000061.1:0-18299 GCA_038239115.1 Candidatus Limnocylindrales bacterium | reverse complement strand
GATGGGCGATGAGGCCGGCCGATTGCTGGACAAGATGGCCTGGACCGTGTCCCAGGCGACGTAGACGGCGACGACGATGTAGCCCAGCCCGATCAGGCGCAGGGCAGGCCGCTCGCCGCTGCGGTCGGCCGCGCGCAGCTCCCAGACGACCACGATCGAGGCGAACACCTCGACCGACGAGTCGAGCCCGAAGGCCACCAGGGCGACCGAGCCGGCGCTCAGGCCGGCCACGATGGCCACGATTCCCTCGAGCGCGTTCCAGATGATCGTGGCGTACTCGAGGCGGAACGCCCGACGCAGGAGGGCCGCTCGGTTGGGATCGGCTGCCGTCGGGGTCACCGGGGGAGTGTATCGGGCAGGGTCGCCCTACCTGCCGTCGTACCATCGAGGTCGATCGCCGGGCACGATCCCAGTACGGAGGTCCACCAGCGTGGCTCGACAGGCGCCGCTCAACCTTCGGCCAGGAGCCGATCGGCGGCTCTTGCTGGTGGTCGCCAGCTTCGGCGTGTCGGTGGTGGTCACCCGGGCGTTCCTGGGCGCGACAGCCTACCCCAAGGTGGGCGGCGGCGAGTTCCACGTGGCCCACGTCCTGTGGGGCGGCGTCCTCCTGTTCGCCGGCGGATTGATCGCGCTGGCCGGAGCGTCGCGCCGCTCGGGCGACCTGGCGGCGGTCCTGATCGGGGCCGGGGTGGGCTTGTTCGTCGACGAGGTGGGCAAGTTCATCACCACCTCCAACGACTATTTCTTCCCGGTGGCGGCGCCGATCATCTACGCCGTGTTCATGGCCTCCGTCCTGATCCTGCTGGTCGTTCGGGAGCGCTTCGGCGAGCCGCTCGTGCCGGTGCCCGCGGCTCCGGCCCGCTGGCCCTACCTGCGGGCCATCCTGATCGTGGGCTACCTCGGCAGCGGGATCGTGGCCATCATCGAATCGCTGGGCGTGGTCGGCCTGGCCGCCTCGATCCGGACCCCCTTCGACCTGCTCATCAGCCAGGCCGCGGCGGCCGAGCTCAGCGGCAATCCGCTGTGGCTCGATGTCCACGCCATGGTCTCGGCGGCCGCCGGCGGCCTGTTCGTCGCGGCCGCCGCCCTGCTGCTCCTGCATCGCGACGGACGGGGCGTGCGCGTGGGCCTGGCCGGTTCGGTCATCTCGCTGACCGTGCTCGCCCTGGTCGCCTTCTACGTCAACCAGTTCGCGGCCGTCGGCGGGGTGGCCGTCCAGGCGGCCATGGTGATCGTGGCGCTGGAGCACCTGGCCTCACTCGGGAGCGCGGGCGAGGGCCCGGCCGAGGAAGCGCCGTCGTTCTAGGGCTTGGCCACCTGGCGGCTCGCGCCGGACAGGCTGCCACCGATGACGCTGAAGGTGAAGACCTGGTGGGTGTTGGCCGGATTGGCCAGCTCGGCCGCCGACGGGATCGGGATGACCGCGACGTAGTGGCCCTCGAGCGAGGGCGCCCGGCGGGCATCGTGATACGGCGTGAACCTCGACTTGAGCTGGGCCGGCGTCAGCCAGGTGAGCGGGGCGACCGAGCCCTTGCCACCCCGGTTGAGCGTCCAGAGTGGATCGATCACCGACACGCTCAGAACCGTGAAGTCGTCGGTCAGGGCCGGGTTGGTGGTGGCCTGGATTCCCGTGAGCACCCAGGCGTGACTGCCCCAGTAGACCGTGATCCCGCCCGGCCGGCCGCTCTGGGCCATCGCCCGGGCGGCGGCGTGGAGCGTGGCGTCCACCGAGCTGCCGGCATAGATCTGGTAGGCGCTGCCCGACGCGGTCAGGTAGCGCGACCAGCCATACGGGTCGGCACCACCGTCGCCGGTGTACTTGCTCAGGGCGCGTGAGCCAATCCAGATCGAGTGCTGGGTGGCGGCCGAATGGTCGGCCTGGCCGGTGATCATGTTGCGCATCATCTGGATCGATGCCGCGACGCACTGGTAGTAGGTGAACTGGCCGACATACGTGTCGGGCGAAGAGAAGTCCCGCATCCAGAGCAGCCGCGCCGGTGCGGTCGCGCTCGAATCAGCGCGGGCTGCCTGGGTGGCCGGCTGGGCGGCCAGGACCGCCCCGCTCATCGAGGTCAGGGCCGCCAGGGCCAGCAGGGCAGCGGCGGTGGTGCGCCCGGCGCGTCCCGGGCGCGCCGGATGGATGCCGGACATGGGCTCACCCTAGGCCTGGCTCCGCGCATTGAGCCCGATCTCATGGTCCCATCAGGACGAGGCGATAGGGCCGATGCGTCGGTGCACCGGGTCGATCGCCGGTAGACTCGGACGATGGCTGCAAGCCCGTCCGACAGCCTGCTCGCGGTGCCCGGTGTGGCCGGCCTGACCGACCTCGAGCCGACGACGTTCCGGGCCGCGGCCCACCGGGTGGCCGACCTGATGGCGGACTACCTCGAGGATGTCGAGTCCTACCCAGTCCTGCCCGCGATCGAGCCCGGCTCGGTCCGGGCGCTGTTTCCGGCGTCGCCCCCGGAGGGTCCGGCGGCCCTCGATACGATCCTGGCCGACGTCGTCGAGCTGGTCCTGCCCAACGCGACCCATTGGCAGCACCCCGGCTTCCTGGCCTACTTCGCGACGACCGCCTCGGGCCCCGGCATCCTGGGCGAGATGCTGACCGCCACACTGGGCCAGAACCCAATGCTGTGGCGCACCTCACCGATCGGGACGGAGCTCGAACAGGTCGTCGTCGACTGGCTGCGCCAGGCCCTGGGCCTGCCCGCCGTGTTCGACGGCCTGCTGACGGACACCGCCTCGACCTCGACCCTGATCGCCCTGGCCGCCGCTCGTGAGGCAGCCGGGCTGGACGTCGCCGCCGCGGGCCTGGCCGGCCGTCCGGAGCTGGCCGGGGGCATCCGGGTCTACGCCTCGGCCGAGGCGCACTCTTCGATCGAGAAGGCGTGCATGACCCTCGGCCTCGGCCGGGCCAGCCTGCGCCGGATCCCGGTCAACGAGCGCTACGAGATGGAGCCGGCGGCCCTGGCCGCTGCGATCAGCCAGGACCGGACAGCCGGGCGGATCCCGCTGGCTGTCGTGGCCACGATCGGCACGACCTCCTCGACCTCGGTCGATCCGGTCGAAGCGATCGCCCGAATCGCAGCCGATGAGCGGCTGTGGCTCCACGTCGACGCCGCCTATGCCGGGCCAGTCGCCCTCCTGCCCGAGCGCCGGACACCGTTCGAGGGCTGGCAGCTGGCCGATTCGATCGTGGTCAATCCGCACAAGTGGCTGTTCACCCCGCTCGACGCGTCGCTCCTGCTCAGCCGGCGAATGGACCAGCTTCGGGCGGCCTTCAGCCTCCAGCCCGAATACCTGCGGACCCTCGACCAGGCGGCCCCCGGCCGCGACTACAACGAGTACCAGCCCCAGCTGGGGCGGCGCTTCCGGGCGCTCAAGCTGTGGATCCTCATCCGCACGTTCGGGCTGGAAGGCCTGCGGGCCAGGATCAACCAGCACCTCGGCCTGGCCGCGGAGTTCAGCTCGTGGATCGAGGCCGATCCGGACTGGGAGCGCCTGGCTCCAACCCGCTTCTCGACCGTCTGCTTCCGATTTCATCCGCGTGAGTCGGCGACTGCCGGCGCGCGGGTTGGGGAAGCCGCGACAGACGCTCGCCTGGACGAGCTGAACGCCGAGGTCATGGCGGCGGTCAATCGAACCGGCGACGTCTTCCTGTCGCACACTCGGCTGGCGGGCCGGTTCACGATTCGCCTGGCCATCGGCAACCTGCGAACCGAGGAACGCCATGTCGCCCGAGCGTGGGCCCTGCTCCGGCTCGAAGCCGCCCGCCTGGTGAGCGCCTGATGGCCGTCGATTCCCGGCCCGTGGCCGCGGGCGCAGGTGCCCCGGTCGCCGATCGCCTGGCCAGCGCCCTGGCGGCGATCGAGGCGCTGGAGCCGGGCGAGGCGTTCGATCCGGCAGTGCCGGCGGCCCTGGTCGCGAATGGCCTGCACCTGGTCTGCCTGCCCGAGGCAGCCGGGGGCCTCGGCGCGGGGATGGCCACGGCGGTCGACGTCCTGGCGGCCCTCGGCGCGATCGATGGCTCGACCGGCCTGGGCTTCGCCATGCACCTGCACGTTTCAGGCGCACTTGCCGACTCGGCGGGCTGGCCGCCCGATCTGCGGGCTTGGCTCCAGGACCTGATCGTCCGTGACGGCGCCCTGCTCAACGCGGCGAGCACCGAGGAGGGCAGCGGCAGCCCCTCTCGGGGCGGCCTGCCCGCTACGCAGGCGGTCGCCGTCCAAGGCGGCTACCGGCTGACGGGGGCGAAGACCTGGACGTCGTGGCTGCCCGCCCTGCGGGCGGCCCTCGTGACCGCGGTCCTCCGGCCCGGCGACGAGGTCGGGGTGTTCGTTGTGGACCTGGCCGACCCGGGCGTCGAGCGCAGCGCCACCTTTGACGCCCTGGGCATGCGCGGCTCGGCCTCGGGCCGGCTGCAGCTGCGCGAGGTCTTCGTCCCGGCGGAGCGGTTGGTGACCGTGCGCCGGCCTGGCTCGCCCGATCCGCGCGGAGTTGCCCCGCCGGCCTGGTTCGGGGCAACGATCGCCGCGGTCTACCTCGGGGTGGGCGAGGGTGCCCGGCGTGACGTGGTTCGCTGGGCGATCGATCGGCGACTTGGTGACGGACGAACGGCCGTGGCCGACCTGCCCACGGTCGGTGTCCGGCTGGGCCGGATCGATGCCAGCCTGCGGGTCGCCCGGACCGTGCTCGAGGATGTTGCCCGCCGCTGGGACGCCGCCCCCCAGGCCGACCGGCCGGGCCTGATCCCGGACCTGGTCCTGGCCAAGCTCACCGCCACGAACGCAGCTGTCCTGGCCACGGACGAGGCCCTGCGCATCGCCGGTGGCCCGGGGTTCCTGGCCGGCCGGATCGAGCGGGCCTTCCGCGACGCGCGCGGTGGCCTGATCAATCCGCCGATCGACGACGTTGCCCTGCAGGGTTTTGCCGGCCGGCTCGTGGAGCAGGCCCGGGCCGAGCGGACCAAGGCCAGCGCCTAGACTCGACTCGAGACCAATCAGCACCGACCGAGGAGCCCAGCATGGCAGTGGCCCTAGCCCGCGACCTCCCGATGTTCATAGATGGCCGTCCGGCCGAGGCGTCCGACGGTGCCTGGCTGGAGGTCCACAACCCGGCCACGGGCGAGCTCGTTGGGCGGGTTCCGGCGGGCACGCCCGCCGACGTCGACACGGCCGTCGCGGCTGCCCGGGCCTCGTTCCGCGATGGCCGCTGGCGGAACATGGCAATGGCCGAGCGGGTCACGATCATGAATCGGCTGGGCGACCTGCTCGATGAGCACGCCGATGAGCTGGCCCATCTGGAGACGCTCCAGACCGGCACGGCGTACAAGCTGCGGCGCGAATCCGACTTCGCCTTCGCCTCGGACAACCTGCGCTTCTTCGCCACCCAGATCCGCAACCTGGAGGGCAAGGCCGCGGCCGAATACAGCGGCGCCCACACGAGCATGGTCCGGCGCGAGCCGATCGGGGTGTGCGGCCAGGTAGCGCCCTGGAACTATCCGATGTGGATGGCGATCTGGAAGATCGGGCCGGCCCTCGCGGCGGGCAATTCGATCGTCCTCAAGCCGGCCTCGGCGACTCCCTTGACGACCATCCGCCTGGCCGAGCTGGCCAGTGAGGCGGGTATCCCGGACGGCGTCCTGAACGTGATCACGGGGCGGGGCGACGTCGTGGGCGCGGCCATCGCGGCTCACCCCGACGTCGACCTGATCAGCCTGACCGGCGATTCGGAGACCGGCCGCAAGATCCAGGCTCTGGCCGCAGGCAACGTCAAGCGGGTCCATCTCGAGCTGGGCGGCAAAGCCCCGTTCATCGTGGCCGCCGACGCCGACATCGAGGCCGCGGCCCGCGGTGCGACGGCCGGAGCGCTGACCAATGCCGGCCAGGACTGCACGGCGGCCACCCGGGCCTATGTCCAGCGCAGCGTCTACGGCGCCTTCCTGGCGCGCACGAAGGAGCTGTTCGAGGGTGTCCGGGTAGGCGACCCGTTCGACCCCACGACCGACATGGGCACCCTGATCAACGTCGCCCAGGTCGACCGGGTCGATGGCTTCGTCCAGCGGGCGCGGGCAGCCGGGGCAACGGTCGTGACCGGCGGCCGGCGACCGTCGGTTCCGGGCCTGCCCAACGGCGCCTTCTATGCCCCGACCCTGATTGCCGACGCGACCCAGGACAGCGAGATCGTCCAGCAGGAGGTCTTTGGCCCGGTCCTCGTCGTGCTGCCCTACGACACCGACGCGGAGGCGATCGAGCTGGCCAACGACACGAAGTACGGCCTGGCCGCCTCGATCTGGACGCGCGACGTGTTCCGGGCGATGGAGGCGGCCCGCTCACTCAACTTCGGCCACGTCCAGGTCAACGATCACCTGATGGTCACCAGCGAGATGCCCCACGGCGGATTCAAGCAGTCGGGCTTCGGCAAGGACATGTCGGCCTACTCATTCGAGGAGTACACCCAGGTCAAGCACGTGATGATCGAGCTGACCGGTGAGCAGGAGAAGGACTGGCACTACACCATCTTCGGAGACAAGAAGGCCTAGGCGGCCGAATCCGAGCGGGAAAGGCCCCGAAGCCGAGGGACGCTCAACCAGCCCAGACCGCACGTAACGAAACCGGACCAGACGCGTTCTCCCATGGGGCAAGCAACGTGCCTCCTCCAGCGAGACGCCGGCGGCTCACTCCAAGAGGGGAACGGGTGGCTGGCGTCGCCTTGGCCGATCATGGCCACGAAGCGCACCTCCGAAGGACCACCGTTCAATGCCCTACCAACGCCTGGCCAAGGTCGTCCTGGATCGCTGGCGCGAGGTCGAGCGCCAGCTCGAGGAACTGCCGGCCGATTCGCACGAGGCCGACGAGCTCCGCCGCGAGATCTACCGGCTGCGCGAGGAGTACCAGCACCTGGTCGAGGCGGCCGTCGCCCATCACCGGCCGGAACCTCCCCCACTTCCCGAGCTCTGACTGTCATGCAACCGCAACAGCGGGCCGACCTCGTGTCAGCTATCCCTGTCGTCATAAAGGAGCCATCCATGGCTAGGTTCACCGGTGTCGTCATAGGCTGCGCTCTGTTCTCGTTGGTAGTCTCCCGGGCCGTCGAAAGCGAGCGCGTGCGCCTGGCGCTCATGCCCCGCTAGGCAACTAGGAGGGAGGCGTCAACGTGGCGTTCCATGAGCCCTTGCAGCTAAGGCTAGGCCTGAACTCCGCCTCAGCTCCCGGCCGATTGCAACGAGACAGCAATAATCGGAAGCGTTTGACGAGGGCCGCCTCAACGGCCGCGATGGACTCTATGGCGCATCGATCCTCGTCGGAACAATCGGTCGCAATCTTTGAAGGAGGCTACGGTGGGCATCATCAGCTGGATCGTTCTCGGAGCGATCGCGGGCTTCATCGCCAACCTGATCGTGGGCGGCCGCGAAGGCCTGATCATGACGATCATCCTGGGCATCGTCGGGGCCGTCATCGGCGGATACATCGCGGCGGCCGTGTTCCACAAGGGCGACGTGACCGGTGTGAACATCGAGAGCATCGTGATCGCGGTGCTCGGAGCGATCCTCGTCCTGTTCGTGTGGCGAGCGCTGGCGAGGAACCGCAGCTCGGTCTAGACCGCGGCTCATGCCCGTCACGGTCCCGGTCCTGCCAGCCACAGACATCGAGCAGGGAGCCCAGTTCTACGGCCGCCTGGGGTTCGTTGAGGACGGCCGGGCGGCCGACTATCTAAGCCTCGTTCATCCGCTCGGGATCGAGCTCCACCTCCATCTCGAGGGGCGCTGGGGCGTCGGGGGGAGCGCTCATAGCGGCGCCGCATATATCCGGTTCGACACCGCGGCGGAGGCTCGCCTGCTCCATGACGCCTGGGCAGCGGCATCCTGGCCTCGCCGTGTCGGACCTCCACGAGACGCCCTATGGCCTGCTCGAGTTCATGGTCGTCGATCCCTTTGGGAACACGATCAGCGTGGGCGGTCCGGCCGAACCGTGATTCACCGAGCCGGGCGATGATCGACTATCTCCCCGGGAACCAGCCCGAGCCGGACGCTTCGGGTACGGTCGAGTTTGTCGGCGGACCCAGGGCTGGCGAACGTGAGCAACTCGAGAGGCACGTCGTGAGCATTCCAGCTGCAGGCGGGCGCTATCAGCGCAGCCTCACTTGTGCCGACGACGGCGTCCTCAGGTACGTCTGGGTCTCGAGTGCCGGGGCGCGTTCCTGAGGGTCGGGACAGCGGCGGCGTGCCTGCGCCCCGGGATGACGCCTCGGTCCATGTCCTGTTGGCGTTGCAGGAGGGCCTGTATATCCGTCGATATCCTCGCCGATCTTTTCTTGCGGCCAGACCTGGACCCGGTCTGTCGACGAGCGTCGGGCGCAAATGGTCCAGGCCGAGGCGGTCGACCGACCATATGAGCCGCCACAGCGCGAATGTGTCAGGGCGCCGCGAAGGTCGGGGGACAAGCCTCATGAGCGCGGCCCGGCCGTGATCGCGGGCGCCGTGGAATATGCTTCCGGCTCGAGTGGCCCAGGCAAGTCGACGACCGGGAAGGACAGCCCAGATGCCGTATCAGCGCCTGGCCAAGGCCGTGCTGGCTGACTGGCGTGAGGTCGAGCGGGAACTGGCGGCCATCGGCTCGGACACGGCCGCGGCCCAGCCCCTGCGCTTCCTCGCCAACGAGCTCCGGGACGAGTACCAGAGCTTGATCGACGAGGCGATTGCGCATCAACGGCCCGAGCCGCCACCGTTCCCTGGCGCCACTGTGGCGGGCGACCGCGGCTGAACGGCGAACCCTGAAAGATCAGGGCGTCAGCCGAGGCCCTCAACCGAACGGCCGACTCGGCGGTGCGTGGCGAAGGTCGGCGTACGTCCACCCGGCCACGAAACCCGCCGGGTGCCCCCGAGAGGGGCGGTCGGCTGGGCCTCCGAGCTTCGCAGCAGCTCGCCGAGTGTCGGCAGGCGCCGGGCGGACCGGTCGCGTTGGTCCGCTTCTTCGATCCAGCGGAGCTCGGCCGCTTTGCGATCTTCCATGTGATTCTCCTGGTCCCGGTGGGAGACAACCCCGGCGCGCCCGCCTCACCGCGAGCCGTCGTCAACTCTTACCCGTGACCAGTCCCGGCAATACTGCCACGTCTGACCGGCGGCTTACGGTCCTCTGACAAAAAAGTGGATTGGACGTCTCGACCGGATTCGGGCAGCCCCGTGCACGCCGACCCTGAAAAGAGACGCCGTCGCGGTCATACTCATGACGGGCCCGCCGGCGAATCCCCCCTCGCTGGCGGGCCTCTTCGCGCTCGCTGAGGCGTCGAGCGCCAGCACCCGGACGCAGCAACGCCGACGGCACCAGCTTCGGTTCCATCGGCGTTGCGTTGTACCTTCGGCTTGTTCGGGCGCCCAAGGCTCTTCCCGATCAAGGCGTGCAACGACCATACAGGGGCAGCCCTGACGCGGGCCTGAACAACCGCCTTGGGCAACGTTGCAGACGCATATCAGTCAGGGTGGCTGACGCAGGTCGTGCCGGGCCGCGCACGAATCGGCGATACTCGACGAAGACCAACCGAGACCGGGAGGACCACCGCCGCCGTGCCGCCGATCGACGAGCTGACCCGCATCGAGCCCGTGTATCTCGACCGGCTCGAAAAGCAGGGCGTGTTCACGACTGGAATCCTGCTCGAAGTGTCCGAGACCCCGACCCGCCGACAGAGCCTGGCGGACCACGTTGGGGCGACGATCAACGACGTCGCCACCTGGCGTGACGAGGCCCTGATGCTCAACCTGGCCAGCTTCGGGCCGGCCGAGCACCAGCTGATGATCCAGGCCGGCATCCGCGGACTGAAGGGCATCGTGGACCTGGACCTGGCCGCCCTCAAGGCCCGGCTCGTGCGACCCGCCCTCCAGCTCGGCCTGGAGCCGGTCGACGACCTGCGCGTCGAGGGCTGGTGGGACCAGGCCCGCACCCTCGAGGACGAGTAGGCCCCGGGCCGAGGTGAAGCCCGGAATCGTCCGATCGCTGCTGGCCACCCTGGCGGGACTGGCCACGATGATCACGATCGTGGCGCTGGCGATCCTGGTCTTCCTCAACCCGATCTACGTCGGCTTCGAGCAGGAGCGGACCGGCGTGCCGGCGCTGACCGGCTACGACGAGGCGACCGTCCAGCGGGTGACTAACTCGATCCTCCACGATCTCGTCTTAGGGCCGCCCACGTTCGATGTCCAGGTCAACGGCCTACCCGTCCTGGGCGAGCGGGAGCAGGCGCACATGGCCGACGTCCGGAACGTGTTCTTTGCCTTCGGAGCGCTGGCCCTGTTGGCGATCCTGATCCTGGTCAACCTGCTGATCGTGGGCCGGCGAACGGCCTGGTTTCGACGCGCCGTCCGGCACGGAGCGGTCGTGCTCGCCTTCATCGTCGTCATCCTGGGCGTCCTCGCCGCGGTCGCCTTCGACACGGTCTTCGAGACGTTTCACAAGCTGTTTTTCCCAGCCGGCTCGTTCGACTTCGATGCCAGCTCGAAGCTGATCCAACTGTTTCCCGACCAGTTCTGGTTCGAGACGTCGCTCCTGCTGGGCGTCGTGATCCTGGGCCTGTCGGGGCTGGTTGCGGTGATCTCGTCGGGTGGGCGCGAGGACCCGAGGCCGGCATGACCACGGGTCGGCACCAGCCGCGCGGCCCAGGCCGGCCGGCCGGGGAGGGCGCGCTGCTGCCCGTGGAGGCGGCCCGCGAGCAGATCCTGGCCGCCATTGCGGGACCGCTGCCGACCGAGGAGGTCCAGATCACGGCGGCCCTCGGCCGGGTGGTCGCTGTCGACGCGCGGGCCACCACCGACCTGCCGCCCTGGGACAATAGCGCGATGGATGGCTACGCGGTGCTGGCCGCCGACGTCAGCGGCGCGAGCGAGGCGGCCCCGGCCGTGCTCCAGGTCGTGGGCGAGGCGGCGGCCGGCAAGCCGTCGACCGTGACGGTGACGCCGGGTCGCGCGGTCCGGATCGCCACCGGCGCGCCCTTGCCCGCGGGCGCCGACGCGGTCGTCCAGGTCGAGCTCACGACTGCCCGCACCGCGCAGGGCAGCCCGGCCGGCGGCCGTGGCCGGCAAGCCGTCGGCCCGCTCCCGGCCGCAGTCGCGGTCCACGCCCCGGTCGCGCTGGGGACGTCGATCCGGCGGCGCGGCGGCGACCTGGCGACCGGCAGCCTGGTCCTCGTGCCGGGCGAGGCGATCCGGCCGGCCAGCCTGGGCCTGGCTGCCGGAGCCGGTGTCGTCAGCGTCAGCGTGTACCGCCGTCCTCGGGTCGCCGTGCTGGCCACCGGCGACGAGATCCGGGCGACGGGCGAGCCCCTTGGCCCGAACGGCATCCCCGATGCCAACGGGCCGGGCTTGCGGGCGATGGCCGCCGCAGCCGGCGCCGAGGTCATCGACCTGGGGATTGCCCGCGACCAGCTTGCCGACGTCACCGAGCGGCTCCGACGGGGGATCGCCGCGGCGGACGTCGTCATCGTGAGCGGCGGCGTTTCGGTTGGACCGTACGACGTCGTCCGGACCGCGTTCGAGGGGGTGGGCACGATCAACCTGTGGCGGGTCGCCGTCCAGCCGGGCAAGCCGTTCGCGTTCGGCACCGCCCAGCGGCCGACAGGTGGGTCGGTCCTCCTGTTCGGGTTGCCGGGCAACCCCGTTTCGAGCTACGTGACGTTCGAGCTGTTCGTCCGGCCGGCCCTGCGCCGCCTGGCCGGCCTGACCGAGCTGCTCCGGCCCTCGGAGCCGGGTGTGCTGGTGGAGGCAACCACGAAGAGCGCGGGCCGGCGGGCCTACCTGCGGGTCGAGGTTGAGCGTGACGCGGCCGGTAACCCGGTTCGCGACAGGCAGGGTCGCCTGCTGGTCCATTTGGCTGGATCGCGCCAAAGCGCGGGGCAGGGCAGCCACGTGCTGAGTACGCTGGCATCGGCCGACGCGCTCGCGGCCGTTGCCGAACCCCTCGAAGAAGTCCCGGCCGGGACGACCGTCGACGTCTTCTGGCTCGATCACTAGCGTCAGCTCGCACCAGACCGGAGAACGACCATGGATCACAAGCCGCAACCTCGCTCCGAGCGCCGCCGGCTCAGCCATGTCGACCGGGCCGGCCGGCCCCGGATGGTCGACGTGAGCAGCAAGCCGCCGACGGCCCGACGGGCCGTGGCCGAGGCCCAGGTCGCGTTGAGCCAGGAGACGCTGAGCCTGGTGATCGACGGGCGGAATGCCAAGGGCGACGTCCTGTCCGTGGCCGAGCTGGCCGGGGTGATGGGCGCCAAGCGGACGTCGGAGCTCATCCCGCTGTGCCACCCCCTGGCCCTGACTGACCTGCTCGTCCAGGTGGTCCCGGACCGGGCCGCCGGGGTCCTGCGGATCCGGGCCGAGGCCGCCACGACCGGTCCAACCGGGGTCGAGATGGAGGCCTTGACCGGGGCCGCCGTGGCCGCCCTGACGGTCTACGATATGGTCAAGGGGGTCGAGCGCGGGGTCGAGATCCGGTCGGTCCGGCTCCTGTCCAAGACCGGCGGCAAGAGCGGCGACTGGGCGCGCAGCCCGGCCGACGATCGAGCGGCGCCCGTGGCCGGCCACCGGCCCGGGGACCGAATGGCCGGCCGGATCAAGCGGAAGGATGGCGCGTGACGGAACGCTCGGCCCTCGTCGTGACCGCCAGCGACCGGAGCGCCGCGGGTACCCGCGAGGATCGTTCGGGTGAGCTGATCGCCGAGCAGCTGGCCGGCCTGGGCTTCACGATCGAACGGCGGGTCGTGGCCGACGAGCAATGGCTGATCGAGGAGGCCCTGGTCGAGGGCGCCGGGCGCCATGCCCTGATCGTGACCACCGGCGGCACCGGCCTGACGCCGCGCGACGTGACGCCCCAGGCCACGGCGGCCGTGATCGACTACGAGGTGCCCGGGATCGCCGAGGCCATGCGGGCCAAGGGCCGTCGCTCCACGCCGCTGGCCAGCCTGTCCCGAGCGATCGTCGGCGTCCGCGGGCGGACCCTGATCATCAACCTGCCGGGTAGTCCCAAGGCCGCCGCCGAGAGCCTCGCGGCGATCGTCGCGGTCCTGCCCCACGCGCTCGAGACCCTGGCCGGTCCGTTCGAGCACGCCGGCACGGCCGGCGATCGGCCCGAGCCGTCCGAGGAGCCCCGATGAACGGAATCCAGGGCATCTTCGCCCACGTACCGGCCTATCCCCTGGTCTTCCCCTTGTTCTGGGGCTCGGTCGTGTTCTTCGCCCTGGTCATGGCCCGTCATCTGCGGATCTTCGCGGCCGTCCGGGCGGAAGGCCCGAACCCGCTTGCGGACGTGCCCCGGCGGGTGGGCGGGATCGTTCGCTACACGCTCCTCCAGACCAGGATGTTCAAGGACCGTCGGGCCGGAATCATGCATTTCGGGATCTTCTGGGGCTTCGTCCTGCTGACGATCGGCACGGCCAACATCGTTACCGACGGGGCGATCCAGGCGGTCATCGCAATCCCGTTCGACGGTGCCCTGTGGACGCTCGTCTCGGCGATGCAGAACCTGGTGGCCCTGATCGTCCTGGCGGCCGTTGGATACGCCTTGTTCCGGCGCCTGGTCAGCCATCCCCGCCGGCTGGCCTACACCCGGGGCGCGCTGATCATCCTGGGCCTGATCGGCGGAGTGGACCTGACCGAGCTGCTCGCGCAGGCCTTCGAGTCGGCCCGCTTCGGAGCGGTCCCGGGGGCCTTCGTGGCCAACGCCATCGCCGTGCCCCTGACCGGCCTGTCGTCCGACGCCCTGCTGGCATCCTTCAGCCTGCTGTGGTGGGCCCACATCGCGATCGTGGCCGTCTTCCTGTGCTACCTGCCGTACAGCAAGCACCTCCACATCGCGACGGCGTTCTTCAACGTCTACTTCCGCAAGCTGGCTCCGCGCGGCGAGCTGCCCGCCATGGACCTCGAGGCGGCCGATGCGTCGTTCGGACTGCGCACCCTCCAGGACCTCGGCTGGAAGGACCTGCTGGACGGCTTCACCTGCACCGAGTGCGGCCGCTGCACCGACGCGTGCCCGGCCAACCTGACCGGCAAGCCCCTCAACCCGCGCGAGATGATCATGGGCCTGCGCCACATGTCGGTCGACGCCGAGCACGGCCTCGACCTGATCCCGAACTCGCCGATCATCCGGGCCCAGGCCGGCCTGGATGACGCAACCCCCGATCCGAAGCTGATGACCAGCCTGATCGTCGACAACGCGATTCCGTACGACGCCGTGTGGGACTGCGTCACCTGCGGTGCCTGTGTCGAGGCCTGCCCGGTCCTGATCGAGCACGTCGACAAGATCGTGGGCTTCCGGCGCAACCTGGTCCTGGAGGACTCGCGCTTCCCGTCCGAGCTGACCGGCGCGTTCCGGAACATGGAGACGGCGGGCAATCCGTGGGGCCAGCCTCGCTCGACCCGGACCGACTGGACCCGGGGCCTCGATTTCGACGTGCCGACGGTCGCCGACCTGGCTGCCGCCGGAAGCCTTGACCAGATCGAAGTCCTCTACTGGGTTGGCTGCGCGGCCGCGTTCGACGAGCGCAACCGGAAGGTTGCCCGGGCGTTCGCCCGCTGCCTCAACGCGGCCGGCGTTCGCTTCGCGATCCTGGGCCAGGAAGAATCCTGCACCGGCGATCCGGCCCGGCGGATGGGCAACGAGTACGTCTACCAGATCCTGGCCGGCGGCAACATCGAGACGCTCAACCGTTACGGCATGGGCCAGCGCACGATCGTGACCGCCTGTCCGCACTGCTTCAACACGATCGCCAACGAGTACGGCCAGCTGGGCGGCACGTTCCAGATCGTCCACCACAGCGTCTACCTCCAGGGCCTTCTCGCGTCGGGCCGGCTGCGCACGGTGGACGCCGACGGACCGGACGGCACGGCCGCGAGCCGCTCGGTCACGTTCCACGACAGCTGCTACATGGCCCGCTACAACAACGTGATCGCCGCCCCGCGCGATGTCCTCGGCTCGGTGGCGGGGGTCGAGCTGCGCGAGATGGAACGCAGCGGCAAGGGCTCGTTCTGCTGCGGCGCGGGCGGTGGCCGGATGTGGATGGAGGAGACCCGGGGCACCCGGATCAACGCCGAGCGGACCCGCCAGGCGCTGGCGACGGGGGCCGAGGTCGTGGCCACCAACTGCCCGTTCTGCATGACGATGATGAAGGACGGCCTGGCCGAGGCCGAGTCGAACGCCAGCGGCGTGGTCAGCGCCGCCGATATCGCCGAGCTCCTGGCCGACAGCCTCGCTCCGGCGGTTCCCGCCGGGCGGCAGCTGCCAGTCCTCCAGTAAGGTGCGCTCATGAGCGAGCCCCACCCATATCGCCTGTCGGACGAGCAGATCGAGCTGCGCGACGCCGTCCGGACCCTGGCCCGCGAGCAGATCGCGCCGCGCGCCGCCGACGTCGACCGGACGGCCGAGTTCCCCTGGAACAACAAGGAGCTGCTCGCCAGCCAGGACATCCTGGCCCTGCCCTTCCCGGTCGAATACGGCGGCCTGGGCGGCGACCTGCTGACCTGCTGCCTGGCCATCGAGGCCCTGTCCGCCGCGTGCGCCACGACCGGCCTGATCCTGGCCGTACACGAGCTCGCGGCCCTGCCGATCATCACCAAGGGTACGCCCGAGCAGCGCCAGCGCTGGCTGCCCGACCTGGCGGCGGGCCGCTCGCTGATCGCGTTCGCGATCACCGAATCGGGGGCGGGCAGCGATGCCGGCTCGATTGCCATGCGCGCACAGCGGGACGGCGACGAGTACGTCCTCGACGGCGCCAAGCGCTTCATCAGTCATGGCAGCGTGGCCGATCTGGTGGTTGTCTTCGCGGTCAGTGATCCCGGTGCCAAGCGACACCGAAATCTGTCCTGCTTCGTGGTGGAGACCAACCGGCCGGGCTTCTCGATCGGCCGCCTGGAGCACAAGATGGGCATTCGTGGATCGCCCACGGCCGAGCTCCTCTTCGACGCCGTCCGAATCCCGGCCGACAACCGGCTGGGCAGCGAGGGCGAGGGATTCGCGATTGCGATGAGCACGTTTGAGCGCTCCCGGCCGGGCATCGCCGCCCAGGCCGTGGGAATCGCCCAGGGCGCGCTCGAGTTCGCGGCCCACTACGCTACCGAGCGAATCCAGTTCGGCAAGCCGATCGGCGAGCAGCAGATGGTGCAGGGCCTGCTGGCCGACATGGACGCCTCGACCGAAGCCGCCCGGCAGCTCCTGTACGCGGCCTGCGCCGCGATCGATGCGGGCGAGCCGGACGCCGCGCGCTGGGCGTCCGTGTGTAAACTCGTCGCCGGTGACGCGGCGATGCGGGTCACCACAGACGCCGTCCAGGTGTTGGGCGGCTACGGCTACCTCGGCGAGTTCCCCGTCGAGCGGATGATGCGCGACGCGAAGATCACCCAGCTCTACGAGGGGACGCAGCAGATCCAGCGGCTGGTGGTCGCGCGATCGCTGCTCGCCCGGTCCTGAGCGCCAGGCCCAGGCGATCGGCGAATCCGGGCGGTGCAGCCCGTTAACGGAGTGATCGTGCGGATCGTCGTTCTCGTCAAACCGGTCCCGGACACGACGGGCCAGGAGCGCCTTGGGCCCGACCTGCGGGTCGACCGGGCGGGCGTGCCGGCCGTCGTCAACGCCAACGACGAATATGCCCTGGAAGCCGCCCTCAAGCTGGTCGAGGCGGCCGGTGAAGGTGAGGTCGTCCTGCTGGCCATGGCTCCCGCCGCTGCGCCCGAGACCCTGCGCAAGGCCTTGGCCATGGGCGCCCACCGCGGGGTGTTGATCAGCGACCCGGCCCTGGCCGGCTCGGACACGTTGTCGACGGCCCGGGTCCTGGCGGCTGCTCTCGGCCGGCTCGAGTACGACCTGGTCCTGGCCGGAGCCGATACCTCGGACGGCGGCGGTGGCCTGGTGGCCGCCGGTGTCGCCAACCTGACCGGGCTGCCCTACATGTCCTACGCCGCCAGGATCGAGCCGTCCGCCGGGCGCGTCCTGGTCCACCGGATCAGCCCGGTCGGCTACGACGTCCTGTCGGCGGCCCTGCCCGCCCTGGTCGTGGCCACCCAGGCCCTGGGCGAGCCCCGCTACCCGTCGCTCAAGGGGATCATGGCCGCCCGCTCGAAGGAGATCCAGACGTGGTCGCTGGCGGACCTCGGCCTCGATCCGGGAACGGTCGGCGGGGCGCAGGCCAGCACGGCGGTGATCGAGGCGCACAAGCCCGCGGCTCGTGCCGCGACCCGGGTGATCCGTGAGCCGGCCGCGGTCGCCGCTGGGCAGGTCGTCGAGTTCCTGGCCGAACGGCGGTTGATCTGATGGGCCGCCTGTGGGTCGTTGGCGAGGTCGCCGACGGGCACCTGGCCCGAATCGGGACCGAGCTGGGCACGCTCGGCCGGGCCCTGGTCGCCGCCAGTGGCGCGGAGCTGGTCGGGATCGTCGTCGACGCCGAGCCGCAGGCGGCCGCGACCGAGCTGGCCGGGTTCGTGCCAAGCGTCCTGGCGATCGCCGCACCCGAGGTCCGCGACCAGGCTGCGGCCGTCGTCATCGCCCGGGTCCTGGTGGAGCTGAGCCGGACCGATCCGCCCGACCACATCCTCCTCGGGGCGACGCCCGACGGACGCGACCTGGCCGGCATCCTGTCGGCGGCCCTGGGCTGGGGCGTCCTGGTCAATGCCACGGCGGTGACCTGGGCGGATGGCTCGCCGCTCGTGGAGATGAGCACGTTTGGCGGCCGCTTGCTGACGACCAGTCGGTTCACCGGCGGCCAGGGCATCGTCACCCTTCGCCCCAACGTGGTGACGGCCGAGCCGGCCGCCTCGGTCGGCAGCGTCAGCGATCGGAAGGTTGCGCCCGGCGAGCCCGCAGCGGCATCGATCGTGACCGTGACCGAAAGGGTCGCCGAGCCCGGCGCCGCGGCCTCGATCGAGGAGGCCAGGGTGATCGTCTCGGGTGGCCGGGGCGTGGCCAGTCCCGACGGCTTCGCCACCGTCCAGGCCCTGGCCGATGCCCTGGGTGGTGCCGTTGGTGCGACCCGGGCAGCGGTCGACGCGGGCTGGATTCCGTACAGCCATCAGATCGGCCAGACGGGCAAGATCGTCAAGCCGGACCTGTACGTGGCCCTGGGCATCTCGGGCGCGATCCAGCACAAGGTCGGGATGCAGACGGCGGGCACGATCGTGGCCATCAATCGCGATCCGGACGCGCCGATCGCGGAGTTCGCCGACCTGTTCGTGATCGGTGACCTGTTCGAGGTCGTACCGGCCCTCGTGGCCGCCCTGGCCGACGCCCGAACCCGGGCCGGCTGAGGGGGACGGGACATGCCCGACT
>JBBSFD010000060.1:0-18759 GCA_038239115.1 Candidatus Limnocylindrales bacterium | reverse complement strand
GTGCAGGCCCCGGTCGCTGAACCGCAGGCCCGATCCGTCGAGCAGCTCCTGGGTGGTGCCGCTCACGAGGACCTCGCCCGGTCCGGCCAGCGCGCTGACCCGGGCCGCGGCGTGGACGGCGATGCCGCGCACGTTGTTGCCGCTCAGGGTGACCTCGCCGGTGTGCAGCCCGGCCCGGATCTGGATGTCCAGGCCGGCTACCGCCTTGACCATGGCCGCGGCGCAGGTCACGGCCCGGGCGGTCCCGTCGAAGCGGGCCAGGAAGCCGTCACCGGTGGTGACCACCTCGACACCCCGATAGCGATCGATCTCGACCCGCATCCGATCGTTGTGCTCGAGCAGGACCTTGCGCCAGGCCGTGTCGCCGAGCTGCTCGGCGGCCGCGGTCGAGTCGACGATGTCGGTGAACAGGATCGTCGCCAGCACCCGTTCGTCGCTGCCCTCGGGTGCCGCGCCATACGTCCGGGCGCTGGCGAACTCGGTCGTCACGAATGTCACGTCGCCGACCACCCAGCCATCGTGGCCGGGCGGGATCTCGTAGGCGTCGCCCGGCCCGATCTCGAAGTCGGTTCCATCGTCGAGCAGGAGGTGGAGGCGGCCGCTGGTCACGACGCCGAGGTGGCGAACCTGGCAGCTGCTGGTGCCGACCAGGGGTCGAACCTCGATCGACCAGCGCCAGCCGGGCTCGTAGACGATCCGACCGATCGACGTCTCGTCGAGCTCGACCACCTCCACCCGGCCATGGGCAAACTGGCGCACCTGGTCCGGGCTCTCGAAGTTCTTGCGCTGGGCTCTGGGCATGCCCCGATTGTGCCCTGCCGCCAGTGCCGTCGCTAGACTCTCGGCAATGATCCTCGCCCACGTCCGCGAGCGGCACGCTCCCGCCGGCACGCCCTGGCGGCTGGTCGCGGGCGCTCGGCCGGCAGCCCACTCGACCGGCGAGCCGGGGCGCTGGATCGACCTCGATGTCGCCCGCCGGCGGGCGGTCGCCGGAGACCCGCGGCTGGCCCACAACTCGGTCCTGCACCGGCAGCCGATCAGCACCCTCGACGCCCATCTCGCGGCCGGTCAGCGGGTCTCGACCCTGGCCGACGTGGTCGACGCCTTCGAGCCGCGCGCGGCCGACGATCCGGCCCTCCTCGAGGGTGCCGAGCTCGAGTTCGGGCCGCCGATCCTGGCGCCGGCCAGCCTGCGCGACTTCTACGCCTTCGAAGGCCACGTGGCCACGATGTGGGCCCGCCGAGGGAATCCCGTGCCCGAGGCGTGGTACCGCCTGCCGGTCTTCTACTTCAGCAACGTCTCCGAGATCCGCGGGCCGGCCGACCCGGTCTGGGCTCCGGCCGGCTCGAGCGAGCTCGATTACGAGCTCGAGGTGTGCGCCCTGGTCGACACTGCCGGCCGGAACCTGTCCGAAGGATCGGCCGAGGAGGTCATCGGCGGCTATCTCATCCTCAATGACTGGAGCGCGCGCGACCTCCAGCGCGACGAGACCACGGTTCGGCTGGGTCCGGCCAAGGGCAAGGACTTCGCCAGCTCGATCGGGCCCTGGCTGGTCACGCCCGACGAGCTCGTCGACGCGCGCCGGCCTGGGGCAACCGGCCCCGAGCTCAGCCTGAGTGCCGAGGTCAATGGCCAGGAGACCTCGCGCGGCACCTGGTCCGATGCCCACTTCTCGTTCGGGCAGATGCTCGCCCGGGCGTCGGCCGACGTGACCCTCCGGCCGGGCGACCTGATCGGAAGCGGCACGGTCGGCACGGGCTGCCTGCTCGAGGTCGGTCCGGCCACCCTCGGCCGCTACCTGGAGCCCGGCGATTCGGTGACCCTGCGGGTCGAACGGCTGGGCGCCCTGACGACGCCGATCGTGGCCCGCCCGGGATGACCAGACCACTACCCGAGGGCGTCACGATCGAGCCGATGCGACCCGGCCACTGGCCCGCGGTCCGGGCGATCCATGAGGCGGGCATCCTTGGTGGCGACGCCACGATCGATGGGGAGACGGCCTCGGACTGGGCCATCTGGAGCGACGCCCATCGGCCCGATTGCCGGCTCGTCGCGGTCGACTCCGAGCGCGTGCTGGGCTGGATCGTGCTCGCCCCGAGCTCCGGCCGGCTGGTCTACGCCGGGGTCGCCTGGCTGAGCGTCTACGTCGCGCCGGACGCCCAGCGCCGGGGCATCGGCGGAGCGCTCCTGGCGGCCGTGATCGAGGCATCCGAGCAGGCCGGGATCTGGACCCTCCAGGCGGGAATCCTGATCGAAAACGCAGCCAGCGTGGCCCTCCATCGAGCGGCCGGCTTCCGCCAGGTCGGTGTCCAATATCGGCTCGGCCAGGATCGCACCGGACGCTGGCGCGATGTCGTGCTGATGGAGCGCCGCAGCACGACGGTTGGCACGGACCAGGTGGCTGAACGGCCGGGACGCTAGGCTCGTCCCAGGAGGAGCGCCATGTTCTATGTCTCGGAGGGCAGCGTCCCCCACAAGCGCCACACCCAGCACCGTGACCCGGCCGGCGGCCTGTACTCCGAGGAGCTCTTCGGGGTCGAGGGATTCGTCGGTCGAAGCTCGCTCCTCTATCACGTCGTGCCCCCGACCCGAACCCACCGGATCGAGGCGGGCGACCCGATCCGGATCGAGGAGGCCGACGACGGCGTCCACCGCCATCGCCTGGTCAAGACCGGTCCGCTGGCTGCGCGGGGCGATGCGCTCAGCGGCCGGGTGCCCCTGTTCTTCAACGCCGACGTGACCATGGGCGTGTGCCTGCCGGCCGAGCCGATGGCCCCCGACGCCTTCTATCGCAACGGCGAGGGCGACGAGATGCTCTTCGTCCATACCGGCGAGGGCGTCCTCCAGACGGTCTTCGGCGACCTTCGCTACGGGCCGGGCGACTACCTGGTGCTGCCCATCGGGACGACCTGGCGGCTCGAGCCGGATCCTGGCTCGGAGCAGCGGATGCTCTGGCTCGAATGCCCCAGCGAGCTCGAGCCACCGAAGCGCTACCGCAACGAGTATGGCCAGCTGCTCGAGCACAGCCCCTACTCGCAACGGGACATCCGGACGCCCGCCTTCCGCGCCCCGAACACGACCGAAGGTGCCTTCCGAGTGGCGGTCAAGGCACGCGGCCGGCTGACCGTCTATCACTACGCCGGGCACCCGTTCGACGTCGTCGGCTGGGATGGCTACCTCTGGCCGTACGCCTTCAACATCGGCGACTTCGAGCCGATCACCGGCCGGGTCCACCAGCCGCCGCCGGTCCACCAGACGTTTCAGGCCCACAACTTCGTGGTCTGTTCCTTCGTGCCCCGCAAGTTCGACTACCACCCCCTGTCGATCCCCGCGCCGTACAACCACTCGAACATCAACTCGGACGAGGTCATCTATTACGTGGCCGGCAACTTCATGAGCCGGCGCGGGGTGGACATCGCGTCGTTCACGGTCCATCCGGCCGGCATTCCCCACGGTCCCCATCCGGGCACGGTCGAGGCCTCGATCGGCAAGGAGCGGACCGAGGAGCTGGCCGTCATGGTCGACACCTTCCGGCCGCTCCGGATGACCCGCCAGGCGGCGGAGCTGGACGACGACCGCTATCCCTACTCGTGGCTGCCGGCCGCCGATGCGCCGGGCGAAGCGGAGGCCCTGGCCGAGCGCGGACCGGAGGCTTTTCCGGACTGAGCCTGGCCAGGGTCGGAGCTTTGCGCCGGCGTCCAGCGCTAGGGTTGGAAGGCGTAGCTCTGGTAGGAGCCCGGATCGTGCGTCAGCTGGCGCGGATGGCTGCCGTCGGCCGCGATGATCCACAGGTCGGCCGACCCGTCAGCACCGGCCTGGAACAGGATCCAGCTTCCGTCGGCCGACCATTGGCCACAACAGCTGCCGAGTGCCACCGTGGAGTCCAGTAGCGTCTGCCCGGATCCGTCGGGTTGGATCGTGTACAGGCCGTGGTTGCCCGAGGCCACGGCAGCGTCGAACAGGATGAGCCGTCCGTCGGGCGACCATCTGGCCGACGTGATCCAGGCGCCCCGGGCGATGGCCTTGGCAGCGCCGCCGTTGAGCGGGGCAACGTAGACCGCGCTCGGGCGCGCCTGGAGCTGCGCGGAGCCCAGCCCAGCGAACGCGATCCGCTGGCCGTCGGGCGACCAGGACGCCGGACTGCCGAAGGCCTGCGAGACCACGATCCCGGCCGGATTCAGCTTGCGCAGGCCCGTGCCGTCAGTGGCCACGACATACAGGTCGCCTTCGGCCGTCTCGTCGGTCGAGCGGCGGACGAACAGGAGATGCTTGCCGTCGGGCGAGAAGGCCCACGGGACATCGGTGCCTGGGCCCGGCCGTGACGTGACCTGGCGCAGCCCGCTGGCGTCCGTGGCGGAGCCGATGAAGATTCCGGCCTCGCCGGTCGTCGGATAGGTCCAGCCCTCGAACGCGATGTCGGATCCGTCCGGCGACCAGGCACCGGGACCGAGGCTGCGAACCTTGTCGGGCAGGGGCAGCGTCCGCTCGTTGGACCCGTCCGGGTCGCTGATCCCGGTCGCGATCTGGTTCGGGGATGGCTCGACTGCGTACATCAGGTGGCTGCCGTCGGGCGACCAGGTCACCACGGTCGGCACCTCGGAGTGCACCTCCAGCAGGTCGGTGCCGCTGGCCGAGATGGTGTCGATCGTGCCCAGATCGCCCGTCGGATCGGCTCGGCCGAAGACGATCGGAATGGCCGGGGGAATGAGTCCGGCGGGCGACGCTGATGGGCTCGCCGAGGTTGGTGCCGGCGTAGGCACCGCGGTTGGCCCGGAGCTCGGGCTCGGCGTCGGCCGGCCGCCGATCCCGGCGGGGCCCGAGCCTGGGTTGAGCTGCCCGGTGATGGCCGCCACGGCAGCGATCACGAGGGCGGCAGCCAGCACGGTGGCGGCGAGTGAGCGGGGAGTCATGGGCAGGAACCTCCGCAGACCACGCGGGGTCAGCTGATGGGTCAGGTGGATCTCTGCCTGGACGACGTTCAGGACCCGGTCGGGCAGCTCGTTGGGGCCTTCATCAAGGAAGGCCCGGACGAGGCGGTCGGTGTCGGCGGGCTGGGTCATGCGGGTCGCTCCAGGGAGATGCGCGGCTGGCGATCGTCCGCCTCGATCGCCGCCCGAAGGGCGGCCGAGGCGTAATGAAGGCGGGATTTGGCCGTGCCGAGCGGGATGCCCAGTTGGTCGGCCACTTCGGGCAAGGTCAGTCCGAGGACGTGGTGGAAGACGAGGACGGCCCGCTGTTCGGGCGGGAGCCTCCGGAAACCCCGCTCGAGCTGGTCGCGGTTCTGGACGGTCATCGCCTCGTCATTCGAGGCCGGCTCGGCCGGCAGGGCATGAACGTTGGCCAGCCAGCGCCGTCCACGCCGGGCCTCGGCGTAGCAGGCGTTGACCAGGACCCGATTCAGCCAGGGCTCGAATCGATCGGGATCGCGCAGCGTCGGGAGCTGCCGCCAGGCCGTGATCAGGGCGGTCTGGACGGCATCCTCGGCCATGTCGGTATCGCGCAGGATCCGAAACGCGATCGCCATGCACCGATCCCCGACCGAGCGGGCCAGGGCGCCGAAGGCCTCCTCGTCGCCCTGTTTCGCGCGGTCCACTAACGCTCGCTGCACGATCCCTCCAACATCGCGGCGCGCCTGGAATGACGCGTCACCCTGAAGAGTCAGCTCGGACCAGCAATCGTTCGAACTGCGGCTCGATCAGGCCCCGAACATGTCCCGGCAGGGTTCGAGGCCGTCGATCAGAACCTGGGGCCGGGGCCTGGCCAGCCAGCCCTGGCGGCTGAGCCGGAACCGCTCGGTTGGCCGGGCCGGGCCTTCAGGCGCGATCGAACCCAGCCCGTTCGGCTCGTAGCCCAGGGCACGACTCACGCCGGCGGAAGCGGGGTTATCCAGGAACGCCTCGGTCGTGGCCGCCTCGGCGCCGAGGCCGTCGAAGGCGAGGGCCAGGACGGCGCCGCGCATCTCCTTGCCCAGGCCGCGGCCCTGGAACTCGCGCCCCAGCCACGAGCCGGTGGCGACGGTCCGGAACGTCGCGAACTGGCGGGCGCTCAGGGACTGGCTGCCGATCGACCGGCCGTCGAGGAACACCGCCAGCTCCAGGGTCCACGCATCGAGCGTCCAATCCGCGCGCTGCTTCCAGTGCCACTGGATGAACTCGCGCTCGAAGCGCGGACTGGGCTTGATCGACCAGGCCACGCCGAAGGGCATCTCGCCCGCTGGATGGATGCCCGCCCGCGCGGTCGCGCACAGCTGCCCGATCTCCGCCTCGTCGGGCAGCCGCAGCTCGAGCCGATCCGTCCGGAGTCGGATCGCGTAGAGCGGCCAGAGTTCATGGGTCACTGCCGGATCATAGGAGTGGTGCTGGCCGGAGACCTCGCGCCCCCGCTCACCACGGCGTTCGCTCCAGACGAACAAAACCGGGGTACCGAAGGCGCCGAACTGGCGGTCGAACGGCCACGCAGCCGATTTGTTCGTCCCGGGCGAACAATTCGACCAGAGCCTGGCTCAAGTCCTCGCGACTAGCCTCGCCAGCCTGCCCGTGGAGCCTGTTTGTTCGCCAGGTACGAACACGGGTCGGCCGGGCCGGCTGAGGCACGTCCGGACACGCCCGGCGCCGCCAACGATCGGGCTACTCGTCGGCGATCCGGACCGCGCCGAGCACCGCCGGCTCCGGCTCGCCCCGCCGGAGCTGGGCGACGATCACCCCGGCAATGACCAGGGCGCCGCCCACCAGCTGGATCGGACCGAGCCGCTCGTCCAGGAAGATCGCCGCGAGGCTGATCGTCCAGATCGGCTCGACCGTGCTGATCAGCGAGGCCTGGGCCGCGCCGATCCGGCGCGAGCCGGCCGAGAAGGCCTGGATCGCCACGAACGTGCTGATCACGGCCACGGCCACGATGCCCGGCCAGGCATCGCCTGGGACCTGGGCGGGCAGGACCGGCGTCCCGCCCAGCCCGGCGATCAGCCAGAAGCCGATCGCCGTGGCGGTCATCATCAGGGCCGCCGCGCTGGCCGGGTCGGTGCCCTCGCTCGAGGCATCACCGACCCGATCCGGGCGCTCCCCGGCCAGGCGGGCCTGGGCGATGATCCAGATCGAGTAGATCACCGGTGAGGCGATCGCCTGGAGCAGGCCGCTGAGCGGCGGCCCGCTGCCGGTCGGGATGCCGCCGATCGCCAGGACCACGCCCAGCAGGGCCATGGCCAGAGCCAGCCAGGCCCGCCGGCCTTCGAGCGGCCGGCCCAGGCGGAGGGTCAGCACGGCCACGATCGCCGGGTAGACGTACACGATCAGGGCCGCCAGTGAGGCCGAGACGGTCTCCAGCGCCGCGTAGTAGGTGCTGCTGTTGCCCAGGTAGACGATGCCCAGGATGAGCGCCACGAGGACCCGCCGGCGATCGAGCCGGCGCAGTCCGGCCCGCCGCCCGGAGCTGACCAGCAGCCACGCCCAGGACAGGCCGGCGGCGATCGCGAAGCGCCACGCCAGGAGGGTCAGCCAGCCCACGCCCTGGGCATAGACCGGCTTGGCGAACAAGGCCCCGGATCCGAACGAGGCGGCCGACACGATGACGAGGAGCACGCCCACGAGCCTTCGCCGGTCCACGCTCCGAGCCTAGCAGGGCAGCCGGCCAGCGCCGGGACGGCTTCGCACTACACTGAGCGCGTGACTGAGACCACCGAACGCGCCGTCGCCGATCGGGTTCCGGCGCTCGCCCGGGAGACCCTCCGGGTCGTCCAGCGACGAGGGCCCCTGACCGTGCCGCCGGGCACCTCCCTGGCCGATTGCCTGCGGGTGATCCAGCGCTCGGGGGTGGGTGACTCGGTCCTCGTCACCGACGGCCAGGGGCGCCTCGCCGGGGTGCTCACCGAGCGCGACATCTTCGGCCGTCTGGTGGGCGAGCCGGTCGACCTGCGCCGGCCGGTCGAGACGATGATGAACCGCGAGCCGCGCACGTTCCGAATCGACAATACCGTGCACGACGCGATCGTCCTGATGGCGTCCGGCGTCTACCGCAACGTGCCGATCGTCGATGACGACGGCCGGGTGGTCGGGATCGTGCGCCAGGTGGACGTCCTGCGCTACCTCGCCGAGGCGTTCCCGGAGGAGCTCCTCAACCTGCCTCCCCGACCTCACCAGCGAATGAAAGAGACCGAGGGCGCGTGACCACGACCATCGACCGCCAGACCGACGTCGTCGAGCTCGATCGCGTCACGATTCGTTTCGCCGGGGACTCCGGCGACGGGATGCAGCTGACCGGCACCCAGTTCACCCGGACCGCGGCCGTCTTCGGCAACGACATCAGCACCCTGCCCGACTTTCCGGCCGAGATCCGGGCGCCGGCCGGCAGCCTGCCCGGCGTATCCGGCTTCCAGCTGAGCTTCTCGAGCAGCGACATCCATACCCCTGGCGACCAGCCCGACGTGCTCGTCGCCATGAACCCGGCCGCGCTCAAGGCCAATCTGGCCGACCTGCCCCCGGGCGGCGCCCTGATCGTCAACGAGGATGCCTTCACCACGGCCAACCTGAACAAGGTCGGCTACGCGGCCAACCCCTTGCTGGACGGCTCGCTCGACCAGTGGAACCTGTTCGCGATCCCGATCTCGTCGCTCAATGCGCGGGCCGCCGACGGCCTGGGCCTGACCAGCAAGCAGGTCGACCTGACCAAGAACTTCTTCGCCCTCGGCCTGATGTTCTGGCTGTACGAGCGCTCGATGGATCCGACGATCGCCTGGATCGAGGAGAAGTTCGGCAAGCGCCCAGTCACCGCTGAGGCCAACCGCCGGGCGCTCAGGGCCGGCTATGCCTTCGGCGAGACGACCGAGATGTTCCACACCACCTACAAGGTGCCGGCGGCCCACCTGCCGCCCGGCAACTACCGCAACATCACGGGCAATGAGGCCGCTGCCCTGGGCTTCGTGGTGGCCACCCAGAAGGCCGGCCGCGACCTGTTCTACGGCTCGTACCCGATCACCCCGGCCAGCGACATCCTGCACCAGCTCTCGACCTACAAGAACTTCGGGGTCAAGACGTTCCAGGCCGAGGATGAGATCGCCGCGATCGGCAGCGCGATCGGGGCGAGCTATGGCGGTGCCCTGGGCATGACCGGCACCTCGGGACCGGGGATCGCCCTCAAGTCCGAGGCCATGAACCTGGCCGTGATGGTCGAGCTGCCCCTCGTGGTCATCGACGTCCAGCGGGCCGGGCCCTCGACCGGCATGCCGACCAAGACCGAGCAGGCCGACCTGCTCCAGGTCCTGTACGGCCGCAATGGCGACTCGCCCATCCCGGT
The DNA here is from genome assembly GCA_038239115.1 of Candidatus Limnocylindrales bacterium. Lineage (GTDB taxonomy): Bacteria > Chloroflexota > Limnocylindria > Limnocylindrales > CSP1-4 > Palsa-1033. The sequence continues at coordinate 9,474 of JBBSFD010000060.1, read as the reverse complement.
TGTGGCTCCGGCTACGCCGTCCGAATGCTTCGACCTGGCCTTCGAGGCCGTCCGCCTGGCGATCAAGTACATGACCCCGGTGGTCTACCTGTCCGATGCCTTCCTGGCCACGGGCGCCGAGCCCTGGCGCCTGCCCGCCGTGGACCTGCTGCCCGATATCTCGGTGGCCAATCGGACGGAGCGGGCGGGCTTCCATCCGTACGATCGCGATCCGGTCACGCTGGCCCGGCCGTGGGCCGTGCCGGGCACGCCCGGCCTGGAGCACCGGGTCGGCGGCCTGGAGAAGGCCGACATCAGCGGCAACGTCAGCTACGACCCGGAGAACCATCACCGGATGCAGCTGCTCCGGGCGGCCAAGGTCGCCGGGATTGCCGCAGACATTCCGGAGCTCGAGGTCTACGGGCCGCCCCAGGGCGACCTGCTGATCCTCGGCTGGGGATCCACCTATGGCTCGATTCGGAGCGCGGTGGAACGCCTCCAGGCGGACGGCCAGGCGGTCGCCCACGCCCACCTGCGCCACCTGAACCCGCTGCCCGCCAACACCGGAGCCGTCGTCGCCGGCTACCGGCGGGTGCTCATCCCCGAGCTCAACCTGGGCCAGCTCCTGCTCCTGATCCGGGCCCGCTTCCTGGTCGACGCGGTCGGCTACGACCGGGTCCGGGGCAAGCCCTTCCGCATCGCCGAGATCGTGGCCGAGGCCGAGCGCCTCCTGGCCGAGCACTGAGGAACCAGACGTGACTGAACCCGCCTCCACCGCGCCGGCCCCTGAGGGTCCGCCGCTCAGCCCCGAGAACGCTGCGACCCTGGTCCAGCTCCAGCTCACCCGCAAGGACTTCGTGTCCGACCAGGAAGTGCGCTGGTGCCCCGGCTGCGGCGACTACTCGATCCTGGCCCAGACCCAGAAGGTCATGCCCGACTTCGGCTTTCCCAAGGAGAACATCGTGTTCATCAGTGGGATCGGCTGCTCCGGCCGATTGCCGTACTACATGAACACGTACGGGTTCCACACGATCCACGGCCGGGCGCCGACGATCGCGACGGGGCTGAAGGCCGCCCGGCCCGACCTGATGGTCTGGGTGATCACCGGTGACGGCGATGCCCTGTCGATCGGTGGCAACCACATCCTCCACTCGATGCGCCGCAACGTGGACATCAAGGTGGTCATGTTCAACAACCGGATCTACGGCCTGACCAAGGGCCAGGCATCGCCCACCTCCGAGTTCGGCAAGGTCACCAAGTCGACCCCGGCCGGCACGATCGACCACCCGATCAGCCCGCTGACGGTCGCCCTGGCCGCCGAGGCGAGCTTCATTGCCCGATCGGTGGACACCCACACCGAGCACCTCCAGGCGACCCTCAATCGGGCCGGCTGGCACCACGGCTCGACCTTCGTCGAGGTCCTCCAGAACTGCAACATCTTCAACGACGGTGCCTACCGCGAGTTCACCGATCGCGAGGTTCGCGAGGACCGGATGCTCGTGCTCGAGAGCGGCAAGCCGATGATCTTCGGCAAGGACCGCGACCAGGGCATCCGCCTCAACGGCCATCGGCCCGAGTGGGTCAAGATCGGTCAGGACGGCGTCACCGAGGCCGACCTGCTCGTCCACGACGAGTCCGACCCGCTCATCGCCTTCCTGCTTTCGCGCCTGACCTGGCCCGACTTCCCGGTGCCGGTGGGAGTCATCCGGGACGTCCGGGCGGCTACCCACGACGAGCTGATGACCGCCCAGGTCGAGGAGACGATTGCCCGCCGGGGCAAGGGCGACATCCGGCGCCTGCTCGACTCGGGCGAGACCTGGCTCGTGGAGTAGCCGACGATGACGATCTGCCCGGTCTGCCATCACCCGAACTTTGCCGGCGAGGACACCTGCGCGGAGTGCGGCGCCGACCTGACCGCGGTCGACCTGCCCCAGGACGCGATCGACTTCCACGGCCGGTTGCTGGGCGAGCATCTCGACCAGCTGGGCGCCGCGCCGCCACTGACCGTGCCGGCGACGATGGCCCTCGACGAGGCGATCCGGCTGATGCACACCGGACCGGTCGACTGCCTGCTGGTCGTGGCCGACGACCGCCTGGTCGGGATCTTCACCGATCGTGACGCTGTGGTCCGGACGGTCGGCCTCCGGCTGAGCTCATTCCTGGTCCGCGACTACATGACCCGGGATCCGGTCGTGCTCCGCCATGACGAGACGATCGCAGTCGCGATCAACAAGATGGCGATCGGCGGCTTCCGCCACATCCCGATCGTCGAGGACGGCCATCCGATCGGCGTGGTCGCGGCACCGGACGTCTTCCAGCACATCCTGAACATCATCGGGTGAGCGCCGCCGAGCGGCCCGTGATCGAGCCCGCCCGCTATCTGCAGCGGATCGAGGCGGCCGCCCGGCTGGCCGAGGCCGCCGGTCTCGATGCGCTCCTGATCGGCGTTGGCGCGGACCTGCGCTACCTGACGGGCTATCCGGCCATGGCCCTCGAACGCCTGACCATGCTGGTCGTGCCGGCCCGTGGCGCGGCCTTCCTGATGGTCCCCCGGCTCGAGATCAGCTCCGCCCGGTCCTGCCCGGCCGTGGCCGGTGGCGGCCTCGAGGTGGTGACCGCCGAGGAGACCGACGACGCGGTGGCCCTCCTGCTCGACCGGCTGGCCGGGCAGCTGGGACTGCCCGGCCCTGGCGGGATCCGGCGTGTCGCCATCAGCGACCAGCTGTGGGCCCTGTTCGTCCTCCGGTTCCAGGCGGCCCTGCCCGGCGGGACATTCGAGCTGGCCTCGACGATCACCAGCCAGCTGCGGATGGTCAAGGACGAGGCTGAGATCGTCCTCCTGAGGCTGGCCGCGGAGGCCGCCGACCGGGTCATCGGCCAGGTCAGCCGCGGTCCGCTGATCGGGCGAACCGAGGCCGAGGTCAGCCGGGAGGTGCGCGACCGGCTGGTCGACGAAGGTCACGACCTGGCCGAGTTCGCGATCGTCGGCTCGGGCCCCAACAGCGCCTCGCCCCATCATGAGGCCTCCGAGCGCCGGATCCAGGCCGGCGAGCCGCTCGTCCTCGACATCGGCGGGACGCTCGATGGCTACACCTCCGATACGACCCGCACGATCTGGATCCGGGGCCCCGATGGAGGCGCCGATCCGGATCCGGGCTTTTGCGCCCTGTACGCCGTCCTGCAGACGGCCCAGGCGGCGGCCACGGCGGCCGTGCGACCCGGGATCGCCTGCCAGGACCTCGACGCCACGGCCCGCCGGATCATCGAGGCCGGCGGCTACGGTCCCCAGTTCTTCCATCGGCTGGGGCACGGGATCGGCCTCGAGGCTCACGAGGACCCGTACCTGGTCGCCGGCAACGCCGCCCCGCTCCGGGCGGGCAACGCATTCAGCGTGGAGCCCGGGATCTACTTCGAAGGTCGCTTCGGCGCGCGCCTCGAGGACATCGTGGTGTGCGGCGCGGATGGCCCGCTGGTCCTCAACCAGTCGCCCCTCGACCTGCAGGTCGTCGAAGGGCGTTGAGTCGAACGTTGAGCCGGGCGTTGAGCCGAACGCCGAGCCGAGCGCTGGGCGGGCCGGAAGAGGCCTAGACCACCGGCGCGGTATGATCGGTCGATCGGAGCGCCCACCGATGGGCGGTCGCCCAAGACTCGATCGGACCGATGCGAACAGATCCTGCAGGGCTCCCGCGATGAGCCGCCACGCTCGTTACCGCCACGCCGAAAGCCGGCGGGTGCGGCCGGCCGCGCCCCTCGACGGTCCCCGCCCCATCGGCACCGCCGCCCCGAGCACGGGCCCAATCGCCCACGAGCCGACGGCTCCCGCGACGTCGGCCAGGGACCTTTCGGCCCCCGAGAGGCTGGTTCCGGAGCCGCCGCCGGCCGCCCCGATGGCCATGGCCGCCATGCATGTCCCGACCACGTCCGTGCCGGTCCCGGGCGACGATACCGGCCCGAGCCTGGCCGCCGGCTGCACCCCGGCCCAGCTCCGGCGCTTCATCAAGAGCCGGGCCTACCTGCCCGTCCACGAGATCCGGCGCCGATTCGGGATCGAGACGGCCGATGATGACGTGACCGGCTTCGACGTCGGGTCCGGCCGGATCTACGTGGGCCTGCCCCTCCGCGAGGGCCGGATCCTGGGCGACCTGGTCCGAGCCGGTGAGGTGGGCTACGAGCTCCAGCTCGACCCCGAGGCGCCGATCGTGATCGGGGTCTATCCGATGCGCCCGGTCACGCGCCAGTAGCCGGGGAGGGCGGACGTGGGCGACCATCGGACGATCCGGCTGTCGCCAAGAAGACACGGTGAGCGTCACTGAAATCGCTGGACGCGCCTACGTGCGTCGGCCAAGATTGCGACTAGGCCCCCGGTAAGACCGGCGGCACCACCGGGCTACCGGCGGAAACAAAGGAGACGAGTGATGCCGAAGAAGTTGAATGCGGCAGACGAGCTGATGATGAGGAACTCGGGACCGTCCCCCCGCATGAGCGGTGACGACGACGTCGAGGGCCACAGCCTCGGCCATGGTCCCGCCCCGCGCCTCCGCGGTGACGACGATGTCGAAGGCCACGCGGCCAAGGCCCCGCGCCTCCGCGGTGACGACGATGTCGAAGGCCACGCGGCCAAGGCCCCGCGGGCAACGGGCGACGAGGACGTCGAGGGCCATTGGATGCCGGATGCCGGCTCCTCGATGCGCCTGGCCAAGGCTCGCAACTCGGACATCGAGCGCGAAGCCCGGCAGCATCAGCTGGCCAATGAGGCCCGCCAGAACCGCCTCGGGCAGGACGCGAAGCGGACCCACCAGAAGGGCTGACCCAGACCCAAGCGCGATCCCGGCCGGTTGGCCGGGATCGCTCTCTGCTCGGATGAGGCCGCATGGCTGACGGACCGGTAGAACTCGAATTTGCGCGCAGTGCCTTGAGGCGTTGCGCGCTTTTCGCACGGATGGACGACGACAGCCTCGATGTCGTGTGCGGCTCGCTCCGGGCGCGCCGCTACCGGCGGAACGAGACGATCTTTCACCAGGGCGACCCCGGGGACGCCCTGTACGTCGTCGAGTCGGGCTCGGTCAAGGTCGTCCTGCCGTCGCCCGAGGGCGAGGACGCGGCGATCATCGCCACCCTCGTCCGCGGCGACTTCTTCGGCGAGCTGGCTCTGCTCGACGGCGCCGACCACAGCGCCACGGCGGTGGCCGTCGAGGCCACCCAGACCCTCGTCCTGCGGCGCGAGCCCTTCGAGCGGCTGGTCGAGGACGAGCCGGCCCTGAGGCGGGCCCTGATCGCTGGCCTGGTCGCCGAGCTGCGCCGGCTGACCAGCCATGTCGGCGAGCTCCACTTCCTGGACCTGCCCGGCCGGCTGGCCAGCCGGATCGTGACGATCGCCCGCGAGACGGACCCCAATGGGACGACCAACATCGTCCTCGAGTGGCCCTATACCCAGTCGGACCTGGCCTCGATGATCGGCGGAACCCGCCAGACCGTGAACCGCCTGCTCCAGGACCTGGTCGCCCGTGGCCTGATCCAGGTTGAGCGCGAGCACCTGCTGATCCCGGATCTCGCGGCACTGGCCCGCAGCGTCGACCGGTGACCCTGCCGTGAGCCCGGCCGGGCCGTCCGGCGATCGCCTGTCCGTCGATGCCCTCGAGCTCCTTCGAGCGATCGCCCGGCGTGGGGCGCTTGCCCGGCGCCTGGAGGACGGCGTGGAGCGGGCCCTCCTGCGTTCGATCGTCGAGGCCACCGCCACGCTGTTCGACGCCGAGGCCGCCTCGATCGCCCTGTTCGACCCAGGCCGTGGCCAGCTCGTCTTCGAGGTTGCCGCCGGTGAGCAGGGCCAGGGCGTGATCGGCCTGGCAATCCCGCCCGACCAGGGCATCGCCGGTTACGTCTACTCCACCGCGCAGCCGCTGGCCCTGTCCGAGGTCGAGCGCGACGTCCGCTTCGGGCGCGGGGCGGCCGAGGCGACCGGCTATGTGCCCCGCTCGATTCTGGCGGTGCCCCTGCTCGATGAGCGCGGCACGATCGGCGTCCTCGAGGTGCTCGACAAGCGCTCCTCGGCCACGTTCAGCCTGCGGGACATCGAGCTGGCCGGGGTCTTCGCCGGGCAGGCCACGGTCGCGATCCGGGCGTCACGGATCGAGCGCGACACGGCCGCCCTGCTCCGGGCGAGCCTGGCCGCCCTGGTCCAGCCCGAGGAGCGGGCCACGGTCGAGGAGATCGTCCGGCTGGCGGTCACCGACCAGGATCGCGACGATGAAGGCCGGTTGTGGGCGATCGTCGATCGGGTCGCGCGCCTTCGCGCGGCTGATCCGGGCGAGCTCGAGATGCTGGTCGAGATCCTCGAGGTGGTTGCCCGGCGAGCCGAGCGGCGCAGCGATCAGCGCCGCCGATCGGGCCGGGCGCGCCCAGCCCGGTGAGCGCCGAAGCGCTGCCGGCCTGGAGCGAACCGTTCGTCGAGAACCAGCGGGCCGGATTGAAGCGGGAGCTGCCCCTGGGCCGGCTCGAACGGGCCAGCCTGTTCGACGGGGCCGACGGAGCGGGTGTGACCGTGGCGATCATCGACTCGGGGGTCGAGCGGGACCACTCGGCGGTCGGCGGCCGCCTCGTGACCAGCGTCGTCGTCGAGCTGCCCCAGGCCGAGGACGAAGACGCGATCGTCCGGCTCGACCCGGACGCAATCGACGTGGTCGGCCACGGGACCGCCTGCGCCGGGATCATTCACAGCCTGGCACCCGCAGCCCAGCTCATCTCGGTCCGGGTCCTGGGCCCGGATAACCGGGGCAAGGGGGCGATCTTCGCGGCCGGCCTGCAATGGGCGATCGGTCAGGGCGCTTCGGTCGTCAACCTCAGCCTGTCGTCCCGCAGCGAGGCCATGTTCCCGATCTTCCATGACCTGGCCGACCAGGCCTATTTTGCCAACTGCCTGCTGGTCAGCGCCGCCAACAACGTGCCCGGGGCGAGCTACCCCTCGCTGTTCGCGGCGGTCGTGTCGGTGGCCGCCCACGACGTCGCCGATCCATGGACCTGGTTCTACAATCCGGCCCCACCGGTCGAGTTCGGGGCTTACGGGGTCGACGTCGAAATCGCCTGGAAGGGTGGCGGATCGGTCGTGGCCACGGGCAACAGCTTCGCCGCGCCCCACGTGGCCGGCCTGGCGGCGCTGATTCGCGGTCGCTATCCGGAGGCCACGCCCTTCGAGGTCAAGACGATCCTCGCGGCGACGGCGAACCAGCCTGCCTGACCACTCGGAAGGCTTCGACGCCGTGCCCTAGGAGGTGACTGCCGCTCCGCGATGGAGGGCGAGCAGACGCGAAGCAAGCTCCGGTCCCGCGGTCACGAGATCAAGGAAGACCGGCGCGTCGAGCGCCAGGAGCCGAACCGGCGTCTCCGCGGTGACCGTGGCGCTGCGCGCGGCTCCGGTGAGCAGTCCCAGCTCGCCGAACGCATCGTCGACACCGAGGCTGCGAATCCTGTGGGCAGGCTGGCCCGGCTTCTCCGAGCGACTCACCTCGACCGATCCTTCGAGAATCACGTAGAACCTGTCGGCCGGGTCGCCCTGCCGGATGATCGGCTCGCCGGCTGCCACCTGGACGGTCGCACCCCGCGAGAGGGTGGCGGCCACCCGGAAGGCCGGGATTCCTGCGAACAGGGGCAAGGCCGCGACCCGTCGGGCGACGGCGGCCAGCTCCGGGTCGCTGGTCTCCGTGCCAGCTCTGCCCACGAGCAGGACCCCGACCAGGCCCGCGCCGACGACCAGGGCCGCAGTTGCCCCGAGAACCGGCGCCACCCCCAGTCCGGTGGCCAGGATGGGCAGGCTGAACGCGCCGGCCGCGTAGGCCAGCGTGCTGACCGTCTGGATCGAACCGATCGCCCGGCCGCGCGCTCCCGGCGGCACGATCCGCTGGAGGAGGGTGGTGCTGACGACCTCCGCGAGCAGGCTGCCGGCCGAGGCGACGGCCAGCATCACGAAGCCGGCGGCGAGCGACGACGAGAGCCCCAGCCCGACCAGGCCCAGGCCGAACACGATGATCCCCGCGATCAGCGGCACAGACAGGCGGCTGCGAACCACGACCAGTCCCGAAGCGACTGCCCCGAGCAGGCCACCGACGCCAATGGCCGCGTTGAGATAGCCCGTTCCATCCTCGCCCGCGCCGAGCTGCTGGGTGGCCAGGACCACGGTCAGGATGCCAATCCCGCCGAGCGCGAAGCCGGCCGCCACGTCGATCACGGCGAGTCCGGCCAGGGGTCGCAGGGGCAATCCGCTGGGGGTCGCCAGCCGGTCGGGCGTCGCTTCGAGCGTCGCGTCTGGTTGGCCCGCCGCGCCGGCCTGCGCGGGCGCGATCGCGCCGGCTGTCCGTGGCAGACGCCACAGGACAACCGCGATGATCCCGAACGAAGCGGCATTCAAAAGGAACGCGGCGGTCAGGCCGCCGATCGCGATCAGCAACCCGGCGACCGCCGGTCCGATCACGAAGGCGAGGTTGTCGAGGCTCGACCAGGCACTGTTGGCTGGACCCAGCTGCGTCTCGTCGGTGACCAGGCTGGGCAGGTACGAGCCGATCGTCGGGCCGAAGAAGGTCGAGAAGCACGTCGCCAGGATGGCCAGGCCGACAATTGCGGCGATCGGACCATGCGACGCCTGGAGTGCTGCGAGGGCGAGCATGATCAAGCCCCGGGCGACGTCGGTCACCAGCAGGATCAGCCGCCGGTCGAAGCGATCGGCAACGACCCCCGCCACGTACGACAGGAGGACGTAGGGCAGGACGCGGGCCGCACCGACGAGGCCCAGCAGGAGCGGATCGGAGCTGGCCTGGTAGACGAGGACGAGCAGGGCGACCAGGTACAGCCAGTCGCCGATCGAGGACACGAACTCGCCGGCCAGCAGCCGAACCAGCGGACCATTCCTGAGGAGCTGGCGGTAGGCCGCCAGGACGCTCATGCGGGACGCCGGGCAGGATGGTTGCCCTCGAGGGCGAGCAGGATCTCCTTGATCTCGAGCAGGTGCTCGCGCTCGCCGAGCCAGCCGCCACCGTAGCCGCCCAGGCTGCCGTCGCCGGCGATCACCCGATGGCATGGGACGAGCAGGCCGATTGGGTTGCGGCCAACCGATCCCCCGACCGCGCGGGCCGCGCCGCGCCGGCCGATCCGCTCGGCCAGCCGGCCGTAGCCGATGACCTCACCCCAGGCCAGGCTGCGCACTCCGGCCAGGACCTGCCGATCCCACTCGGACAGGCCGGCCAGCTCGATCGGCACGCCGGCGGTGTCGGCGGGGCTGCCCGCAAGGAGGGCGGCGATCGCCTGGCCGGCCTGGTCAAGCCGGCGGCGGACGGCGGGCGAGGCATGCTCGGCGCGATCGGGTCGCTCGCCCAGCCGACGGCGACAGCCCTCGGCAAATGCGGCATCCTCCGACAGGACCTCGAGGGCAACCACCGCCTCGGCGCTCGCGGCGATCCGGATCGGACCCCAGGGCGCCGCGACCTCGGTCATGCCGATCACGCCGGCCGG
>JBBSFD010000059.1:0-19481 GCA_038239115.1 Candidatus Limnocylindrales bacterium | reverse complement strand
GTCGCCCTGGCCCTGCTGGCAGCGAACGGCATCCCCAATCCGATCCCGACCTGGATCAGGACAGGAATCGGGCCGCTCCTGTTGGGCGGGGCCCTGTTCGGCCTCGACTGGGCGTATCAGACCCGGCCGTACAGCGACGGGCTGGGGGTGACGCTGCTCCTGGTCGCCTCGCTCGTCCTGATCGTCGGCGGCATCCTCGGCGTCCGGGCCGCTCGTCACCCGGTGACCGCGCCGCTCGTCTAGACCGCGCGGGACCCCTGATACACTGCCCAACGGCAGACGCAGGTCGTCTCATCCTCACAGGAGGCACGGGCCAGGCGGATGGACCAGGTCATCAGCGCGGTAGGGGGCGCCTTCGGCGGATTCATGGATTCGCCGATCGTCGAGTTCGGACTCCGGGCAATCGCCGTCTATATCGTCGTGGTCTGGATCGCCACCGCCTACTGGGCCTTCCGCGACATCCAGACCCGCTCCGACAATCCGATCCTGCCCTACCTGGCCGCCAGCCTGATCATCCTGTTCACGCCCGTCCTGTTCGTCTTCGCCGCGCTGATCTACCGACTGATCCGGCCCCACGAGAAGATCGGCGAGGCAAACGAGCGGTCGCTGGCTGAGGAAGCGTTGCTCAACGAGGTCGAAGCGGTAACCCACTGTCCGACCTGTGCCCGGCGGGTGAGTGAGCAGTGGCTGATCTGCCCGACCTGCCGCACCCGGCTCAACCGGGTTTGTCCCAACTGCAACCGGCTGGTCGGCCTGGACTGGTCGCTGTGCGCCTGGTGTGGCAAGGACTTCGAGCGACGCGACCTGATGCCGGTGACGGCCGGCGCGACGCCGGCGCCCTATCCGGTCGCCGCTGCCGTCTCGGCCGGCGTTGCGGCGTCGATGGGCGCCACGAGCGCCAGCTCATCCGAGCCGCCCGTGATCAGCACCGGCGTAGACGGGCCCTCGGCGCCCGCTCGCCGTTCGGCCCGGACCGGCAGCCCGCGGGCCCGCACGGCGCCTGACCCGCTGCCCGAGCGTTGACCCAGCCGGGCGACCCGGGCCCGGCCGCACGCTCCGAGCTCGATCCGGTCTCCCCGGTCGAGCTCCTCCCGGTACCGGCTGACACTGCCGGCGGTGACCAGGCCCGACCGGGCCTGCGGACGTTCTCGCTCGAAGGCCGCCGCGCGCCGGGCCTGTACCTGGTCGGCTGGCTGGCCAGCCTGCTGGGAGCTTCGACCGTGCTGGTCGTGCTCCTCGGCCAGCCGACCGACCTGGCCGGGGCGATCCTGCTCGGCCTGGGCACGTTCCTGCTGGCCCTGGGCCTATCCGCTGCGGCCGGCTCCCAGGCCATCGAACGCCGGTGGGCGGCGGCGGCGGGCTATCGGGGTCCGTCACCGTTGCTCCTCTTTGGCGCGACGATTGCCCTGACCTTGTTCCTCGAGATCCTGGCGCTCGCGCCGCTGCGCGCCCTCGGCGTTGGCCCGGATTCGACCCTCGAGACCCTGGTTGGACTGCTGATCCTCAACGGCAGCGCCGTCGTGCTGGTGGCGGTCCTGGTCGTCGGGCCGGGCGCCCTGACCTGGCGCGAGATGGGCCTGCCGGTTCGCGTCGCCGGGGCCGGCTGGGGCCTGCCCGGCCTGCTCCGCAACCTGCTCGAAGGAATGGCCCTGGGCGTGCCCCTCCTGTTCGGGACAGCGGTCCTGGCCGCCGTCCTGGTCAACCTCCTGGGGACCAGCCCGCCCGGCCCGCTGCCGCCCGCCCAGACTCCGGCCGACGCGCTGATCAACCTGATCTCGGGCGCGATCATCGCGCCCCTCGGCGAGGAGGTGTTCTACCGCGGCTTTGCCACGACCGCCTGGGTCCGGGGGGCCGGCGTGCGTTCCGGCATCGTACGCGCCGCGCTGCTGTTCGCGGCCGCCCATGTCCTGACCCTGAGCGGAACGCCGGGGGCGGCCCTGATCGCGTTCGTCACCCGCCTGCCGGTCGCCCTCGCCCTGGGCTGGATCTTCGTCCGGCGTGGCTCGCTCGCGTCCTCGTTCGGGATGCACGCCGTGTTCAATGCCATCCCGCTCGTCCTGGTCGGCCTGTCGCTGGGCTGAGCCGAGGTGCAGCCGGCGGTGATGGCCGGGTGAGGGCCGCTCGATAAGGTTCGCACTGTTCCCGGCCCCGGACGGCGGAGGAATCGGCGGGCTCCGTTGTTCGGGGTTGGGGACACCAGGCAACCCGCCCCTGTGCCGAGGCTGTGATGACCAATCCCTTCTCGCCCCTGGCCTTCGATCCGGGCACGGCCCGGCGGACCGGACGGGCCCTGCGCGAGCTGCCCGAGGCCGAGCGGCCGCGCGAGCGACTCGCCCTGCGCGGCGCGGGCGGCCTCAGCTCAGCCGAGCTCATCGCCCTGGTCTGGGGCACCGGTGGCCGGGGCATGAGCGCGGTCGACCTGGCCGAGGAGGCGCTAGCTCGTCACGACGGGCTGACCGGCCTCGCCCGTGCTTCCGACACGGAGCTCGCGGCCATCCCGGGAATCGGCCCGGCCCGGGCCGCCCAGCTGAATGCCGCGTTCGAGCTCGGTCGCCGGCTGCTGGCCGATTGGCCATCGGGCCGCTGGATGATCCGGGCGCCCCGGGACGTCGCCGAGCGGCTGATCCTGCAGATGGGCCGGCTCGAGCGCGAGGAGCTGCGGGTTGTCGTGCTCAACACCAAGAACGTGGTCCTGCGGGTGGCAACGGTCTACCAGGGCAACGTCAGCTCGAGCCTGGTCCGGGTCGGTGAGCTGTACCGCGATGCCGTCCGGCTCAATGCCTCGGGCCTGATCCTGGTCCACAACCACCCGTCGGGCGATCCGACGCCGTCACCGGACGACCTGCATCTCACCGCCGAGGCGCTGGCCGCCGGGCGGCTGCTGGACATCGAGCTGCTCGACCACCTGGTCATCGGCCACGACGCCTTCGTCTCGCTGCGTGAGCGGGGTGTGGCGTTCGGCCGATCTGCCTCGGCCCCGTAACGCTGGGCTCAGCTTACGGGTTACGATAGCGACCCATATTGCGTTAGCGATCACCGGCAAGCCGGGATCGCGCCTTCGTCCGTGCTTTCGCCGAGGAGCATCTTGTCGGTGGCGCTCATTCAGGATCGACCAGGCAAACGGATGGATCCCGAGGACATCGTGGCTCGGGCCAACGCCCAAGGGATCCAACTGGTCCGCTTTCTGTATTGCGACAGCGGTGGCATGATTCGGGGCAAGAGCGTGCACATCTCGCAGCTCGCCCGCAGACTCCAGTGCGGCGTTGGCCTGGTCAAAGCCACGCAGTCGATCACGAGCCTGGACACGCCGGCACCTCGCGCGTCGTACGGGCCGATCGGCGAGGTTCGTCTGATCCCGGATCTCGACACATTCGTCACGCTGCCGTATGCGCCGCGCAGTGGTCAGATGATGACCAACATGGTCGAGCTCGACCACACGACCTGGGCCCTCGATCCGCGCGGATTCCTCCAGCGGATGATCGCCCAGGCAGCCTCGAGCGGCCTTGCGTTCGAGAGCGCCTTCGAGAACGAGTTCTACCTGGCGGTCAGGACAGACGAGGGCTACCAGCCGGTCGACAAGAGCGCCTACCTAAGCGCGATCGGCATGGATTCGACAGAGGATGTGATCCAGGACATCGTCGCCGCGCTGACAGCCCAGGGTCTCACGGTCGATCTGTCGCATCCGGAGCTCGGGTGGGGCCAGCAGGAGCTCTCGATCAGGCATGCTCCGGCGCTTCGAGCTGCTGATCAGCAGCTCACCTATCGCCAGACGGTGCGCGCTGTCGCCGGACGCCACGGAATGGTGGCGTCGTTTGCGCCCAAGCCGTACCAGGACCAGGCCGGCAGCGGCGCCCATCTGCACTGGAGCATCTGGGACCTTGAACGGACGGTCAACAGGCTGGCTGACAGTGCTGACCCGAATGGGCTGAGCGTGCTCGCCCGGCAGGCGATTGCAGGGGTGCTCGCTCACCTGCCGGGGCTCCTGGGCCTGACCACTCCCAGCGTCAATTCCTTTCGGCGCCTGCAGCCTCACTACTGGAGCTCGGCCTATGTCGCCTGGGGGATCGAGAATCGCGAAGCCGCTCTGCGCATCCCGAGTCGCTACTGGGATGACGAGGAGGGTTCGACCAACATTGAGCTCAAGGCCAGCGACGCGAGCGCGAACCCGTACATCGCCCTCGGTGGCCTGATCGCGGCAGCCCTCGATGGGATCCAACGCGGCCTTGAACCGGGCCCCCCAATCGACGAGGATCCGGGCAATCTGACCGACGCCGAACGAGCCGCGCGGGGGATCAAGCGCTTCCCCGAAACGTCTGCCGCGGCGCTCAATGAGCTCGAGAACGACGAAGTCCTGGTGTCTGCGCTGGGCGATCCGCTCAGCCGGGAATATCTCAAGGTCCGGCGTACTGAGGTCGCTGCGTACGCTGAGAAGGACCCGGCCTATGAGCTTGAGCAGCACTTTTTCAAGTACTAGGCCGCGCTACGGGTTCTTGGCCGCATCCGCACGGGCGGCAGTGACGCAGCCGGTATGAGCTCGACTAGACGGCTTTGACCGCGGCAGTCAGGGCGGCCAGGCCCTCCTTGGCGTCGGCGAAGAGCATCCCGGTCTTGGGGTTCGAGTAGAGCTCGTTGTCGATGCCGGCATAACCGCGGCCCATCGAGCGCTTGATCACGATGATCGATTTGGCGTGGTCGACGTCGAGGATGGGCATACCCGATACGGGCGAGCCCGGGTTTCGAGCGGCCGGGTTCGTGACGTCGTTGGCGCCGACCACCAGGGCCACATCGGCCCGCTCGAAGTCGGGGTTGATCTCGTCCATTTCCTTGAGCTGGGGGTAGGGCACGTTGGCCTCGGCCAGGAGCACGTTCATGTGGCCCGGCATCCGGCCGGCCACCGGGTGGATGGCGTACTTCACGTCGACGCCCTTGGATTCGAGCAGCTCGGCCAGCTCACGGACCTGGTGCTGCGCCTGGGCCACGGCCAGGCCGTAGCCGGGCACGATGATCACGCTCTGGGCGTAGGCCAGCTGGATCGCCGCGTCGTCGGCCGAGATCTCCCGGACCGAGCCCCCGGCGCCAGTTACGGCCGCGCCCGCGGTCGAGTCGCCCGTGCCGAAGCCGCCGGCCAGGATGTTGACCACCGAGCGGTTCATGGCGGTGGCCATCAGGTTGGTCAGGATCGTGCCCGAGGCGCCGACCAGCGCGCCGGCAATGATCAGGACCGGGTTGCCGATCACGAAGCCGGCCATCGCCGCCGCCGTTCCGGTCAGCGCGTTGAGCAGGCTGATCACGACCGGCATGTCCGCCCCGCCGATCGGCAGGACCATCGTGACCCCGAAGATCAGGCCGGCGGCCACGATCAGGGCCAGGACGAGCAGGGTCGCCGACGAGCTCAGGGCAACGACACCGGCCGCGCCCAGGATCAGGACGACCGTCCCGATGAGGGCCACCACGGCAACCGCGATGGTGACGATCTGGCCGCCCGGGACGACGATCGGCTTGCCGGGGATCAGGCCCTGGAGCTTGCCCCCGGCAATCAGCGAGCCGGTGAAGGTGACCGACCCGAAGAGCACGCCCAGGACGACGAAGATCGTCGCCGACAGGTAGTCGGCGGGCTGGTCACCACCGGTCAGCTTGATGAAGTCATCGATGGCGACCAGGGCGGCTGCCCCGCCGCCGACCGCATTGAACAGCGACACGAGCTGGGGCATCGCTGTCATCTGCACCGTCCGCGCCGTATACAGGCCGGCCCCGCCGCCGAGCAGGAAGCCGACGACGATGATCGCCAGCGAGATCCCGGACATCCCACCCGGCTGGAGGAGGAGGTAGACGAACGTCGCGCCGACGGCGATCACCATGCCCGAGGCGCTCAGCCGGTTGCCATTGCGACCCGTCGCCGGCGAGTTCATCAGGTGCAGGCCCAACACGAAGCAGGCCGCCCCGGCCAGCCAGGCGAAATAGACGACGGTGTAGACCCAGGCCTGCGACATCAGGCCGGGCCCTCGGTCGACTCGCTGCTGGCGGCGGGCTTGGGCGGTGCCTTCTTGCGGAACATCTGGAGCATCCGGTCGGTGACCACGTAGCCGCCGACCACGTTCATCGCCCCGAAGGTCATCGCCACGAAGGCCAGCAGATAGCTGAACGGGTTGTCGGCCTCGGCCGCGATCAGCATCGCCCCGACCAGGACGATGCCGTGGATCGAGTTGGCGCCCGACATGAGCGGCGTGTGAAGGGTGGCCGGGACCTTGCTGATGACCTCGAAGCCGACCAGGATCGCCAGCACGAACAGGGCCAGCGCGTTGAGCAGCTCCTGGCTCATGCGCCGGTCCCTGCCGGCTCAGTCGCCCCGACCGGTGCGGCCGGCGGCGGATCGAGCAGCTTGCGGGTCGCCGCCTGGACCACGGCGCCGCCGTGGGTGATGACTGTGCCGGCCGTGATCTCCTCGTCGAAGTCGTAGTTCATCGCGCCTTCCTTGACGAAGTGGAGGAGCAGGGCCGAGATGTTCCGGGCGTAGAAGGCAGACGAGCCGGCCGGCATCGTGGCCGGCAGGTTGTCCGGAGCGATGATCGTGACCCCGTTGTCGGTCACGATCGTCTGGCCCACCCGGGACAGCTCGCAGTTGCCGCCCAGCGCCGAGGCGGCCATGTCCACGATCACCGAGCCCGACTTCATCAGGCCGACCGCTTCGGCGGTGACCAGCACCGGCGGTCGCCGGCCGGGCACCTGGGCGGTCGTGATGACGACGTCCATCGCGCCGATGTAGCCGTTGAGCTCGGCCTGCTGGGCCGCTCGCTCCTCGGCGGTCAGCTCGCGGGCATAGCCGCCCGAGCCGGACGCGTCACCGAGGGACTTGAGGACGAGGAACTGGGCGCCCAGTGACTGGGCCTGCTCCTTCGTCTCGGACCGGACGTCGTAGGCCTTGACCACGGCGCCCAGCCGGCGGGCCGTGCCGATCGCCTGGAGGCCGGCCACGCCGATCCCCAGGACCAGGACGTTGGCCGGCTTGGCCGTGCCGGCGGCCGTCGTCAGCAACGGGAAGTAGCGCCCGAAGGCCGTCGCGGCGATCAGGACGGCCTTGTAGCCGCCCACGTTGGCCTGCGAGCTCAGGGCATCCATCGACTGGGCCCGGGACAGCGTGCGGGGCAGCGCGTCCAGGCTGATCGAGGTCACCCCCCGGGCAGCCAGGGCGGCCGCCAGGGCCGGATCGATCAGGGGCTGCAGGAAGCCGACGACCGCCTGGCCCTGGTGGAGCTGGGCGACCTCGGCCTCGGACGGCTTCTGGACCTTGAGGATCACATCCGACTGGCCGTACAGCTCGGCCGTCGACACGATCCGGGCGCCGGACTCGGCATAGGCCGAATCGGGAATGGCGGCGCCGGCCCCGGCGCCGGCTTCCACGAGGACCTCGAGCCCGGCGGCCGTGAGCTTGCCCAGCACCTCGGGTACCAGGGCGACCCGCCGTTCACCGGGCGCCGTTTCCCTGGCGACACCGACCTTCATGAGCACCACCTGTCCATTGACGGGTCGAGAAATGGGATCTGACGCTCGACAGGATACCCGGGCTTGGCGGCCGGCGTGGCCGGCCCTTGGTTGCGGTCGAGTTGCCCGGGACCAAGCGGCCGAGTGGCGCATCGGCGCACCGATTCGTTGGAATCCCACGCTCGCCATAGCCCAAATGGCTACCTCCGCGACAAGGTCGGCGGAAAGGTCGGAAACCTAGCGTTTCGACCCTCACCGCAGCATCGGCTGCTCGAATAGGACGTTCGGGCTATGGCAACCCAGCCACCCGTCCCACCATCGTAGAGCGGGCCCACCAGCTCAGGGCCCCACCTCACAGGGAAGTCGGAGAACATGATCCGCCCGTTTCAGCACAGCCGGTTCAAGAGGCCGAACAGCAGGGGCCAGGCGCTGGTCGAGTTCGCCTTCGTCTTCCCCTTGTTCATGGTCCTGCTCGTCGGCGTGATCGAGTACGGCTTCCTGATGAACGCGACCCTGGCGTCGAGCTTCGCCACTCGTGATGCCTCGTTGATTGCGGCTGAGGCCGGCAACTCGACCGGCGCCGACTGCGCGATCCTCAGGAAGATCGAGGACGACATCAGCGGGCCGTCCAACGCCAGCAACATCACCAACGTCCAGATCTACTGGGCCGACTCCACGACCGGCGCGATCAAGAGCGGCTACGTCAACACCTACACCCGGAGCACGACCCAGACGATCTCTTGCACGGTCAGCGGCTCGACCTTCACCCTGCCCTATGCCGCACCGACGATCGGCTACCCCGAGGCGAGCCGCTGCAACGTGATCAGCGGGGCGTCCTGCGCCAGCGGCCACACCGGCCTTGACACGATTGGCGTCCAGGTTACCTACAACTACACCTGGCACACGCCGCTCAAGAGCCTGCTCGGCTTCACCGGCCCCGGCTGGACGATCGTCAAGTCCAACGCGATGGAGATGGAGCCGGTCCTGTGAGTCTCCTCCGGATGACGGCCCGGCCGTCCAGCGATCTATCCCGGACGCGTCAGCGCGGGCAGGGCATGGTCGAGTTCGCGGTCATCGTGCCGGTCTTCCTGCTGCTGCTCATGGGCATGCTCGAGTTCGGCTTCGTGTTCACCCACAACCTGACCCTCGAGTACGCCACGCGAGAGGGTGCCCGGGCGGGCTCGACCTTGTCCGACGGCAAGCTCGTCTCAGGCACCTGCGCCACGATCGACCAGGCCATTGTCAATTCCGTCACCAAGGTCCTCAAGAGCCCGGGCTCGCCGATCCTCGGCTATCCCAATGCCGTGGCCTGGATCAAGATCTGGGACGCGGACACCTCGGGCAACCCCATCGCCGGCAAGATCAACACCTGGAACAACAAGAGCGACGGGACCGGCACGTTCCAGCTGTCCGGAACGGCGGCCTGGGACCCGTGCAGCCGGCACAGTGCGACCTGGGTGAGTGGCACGTGCGGGAGCACCACCTGTCCGCCCGACTCGATCGGAGTCAGCCTCAGCTACACCTACACGATGGTCACGCCGCTGGGCGCCATCGAGAAGTTCTTCGGGCCAGCCGGCCCGGCCACCCTGACCATGACCGACAAGACGGTCATGTCCCTCAACCCGACCCACTGAGGCGCCTCGATGAGCACCCCCATTGAAGCCCCCGGCGGAACCCGCCGGACGGTCTCGAATCGCCGCCGCAACGGCCAGGTCCTGGTGATCTTCGCCGGGGCGATCGTGGCCCTCCTCGGAATCGTGGCGATCGTCGTCGACGTGTCGTGGTACTGGGCCAACAGCCTGCGCGTCCAGCGGGCGGCCGATGCGGCCGCCCTGGCCGGCGCGATCTACCTGCCGGGCAGCACCTCCAATGCGTACGCCTTCGCCAAGACCGAAGCAACCAAGAACGGCTACACCGCCGGCGGCGGCACGATCGTGACGCCGCTCCAGGACACGGCCAATGGCGGAACGGACCCGCGTCAGCTCGATGTCACCATTTCGGCCCCGGTCCAGACGTTCTTCATGCGCATCTTCGGGCTCAACTCGATCACCGCCACCCGCCAGTCCAAGGCGATCTACGTCCAGCCGGTGCCGATGGGCAGCCCCGAGAACTACTACGGGGTGTACTGCCTGACGACGCCGGCCGACTCGACCTGCGATGCGTCGACGGCCGTGCCCGACGCCGCCGGCGTCGGCACGCTCGCCTCGAAGGGCTTCTGGGGTGCGCTCCAGTCGTCGGGCGACGTGCACAACGAGGGTGACGCTTTCACCCCCTTCAACGATACGCTCAACCCCGGCTCGAACACCGCCGGCGGGACCAATCCCGATTACGACTCGGTGCCCTACAACTACGAGGTCGTGGTCCCGTCCAACGGCGGCGCCGTGTACATCTTCGATCCGACCTTCTGCCCGGTCGGTGGCGGCTACGGCGTGGGCGACCACTACAACGCCGACAACAGCCGGCAGTGGGGCGGCGCCAGCGGCAAGTACTACTCCGTCTCGACCTACTACACCCTGTTCAACACCAACAACACCGCGTTCTCCACCGCCGACGACACCCAGGTGGCCGCGTCGGGCAACCAGTTCCAGCAGGAGTTCCAGCTGGACAACAGCGGCACCTACGGCACGCCGTCCGGCCCCAAGGTCGGCGATACGAGTACCGACGGCAAGACCGCCATTGATTGCGGGGCCGGCCAGATCGCCAGCACCGCCGTCGGCGGCTACTGGCACAACAAGTGGTGGCAGCTGGCCAGCGGCCTGGCCGCCGGCACCTACCGCGTCCAGGTCCAGTCGGCCTCGATCGGCGCCGCCAATTGGAAGGCCCAGGCGGAGAACGCCTGGTCGATCGAGGTGACCGACGGCGGCGGATCCTCGCCCGCGGTCCACGGCCTGGGCCGGATGGCCGGCTACAACATCCTGGGCAGCGGCTTCCAGCGGATGTACCTCGCCCAGATCGACCAGACGGCCGCCGGCAAGACGATCGAGATCGACCTGTTCGACCCGGGCGACGTGTCGGGCAACGGATTCCTGCGGGTCCTCAGTCCCGATGGCAACGCCTACAACTACGCCACGTTCGATTACAGCACGGACGCCAACTGTCTCAGCGGCAAGAGCGACGCCTGCTCAGCCACGGGGCGAACGGTTGTCCAGACTGCAAACGGTGGCGCGAGCTCCTTCAACAACACCTGGCTCAAGCTCCAGATCGCCTTGCCATCCACCTACGGCTCGACGGGCCTGACCCCCGCGGGGGAGACCCAACCCGGCTGGTGGAAGATCGAATACCAGGTCGCCGGCGGCAACGACACCACGACCTGGGAGGTCAACGTTCTGGGCAACCCGGTCCACCTCGTCGTGCCGTAGGCCCGGCCAGCCCCGGCCCAGGCGGGCCGGCTCCACGTCAGCTGAACGGCCGCCGGGCACGAACCGGCGGCCGTTTCGTTGGCCATTCCATTGGCCGGGGCGCTCCCACCGACCGCGGCTAGGGCAGTCTGCCTATTGTTCGTGCTCGCCACCCGGACGGATAGTCCGCGCCTGCGCCCGGCCGTCGCCTCGACGACCCACTCGCACCACGGCTGAATCCTCCGAATCCGGTCCCGAACACTTGCCGATCCTGAACCGCCGAAGCCGCCTTCGGCCGGCCGGCCGACCCATCGACGATGGGCAGTCGCTGGTCGAATTTGCGCTGGTCGCCCCGATCTTCCTGCTCCTGATGATGGGCCTGATCGAGTTCGCCTTCCTGATGAACGGCCTGCTCTCGATCAACTACGCCTCGCGTGATGCGGCCCTGGTCGGGGCCGAAGCGGGCAATGCGGCCGGGGCCGACTGCCAGATCCTGCGCAAGGTCGAGCTGGACGTCAGCGCGCCGGCCAGCCCGGCCAACATCACCGAGGTCCAGATCTATCGGACGAACAGCAGCGGCCAGCTGCTCGACGTGGACGGCAACGTGACCAGTGGCCCGGGCCAGGCCGTCGACACCTACAGCCGGACCGGCGCCACGACCTGCACCCTGGCCGACGGGACGAGCCAGACCGTGCCGTACACGCTGGTCGGCACGCCCACCTACCCGGACGCCGCTCGTTGCAACGACATCGAGGGCACGGCTGAAGGCTGCCAGGCCGGTCACCCCGGCCTCGACACGATCGGCGTCTCGATCACCTACCACGACACCTGGCGGACGCCGCTGCACGCCCTGCTGGGCCTGCTTGGCGGCGGCTGGACCGTGACCCAGTCGAACCCGATGCGGCTGGAGCCGGTGCTGTGAGCGGGCCCAGCCGACGCCGCCCGACCACGCAGGGCAGCGCCGGCCAGGGCCTGGTCGAGTTCGCCCTGATCCTGCCCCTGTTCCTGCTGCTGCTCCTGGGCATGATCGAGTTCGGGTTCATCTTCAGCCACGACCTGACGATCGAATACGCGACCCGTGAAGGTGCCCGGGCGGGCTCCGCCCTCGACAACGGGGGAGGGCCGCTGGGCTGTCCCGGCTCGCCATCCTGGAAGAGCGTCGATCCCCTGGTCATCGCCGCGGTCGAGCGGGTGTTGACCTCACCCGGCTCGCAGGTGCTGATCGCCAGCGTCAGCCAGATCGTGATCTACAAGGCCGATCCCGCGACGGGCGCCAACGACCAGGGCCACCAGGACGTGTGGACCTACGCGCCCGGTGCCGGCCCCGTACCGCCGGGCGACACCAAGCCGCTTGATTTCGTCGACGCCGCCTACCCCGGCGGGGATGGCTGGCAGGCCTGCAGCCGGAGCAACGTCGCGCCGGCCGTCGACTCGATCGGCGTGAGCTTGACCTACACCTACCACTTCCAGACGCCGCTGGCCGCCATCGAAGGCTTCTTCGGCGGCGCCGATCCCAGCCTGACCCTGACCGACAAGACCGTGATGCAGCTCAATCCGAGCTCGAGCTAGCGAGTCGATGAAGATGGCTCGATCTCGACCTGCCGGCGGGCACCGGGGACAGCGCGGCCAGATCCTGGTGATCTTCGTGGGCGGCATCGTGGTCCTGCTCGGCTTCTGCGCGATCGTGGTCGACGTGTCGTGGTACTGGGCCAACAGCCTGCGCGTCCAGCGGGCGGCCGATGCGGCGGCCCTTGCCGGCGTCATCAGCCTGCCCGCCGACGTTGGCGCCGGCGAGGCCACGGCCGCGGTTGCCGCGGGCCAGAACGGTTACGCGCTGACCAGCGGCTGCAAGGCCGACGGGGTGAGCCCGGCCGCCGTGCCCGGCATGTGCGCCTATCCCGACCAGGCCAACGACCGGCAGCTCGACGTGACCATCTCGGAGCCGGTCAACACGTTCTTCATGCGCGTCCTCGGGATCAACACGATCATCGCCACCCGGACCGCGAAGGCGGTCTATGTCCTGCCCGTGCCGATGGGCAGCCCCCAGAGCTGGTACGGGGTTGGCTGCCTCAAGACGCCCAGCGGAGTCCAGCCGGTGTGCACGACCGGCGACTCGAACGGCCTGAGCGGCATTCCCGATGCCACCCTGGCCACGCCCCGCCCGCCGAGCGGGCGATCCGCGCCGAGCCAGATCCCCAGCCAGGGCTTCTTCGGGGCGGCCATCACCAGGGGCGGCGATGCCTCGAACGGGGACGCCTACGATCCCGGCGGCGACACCGCCCGGGGCGCCTCCAATCCGAGCTACAACCCGGCCGGCGTCTACTACCAGGTCGTGATCCCGGCCGGCGACGGCAACGGCTCGGTCCACGTGTTCGACCCGGGCTTCTGTTCGGTCGACTCGGGTGACAAGGCGCCTGGCGACAGCAAGGGCAACTGGGGCGTCGGCGACCACTGGATCAGCGGCACGCAGAACCCGGTCTCGACCTACTACAACCTGTGGAACACCCACGGCAACCCGTTCGCCACGAGCCAGTTCTCGCTGGTTGCCCAGTCCGGCGCGCAGTTCGAGGCGAATACCGGCGGCGACCCGGCCCTGGACTACACCGGCAGCGCGGGGCCGTGCCCGACCTCCGGCGCCCACGATCCGTTCCACGACGCGTGGTGGACGCTGGCCTCGGGCCTGCCGACCGGGACCTACTACCTGCAGGTCACGACGACCAAGGTGGACACCTCGAAGAACGGCGGCCAGGACGTCCTGGATGCCGGCGTCAATGCCAA
The DNA here is from genome assembly GCA_038239115.1 of Candidatus Limnocylindrales bacterium. Taxonomy (GTDB): domain Bacteria; phylum Chloroflexota; class Limnocylindria; order Limnocylindrales; family CSP1-4; genus Palsa-1033. The sequence goes on along the minus strand of JBBSFD010000059.1, from coordinate 5,886 downwards.
GGTCAATGCCGAGAACATGTACTCGCTCGAGGTGACCGCCGCCGGCGTGGCCACGCCCCAGGTCTACGGGGCAGGTTCGATGGTTGCCTACAACAACGTCATTGGCGGCGACCAGCGCTTCTACCTCGCCCAGATCCCCCGGCAGGACGCCGGCAAGACCCTCGAGATCGACCTGTTCGATGTCGGTGACGTGAGTGGCGCGGCCAGCCTCGACGTCGAGGACCCGGACGGCAACGTCTACGCCAACCCGACGTTCAGCTACACCGCCGACGGCCAGTGCGACAACTCGATCGCCGGGAACTGCGAGGGGGCCGGCGTGAAGTCGATCACGGCCACCCTGGCCAACGGTGACCATCCGTTCAACGATTCCTGGCTGACGATCCTGATCCCGCTGCCTCCGACCTACGGCAGTGCCGGCCTGACTCCGCCCGGCGAGTCCGAGGCGGGCTGGTGGAAGATCGACTACCGGATCGCGGCCGGCGTCCAGTCAAGCGACACGACCACCTGGCGGGTCAGCGTTCGGGGCAATCCCGTCCACCTGATCGTGCCCTAACCGGGGCGGGCGCAGGGCGCCCCCGCCTTGGTGCCAATTGGCACCAAGGACCGCTCCGTCACGCTTGGCGGGACCCTTTTCTCAAGGTTGGCCGCAAGGTAGCCTGCCTATTCTCGCGTTTCCAACCAGGACCTTGGTCCTATGCGGCGGTGATGGGTCTGACCGGACGATCGCCGTGCCTGACCTATCAACGCCTCCAGCCGTGCCCAGGACTACGGAGACGATGCATCGCCTGTCTCGCCGCACGCCCCGCCGAAGGTCCCGGACCAACGGCCAGTCGCTGGTCGAGTTCGCGCTGGTCTTCCCGCTCTTCCTGATCCTGTTGCTGGCGACGATCGAGTTCGCCTTCACCTTCAACGCCCTGCTGAGCGAGAACTACGCGACCAGGAATGCCTCACTGATCGGGGCCGAGGCGGGTTCGAACACGGGCGCAGATTGCCAGATCCTCAAGCAGGTCCTGGCCGACATGACCCCGCCGGTCGACCCCTCGAGAATTACGCAGGTCATCATCTACCGCGCCAACGCGTCAGGCGGCCCGCTGGGCGGCAGCTATACGGGCGCCGGCAACGTCTGGGTCCATGCCACTTCGCCGACCACCAATTGCAGTGCCTTCGGCGGGTCGGCCACGCTGCCCTTCCACCTGACCACGAACAACTACCCGGAGGGCCTGCCGAACCTGACCACGGGCGTCGGCGGTCGATGCGACTACATCAACGGCTGCCCGACCAATGCGCTGCGGACCAGGGACACGATCGGGGTGCAGGTCTCGTATTCCTACGCCTGGCACACGCCATTGACGAACTTCATCCCGTTGCCCGTCGGCAATTTCACGATCACTCGATCGAATGAGATGCGCCTGGAGCCGATCCTTTGACCGGGCGCAGCTGGGTCCGCCCTCGACGCGGTCGTCCCCGGACCTCCGGGCAAGGTGGTCAGGGCCTGGTCGAGTTCGCCGTGCTCGTCCCATTGTTCCTGGTCCTGCTCCTGGCGATGCTCGAGCTTGGCTACGCGTTCAATCACCAGCTCACCATCCAGTACGCCACCCGCGAGGGAGCCCGGATCGGGGCGGACCTGGTCAACGGGGGCGGCACCCTCGGCTGCAGTGCCGGGCAGTCGCCGAATCGCGCGTCAGTCGACGAAGTCATCATCGAAGCGGCGGATCGCATCCTGACCTCGACCGGCTCGCCCATCCCGCTCGACCAGGTGTCCAAGATTCGGATCTTCCATGCCGACTCGTCGGGCAAGGACACGCTGAGCCAGGATGACGATTGGAGCTACAGCGCGACGCTGCACACGATGTCGGACGGGACCCAGGTGAACTTCGTACCAGGCGCTACGTCGTGGCAACCCTGCTCGCGTACGAACCAGGTGGGCCACACGTACACCAACGCCGTCGACTCGATCGGCGTGGCCATCACCTACACCTACAAGCTGACGACCCCGCTAGCCGGCGCAATGAAGCTGATCGGCGGGAATCAGGCCGCGACGATCCCCATGACCGACAGCACGGTCATGCAGTTGAATCCCACGAACTAGGAAGGACGATGATGCCCTCCACTCTCCCGGCGAGCTCGTCCCGGCGACCAAGGACAAGGACGCGAGCCCAGAAGGGCCAGATCCTGGCGATCTTCGTCCTGTCGATCTTCGTCCTGACCGGTTTCATTGCCCTCGTCATTGACGTGAGCTGGTACTGGTCCAATTCGCTCCGGGTGCAACGAGCCGCCGACTCCGCCGCCCTGGCAGGGGCAGTAGACCTGCCCGGGAATCCCGGGTCCCAGGCGACTCATCCGATCGGGTCGGGCATCGGCGACGCCCTGGCCGAGGCGACCAAGAACGGCTATACGGCCGGCAGCGGCACGACGATCAGCGCACAGCAGGACTCGGTCGCTGTCGCGGCCGGGAACCCAAACCAGATGGACGTAACGATCAGCACTCCGGTGAACACCTTCTTCATGCGCATCTTTGGCATCAAGTCGATCGTTGCCACCCGTAGCTCCAAGGCGCTCTTCACCTTGCCGGTTCCCATGGGCAGTCCCGAGAACTACTACGGCGTGTTCGGCAAGCTTCGTGATGCGACGTTTACGAACAACGTCACCCACGTGATGACGACGACCAATAACAATCTTCAGGGGCCAAGCTCGCTGTGCTCTGCCCGGACGACCGGAGCACCGAGCGATTGCTTCCAACCGAATGGGGCGAGCCTCAACGTCAGGGGCTTCTGGGCGGCAATGAACACCAAGGGCATCGAAAGCAGCCAGGGTGACGCCTTTCAGTCGGACCAGGACCCATCCGGATCCACGGCGCCGGCCTGCACGGCCGTCGTCGGCCTGCGTTCCTGCTACGACCCAACCAGCTACTACAACTATGCGATTGACATGCCAGCAGGCTCCACCAACGGGTTCGTGTATATCTTCGATCCGGTCTTCTGCGACACCGATGCCGCCGAGGGCACTGGGGACGGCCAGAGCAGCGGTTCCCTGGACAAGAACAACCCACCGAGCTCCTGGTACGAGCTCTGGGACATGAACGGGACTCCGTACGATCCCACCGACGACTCGCTCATCAAGACCACCGGCACCAAGTTCCGAGACATGCCCTATTCGGACACCACCATGGGTGGCGACAACGGTGCGACGGAGTGCAAGCAGACGTCGACGGCCTACGGGGATGCCCGCGACTACCATGACAACTGGTACTTGCTCAATCCGGCCAATCCGCTGTCCGGAGGTGCCAACGGCCACGTCTACCGGATCCACACCACGAACTCCACGCCGCCGGGCCAAACCGACGCGGTCAACCAAAGCAAGGTCGGCACGGAGCAGAACTTCGCCCTCTACGCCAGCGCGTTCGGTGGCACACCCTCGATCTACGGCCTCGGGGCGATGGAAATGTACACTCCGATCGCGAACGCCGGGACCTCGCAGTTCTATCTTGCGCAGATTCCGGTGGCCTATGCCGGCAAGACCCTCGAGCTGAACCTGTGGGACGCTGGAGACACCGGCGGCCTGACGGCCAAGCTTTCGGTGGAGGTCCCCTCGACGACGGTGGGCGTCTGGACGCCCATCAATTTCAACTACACGGCGAACTCCGCGGCATCCGGCTGCAGCGCGAGTCCCAGTAGTGGGACGAACGTATCCACTGTCACGACCAATTCCTTCGACTCGTGCTGGTTGACCGTGGACGTGGTGATCCCGACGACGTACACGGCTCCACAGAGTGGCTGGTGGCAGATCTCGTACGCGATGACTGGAAGTGGATCGTCGGTTGACACGACGACCTGGACGGCCCACATCCTGGGCAACCCGGTCCACCTGATCGTCCCGTAAGGGCGCGTGGGCAGGAGCCCACCGCAGCCTGGCAAGTACGAACGGAGCCGTCGGTACTACCGGCGGCTTCGTCGATTCCGAGGGCTGGCCCATTGGTCCCGGTGCCCGCCGGCAACGGCCGCCGAGGCTGGTGCGGTTCGCTGGAGTCTGTGTGATTGAACGGCGTTCCCTCGTAACTAAGGTACTGGTACGAGGGTCACGGACCGGCTCGACCGCTCAGGCCTCTTCATCCACTTCATTTCGCCGGATCATCCAGGAGCACCATGTCGACCCCTTCACGGACCTTCCGGGATGCGACTCGAGCCCGCCAGGTTGCGGGTTCCGTCGCGGCCCTCATCTTCGCCGTCGCCGCGGTGCCGTTCTCGACGGGCGCGGTGGCGGCGGCCAGCTCAGCTCACGCCGTGGCCGATAACGGCTGCGGCATCGTGCCCCTCGATGTTGAGCTCGTGATCGACCGATCGGGCAGCATGGGCGAGAACGCGTCGGGCACCCCGCCGCAAGTCCGGATGGTCTACGCCAAGGCGGCCGCCCACGACCTGGTCAGCACCCTCGACAGCGAGGGCGGCGTCGGCGGCTCAGGCCGCCACCACGTCGGCCTGTCGTCCTTCGGCAATGGCAACGCGACGACCAACCTGGCCCTCGGCACTTCGAACGCTGCCACCGTCGGCAGCGCGATCGACGGCCTGACTGCCAACGGCGACACGCCCCTCCGCCAGGGGATGGCCAAGGGTGCCGCCGACATGACCGCTCACAAGCGGACCACGGCCGACGACCTGTCCGTCCAGCACGTCATCATCTTCGTGTCCGACGGCCGGCCGAACCCCGACAACACCGGCCCGACCGGTGCCCGGCCTACGGCCCAGAACATCTCCGACTTCCTCGCCTCGGCCGACGCTGTCTATTCGATCGCAATCGGCCAGGGTGGCAGCGGCTCGAATGCGGTCGATTTGCCCCTGATGCAGTCGCTGGCCCAGCCGGCCGCCAACTACTTCCATGTCGTCAATGCCAGCGACCTGCAGGACGTGTTCAGCCAGATCACCTCAGAGATCACCTGCCGGCCTGCGATCGAGATCCACAAGGCGGCCAGCGTGGCCAGCCTGCCCGCCGGTGGCGGCTCGGTCGATTACACCTACGCGGTCTCCAACGTGGGCAACGTCGCCCTGACCAACGTGACCGTCACGGACGACCACTGCGCGTCAGTCGGCTACCTGTCGGGCGATGCCAACACCAACAATGCCCTCGACCTGGCCGAGGTCTGGTCGTTCAGCTGCTCGACGAACCTGACCGAGACCACCACGAACATCGGGACGGCCCATGGCTGGGACGGCAACACCGAGGTCACGGACGCCGACTCGGCCACGGTCACCGTGGCTCAGCCGACCCCCACGCCCACGCCAACCCCGACCCCCACGCCCACGCCAACCCCGACGCCGACCCCCACGCCCACGCCAACCCCGACGCCGACCCCCACGCCCACCCCGACCCCAACCGCTACGCCCACCCCAACCCCTACGCCCACGCCCACCCCAACCCCTACCCCAACGCCCACCCCGGTCGTGACCCCGACCCCGGTGCCCACGCCTACCCCCACCCCGGTCCCGACGCCCACGCCGACGCCCGTCGTGACCCCAACCCCGACCCCGACCGGCACCGCCCTGCCGACGGACCAGCCCAGCGCCTCACCCACCGGCGGCGTCCAGGGAGCCACGGCGACCCCCCGCGTCACTCCTCCGTCAACCAGCACGGGCGACACCACCCAGCCCGGCAGCTCGTCGTCAAGCCTCGGCTTCCTGATGATCCTGTTCGCGGTGGTGGCCCTCGTCGTCGGGTTCGCCCCGATGGCGGGCAGCCAGAAGCCGACCGGACGGCGGGCCCGCCGCCGCTGATCGCCCATCCGTTCGCGGTCCCCGAGACCGAACGAAGCGGGGGGGGGGGACCGCCCGCCCGGCCGGCGGCCACTGTTTTGGCGGTTCGAACACCCGGCCCCGCCCCGCCCAGACGGCTTAT
>JBBSFD010000058.1:0-19679 GCA_038239115.1 Candidatus Limnocylindrales bacterium | reverse complement strand
GCTTCCGCCAGCGACTCACGGTCTCGCGGACAGTCCCCAGATGACTGGCGACCTCGTCGTTGCGCAACCCGGCCGCCGCGAGGAGCACTACCTGCGCTCGAAAGACCTCGCGCTTCGTGGCCGTCTGGCGACGGACCCGTCGTTCAAGCCGCTCCAACTCAAGCGCGCTCAGTTCGATGACATAGGGGCTTCGTCTCGACACCAGGCCCTCCTTTCGAGGAGAGCGTAGCTGCCAGACTTACGTGATGCAACTTACGACCAACGCACCTTAGGGCTCGCCACGAAATAAGCCCGCTCACTCCTGCGGGAGCATGAGCCTCGGCAGGAGCGAGTAGTTCCATTCGCCGTGGAACAGGTCAGCCTCGAGGTAGAGGGTCTTCATGTCGGCGTCGCTGACGCTGACGCCGGCCGGATACGAGTTCGTGTCGATGGCGCTCCGGACGCGCAACCCGGTGCGGGTCGTGGTGGCCGCGATCAGGTTAACGATCGCCTCGTGGCTCACGAGCGGCTTCCCCCGCCAGTTCATGGTGATGGCCGAGAAGAGCCGGTGCTCGATCTTGTTCCACTTGGAGGTTCCGGGCGGGAAGTGGCAGACGGCGATCTCGAGGCCGGTCTCGTCGGCGAGCTTCTGGAGCTCCCACTTCCAGAGGCGGAGGCGGTAGCCGTTGCTGCCCCCGGCGTCGGCGGTGACGAGGAGCCGGGTCGCATCGGGATAGCGCGCCCGGCCCATCGTCGTCCACCAGCGCCGGATCGTCTCGACCGCGAAGGCAGCCGTGTCGTGGTCGGTCCCGACGCTGACCCAGCCCGCGTTCTCGGCGAGGTCATACACCCCATAGGGAGCAGCCCGGCCGAGTTCCGGGATCACGAAGTCGTGCATCAGCACGCGCTCGGGGTCGCCCGTCGGGCGCAGCTCGCGGCCGCCGTTGGCGAACGGTCCCACGAGCTCCTTCTTCTTGGTGTCCACGCTGATCACGGGCTCGCCCAGGGAAAGGGCGAGCTGGACCGCTCCGTTGAGATGGCTGAACTGGGCGTCCCGGTCAGGATGGTCGGTGCCCTCGAGCGTCTTGCGGTTGGCCTGGAGGCTGTAGCCGAGGTCGTGGAGCAGCTCCGACACCGTCTGGTGGCTGACCCGGTGACCACCCCGGACGAGCTCGGCCGCGAGGTTGCGCACGCTCCTGGTCGTCCAGCGCAAGGGGGACTCGGGGTCGCCCCGGGTGCCGGGCTCGATGAGCGCCTCGAGATCGGCGCGCAGGGTGGGGTCGCGCTGCTCGATGGGTGGCCGCCCGGCACCGGGCCTGCGGATGCGACCCCGGGCGACGGTCTCCCCGGCGCGGACATCGGCGAGACCGCGCGCCACCGTCGTGCGCGCGAGACCGGTCGCCCGGGCGACGGCCGCCACGCCACCCCGTCCGATGGCCAGCGCCTCCGCGCCCGCGGTCAGGCGCCGGGCCCGCTCATCGAGCAGCGGCGCCACAGCCTGGTAGCGGACTGCGATGGCCATCTCGTCGATCACCCACCCATGGTACCATAGCGCTAATTATCTGACAAGCCCTTAGCCTGGCCCAACCTATGACGCACGAGAGGACCGAACGGTGCGCTTGGACCGGGCTTGCGCGCAAGCCCGTCACGAGTGATCCTCGGGCCCATGACCGTCCCGCTGTCCGCCCTGCTGTCGCACGCGTACATGGCCTGGACGATCGAGTTCGACAACGAGTTCGAGCACCGGATGCCGCATCGAACCGCGGCCGGCGTGTCGTTCCAGGGACGCAGCGGTCCGTGGCTCGTGTCGATGGCCATGTGGTCGAACTTCATGCGCTACGTCGAGCCGGACGGCCAGCCATTGAGCGACCTGGAGGGTCCGGCCGCAACCTGCCTGGGCTCGAACGCTGGGCGATCCGAGCTCCGGCAGCTCGCGCCTGTCGAAGGGCTGACGCCGTATCCGGAAGGCTGGCGAGCCAGGGCCCGCCCGCACGATGTCCTGCCGGACTTCCCCTTGGTGCTCCACCGCGGCGGCTATCCCGACGGCGCCTGATCGCGGCCTCGCGCCTACCCGACCGGCGCCTCCTATAGCTCGACGGTGGGCAGACCGTGGCTGCGCAGGATCAGGGCGATCTCCGTGCCGTGCTGCAGCTCGTGCTCGACAAGGTGCCACACGACCCAGGCACGGGTCACGTTCCTTCGCGGTCCCCGCTGGAACTCGACCAGGAGATCGGCCCCGGTCCAGCGCCCCAGGCGCTCGTCGATGATCTGCCAGGTCTGCCGGAAAGCGTCGACGATCTCGGCTGCCGTTCTGGGTCGGTTCTCGTCGTCCTCCCAGCCGGCATCCTCGATCGGCAGACCCGGGACGGTCGTGCTGACGACATGGAACATCGCCCGGACCGCCGGGTCACGCTCGCCCAGCACGTCGTGGAACCAGTAGGCGCGCGCCCCGGCCATGTTCGATGCCAGCTGCCAAACGGCCCAGTGATCAGGATCCGGCCGCAACTCCATCTGGTCGTCGCTGAGCGGAGCCATGGCCTCGAGGAGGCGTTCCTGGTAGGCCGCCCAGCCGCTGCGCAGGATGCCGATCGCGGCTGATTCGGCCGCGTCAGGATTGCTGGCGGAAGGATTCATGAGCGAATCCTAGCAATGATTGGTGGCAACGAGGCTGGTGGGCGGTACTGGACTCGAACCAGTGACTTCCTCGGTGTAAACGAGGCGCTCTGACCAACTGAGCTAACCGCCCGCTGTGATCGAGGATAGCCGCCGTCACCCCTCGAGCGTGGAGCCGGTCAGGCGCGCCCAGGCGACGGGCGGTCTTGGGATGGTCGTACGTCGCATCCCATCGCAAGGATGAGGCCATACTCCGCCCATGGCGTTGGCGGAGGGCAGCGTTCTCGGCGGGTACCGGATCGTCCGCCTGATCGGGCGGGGCGGGATGGGCGCTGTGTACCTTGCCGACGATGTCCGCCTAGGGCGCAAGGTCGCCCTTAAAGTTCTGGCGACCGAGACCGCCGAGATCCCCGCGGTGCGCGATCGGTTTGTCCGCGAGTCCCACCTCGCGGCATCGCTCGATCATCCCAACATCCTGCCGATCTACGAGGCGGGCCAGGCGGATGGCCAGTTGTTCATCGCGATGCGCTACGTGCCCGGGCCCGACCTCGATGGCCTGATCCGGCGCGACGGCCCGCTGAGCCTGGAGCGCACAACGAGCCTCATTGACCAGGTCGCGAGTGCGCTCGATGCGGCCCATGCGGCCGGTTTGATCCATCGCGACGTCAAGCCCGGCAACATCCTCGTCGCGAGTGGCTCGCAGCCCGGCTCCGACCACGCCTACTTGAGTGACTTCGGGCTGACCAAGCAGGCCGAGTACTCCGCTGCCCTGACCCGCTCGGGCCAGTTGCTCGGCAGCGTCGGCTATGTCGCGCCCGAGCTGATCGAGAACCGCCCGATCGATGCCCGGGTCGATGTCTACTCGCTCGGCTGCGTCGCCTACGAATGCCTGGCCGGCGCCCAGCCCTATCCCCGCGACACCGAGATGGCGACCCTCTATGCCCATGTGCAGGCGCCGCCACCCTCGTTGGCCGAGGTCCGGCCCGAGTTGCCCGCGACGATCGACCTGGTGATCGCCAAAGCCCTGGCCAAGTCACCCGACGAACGCTATGGCTCGGCCGGTCAATTGGCCCAGGCGCTCGCCCGGGCTGCGGCGCCCGAGGCCGGCGGCCGCCACCTCACGAGAGGATTCCTCTTTTCTGACCTACGTGGCTACACCGCATTCACCGAGGCCCACGGCGACGAGGCCGCAGCGACCCTCCTGGATGCCTATCGCCGGCTCGTCCGGGATGTCGTTCGCCGCTCCGGCGGCGCCGAGATCAAGACCGAGGGCGACAGCTTCTACGTCGTCTTCCCGTCCGCCAGCGACGCGGTTCGCTGTGGCCTCGCGATTGTCGCTGCCGCCGCGAGTGCGAGGACGAAATCCCCCGGCCAGCCGATCGCGGTCGGGATCGGGATCCATGCCGGCGAGACAGCCGAGACGGCCGAGGGTTACGTCGGCTCGGCGGTGAACCTCGCGGCCAGGATCTGCGCCCAGGCGGCCGCCGGCGAGGTCCTCGTGAGCGACACGGTGCGTGGCCTGACCCGGACCTCATCCGAGGTGACCTTTGCCGCTCGTGGCCGCCGGCGCCTCAAGGGGATCGCCGAACCGATGGCCGTTTATGCGGCGTCGGCCGCATCGGCTGGCGACTTGGGCCAAGGCGCTGGGCCGCCCGGACGGCGACCCGGCACGACCCGCCTCGCCGGCTTCGGCGGAAGCCGTCGGCGCGGCGCGATCGCTGGTGCCATTGGGGCTGTCGCCGTCGCGCTCGTGGCGATCCTGGTTGCTGCCGGGCTCGGCGGAGCGTTCAGGGGTGCCAGCAGCCCGTCTGCCCTGAGCCAGGCTAGTGGCGGAGCGCCGGCTGCGAGCAGCAGTGTCGCCGGCCGGCCGAGCGCGAATGGCCCGTTCGCTCGCATTGTCTGGTCGGCTGAATACATCAACACGAACCCGGATCTCGGCGCACCGTGCGACCCGACAAACACTTTTTCCGAGGCGCGGCTCTATCAGATGTCGCCCGACGGCTCGGGGCCGATCCGCCTCATCCACCCAATCGGGGATGTCTGGGAGCGCGAGCCTGATTGGTCACCCGATGGCAAGCGGATCGTTTTTCAGAGCGGCTCCTCAGCCGATGTTGGCGGGCCAGGGCTCTGGTTCACTCCGCCGGACGGCACGTCCGAGACAGGTCTCCAGGTCAACATGGCTGGCCTGGGCGATCCGTTCAGCCCGTTCGGCGATCCCCAATGGGCACCCGACTCAGCCCGCCTCCTGTTCGTGCAAACCGGATCCGTCTTTGTTTCTTCCTCGGATGGCACCGGCGTGAAATTGGTTCGCGGACAGGGGCCACTCGGTGCGACGTCGCCGCCGATTTCGGCGTTGCCCGGCCATGCATCCGAGGCCAACCTGGCGTTCGCCCGATCAAGCGGCGCGCCATCTTCGCAACGTCCGTTTCCCGACACATCGGGAGCGCCCGGCGATTCGCCAGCACCACCGTCGATTACCTGGGCGGCTGCGAGCTGGGGTCCGGCTGGCAAGTTGACCCTCGTCGGAACCATGGATGACGGATCGGCCCAGGTGTTCCTCGCTGACGTCGATGGGTCGCACCTGACACCGCTGGTCCTCCCACCCAATCTCATTGCCCGTCGAGTTGGGTGGTCACCCGATGGCCTCCATATGGCCATCGCCGGCGCACCTCTGGCGGCCCCGACCAGCTCGCAGATCTGGACGGCCAATGAGGATGGCAGTGGCCTGGAGCAAGTCACGTCGCTCGGAAATAACAGGGACCCCGCTTGGTCCCCCGACGGCACGCGCCTGGCCTTCGCCTCCGATCGGGACGGTCACTTCGAGATCTATGGAATGGCCGCGGATGGCAGCGCCCAGACACGCCTCACGACGACGTCTCCAGAGCTTGCGAACTGCTGGCCGACCTGGGGTCAGACGACGCTGGCGGTAGCTGCTCCAACGCCGACCCCGGTTCCCAGTGCTTCGCCCTCGAGTCTGGGTTTCCACGAGGGCCGACTCGACCCCGGTGCCTACCTCAACAGGACCTTCCAACCCGCCGTCGGGTTTACGGTGCCGGCCGGCTGGGCCGGAAATGGCGACTTTGTCGACGTCTTCTCATTCGGGCCAAACGTTGGCGACGCAGGTATCTATGTCGCCCGGATCCAGTCCGTTTTTCCAAAGGGCTGCATCGACGACTCCATTGCGGTGATCGGCCAACGGTCAGGCGACGTCGTTGCCTGGGTGCAGAAGAACACGCTGCTCAAGATCGATTCCCCTGTGACTCCGGTCCACCTCGCCGGTCGCTCGGGGTTCAGGCTCGACTTCAGCGTGAGGAAAAACGCAACCTGTAGCCATGGGCCCGGTGTCTGGTTGTTCCCGATCGGCCAAACATTCCAGATCCGCATCAAGCCCACCCAGGCGTTCGAAATGTACGCGATCGACGTCAACGGGACGACCGTGACGCTCCTGCTGAGTGGGCCGAGCGGCGCCGGTTTCGCCGCCTTCCTTGCCCAGATGCAGCCGGTATTGGACAGCCTCACATTCCCCTGAGCAGGCCTTCGCAGCCCGAGGATGGCTCCCCCCGACCGGCCGCCGTGCCAGGCTTAGGCGACTTCGTGCCGGGTGCATGGTCGCTCTGAGCACAAGGCCTGGCCTTGAGCCTCGGCGAACGATCAGGCCCGTGGTCCTCTGAGCGTGGAATCGGTTGCGACCGGCCTCAAACCGAGTCAATCCTGCAGCTAGAGCCGTCCCATGTGCGTGCAGTGACCATGCAGCGAGAACCGGGGAGGACAGGGACCTGGAGCAAGGGGCCCTGAGCCGGCACGAACGCGGTCCCGGCACCGAGCCCTGGAATCAGGAACGGCGGTCCGAGGCCGGCCGCCGTTCGAGGGTCAGCTGAGTGGTGCCCAGGCCGGGACTTGAACCCGGATGAGTTGCCTCATACGCCCCTCAAACGTACGCGTATACCAATTCCGCCACCTGGGCAGGTGTTCCGCGCCCTTGAGGGATCCCGCTGACTAGGGCTGGTACCGAGGAAGGGATTTGAACCCATACGCCCTTGCGGACACTAGCTCCTGAAGCTAGCGCGTCTACCGATTCCGCCACCTCGGCGAGATCCCCAACGCACGGCAAGACGCCTCACCGCCCGTCGGCGAGGCGCCATGTTAGCACATCCCAAAATCGGTCACTGGGGTCGCCCAGGGGCCGAATCACGGGTCCATCGACCCTCCCTCCGAGCACGATCGGGTCGTCCCGGAAGAACAACGGCAGCATCGGCGGATTGGCCACGAGAGCCGCCTGGAGCTTCGCGTAGGCCGTCAGCCCGGCGGCGTCGGTGCCCGGCGAGCGGGCCGCCACCAGGAGCGAATCCAGGCTCGCGTCCTGGATACCGGTGATGTTCGCACCACCACTGACGGCCTGGCTCGAGGCGAACAGCGGATAGAGGTCTGGGTCCAGTCCGATGTTGACGTCGACCAGCGCGGCGGTGAACGTGCCGGCCCCCAGGCGGGCCACGAAATCGGCCGGGGCCAGGGCGACGTGGGTCACCTTCAGGCCGAATTGCTGCCACTGGCTGGTGACCAGCTCGGCCGTCGCCCAGGCAATCAGATTCGAGGCCTGGTCGGGGCTCAGGAGGTCGAAGGTGAAGGCAGACTTGGCCTTGGGGGCGAGCCAACCAGTGCTGCCCTTGGTCCAGCCGGCCGCCTTCAGGGCCGTTGCCGCCGCTGTCGGATTCGAGGCGACCGGCGCGCTGGCGCTGGCATCGAAGGCCCATGAGTTGGGCGGGATCGGCGAGTCGGCCTGCTTGCCGGTGCCGTCCAGGACGGAGCTGATCATGGCCGGCCGGTCGAGCGCCTCGAGCAAGGCCCGGCGGACAGCCGCCGGAGCCGTGGTGGTATTGCCTGGGCGGAGGTTGATCGCGACCGAGGTGAAGGTCGTGCTGGGATAGCTCAGCAGGCGCGAGCCGGGCAGCGCCGCCATTGCGGTGGCGTCGGTCGGGCCCAGGCCACTGGCGGCATCGAGCGAGCCGGCTCGATAGGCGGCCACCAAGGACGCCGAGTCGTCGAAGAACTCCAGCTCGATGGCCGGCACCGGCTCCGAGCCGATCGATCCGCCGGCGGCGGCCGAGGGCGAGGCAGAAGAGCCGCCCGTGGCGGAGGCCGGGACCGAAGCCGGGGCAGAGGCCGCCGGCGATGCGCCGCCTGCTGGTGAGGTCGTGGTGCTAGGCACGAGCTCGGCCGAGGTGACGTCCCAGTTGACCAGGCGGAACGGCCCGGAGCCGACCGGGTTGTTCGAGAACGACGAGTCGGCCAGGTCGGTGATCGGGGTCAGGCTCAGCAAGTGCTGGGGCAAGATGCCCACCATTGCGTCCTCGAGGAAGCCGCTGATCGGGGTGTCCAGGCTGAACTGGACGGTCGACGAGTCGAGCTTGACCACCGAGACCTCGCGCCAGGAGTTGGCCAGCGGCCCGCGATAGGCCGGGTCCTTGATCAGGTTGACCGTGAACACGACATCGTCGGCGGTGACCGGCTGGCCGTCCTGCCAGGTCGCCCCGGCTCGCAGCTTGAACGTCCACGTCCGGCCGGTCGGGTCGGCCGTCCAGGAGCTGGCCAGGTCCGGCAGGTAGGTCGCCCCGGTACCCCGGGCAACCAGGCCCGAGAAGATCAGTCGGCTCAGGTCGCGGTCGGCCTGGGTCCGGGCGGTCAGCGGGTTGATCGAGCTAGGGGTGCCGACGACCCCCTCGCGGTAGATCGGCGGGTTGTCCGTCCCCACGTCCGCACTGGGGCTGGCGCTGGCAACGGCGGCGGGGGGCGCCGCGCCGGTCGTGGGCATGGCCACGGCCAGGGCGAGCACGACGAGGAGGGCGGACAGGACCGCCACGATGCCGCGGTCACGCTGGGTCAATGATCACGCCTCGGAGGGCCGCCGGCCGGGCCCGGCAACGCCGGGCGAGGGCTAGGCAGCCGGGGTGTAGATGTAGGCAGCCAGCGAGAACAGCACGAACAGGACCGTCAGCACGATCGTAAACTGCCAGAGTCGCCGCTCGACGCCCCGCCGGCTGCGGTAGACCGCCGAGTCGCCGCCGAAGGTGCCCGACAGGCCCGTTCCACGCGACTGGAGGAGGATCGCCGCAATGAGGGCAATCCCGACGATGATCTGACCGATGCTCAGGAACGGATTCACCCGGAAGGAGACCTCAGCTGGTGGGTGCGAAGCCGGGGGATGGTAGCACGTCGGGCCCGCTCAGGCCGGCCTGGCGGTGGCCTGGCCGGCGACTGCCGAGATCGCGGCTGCCACCCGGGCCGGATCGCCCAGGTAGTGGTGGCCGAGCGGTCGAAGATCAGAATCGAGCTCGTACACGAGCGGGATGCCGGTCGGGATGTTGAGCCCGGGAATGTCCGCCTCGGAGATCCCGTCGAGGTACATGACGAGGGCGCGCAGGCTGTTGCCATGGGCCGCGATCAGGACTTGGCGGCCGGCTTGGACGGCCGGGGCGATCTGGTCGTGCCAGGCCGGCAGGAACCGGGCAACGGTGTCCTTGAGCGACTCCGAGCGCGGCAGCTCGGCCGGGCTCAGCCAGGCATAGCGGGGATCGCGTCCGGGCTCACGCTCGTCGCCGGCTTCGAGCGGCGGCGGCGGGACGTCGTAGCTGCGGCGCCACAGGTGGACCTGGGCGTCGCCGTAGCGGGCCGCCGTCTCGGCCTTGTTCAGGCCCTGCAGCGCGCCGTAGTGGCGCTCATTGAGGCGCCACGAATGCTCGACCGGGATCCACATCCGGTCGAGCTCGTCCAGCCCGATCCAGAGCGTCCGGATCGCCCGGCGCAGGACCGAGGTGAAGGCCAGGTCGAACTCGAAGCCGTCCTCGCGCAGCAGGCGGCCGGCCTCGTGCGCCTCCGCTTCGCCGGCCTCCGACAGGTCGACATCGGTCCAGCCGGTGAAGCGGTTCTCGCGGTTCCAGTCGCTCTCGCCGTGGCGGAGCAGGACGAGCCGGCTCACCGGCCGGCACCAGCCGCTGCCTGGCGGGCGGCGGCGGTCAGCCCGGCCCGGGCCACGATCCCGGCCATCTCGTCGACCTTGAGCGAGGCACCGCCGACGAGCGCCCCGTCGATGGCCGGCTCGGCCAGGAACTCGCCGATGGAGGCAGCCGTGACGCTGCCGCCATAGAGCACCGGCAGGTCCCTGGCCAGGTCGTCGAAGCCTGGCCCGAAGGCCGCCACGGATCGGCGGATGGCCTCGGCCATCGCGGCCGCGTCAACACCGCGGGCCGTCCGCCCGGTGCCGATCGCCCAGACCGGTTCGTAGGCAACGACCAGGCCGGCCGAAACCCCGCCGACCGAGGCCAGGCCGGCGGCGCCCCCGGCGTAGCTGGCCAGGCAGCCCACGAGCTGTGCCGCCACGACTTCCTCGGCCGCACCCGCTTCACGCTCGGCCAGCTGCTCCCCGACGCACAGGATCGGCCGCAGCCCAGCCTCCACGGCCCGAGCCAGCTTGCGCCCGATCAGCTCGTCGGTCTCGCCCGCGTCGCGGCGCCGCTCCGAATGGCCGATGATCACCCAGCCGGCCAGGCCGGCCAGCATCGGCGCGCCGATCTCGCCGGTGTAAGCGCCGCTCAGGTCGTGGTGGACATTCTGGGCACCGACCCCCACACCGGCGCCGGCGGGCGTGGCCAGCAGCGCGTCGCGGACTGCCGCAAGGCACACGAATGGCGGGCAGATCACCCGTTCCACGCCGGGCACCTGGGTCCGGGCGGCCAGCAGGGTCGCCAGGGCCGCGGCATCGCCGGGCGTGGTGTGCATCTTCCAGTTGGCCGCGATGATGACCGGTCGCATCAGCGAATCATGCCAGAGCAGCCGGTTCCCGATCCGAGGCCAGGTGCTCGATCCGCTCGAGGGCGCGCTGCACGGTCGAGCGGTGCAGCTCGAGGGCGGCGCTGAGCTCGGCCAGGGTGGCCTCTGGGGTGGCCCGCCGGGCGCTGGCGGTCAGGCGCACGACGTTCGGCTGCTCGGCCAGCCGGCCGTCTGCCTCGAGCCGCTCGATGGCCGCGATCTGGCGGGCGGCCGCCTGGACCGATCGCTGGAGGTTGGCCGACTCGGCGTTGAGCACCCGGTTCATGTCGCCCCGGACGGCCCGCGAGACCTGGCGCGCCTCGAGCTCGAGGATGGCCGGACCCGCCCCGATCCGGCGCAGGAACGTGCCGATCGTCTCGGCGCTCTTCCAGGTGACGACGCCACGGCCCCGCCGGACCCGCCAGGCGGCCGGCAAGCCGATGTCGGCCAGGCGCCCGGCCAGGATCGGCGCCTCGGCCGCGTCGACCACGAACTCGAGATGGGCCCGCCCGCTCGACAGGCTAAGCGAGCCCCGGGCGAGGAACCGGCCGCGCAGCCAGGCCAGGCGGCAATGGTCGGCGGAGCCGGCCCAGTCGAAACCGGGCTCGGCGGTCCATTCGGGCGATCCAGCCGGCTCGGCCGGGTCGGCCAGACGGACGTGCTTCGAGCGCCGGCGGACACCTGGCCGGGTCTCGCCCTGGGTCTCCCGGCCGAGGCGGACGGCCAGCCGGGCGATCGACGGTTCGCGGGTGATCAGGCTCCGGCCGAGCCCGGCCGACTCCGCCGCCCGGTCGCAGGCACGCTGCGGATCGATCGCCGCCAGCTCGGCTCGCAGCCCGGCCACGAGATCGCGGTCGGAGCCGCTCATCGCTCGGCCGGTCGGCCGGGGATCGGCCGGGCAGCGCCCTGGCTCACGCCGATCGGGCCACTCCGTTGCGCCGCCGGGCCGTGCCCTCGCGCTCGGCTATCCGGATGATCGCGGCGGCCAGGCGCTCGGGGTCGTGGTGGATGGGACTGGCCGGATCGACCAGGTCATCGAGCACCAGCCGGGGCGGGTGGAGGCCCGCCGGGGGCCAGCGCAGCTGGACTGCTTCCCGGCGCGTGCCCGCGCCGGCCGGGACCGAGATCCGGTTGTTGGCCAGGACGATGTCGATCATCCCCTCCGCGGTATGGCGCTCGAGGGCTTCGACGTGGTCGGCCAGGTCGAAGCCGTCCGTCTCGCCCGCCTGGGTAGCGACGTTGCAGACGTAGATCCGGAGGGCCGGCGAGGCGGCCAGGGCGGCCTGGATATCGGGCAGGAGGACGCTCGGCAGGATGCTCGTGAACAGGCTGCCCGGGCCGATCACGATGAGCTCGGCCTCGGCGATCGCAGCCAGCGCGTCGTCGCTCGCCCGGACGTCATCCGGGCTGAGCCAGACCCGGTCGATCTCGCGCGTTCTCGCGATCCGCGACTGGCCCTGGACCAGGGAACCGTCCCGCAGCGAGGCATTCAGGCTGACCGGCGTACCCGTGGCCGGGACGACCTGGCCACGCACCGCCAGGACCCTGTTCATGCGCCGGACGCCCTCCTCGAAATCACCCTGCTCGACCCCGGTCATGGCCGCGATCAGCAGGTTGCCAATGGCGTGCCCGGCGAGGCTGGTCGGGCCGGCCTCACCCGGGAATCGATACTGGAACAGCTCGCTCATCAGCGGCTCGGCGTCGGCCAGGGCGACCAGGCAGTTGCGGATGTCGCCCACGGCCGGGACCCCGAGCTGGTCGCGCAGCTTGCCTGACGATCCCCCGTCGTCGGCCACTGTGACGATCGCGGTCAGGTTGCTGGTGTGCTCCTTCAGGCCGCGCAGCATCGTGGACAGGCCGTGGCCGCCGCCGAGCGCCGCGATCTTCGGGCCGCGGGCCAGGAAGCGCTTCTGGTAGATCAGCTCGACCAGTGGCTGCTCGTCCGCGTTCGAGCGATACGGGCCCATCAGGACCTGCAGGACACGGTATGAGCCGTACACGAAGATGCCCACGCCCAGCCCGGCCAGGATCAGCCCGCGCACGATGTAGGGCAGGAACTGGAGGGTGACCAGGTAGAGCACGCCCTGGAGCGGGCCGTCGAAGCTGCTATCGCGATAGAACTGGCGCAGGGCGAACGCGCCGCCGAGGGCCAGGCCGAGCTCGCCCACGAAGACGACGAGCAGCCAGCGCTTGATCCCGACCCCCGAGGCGAGCCAGCGGCGCAGGCCCAGGATGTCGGCCAGCCGGCGCCGGATGTTCATGCCCGGTCGAGCTCGCGATGGAAGACGGAGACGGCGCCAAAGTCGGCCTCCCGCAGCCACTCGGCCAGGGCCTCGGCGATCGCGATCGAGCGATGGTAGCCACCGGTGCAGCCGATCGCGATCGTCAGGCGGGTCTTGCCCTCGCCGACGTAGGCCGGGATTGCGAAGGTCAGGAAGTCGTGCAGGAAGCCCAGGAAGCGTTCGGTCACCGGCTGGCCCAGGACGTAGTTGCGGACCGCTTCGGTCAGGCCCGACAGCTGGCGCAGGCCCTCGATGTAGTACGGGTTCTGCATGAACCGGACATCGAAGACCAGGTCCGCCTCGAGGGGCACGCCATATTTGAAGCCGAAGCTGATGAGCTGGATCGCCAGGCGCTCGGCGGCCTGGCGCTCACCGAGGTGGGCGAAGATCTTCTCGCGCAGCTCGCGCAGGGACAGGTCCGAGGTGTCGAGCACGACATCGGCCTCGTCGCGGACCGGATCGAGGACGCGTCGCTCTTCGGCGATCGAGCTCGCGATGCCGCGCTGGTCGGCCAGCGGATGGCGATGGCGGGTCTCCGAGAAGCGCCGGATCAGGACTTCGTCGCGCGCCTCCAGGAAGAACACCTGGGGCACGATGCCGCGGCCCTCCAGGGCGCCGCGCACCGCAGCCAGGGCCAGTGATGCGTTGCCGGCCCGGACATCGAGCACGATCGCTACCCGCTCGAAGCGTTCGCGATCGATCGACACGAGCTCGGCCAGGTCGGGCAGGAGCTCGCCGGGCAGGTTGTCGACGCAGGTATAGCCGAGGTCCTCGAAGAGCTTGGTGGCCGCCGTCTTGCCCGCGCCCGACAGCCCACTGAGGATGACGATGTGCTGGTCGGCCGGAGCCGGGCCGGCCGCCTGGTCCGCCGCGAGGTGCGGTTCGGTCATCGCCCGGAGCGCTTGATCGCCAGCCGGGTCAGCTCGGTCAGGATGATCATCGTCACGGCCAGCACCGACGGGCTGACGAGGTCGCCGCCGGGGGTCACGATGAACGCGAAGGCAGCTACGCCCAGGAGCAGCATTCGCCGGTTCTTGGACATCCAATCCGAGCTGACAATCCCAACTAGGGCCAGCCCGTACAGGACGATCGGGAACTCCATGATCAGGCCGAAGGCCAGGAACAGGGTCGTCACGAAGTCGAAATAGGGCCCAGCCGCGATCCCGTTCACCAGTTGGTTATCGGTGAAGCCGAGCAGGAAGGCGATCGCGTAAGGCAGGACGATGAAGGCGATCCCGACGCCGATCGCGAAGAGCAGCAGGGCTAGCGGGATCCACGGCCGGATCGTCTTGCGCTCGGCCGGGGTCAGCCCGGGCGCGATGAACGCCCACAGCTGGTAGAGCAGGACCGGCATGGCCAGGATCACCCCGATCGTCAGGGAGATCTTGATCTGGATGAAGAAGGCGTCGCCGGGCCCCAGGACCTGGGCCTTGTGGCCGGGCAGCTGGTCGAGCAGGTAGTTCCGGACGGTCGTGGCCGAGAACCAGCCGACGGTGCTGGCGATGAGCACCGCCAGGATCGACTTGAAGACGCGGTTGCGCAGCTCGTTGAGGTGATCGAGCAACGGCATCACCGCGCTCGGCGGCTCGCTGACGACCGAACCTACGACCGGAGCAGGGCTGCCGGGCAGGATCTCATCGGCCATGATTCAGGATCTGGCGTGGTCGCCCGGTAGGCCAGTCAGGAAGCGGGCTGCTGGCTCGACGACTCGGGGCTGGGCTGGGGCGCCACCGGGGCAGCGGGCATGGCCGCGGCCATCGGCGCGGCGATGATCGAGGCAGGCTCGACGGCCGGCGGAGCCGGGGCGGCCACGGCGGGGGTCACCGCGGCATCAATGGCCGGCACGACCACGGCCGCGGCATCCGTAGGGGCGACGATCGAGCCATCAGGGGCCGGGGCGCCGTAGACGGGTGGGGCATAGATGGGCGCGGCCGGCGGGACATAGGCGGCGGCCACTGCAGGCGCCGCCGGTGCGGCGTCGACCTGGGCCGAATCGGTGATGTCGCTGGCCGCCTTGCGGAACTCCTTGATGCTCTTGCCCAGGGCCGCCCCGACCTCGGGCAGCTTGCCCGGGCCGATCACGATCAGGGCAATGATCAGGATGATGATCAGGTGAATGGGTGACAGGCTGGGCATGTTCATTGACCTCGCTGCAGCGGCCATACTCGGTGACCGATCGACGTTGATCGATACGGATCGGCGTCGCCTGTGGATCAGCTCCGGAACTTACGATAGCACGGGCACCGCCAAAGTGGTCGACCAATTCCTGGCGGCTGCGGCGATCCGTTCGCCCGGGTCGGCGGGCTCGCCCGCGGCACGTTCGAGGGCCGCCCGGGCAATTCCCCGCGACACGTTGACGAGCAGCCCGCCACCCGGCCACGCGTTGCCCGGAGCGGCTGTCGCCGGCCCGTGGACCAGGACCGGTCCGACCTCGCCGCCCTGCGCCCCGACGCCGGGCACGAGCAGGCCCAGGCCCGGCGCGATCGTCCTGATCCGGGCCAGCTCGAGCTGCGCGGTGGCCCCGGCGACGAGGCCCACGGTGCCGCCCGGCCCCCAGCCGGCGACCCGCCTCGCGACCCGTTCGTAGAGCGGTTCGGCGGGCTGGCCGGGAGCGTCGCCGACGAGCAGGCCCTGGAGCTCGTCCGAGCCGGGGTTCGACGTCCGGCACAGGACGTAGGTGTAGCGATCGGTCCGCTCCAGGAACGGGGCGAGGCCCTCTGCCCCGACATACGGGCTGGCCGTGATCGCGTCGGCCCCGAGGACGTCGAACAGGGCCGTTGCCTGGCGGCGCGCGGTCGAGCCGATGTCGCCCCGCTTGGCGTCGGCCACGACCGGCAGGCCGGCGGGTACCGCCGCCCGGATCCGTTCGAGGGCGGCCAGGCCGGCCGAACCGAAGGCCTCGAAGAAGGCCAGGTTGGGCTTGACCGCGGCGGCGTACGGTCCGGCCGCCTCCAGCAGGAGGCCGCACAAGCGCTCGATTCCGGCCAGGCCGGCCGGGAATCCAGGCGGTAGCTGCTCCGGATCGGGATCGAGGCCGAGGCACAGCACGCTGGCGACGGCGGCGGTCCGAACGCCCAGCCGCTCGAGGTAGGCCGCCATCAGGACGGGCTGGCGGACGAACCGGGCTTGGCAGGACTGGGACTGGCGGCCGGGCTCGAGCTCGGGACGCTCGGCGCGGGCGTGGCCGGGAGCTGGCTGGGTGGGATGTACCAGGATGCCCCGGAGCTTGCGTCGAGGCCGCTGTATTCGGTCACGTCGGGCAGCTGCGTCACCGTCCAGGTTGGCCCGCTGCCAGTCAGGCCGATCATCTTGAGGTCGACGACCTGGCCGACGATGTGGAGGTAGGCGATCGCGTCGCCGCGAGGTGACCAGACCGGCGCCCACGAGCTGCCGTCGTTGGTCAAGCGCAGGACCTCAACCCCGGTTTGGGCGCTCAGGATCGCGACGTCGGTGCCTTCGGGCGTCTGGCGGGTTACGGCCACGTAGCGGCCGTCGGTCGACCACGACGGATGCATGTAGCCGGGCGCCCCGAAGGCCGAGCCCTTGTGGGTCACGGGGTCGTACGTGTAGATCTGGGGCAGCCCGCGCTGGCCGTCCCGCCCGTTGCGGACATAGAGGAGCAGCTTGCCATCCGGCCGCCAGGCGGCGTCCTGGTGCCCGTAGGGCGGATTCTCGGCGATGGCCGGCTTGCTCAGCTTCTTGGTGGCCACGTTGTAGAGCTGGAGGACGACGTCGCTGCGGGTTGGATCGGGCCCGTCCGAGAACAGGGCCACCGTCTTGCCGTCGGGCGACACGGCCGGATCAATGAGCCAGTAAAACCAGCTGTAGCCGTTCTTCTTGAATCGCCCGCCGAGCAGGGGCTGGATCGTCCGGCCGTCGGGCGAGATCCGGGTCAGGGTCGGCACGTTCATGGTGTAGCGAGCCGGCCCGCTGTTGCCCTCGGGAAAGAGGCTGTTGGGCAGGACCTCGGTCTGGATGTAATAGATCCACTGGCCATCCGGCGACCATGTAGCCGACGCGGCGCCCCCGCTCGTTGTCAGCTGCGTCGCCTTGCCTGCAGTCTGGATCCAGACGTTGCCGGCCTTGACGTAGACGAGGCTGCCCGGGATGTTTGCCTGTGGGTCGGTCACGACCACGTTCGACGGGGCCGGGGTGGTATTGACCTGGACCGTGCCGCCTCCCCCACCGCTGCCGCCGGTCGACTTCGAGGCCAGCGAGACGGGGATCCAGCCGACGAACAAGGCGGCGGTCATGGCCGCCACCAGGAGCAGGGCGATGCCGGCCAGGACAGGCGCGAGGAGGCTCGACCGGGGCATCAGCCCGTACGGATCCGACGATCTGCCGCGCCGGGCCGGGCTCGATCCGGGCTCGGCCATCAGGAAGGCGTCCCGATCGTCAGCTCGGCGGTGGCCGGCGAGGTGGCCTCGACACCCGCCCGACCCGGCCCGGCCACGGCCCCGCCCTGCCCATCGGCCAGCCGCGCGACCACGCCCGGGTTCGATCCGGCCGGGGCCGCATCACGGATCTCGAGCTGAAGCGATTCGTAGCCGCCGAAGGAGCGGATCACCGGCCGGGCCACGACATCGATCCGATCGCCCTCGTGGACGAGCCCGGCGAGCTCGGTCCAGCCGAAGGCGATCCCGTCGATCACGTCGAGCCGGCGCTTCAGGGTCAGCTGGGTGTGGCCACCGGCAGCGGCCCGAACCCGGGTGACCGTCAGGCCGGCCACCACGATCAACGGATCGGGATTGCCCGGGCCGGTCGGCGCCAGGCGGGCGAGATCCGCGATCAATTCGTAGTCCAGCCCCAGGGCGGGCAGGATGAGCTCGACCTGGAGCGAGGGCTGGAGGCTCGCGCCGTCACCCAGGCTGGCTCCGGCGAGCTCGATGAAGCGGGTCCGTAACTCGTCCCAACGCTCGGCCGGGAGCTCCAGGCCGGCCGCCCCGGGGTGCCCACCGTGGCGGGTGAGCAGGTCATCACAGGCCGTCAGGATCGCCGCCAGATCGACCCCGCCGGCGCTCCGGCACGACGCCCGGATCACGCCGTCGAGCTCTGTCCCGACCACAGCTGGCCGGCCCCGCTCGTCGACGAGTCGGGCAGCCACGAGCCCGATCACGCCGATCGGCCAGGTGCCTCGCACGACCGTGGCCGCCCCATCGCCGGGCTCGGAGGCGACCGCGGCGTTGGCCTCGAGGACGGCCTTGCGGGTCATCACCCGCCGATCCAGGTTATTGGCCTCGAGCCGTTCGGCGAGCTCAGCAGCCTCGGCGGGGTCATCGGTCAGCAGCAGGGCGGCGGCGTCGGCGGCGCTGCCCACCCGGCCGGCCGCGTTCAGGCGGGGGGCAATGACGAAGGACACGGTCTCGAGGTCGGCCGAGGCCGGCGATTGCCCGGCCCGGGCGAGGAGCGCCGCCAGGCCGACCAGGGGCGAGCTCCGCAGCCGATCGAGGCCGAGCCGGGCGATCGCCCGGTTCTCGCCCAGGACCGGGGCCACGTCGGCGACCGTGCCGATCGCCGCCAGCTCGGCCAGGTCAAGGGCCGCGGCCGGTCCACCGGGCAGATCGGCCAGCAGGAGCTGGGCAATCTTGAACGCCACCCCGCTGCCCGCGAGGCGGTCGTCCGGATAGGTCGCACCGGGCCGATGGGCATTGACCAGGGCGTACGCGCGCGGCGGAGAGTCGGGCACCCGATGGTGGTCGGTGATCAGGACATCGATCCCGTGGCCGGTCGCCGCCTCGACCTCGTCCACGCTCGATGAGCCGGTGTCGACCGTGATGATCAGGCGATGGCCGGCGGCCACGGCCCGCTCGACGGCCTGTCGCGAGAAGCCGTGGCCCTCGTCCTGGCGGCTGGGCACATAGGGCTCGGCGGCCAGCCCGAACCGGCGCAGGGCTCGGGCCATGATCGCCAGGCCGGTCAGGCCATCGGCGTCGAAGTCACCGAAGACGAGGATCGACTGGCCGGCGTCCCGGGCCCGAACCAGGCGCTCGAGGAAGCGGTCCGCGTCGGGCAGGCGGGCGGGATCGTGCAGCCCGGCCAGGGCCGGGCCCAGGTAGTCCTCGATCGCGGCGACCGTAGCGATGCCGCGGCCGGCCAGGATCTCGACGACGCGCGCGGACATGCCCAGCTGCCCGGCTCGCGCGACGACGAGCGGGTCGAGGGATAGCGGCGCGGGGAGGTGCCAGGCGAAGCGGGGCTCGAGCATCGGCCTAGCGTGCGCGCGAGCGGTTCATCGGGACTTCACTACGTCTGCACTGGACGGCCGGCCGCGGTTGTCCGTGACGCAACGGCCCGTCGGTCAGCGCGGCCCACCGGGTCAGGAGGCGGAGCGGCGGACAGGCCGTGCGGTAGCGGTCCGGCCCCGCTTGTTGTCGTCCCGGTTCTGCCACACCACGAGCAGCGGGCTCGCGTTGAAGATCGACGAATAGGTGCCCGAGATGATCCCGATCAGGAGGGCCAGCACGAAGTAGCGGATGGCCGAGCCGCCGAAGAGCAGGAGCGCCGACAGGGTCAGGACGACGGTCAGGCTGGTATTGATCGAGCGGCCGAACGTCTGGAGCACCGAGTGGTTGACGATCTGCTCGAACGGCTCGCCGGCGTGGCGCGCCTTGTTCTCCCGGATCCGGTCGTAGACCACGATCGTGTCGTGCACGCTGAAGCCGATCACGGTCAGCATTGCGGTGATGAACAGGGCGTCGATCTCGACCCGGAAGAAGGTGCCCAGGATGGCAAAGGTGCCCACGACCACGATCACGTCGTGGAGCAGGGCGACCAGGGCCGTGGCTCCGAACTTCACGTCCCGGAAGCGGAAGGTCATCCAGGCCAGGATGCCAATCGAGCCGAGGATGACCAGCAGGACGGCCTGCTGGGTGAGCTCCTGGCTGATCACCGGCCCGACCGTGGTCAGCGTTCGCTGCGAGGCGATCGGGCCGAGGGCGGCCTGGAGGGCGGCCGCGATCTCGCCGAAACGACCGGTGGTCGGGATCTGCGAGCCCGGACCAG
>JBBSFD010000057.1:0-20122 GCA_038239115.1 Candidatus Limnocylindrales bacterium | reverse complement strand
GCCCAGATCCTCGAGGCGTTCGAGGGCTCGCTGGAGGCCGCCCTCGACGACCGCGCCCGCGGGATTGCCGCGCCCTCGCTCGTGCTCGACTGATGGCTCGACTCCGTTGATCGACGGGAACGCGGTTCGCTCGGTCGACCGGGCGGCGTCGCTGCTGCTGGCGCTGGGCGAATCGGCCGGCGAGGCAGGCGTGACCGAGCTCGCCCGGCGGCTCGGCCTGCACAAGTCCACCGCCTCACGCCTGCTTGCCACCCTCGAACGGCGGGGCCTGGTCGAGCAGGACGAGGAGAGCGGCAAGTACCGGCTCGGCCTGGTCGTGATTCGCCTGGCCGAGCGGGCCGAGCGGACGCTCGACCTGCGTGGGATTGCCATGCCCGAGCTCGAGCGCCTGGCCCGGCTCACCCGCGAGACGACCGGCCTGGGCTCCCTCGAAGCGGACCAGCTCCTGACCGTGGCCCAGGCCGACGGCCCGAACCTGATTGCCGTCGGCGACTGGACCGGGCGGGCGACGCCGCTCCATTGCGTCGCGTCGGGCAAGGTCCTGCTGGCTGCCCTGGCCGAGCGCGAGGTCCTGCGGATCGTGCGCAAGGGCCTGTCGGCCTACACCGAGCGGACCGTGACCGAGCTCGAGCCGCTGCTCGAAGAGCTCGCCCGGGTCCGGCGCCGGGGCTATGCAACCGCGATCGGCGAGTTCGAGCTTGGCCTGAATGCGGTCGCGGCGCCGGTCCACGACGCCCGCGGCGCAGTCATCGCGGCGGTCGACATCTGGGGCCCGGCCTTCCGGCTCACGCCCCGGCGCATCCCCGAGCTGGCCTCGCAGGCGCGCGAGGCGGCCGCGGCGATCTCGGTCCGGCTGGGCGGCGCCGCGGCCTGATTCCGCGGCACCCAAGGCTGATTCGGCCCAGCGCCTTTTCGGGCGGACGGCCCGCTCCGCTCGCAGCGCGCTGATAGGCTCTGCGCCATGCCTGACTCCGTCTCCAGCTGGGCGGTCATCGCCGCCGACCGCCTCCTGATCGTTCTCCTGATCGTCGTCCTCGGCGTCGTCATCACCCGGCTGACCCTGGGCGCGATCCGACGGATCCTGGGCGCGATGCAGGCCCGGGCCGAGTCGGAGGCGTCGCTGGACGAGACGGCCGAGGTGACCAAGCGCTTCGCCACGATCGAGGCGCTCGCGGGCTACGTGGTCAAGGGCTTCGTCGTCGTGATCGGCGGCCTGCTCATCCTGGAGCAGCTGGGCATCGATGTCGGCCCGGCGATCGCCGGCCTGGGCGTGGTCGGGATCGCCATCGGCTTCGGGGCGCAGGCGATCGTGCGTGACTTCTTCTCGGGGATCCTGATCCTGCTCGAGAACCAGTACGGACAGGGCGACGTCGTGCAGATCGCCGGGGTCACCGGCACGGTCGAGGAGCTGACCCTGCGCCGGACCGTCCTGCGCGACGTGGACGGCGTGGTCCACAACGTGCCCAACGGCGAGATCAAGGTGGCCTCCAACCGGACCCGCGTCTGGCGCCGGATCAACTACGACGTGATGGTCGCCTACGGCACGGACATCGAGCACGCGATCGAGGTCTTCGATGCCGTCGGGGCCCAGCTCGCGGCCGACCCGGCCTGGGCCCAGCCGATCCTCGAGGCGCCCGCCGTCGACCGGGTCGACCAGCTCGGGGAGCGCGGGATCACCCTCAAGATCCTGGGCCGGGTGCGCGCCGGCGACATGCTCGCGGTCACGGGCGAGCTGCGCAAGCGAATCCTGGCCGCGATGGCCGCCAACCAGATCGAGATCCCGGCCCCGGTCACGTCCGGGGGCGTGCCCGTCACCCAGGCGATGCCGACCGGCTCTCGCCCGTCGTCCCGCGTGACGCAGGCCGATGACGATGAGCGCGACGGTCGGCCGCCGGGCGCCTGACGACGGCCTCCGGCCCGAACCGGCCGGTAGAATGGAGGGGAAGCAGCGGGTGAGCCAGCGCAGGAGAATCTCGTGAGCACCCAGCCGTCGTCGCAGCCCGAGATCGAGAACCTGATGACCGAGGCGCGCAGGTTCGCGCCCGATCCGGCATTCGTCGCCCAGGCCAACGTCGGGCCGGCCGAGTACGCCGAGGCTTCGGCCGACTTCGAGGCGTTCTGGGCAGCGCGGGCGCGCGAGCGGCTGCGCTGGAGCGAGCCGTTCCACACGACCCTCGAGTGGGACCTGCCGTTCGCCAAGTGGTTCCTCGGCGGCCGCCTGAACGTCTCCGAGAACTGCCTCGACCGGCATGTCGAGAACGGCCTCGGCGACAAGGTCGCCTACCACTGGATCGGCGAGCCGGGCGACAGCCGGACGCTGACCTACGCCGACCTGCTCCGCGAGGTGGGCAAGGCCGCCAATGCGCTGCGCGAGCTGGGCGTGGTGGCCGGCGACCGGGTCGCGATCTATATGCCGATGATCCCCGAGCTGCCCATCGCGATGCTGGCCTGCGCGCGCCTCGGCGCAGCCCATACGGTGGTCTTCGGAGGCTTCTCGGCCGAGGCCCTGTCCGACCGGATCAACGACGCCCAGGCCAAGGTCCTGATCACGGCCGACGGCGGCTGGCGGCGGGGCAAGGCCGTCGGCCTGAAGCAGCACGCCGACGAGGCACTCGAGCTGACCCCCTCGATCACGGCCTCGATCGTCGTCCGGCGGATCGGCGGCGACGTGCCTATGGTCGAGGGCCGCGACCACTGGTGGCACGACCTGGTCGATCGCCAGGATCCCGTCTGCCCGCCGACCCAGGTCGACAGCGAGCAGCTCCTGTACCTGCTCTACACCTCGGGCACGACGGCCAAGCCAAAGGGCATCATCCACACTTCGGCGGGCTACCTGCTGGGCGCGTCGTACACCCACGAGATCGTGTTCGACGTCAAGCCCGACGACGTCTACTGGTGCGCGGCCGACATCGGCTGGGTCACCGGCCACAGCTACATCGTGTACGGCCCGCTGGCCAACGGCACGACCGGGGTCCTCTACGAAGGCGCCCCGGACACGCCCGACTGGGACCGCTGGTGGCAGATCGTGGAGGACCTCAAGGTCACGATCCTGTACTGCGCCCCGACCGCGATCCGGGCGTTCATGAAGCAGGGCGAGGCTTATCCAGCGAAGCACGACCTGAGCTCCCTGCGCGTCCTGGGCTCGGTCGGTGAGCCGATCAATCCCGAGGCCTGGCTGTGGTACCAGCACAACATCGGCGGCGGGCGCACCCCGATCGTGGACACCTGGTGGCAGACGGAAACAGGCTCGATCCTGATCAGCCCCCTGCCGGGGATCACCACGACCAAGCCTGGCTCGGCGACCTTCCCCCTGCCCGGGATCGTGGCCGACGTGGTCGATGCGGCCGGCCAGAGCGTGCCCCTCGGCGGCGGCGGCTACCTCGTCCTCAAGCAGCCCTGGCCGTCGATGCTGCGCGGGATCTACGGCGATCCGGAGCGCTACCGCTCGACGTACTGGAGCCGCTTCCCCGGGATGTACTTCGCGGGCGACGGCGCCAAGCGCGACGAAGAGGGCTACTACTGGCTGCTCGGCCGGGTCGACGACGTGATGAACGTGGCCGGTCACCGGATCAGCACGATCGAGGTCGAATCGGCCCTGGTCGATCATCCCAGCGTGGCCGAGGCGGCGGTGGTGGGCAAGGTCGACGAGATCAGCGGCCAGGCGATCTTCGCATTCGTCACCCTGCGCAGCGGAATCGAGCCGAGTGACGCCCTGGCGGTCCAGCTGCGCGAGCACGTCACCTCGGTGATCGGCGCGATCGCCCGGCCCAAGTTCCTGATGTTCACACCGGACCTGCCCAAGACCCGCTCGGGCAAGATCATGCGCCGGCTGCTCCGGGACATCGCCGAGAACCGCGTCCTGGGCGACACCACCACCCTGGCCGATGCCGGCGTCGTCGAGTCGATTCGCGACAACAGCGGCTCGGCCGAGGAGGAGTAGGTGCCCTTCACCTTTCGCCGCCAGGAAGGCAAGCCGGCCGAGCCGGACGAGCCCGAGACGGCGACGTCAGCCGTGGTGCAGCTGCCCGAGGTCGTCGCCGACGGGATCGCCTTCGACGGCCTGACCGAGGAATGGCGCCTGGTCGGGATCATGGAGGTCAAGGGCCGGCTGTCCGATGCCCTCAACCGACGCGAGGCGATCGCGATCCGGGAGGTGAGCTGGGCACCGATCGACGGCTTGGAGCCGTTCAGCCCGGTGCCCGGCCTGCGCAGCATCGATCCCTACGACCTGATCGTGGTCCTGGCCGGCGAGAACACCCTGCCCGACCAGTCCGACGAGGAGAAGGCCGCCCACCGGGTCAACAAGGTGAGCTACGGGGTCAACCTGGAGGTGCCGCCCTATCGCGTCCGGGGCATCGTCCATCTCTTCCCGGGTTCGGAGCCGGAGCGCCTGCTCGATCGCTCGAGCGACATGTTCTTCCCGGTGACGAGCGGGGCGGTGATGATGGACGAGGTACGGATCGGCGATCCGCGGGCCAGCACGATCCTGGTCAACCGGCAGTACCTGCGCCGGGTGGAGCAAGCCGAGATCGACACGCTCGACGACCCGGTAGGCCCGGCCTGACGGCACGGCCTGGAGGCCAGCCTCGGGCCTCGATCGCGACCGGATCAGGCCCGGGCGGGTTCCTTGGTCCGGTTGAAGATCCGGAAGCCGGGCTTGGCGGTCGCAGCGGCGCGATCCAGGGCCTGGCGCTCGGTGCCGACCAGCTTCTCGGCCAGGATCTCGAAGTCCTCGGTCACTTTTTCCTTGGGATACTGCTCGACCACGGTGTGGCCTTCGTTGGCCGCCCGGACGAAGAGCAGGCCGCCCGAACGGATGAGGGCCAGGGCGGGCATGCCCACCGTCCGCTCCATGTCGGCCACCGAGACGCCGCTGTTGGCCCGATTGATGACCAGGGCGAGCTTGTCCCGGACGCCCAGCTCGAGGGCCACGTCGCGCATCTGGACCGCCGCCCGGAGGGCCGGCACGTCGGGCGTGACCGGCACCAGGATGCGATCGGCTCGCAGGAAGATCTGCTGGTTGAGCGGGCTGTACGACGGGTGCATGTCGACGATGATGAAGTCGAAGCCTCGCCGGGCCGCCCGGATCGCGTCGCCGACGCGCTCCGGCTCGAGCACCTCGGTGTTGAGCGGGCTGGCGGTCAGCACGCACACGGTCAGCCCGTTCTGGTGCTGGGTGGCGATGTCGATCAGGCTGCGCTCGGAGCGCTCCTCGGCGATGTCCTCGGTCCAGGCATCGACCACGGTCGTGACCGATTCCAGGCCGAGCGACGTGGCGATATGGCCAGTGACCGTGTCGGCGTCGAGGAGCATGACCTTGAGGTTGAGCCGGGTCTGCAGGGCGGCGGCCAGGTTGACCGCGGTGGTGGTCTTGCCCACGCCACCCTTGGGATTGAAGATCGCGACGATCGTCGCCTGCTTCGACCACGATTCCGATTCGAAGTCGCCGCCGGACTGGAGGATCGGACCGGAGCCGTCGTCGACGGTGACCGAGCGGATGAGCATTGCCTCGATCCGCCAGCGGAGGGAGTCGGTCGAGTACGGCCGGGTGAAGAACTCGTCGTCGATGCTGGCCTTGGTCGCGGCGCCGGCCAGGCGGTCGAGGGCGCGCTGCGAGACGACCATCAGGGCCGGGATGTCGCGCTCCTCGTCATGGAGCAGCGAGTAGTACTCGAGCGATCGATCGAAGTCGCTCTCCCCATCGAGGATCGCCACCCCGATTTCGCGATGGGTGGCGAGGATCGCCTCGAGCTCGACTGGGGCAGTCACCGCCAGGACCTCGAATCCGGCCTCGGTCAGCTCACGGGTAACAGCAACCTGCTCATCCCGGGGCAGGGCGACGGCGATGGTCTGGCGGCCCATCGGGCCTAGCTCCCGGACTCGGGATCGTGGGCCGTGACGCTGACCACGTTGTCGGTCACGTTGGTGACCCGAGCGCGGAAGCCCGGCAGGGTCGGCACGACCTCGCTGGGATTGACCCCGGCATCGTGATGGACGGTGAACACGAACTCGCCGTCCGGCCCTGAGGACACGCCGACCGACTGGACGCCGGCGACCCGCCCCAGATGGCGCTTGAAGCTGGCGATGCTGGCCACGCTGACCAGGCCGGTCACGACCACCTTGGAGGTGGCCTCCGAGGCCGCCCGGGCGGCGCGGGCCTCCGCGTCGCCTTCGGCCGGAACGAGTCCGGCCAGGCGGGCCGCCAGGGCGTCGTCGCCGATCGTCGGGATCTCATCCTCGGCGGGTGCCGTGGGTGCGTCGACCTTGGTCGCCTCGGCGGCGGCCTCGGCCTCGGCGGCGTCGAAGCCCGAGGACATGCCCAGGGCGGCCAGCCGGGGATCGTTTTCGTCGGTCGTGGCTTCGCCGCCTTCGGCCAGGGCCACTTCGGTCGGGCCACCCTCGGTCGTTTCGGCCGCCAGGTGGGCGGCTTCGATGGCGGCCATGGCGGCTTCGCTGTCGGGTGAGGCCGGGTCGTCGGTCGTGGCGCTGGCTTCGGCCGTGTCCTGGGCGGGCACCGGCGTGTCGCCGATCAGCTCGGCCACTTCGGCCGACGGCTGCCACGGGACTGAGGCGTCGAACGAGGGCGGGTCGGGCAGGTTCTGGGCCATGCCCGCGATCTTGGTCGGATCCTGCTCGGCGACGAGCTGCTCGAAGAAGCGCTCCATCTCGAGCTCGAACC
Source organism: Candidatus Limnocylindrales bacterium (assembly GCA_038239115.1). GTDB lineage: Bacteria > Chloroflexota > Limnocylindria > Limnocylindrales > CSP1-4 > Palsa-1033. Next base: position 13,443 of record JBBSFD010000057.1, on the reverse strand, counting down.
CGGCGACCCGGCTCTGGACCCGGTCGATCTCGTATTCGATCTGGCCAGCATGGTCTTCGAGCTCGCGCTCGAGGCCCTGCTTGCGGTCGGCGATCTTGCCCTGGGTCTCTTCGCGGATCCGGGCGATCTCGGCCTTCGACCAGTCCTGGATCCCGGAAACGTCATCGTCGGATCGCTTGCGCAGCTCGGTCGCCTCGACCGCGGAGCGCGAGTGGATCTCCTCGATGTACGTCTTGGCATCGGTCTGGAACTGGCTGAGGGTCTGGGCGCGGGATTCCTCGGCGGCGGCCTGCATCGCGCGGGTCAGGTCGAGCACGAACTTCGTGGGTGGCTTCGCGGGAACCGTGCTCGTCGAGCGGGACGGCGCGGGCGCTGCGGTGAGGGTCGACTCCACGGAGGTTTCCTTCGGGCTCGAATCTGATGCGGTGGTCAGGGCGTTGTCGCTGCTGTCGCTGTCCGGACTGGCGTCGGTGGCCTCGGCCTGGCCGGCCTCGGGAGCGTCGACGCTGGCGTCGGTTGGGGCGGGTGCGGTGGCCGTGGCCTCGGTCACGGCGTCCGTGACCTCGTCCGTGGTGGTTGCCTCGGCGGTCCGGCCAACGGGCGCCTTGTCACTCCGCTCCTCCGAGCTCCAAGGGAGTCGGAAGCCGGTGCGTGATTCGGTCGTTGCCATGGATCGTTCGGTTCCCTCCAGGTGAGGTCGCTGGGTACATCTCTCAGAACGTGTGGGCATCGTATGGGCGCGTAGCGGTCCGGTGGAGTGCGCTAGTGGTACCAATCGGTCGATCCGGTGGTACCGGAGGTCCCGCACGAGGATCGTCCCGGTGTCGCCCGTCACCGCCAGTTGGCGGTTGGTGGTGTCGCCGATCAACGCCGGGCGTGATCCACCCCGGATTGCGCGCTCCTGGCGGCGAATCCTGCGCATTTGCTTGCTCTGGCGCTGTCCTGCCGGCCAGTCCCGAGGGTTTGACCGGGGGCGGGCGTACCATGGCCGGCATGGCAGTCGAACTCGAACCAGCCGCCACGCGCGTGCGCGATCGTCTTGGCCGGCCGCTGCACGACCTGCGGATCTCGGTGACCGACCGCTGCAACTTCCGCTGCACCTACTGCATGCCCCGCGAAATCTACGGCCGCGACTTTGCGTTCCTGCCCCGCTCGGAGGTGCTCACCTTCGAGGAGATCGAGCGGCTGGCCCGAATCTTCGTGGCCGAAGGCGCCGAGAAGCTCCGGATCACCGGCGGCGAGCCGCTCGTCCGGCGCAATCTGCCCGACCTGGTGGCGATCCTGGCCCGCATCCGCCGGCCCGACGGCGGGCCGCTCGACCTGACCATGACCACCAACGGATCGGCCCTGCGCCGGCTGGCCGAGCCGCTCCGGCAGGCCGGCCTGGGCCGGATCACGGTGAGCCTGGACTCGCTCGACGACGCCACGTTCCGGGCGATGAACGGCGTGGACTTCCCGGTCGCCGACGTGCGCGACGGCATCGCCGCGGCGGGCGAGGCTGGCTTCGGTCCGCTCAAGATCAACATGGTCGTCCGGCGTGGGGTCAACGAGACGAGCATCCTGCCGATGGCCCGCTGGGCCCGGGACGAGGGCCACATCCTGCGCTTCATCGAATACATGGATGTCGGCCATTCCAACGGCTGGCGGCTCGACGAGGTCGTCCCGGCCGGCGAGATCATCGGCCTGATCGACGCCGAGCTGGGGCTCGAGGCGCTGCCGGCCAACTACCCCGGCGAAGTGGCCAATCGCTGGCGCTATGCCGACGGCGGCGAGCTCGGGATCATCGCCTCGGTCAGCCAGCCCTTCTGCAGCGCCTGCAGCCGGGCGCGCCTGTCGGCCGAAGGCAAGCTCTACACATGCCTCTTCGCCCAGGACGGGACCGACCTGCGCGGACCACTCCGGGAAGGTGCCTCGGATGCCCAGCTGGCCGATGTGATCGAGGCGGTCTGGCGCGTGCGGGCGGACCGCTATTCGGAGCTGCGCTCCGAAGCGACGACGCGCCTGCCCAAGATCGAGATGTTCGCGATGGGCGGCTAGCGAGCCCGCACGGCCCCTTGTCCACCGACTGTCCACAGCGACGGTGGATTGGTGGAAACGAAAAAGGCGTTCCCGGATAACTCGTGGATAACGCCGTTGTCATCAGGCGTTGATCCGGCGATGATTCGTCTTGCCCGAAGGGGCCATCGGAAAGCGGAAGTTCGAGATCACATCAAGGGCATTCGCCGACTGACCGGTCGCTTCGGGCGCTTCTCTACCCGCCACGCGGCCTTCGGGCCCGCGCTCGACGGGGATCGCCCGAATGGACGTGATCGGCATCCCGGTGTCGATACTCCGCTCGGGCGATCGAAGCGTCCGGGGCCTGTTCCAGGCACCGCCTCATCCCTAAAGCTGCACGTTGCGGCGTGGTGCACCCGACGCGACAACGGGCACGTTGCGGGCGGTTCTGGGCTGAGCCAAGCCGCTCAGGGCCCCGGAATTCCTCTACGTGGGGCCGGCGTCAGCCCGACGCGAGCGTGGCTCGGTGTGAAATCCGCGCCCGCTCTTGGACCCACTCGTCGAATCGCGTCGTTTGTCGCGCCCCAGGCACCGTTTGGGCTGGAGCGGGTGGTAGGCATTTCGGGCGGCTCGCTCGCTAGACTTTGCCGATGACCGACGTCGATCCTGCCCGCCCGATTCCTCCGGCCGAGCAACCGGCTCGCCTGGCTGCCCTCGAGGCCGCCGTCCGCGCTCGGACGAACCTCGTGCCACGGGTCGGGATCGTCCTGGGGTCCGGGCTGGGCGGCCTGGCCGACGCGCTGACCGAGCCGGTCGCGATCCCGTTCCCCGAGCTGCCCGGCTGGCCTGCCGCGACCGCGCCGGGCCACCTCGGCCGGCTCCTGCTGGGCAAGCTCGAGGGCGTGCCCGTGGTCACGCTCCAGGGCCGCTTCCACTTGTACGAGGGCAACGATCCCGGCCTCGTCGTCCAGCCGGTCCTGCTGATGGGCCGGCTCGGGGCGCGCACCGTGGTCCTGACCAACGCCGCCGGCGGCTTGAATCCTGCGTATGGCGCGGGGACCCTGATGGTCATCGCCGACCACCTCAACCTGACCGGCCGGACGCCCCTGCTCGGACCGAATGCCGACCAGATCGGGCCGCGCTTCCCGGACCTGACCGATGTCTATGGTCCGGCTTTGCGGGCCCGGCTGCACGCGGCGGCCGAGGCCGAGGGCACCGCCCTGGAGGAAGGGATCTACGTCGGCCTCCTCGGCCCGAGCTACGAAACGCCGGCCGAGGTCCGCCTGTTCCGCACGTTCGGCGGCGATGCGGTGGGCATGTCCACCGTCCTCGAGGCGATCGCCTGCCGCTGGGCCGGCCTGGACGTTGCCGGGATCTCGCTGGTGACCAACCCGGGGGCAGGCTATTCGGGCGTCCCGCTCAGCCACGAGGAGGTCCTGACGGCCGGGCTGGAGGCCGGACCGCGCCTGGCCGGCCTGATCCGGCGCTTCGTCCGTGAGCTGCCCTGATCCAGTCGCCTAGCTGACGGGCAGCTCACGACCGGCGGCCCGGGCCGCCTTGGCCTTGTCGGCCCAGGCCCCCAGGACGTTGTCCTTATGGGGCCGGATCGGGCAGTGCTCATCGCGATTGCCCATCTCGTCGCAGTAGCCAAGCGGGACGCACTTCGGGGCGAGGAAGCTGCCCAGGAACGGGCTGACTTCGAAGATCTCGTGCCGAATGAGCTGGAAGAGCCGCCGGATCTCCCACTGGGCCATCGTGCACAGGCGCAGGCCCGACATATGGATCAGCGCCCGCAGGTTGGTGGTCATCACGAGGTTGGTGCGGGTGGCGTTGGGGAACACGAAGCGGGCATCCTCGCCGGGGATGCCGGCCGCGACCAGGTCACCGTAGAGCTCCATCGAGCCTTCGATCTGCTCCTCGTACCGTTCGCGCAGCTCCGGCTCGGCCTCGGCCAGGGTGCTGGGCAGCATCGTCGAGGCGCCCTTGAACGTGACGTAGCGCTGGCTCTGCTGGTCGAAGGCGACCCCGGCCCGATGGCGGACGAGCTGGTGGCTCAGGGTCCGAGACACGCCGCTGATGCCGAAGGTGAAGACGATGTGCTCGATCGTGCTGCCGTGGCCGGACTCGATCACGCCCTGGATCAGCTTGCGTTGCTTGGCCGGGTCGATCTGGCCATCCACGGCTCGCCGGAAGATCTCGTCCGGGGCGAGCTCGGAGTAGCACGTCCGGCAGGCCGTGTAGATCAGGGGGACGTAGAAGCGCTCGACGATGTCCCGGTCGGGAAACAGCAGGGTGGCCTTCATGCCCAGCTCATGGCGTCCGGGATTGCGCGGGATGCCGGTCTTTTCGCGGGCCGGACCGGGGCCGCCGGCCAAAGACACGGGCAAGGGCACGGGCACGGGGGTCGTCTCGGCGGTCATCCCCGGAAGTGTAGTCCGGGCGCCCGGCGCGGGCAGAGGCCGACTACGGCCTGGGCAGCGGCTCCACGGACACCAGCTCGCGCCGCCAGGCGGGTGGCTCGAAGGCCGATCCGAAGCCGTCGGTCTTGGCCACGATCCGGCCGGCCCGGAACTCGAACAGGCTGATGTTCCGCCAGGGCATGCCGTCGCCATAGTCGCCCGTCCACACCGCGGCGACCAGGTCGGGCCCACCGATGATCCGGTGGACGAGGACGTGGGGCAGGGCCGGCGTTCGGGCGACGACCACCTCGATCGTGGCCCGGGAGCGAATCACCTCGCCGCTGCCCGGCCATGACCACTCGCAATCGTCGGCCAGGTCGGCCACGATCGCCCCCACCTCCCGCCGGTTGACCGCCGCGAAGTAGCGCTCGACGACGTCCCGCTCGAGGCGTCCATCGCCGCCGGCGCCGCCCGTCACGATTCGTCCACGATGGCGTAGGCCACCGCGTCGGCCAGGCTCATGGCCCGGCCCTCGGCCGCGTAGCCCTCGATCTCGTCGCTGCTCAAGGTCGTGCGCAGCGTCTCTGCGTTGGCCACGTCCAGCTCGTCGATCATGCTCGACAGGTTAGCCCCGGTCGTGTGGGCCAGGGCCCGGGCGGCGCCATGCAGGCGGGCCGAGCGGGGGAGATCACCCCGGAGGGCCGCCAGCGCCGAGTAGTCGTCGAGGGCCAGGGTCAGGGCCGCGGCGTCACCGGCGCTCCTGAACTGGCCCATGGCCGCCCTGATGTGCTCGGCCGCCTCGTCGAGCTGGTCGAGCCGGAGCAGGGCGGTGCCCAGCATCCGGTGGGCCCAGGCGACCATCGTCTCGTCGCTGGTGGCCGAGAACAGCTCGAGCGCCTCGCGGAAGCTGGCGAGCGCGACATCCCGTTGCTGGTGGAAGTAGTACCAGTTGCCGACGGCCCAGATTGCGTTGCCGGCGCCGTGCTTGTCGTCGAGCTCGCGGTAGATCGCCAGCGCCTCTTCCATCAGGGCCAGGCCCTTCCGATCCGGATCGAGGTTCGTGGGTTGAACCCCGGGGCCCATGAACACGTACGAGAAGGACGCGTTGTAGAGCGCGTTGGCGATCTCGGCCCGATCGCCGGTCGACCGCCAGAGCTCGAGGGCCTCGTTATAGAAGCCGGCCATCGCCGGGATGTCAGCCTGCCACCAGGCGATCCCGCCGAGCGCTTCCATCAGCCGGGCTCGCAGAGCCGGGTCGTCGCTCGACCAGGCCTGCTCGGCAATGTGCTCGAGGCGTCGTCGCCCTTCGAGCAGGTAGCCCCGCTTCTGCCAGAAGCGCCAGAGGGCAAAGCCCAGCGGGATGGCCACGTCCGGATCGGGTCTGGCGGTGGCCCATTCGAGGGCCGCCCGCAGGTTGTCGTTCTCGATGTCGAGGCGGTCGAGCCACGCTCGCTGCTCAGCGCCGGAAAGCTCCGCGGCGGCTTCCTGGGCGAGGGCCAGGAAGGCCCGGGCGTGGCGCTCCTTGATCGCGTCGGCCTCGTCGCTGGCGACCAGCTGCTCGGCCGCGAAGGCCCGGATTGTCTCGAGCATCCGGAAGCGCGGCTCGCCGGAGACCTCCTCGGCCCGCAGGAGGCTCTGATCGACGAGCGCCTCGATCCCGTCCAGGACATCGAGTCCCAGCTCGCCGGCCGGCCCGCAGATCCCCTCGGCCAGCTCGAGGGTGCAGCCGGCGGCGAAAACGGACAGCCGCCGCAGCAGACGGCGGCCGGGCTCGTCCAGCAGGTCGTAGCTCCAGGCGATCGCACCGCGCAGGGTCTGCTGTCGCTCGGGCAGGTCGCGCGCCCCCCCACCCAGCGTCGCCAGCTGATCGCGCAGGCGGTCGAGGATCGCTTCGGGCGGCAGGAGCTTGACCCGGGCAGCGGCGAGCTCGATCGCAAGGGGCATGCCCTGCAGGCGGACGACGATGCCGGCCACGGCCGCGGCGTTCTCGGGGGTCAGGCGAAAGGCCGGCTTGACGGCGGTCGCCCGGGCCACGAACAGCCGCACCGACTCATAGCTGGACAGCGTGGCCGGATCGGCCCGGCCCGAGTCGTCCCCGAGCTGGGCTCGATCGAACGCGCCGTGGGCCGCCGGATCGGGCGGCGTGGGCAGGCCCGGCACGGGGTACTCCTGCTCGCCCGAGATGCGCAACGGAGACCGGCTCGAGACGATCAGCTTGAGCTCGGTCGTCGACCGGAGCAGCTCGCCGATCAGGGGCGCCGCCTCGATCACCTGCTCGAAGTTGTCGAGGTCGAGCAGGATCTTGCGTGCCCCGATCCAGGCGCTGAGCCGAGCTCCGATGGGTGTGCTGCTGTCCTCCGCGACTCCGAGCACGGCGGCGATCGTGGTTCCGACCAGGGCCGGCTCCCGAATCGGCTCGAGGGCCACGAAATAGACACCCTCGGGAAACGCCTCCGCGACCGCGGCGGCGAGCTGGAGCGACAGGCGGGTCTTGCCCGTCCCGCCCGGTCCGGTCAGGGTCAGCAGGCGGGTGCTGTCGAGCCTCGCTCGCGTCTCTTCCAGCTCGGTCGTTCGCCCGACGAACGAGGTGACCTGGGTGGGCAGGTTGTTGGGCCGGCTGTCGAGCGAGCGAATCGGCCGCAGATCATCGACGATTCCGTCGATCTCGAGGATCGCCAGCCGCTCCGGGCGGAGATCCTTGAGCCGGTGCTCGCCCACGTCGCGGGTCCGCACTCCGGGCGGCAGGGCGCCCGTCAGCAGGGGCACCGTGGCCGACGACAGGACCACCTGGCCGCCATTGGCGGCAGCGGCCACGCGCGCGGCCCGGTTCACGTCCGCCCCGACGTAGCTGCCGGCGCTGACGACGCCGAGACCGGTGTGGAGGCCCATCCGGACGCGGATCGGGCCGACGCCATGCGGGAACTCGGCGTCCGCCAGGAGCCGCTGGGCCTGCACGGCCGCCGCTACGGCTGCCGGGGCGGACTCGAAGACCACGAAGAATGAGTCGCCCTCGGTGCCCACCTCGATGCCCTTGTTCGCCGCCCAGGCCGTGCGCAGGAGCTTGCGGTGATGGCCGAGCACGTCGCCATAGGCATCGGGGCCCAGCTCCTGGACGAGCTTCGTCGAACCCTCGATGTCGGTGAACAGGAAGGTCAGGGTCCCGCTGGGCAGTCCGGCCGCAGCCTCCTCGGTCCGGGGGCCTGAATCAACCCGGGAGTCGTCGATCGATTGGGGCATCGCTCTCTCATGGCGCGGCCAGGATCGGGCTTCCTGGCCCGTGGTCCAGCGTATACGATGGTGGAACGCGGCGACCGCGCTGCTTCGAAGGGGCTGGAGGGCGGACGGGCAACGATGGCCGAGCAGGATCAGATCGCCGACCAGCTGGCCGGATTCGCGCTCTTCGCCGACCTTTCCACACCGCAGCTGCAAGGCGTCGCCCATGTCTTCGAGGAGGCCCTCTTCCAGGACGGCGAGCGGGTCCTGCGCCAGGGCCTGACCGGCACCGGCCTGTATCTCATCCTCGACGGCGAAGCTTCGGTCCGGGTCGACGCTGAGGAGCGCGCCCGGCTCGGGCGGGGCGAGTTCTTCGGCGAGGTGTCGATCCTGCTGGGCGAGCCGCCGGTGGCCGACGTGGTCGCGGTCGGCACCCTGCGCTGCCTGGTCCTGGCCGGTCCAGCCGTCCACAAGTTCCTGCTCGGGCACCCGACCTTGATGTACCGCATGCTGCAGGCCTCGGCCCGGCGCCTCCGCAACGCAAACCGGTGGCGGAGCTGACCGACCGCCCGTTCCCGCCGGGCGATTACCCTCTGATCGTCGTCGGCAGCGGACCGGGCGGCCTCCAGGCCTCGACGGCACTGCGCGGATACGGGATCAACCACGCGGTCCTGTCGGCCGATGCCGAGCCCGGCGGCATGTTCCGGCGCTGGCCGTTCTTCCAGCGCCTCCTGTCGTGGACCAAGCCGTACGCGCCGGTCATTCGGGGCACGCGGCCCTACGAGCGCTACGACTGGAACAGCCTGATCCCCGAGACGGACGAGCATCGAGCCGTCGTGGCCGGCCTGATGGATGGCTCGTCGTACTTCCCCAGCCGGCCCGAGATGCAGGCCGGGCTCGAGGCGTTCGCCGATCGGGTCGGCCTGGCCGTCCGCTTCGGCTGCCGCTGGACGGGCACCCGGCGCTCGGACGACGGGCGGTTCGTGCTCGAGACGAGCGACGGCGAGTACACCGCCGGCACCCTCGTGTTCGCGGTGGGCGTGGCCCAGCCCTACCGGCCGAGCAGCCCGGGCATGGACCTGGCCGCGCACTACGCCGACACCCGGCCGGTCGAGCAATACGCCGACAAGCGAATCTTCATCGTGGGCAAGCAGAACTCCGGCTTCGAGCTGGCGACCGGGATGCTGCCCTGGGCCAAGCGGATCATCATCGCCTCGCCCTCACCGGCCAAGCTCTCCGTCAACACCCATTCGCTGGTCGGCATCCGGGCCCGCTACGTCCAGCCCTACGAGGACCATGTCCTGGGCGGTGGTGTGGCCGTCCTCGACGCGGCCATCGAGCGGATCGAAGCGGCCGGGGGCGACGCCCCGTTCCGGGTGGTGACCCGGCGCTCCTCGGACTCGGTCGAGATGGACTTCGAGGTCGATGAGGTGATCGCCGCGACCGGCTTTACGGCGCCCTTGCTGGACCTGCCCGAGCTGGGTGTGACCACCTTCGGCCAGAGCCGGCTGCCAGCCCAGACGCCGTTCTGGGAGAGCGCAACGGTGCCCGGCATCTTTTTCGCGGGCACGATCGGCCAAGGTGCCGGAGGGCTCAAGAAGCACGGCATCCCGTCCAACTCGGGGGCCGTCCAGGGGGCGCGCTACAACGCCCGGGTGCTGGCCCGGCACATCGCCTCGACCCGCTTCGGGGTCGCCCCGGAGCGGCCTCCGATCGCCGCCTCGGCCGTCGCCGGCATCCTGATCGACGAGCTGACCGACGGCCCGGAACTGTGGCACCAGCGGGCCTACCTGGCCCGGATCGTGAGCCTCGACCCGACCGAGGGCATTCGCGACGAGGGAATTGCCCCCCTTGCCTGGTTCGTCGATGCCGGCGGGCCGGACGCCATCGCGGCCACCCTCGAGACCGACGGGACGGGCGCCGTGTACCCGGTCATCTACCTGCGCCGGTCGGGCGAGATCAGCGAGCACGCCATCGACGCCGACCCGCTCCTCAACTACCGGACAGCATCGGCTCGAAGCGCCCTCGACGCGATCCTGGGGCCCGTCCTGGGCGGAGTGACGGCCTCGTCGGCCTCCTGACTTGTTAGCCGCTTTCGGCTATCTGAATTGAAATCAACCGTTGACGGCTAACTACTCACCAGTTAGCCTCTGGCGATGAACAAATCAGCCGAGAACAACACGCAGCCCACCCACGGGATCGTCGTGTTCGGCGACGTGGTTCGCTCGCGGCGCGACCCCACCGGCTCTGCAGGCTGGCTGCGCGAGCTGACCACCGGGCTCCAGGCCACCTTTGCCGGCGACGCGCTCGCACCGTTCGGGTTCACCCAGGGTGACGAGCTCCAGGCCCTGCTCCAGCCGGGGGCCGACCCGCTGGCCGTGGTCCTGCAGGCGGCCCTGGGCAGCGCCGCGCGGCCGATGCGCTGGGCGGTCGCCTTCGGCCCGATCGAGCCCGGCCAGGGGCCCGCCACCCAACGGACCGGTGAGGCATTCATCCGGGCCCGCGCGGCGCTCGCTGAGAACCGCCGGCAGCGGACCAGCCTGCGGATCCTGACCGACGATCCGGCGGTGGACGCCCTGCTCGACGACCTGGCCCCGGTCCTCGGCCACGCGCTCGATGTCCTCACCCCGGCCCAGCGCCGGGTGACCGGCCTGATCCTGGTCGAGGGCCTGCGCCGGTCCCAGGTGGCCGACCGGCTGGGGGTGAGCCGGGCGACGGTGTCGGTTACGGCCGATCGGGCCGGCGTACCCTCGCTCGAGCGGCTGGCGCGGGTGATCCGGACCGTGGTGGACCGGAGCCGGGCGGCGGAATGGCGAACCTGATGTCGCAGAACGCGATCCTGCTCATCGCGGTGGCGATCCTGGCCCACCTGCTGGCCGATTTCGTGTTCCAGACGGACGCGATCGCCGAGGCCAAGGCGGCCCCGGACGGTCGCGCCTGGCGCGGCCTGGGGATCCACGCCGGAATCGTGGCGATCTGCCTGATCCCGTTCGTGGTGGCCTACGGTGGGCGTGGCCTGGAATACCTGCTCGTCGTCTCGGTGGCTCATGGCCTGATCGACCGGACCAAGGTCGTCCTCAGCCGGCGGGCTGTTCGACCGGCCGCCAAGGCGGAACCGCCGGCGCCCGCGAGTCCGGCGCCGGACGGGGATCCGTCGACGGCCCCACTCGATTCGCCCGGTGATCGCAGCTGGACACCGCTGCCTGCGGTCCTGTTCCTGGCCGACCAGGCCGCCCACTTCGCCGTCCTGATCATCGGCGCCAGCGTCCTCCTGCTCGGCCACCCGACCCTGTCAGGCTGGCACGACTTCGTCCATACGCTCGGGGGCCACCTCCTGCCGGTCGCCCACCAGCAGGCCGCCCAGATCGTGATCGTGGTCCTGCTCGACCTGGCCATCGTCAACATCCGGGGCGGCCTGTTCCTGGTCGGCATCCTGCTCGCGCCCCGTGGATCGGCCAATGAGGCGGCGCCCGGTCCCGAACGAGTGGGCGCCACGATCGGGGTGCTGGAACGGCTGATCGTGTGCGTCCTGGTCCTGACCGGCCAGGCGGCGGCGATCGGGTTCGTGATCGCGGCCAAGACCCTGGCCCGCTTCCGCCAGCTCGATGACCGCCATTTCGCCGAGTACTACCTGGTCGGCACCCTGGCCAGCGTCACCCTGGCCCTGGCCAGCTCGGTCGTCGCCGCGGCCGCCCTGAGCGGCCTGCGCTGATCCGGCTCAGCCCGGCCTGAGCCGGGCCAGGCGCTCGGCTGCCGCGGCCAGGGTGTCGTGGCGCTTGGGAAAGGCGAAGCGCAGCTTGGTCCGACCGAGCTCGGGCCGCGAGTAGAAGGACGAGCCGGGCACGGCCGCCACGCCCGGGTCGCGGATCAGGCGCCGGGCAAAGGTCACGTCGTCCTCGCTGGTCAGGCCGCCGATGTCGGTCATCACGTAGTAGGCGCCGGCCGGCACGGACACGCTCAGCCCGGCCGCCTCGAGAGCGGGCACGATCAGGTCGCGCCGGGCCCGGTACTCGTCGGCCAGGCGTTGGTAGTAGCCGTCCGGGAAGGACAGGGCAACGACGGCGGCCTGCTGGAGGGGAGCGGCCGCGCCGACCGTCAGGAAGTCGTGGACCCGCCGGATGCCCACGGTCAGGCTCGGGCTGGCGATCGTCCAGCCCACCCGCCAGCCGGTGACCGAGTAGGTCTTGGACATCGAGTCGATGGCGATCGTCCGGTCGGCCATGCCGGCCAGGCTGGCCAGGGCGATGTGCTCGCCCTCGAACACGATGTGCTGGTAGATGTCGTCGGTGATGGCCACCACGTCGTGTTCGATGCACAGCCCGGCAATCAGCTCGAGCTCGGCCCGCGAGTAGACCTTGCCGGTCGGGTTGTGGGGCGTGTTCACGATGATCGCCCGGGTTCGCTTGGTGAACGCCGCCCGGAGCTCGTCCGGGTCGATCGACCAGTCCGGCGCATGGAGGGTGACGTAGCGCGGGACCGACCCGGCCAGGATCGCGTCCGGCCCGTAGTTCTCGTAGAACGGCTCGAAGATGACGACCTCGTCGCCGGGATTGAGCACGCCCAGCAGGGCCGCGATCATCGCCTCGGTGGCGCCGCAGGTGACCGTGACCTGGGTCTGCGGGTCGACCTCCCAGCCCGGCGCGAAGTGGCGGGTCTTGGCCGCGATCGCCTCGCGCAGGTTCGTGGCGCCCCAGGTGATCGCGTACTGGTTGATGTCGTCGAGGATCGCCCGGCAGGCAGCCTGCTTGATCTCCTCCGGCGCCGGAAAGTCGGGAAAGCCCTGGGCTAGGCTGACCGCCCCGGCCTCGACCGCCAGCCGGTTCATCTCGCGGATGACCGACTCGGTGAAGCTCGCCGCCCGGTCCGAGATCTGCCCTGCGCTGCGCCCCGCGTCGTTCATCAGACCAGCCTCCGTGGAATCGTCTCGGCCCATTGGCGATGGTGGAATGGCTGCCCGTCGAGGCTCACGGCGAGCTCGACGGCCAGCTCGAAATCGGTCTCGCTGGAGGTCATCAGGCCGTTGGCCAGGACCTCGATTCGGCGGCCGTCCTGGTCGAGCCGGTAGACCACTTCGGTGCGCATCCGGGCGTGGGCCGGGTCGGCGTCCGAGGCGGTCATCTCGAGCAGCTCCGAGGAATGGAGGCTCGTGCCGTCGGGCAGGGTGACGCCCTCGCCGCTGCCGGTCGAGACGGTGACCGTCCCGGCCAGGATGTCCTCGCTGATGGTCCAGCGGGCGCTCTCGTCCGACGCCTTGGCGCCAACGTCGGGCAGGCCGGCCGGCTCGGTCCGGAACGCGGGCGTCGGGAGCTCAGGCTCCGCCAAGGCCGTGCCCAGGTACAGGCGTGACCGGCCGCCGAGGTGGACCCTCAGCTCGCCGGCGTACGGCGACGGCCAGATCACCGGCCAATAGGCCGAGGCAACCGACAGGCGGATCCGATGGCCGGGCTCGAAGCGGTAGCCGGTGGCCCTCAGCTGGATCGTGAACTCGAGAACCTCGCCTGGCGCGAGCGGCAGGGCCGCGTTGTGGACCCGGCGGTGGGTGAGGTTCAGCACGCCCGCGCTGACCTGGGCGACGGTGCCGTCCGGGGCGACGTCGCTCAGGCGGACGACTGCGGTGGCGACCGGCATGTCGGAGCTGATCGCGAGGTGGGCAACCGGGCCACCGAAGAGGTGGAGGGCCTCCGTCAAGGGCGGACTGGTCCAGGTCGGCAGGAAGGCCTCGTCCGGGCGCAGGTCGCGGGCCAGGCCGTTCGGCGGCCAGCCGGCGCCCCACGACAGCGCCGACGATGTGCCGATCGTCGGCCGATGGGCCAGCGTGGTCGTGCCCGCGGCCGGG
>JBBSFD010000056.1:0-20253 GCA_038239115.1 Candidatus Limnocylindrales bacterium | reverse complement strand
TCATCACCAAACAGCGCGGCCGGCAACAGGCGGGATGAGCCACACCAAGTTGGCCGGGCGAGGAAATGTTCACGGCGGTCGACGGCGACACCGAGGGCAACGAGTTCGATTGCGTTGGATACGGATCGGCCGGGTCGACGGGCGACTGGCCCACGGAAACGGCCGCGACCCCAGTGATCCCAATCACGTTCGTCAGAAGGACAATCGTCGAGCCTGCCACGGCCAGGCGACGGACCAAGACGTGGGTGTGGCGGCTAGCTCGAAACAGGCTGACGCGCGGGCGCCGGCTCGGCATGCTCACGGGATCCCCTCACTCATTTCCCGCGTGCGCCGGTTCCCCCCCGGCGTCGCGCAGATCGACTCTACGCGCCGCCACATTCCTGCTGTCAAGAGTTGCCAAACCAGCAATAGTCATGGGACTCCGGAGCCATTCGGCGGTTGCGGATTGCCCAATCGCTAGCCGACCACGTCGTCCACGTCTAGGCTGTGAGGCGTGGGTTCCGAAGGACGATGCGGTCTGGATGTCGCCGGGGAGGCGTACCGGTAAGGATCAGAAGCTCGTCATTCCCGACGGAGCCTTCGTGGTCGAACGTGGGAAGACGCGCTGGGTATATCTAGTCGAAGTGAAGACAGCGGGTGCCCCGCTCCGGACGAACAGGTCGTCCGCTACGTGGAGCTCGCGAATCGCCGAAGGTTCGATGCGGTCCTGACCATCTCGAACCAGATTACGACGGCACCCGACGAGAGTCCAATCGGCATAGACAAGCGACGCCTGAAGACCGTATCGCTCCGCCACCTGTCCTGGTGGCAGATCATGACCGAGGCCCGAGTCGAACATCGCTACTGCGGGATCGCCGATCCCGATCAGCAGTGGATCCTCGGTGAGCTCATCGCCTACCTCGATCACGAGAAGGCGGGAGCCGGCCGGCGTCGATCCAGGTACCCGACGCGATCGCCCCGATCGAGCTGCTAGCCGACCTCGGCAAGCGGACCTTCATGACCGGTGTCGAGGTGCTGGCACGGCGAGAAGGCTACCCAAAGAAACGAGTCAACTGGATCGTTCGACAACTTGGCGGGGCACCAGACGATTTGATGGTCGAAGTCCGGTATCCAAACGTGCGAGACACAATCGCGACAACTGTCAAGGACGCACGGGCGAAGCCTGAGCATCTCCTATACCAGGTGGATCGTCGACGAGGGGCCAAGGGCTTCCGGCTCTGGCTGGCTAAGGACATCGGTGCTAAAAAACGGGGACGAGGTCCGGGTTCCTTTGTCCGTGAGTCGAGGCAACAGTCGGTCGACTGCTATCGAACCGTTGTTCAGCACCTCCGACCCTGGGCTGCTGGGGCCCCCAAGCTTCCAGATGCTGTGGGCCGGGCATCGCGCGAAGCCTCGTCAGTTCCGCCAGACTTCAGTTCGCCGGAAGGCCGCGCGTTTGGTGAGGCCACTGAGCCCGAGGCGTGATCTAGCGCAACCGGACTGCCAAATGCGGCCGGCACGAGATCCCAGCGACGAGCTGGGACGTTGTGCTCCACCATCAGGACCGATCAGGTGGCTCGTTCCGGGATGATCACGTGGCTGGGGCCCCCGCGGCTCAGCCTTCCGCGGCGCTGAGTAGTCCGGACGTGTTGGCTGGTCCCGGTCAACCGTGACGGGCTTCGCTGTGGTGGACTTCGACTGGTCGGCCTTCATTGACGACGCCTCGGCACGAGTGGGTGAGACGAGGAGTTGGCTCCGGGCGAGCCCGGTGCGGAGCTGGACGACTTAGCGGCTCGGCTGCGCGACTGACCCGTAGGCACTTGATCTCCGGGGATCCACTCTGCTGACAGGAACGTCGATACGACTCCCTCTCGTCCCTTCGGAGAAGGGGTCATCTGGCATGCCCGGGTCCACTTGTCCGGCACGAGTCGGTGACGTCGCGGGTGGCCGTCGACCGTCCAAGATACGAGTGGTGTGGCTCCCTCCGCTACCCCGCCAAACGTCCAGCTGCTCCCCGAGGACTCGGACTCCCGGGCGATAGACCTATGTCAGTGGCAATGCAGTGTTGTTGTGAGCGAGTTCGAATAACGCAGAGAGTTGATCACGAAATGCGCAGAGGTCCTCGGGGTGACCCGAGGGCCTTTCGTTTGGGTCGACAAACGCGAGATCCCCCCTGTCAGGCTCGGGCTGCTTAGGTCCAGCGCCACGACAGGAGGGACAACTTGCAGTCTGAGGACACCTGGATGGAACTGCACGTGCTGCATCACCACAGCTGGTCGATCGCCAGCCTCGCCCGCGAGTTCGGACTGGACTGGCGGACGGCCAAGCGCTATGCCACCGCGGCCGCCCCGCCGCGCTATCGGCCACGCGTCCGCCCGGCCGAATGGAGCGCCGCCTGCCTGGCCCACGTCGAACGACGCCTCGCGGCCTGTCCCGACCTGCGGGCGACGGTCCTCCACCGGGAGCTCGTCGGCAGCTATGGCTACACCGGCTCGTACACCAGCCTCCGCCGGCGGGTGGTCGAGCTCCGGCCGCGCGAGCCCGCCGAGCCCGAGATCCGGTTCGAGACCGGACCCGGCATCCAGATCCAGGGCGACTGGACCGATGTCGGGACCTGGCCGCTCGGCGACGGGGCTACGCCGCTGTACGCCTTCGTGGCGATCCTCGGCTACTCGCGCATGCCCGCCGTCCGCTTCGCCACCGACAAGACCCGGACCACGACCCTCGCCGCGATCGTCCGCTGCGTCGATGACCTGGGTGGCGCGAGCGCCGAGTTCCTGACCGATCGGGATACCGCCCTGATGTCGGGTGCCCGGGCCGACGGCAGCCCGATCTATGCGCCCGAGTGGGTCGATACGGCGGCGCTCCTGGGGACCCGGCCGCGAGCCTGTCGGCCGTACCGGGCCAAGACGAAAGGAAAGGTGGAGCGGATGAACCGCGAGCTCAAGGAGGACTTCCTGGCCTGGCTCAGCGGGCAGGTCTTCCCGGAGCGATCGACCCTTGCCTGGTACGACGCGCTGGCTCGGCGCTGGACGACCGAGGTCGTGGCCACCAGGCGGCACCGGACGACCGGGCAGATCGTCGGCGAGGCGTGGGCCGCCGAGCGGCCGCTGCTGACGCCGGTCAGTCGCCGGCTGCTGGCCAGGGTCGATGGTCACGAGACCCTCGTACCCGTGCCGGCACCGGTCATGGTCCGCGCCAGGGACGTCAGCGGCGAGACCGTCGAGATCCGGCCGCTGGCCGCCTATGCCGAGCTCGTCCGATGAGCGCTGGCACGGCAGCGCGCAGCGCGA
This sequence comes from Candidatus Limnocylindrales bacterium, assembly GCA_038239115.1. Lineage (GTDB taxonomy): Bacteria > Chloroflexota > Limnocylindria > Limnocylindrales > CSP1-4 > Palsa-1033. The sequence goes on along the minus strand of JBBSFD010000056.1, from coordinate 16,981 downwards.
CCGCCTATGCCCGGCTGCGCGAGCACCTGGCCTACCTCGGCCTGGCCACCGCGTCCGAGCGCCTGGCTGCCGAGCTCGAACGGGCGAGCACCGAGCGGGTGGCCCCGGTCGAGGTCCTCGAGCGCCTGCTAGCCTCCGAGGTCGAGGCGACCGCGGCTCGCCGCCTGTCGGGCCGGCTGCGCTTTGCCCACTACCCGCTCGACAAGCGCCTGGACCAGTTCGAGTTCGACTTCCAGCCCTCGATCGAGCGCTCGGTCATCGCCGAGCTCAGCACCCTGCGCTTCGTCGAGGAGCACCGCAACGCCCTCTTCCTCGGACCACCCGGAGTCGGCAAGAGCCACCTCGCGATCGCCCTGGGCATCGCCGCCACCGAGGCCGGCTTCCGGACGTACTTCACGACCGCGGTCGATCTCGTCGCCCATCTCCAGGCGGCCCACCTCGAGGGTGCCTGGACCAGCAAGATGCGGACGTACACCGGGCCCTCGGTCCTGGTGATCGACGAGCTCGGCTACCTGCCGATGGACGCCACGAGCGCCCACTGGATCTTCCAGGTCGTGTCGCGCCGCTACGAACGGGGCTCGATCGTGCTGACCAGCAATCGCGGCTTCGGCGACTGGGGCCAGGTGTTTGCCGACCAGGTCGTCGCGAGCGCGATCCTCGATCGACTGCTGCACCACGCGACGGTCGTCAACATCAAGGGCCAGTCCTATCGGATGCGCGCCCACGTGCCGTCAGCGGGCTCAGCTCGGGAGGGCGCTGCTATGCTCGGCTGAGCTCGATCGCCTCTGCACATTTCGTGGCGATCTCTGTGCATCTTTGGTGCTCGCTCACACCACCGTACCCAAGGGTTGGCGCCTCCAGTCTGTTTAGGCCGGGGAGGCCGCTTGGCAGTCCCAGGCCTCCGGCCCCTGGTCCACATAGGCCGACGGCGTGGCCGCCAACGACACGGAGCCACGAACGGCTGCGCCCCCGTTGTGGACAAAACGCCGAGCTGGACCAGAAGCGTGGAGCTGTCAGAGAGTCAGACGGCGATGATTTCGACATCCTGCGCGGTCAGTCCCGCGGCGTCACGAAGGAGTTCCATGTCTCGCGAGTCGGAGGTCAGGATGATGGCCGCCCCGAGCGCAGCCGCTTCCGCCATTACGCTCGCATCAACTGCTGATGGTGGAGGTCGCCTGGCCCCCTCCCCTTGACGAAGGGCGGCAGCCCTAGCTCGCAGAATCCCTGCTTCGCGGCCCCGCTCGGCGCTCAGCGGTATTTCGAAGTCGACTTTCTTGACAACCCGATTGATTAGAGCGTGCTCCGGCCGGTCTGTGATTGTCTCCGCGAGGACAGCCGCCGGAATTGCGACTTGGCGTCCCTCATTTCTAGCGCGTGCGAGCGCGGCACGGGCGACGGCATTGCCCTCTGCGATGGCGGAGATCCCGCCAGAGTCCAGCAGCAGTGCGCCGCGACCGAGGATTACCTCGGCCAAGGAGACTCGTCGATCCGACGCTGGACATCACGCGGGATCGGGCCGTACTCCTCGGTTAGTTCTTGCTCGAGATCGACTAGGCGATCACGCTGGAGCCTGAGGTCGAGGGCCTCATCAAGGTATCGCGAAAACCCGCGCTCGCCGACCCTGGCCTTTGCCTCCTCAACTCTCTCGCGGTTCAGTGTCGTCGAGAACTTGCCTGTTGCCATTTCGCTATCCTACTATGAGTAGGATACTTGTCAAGACCTATCCTTTCGACCGTGGAGTCAGGGTCCGATCCCTCGACACCTGCCCCTCCTTCTGGGCAACTTGACGTCGCAGGTTAGGCCTCGGCATGGGATGGATCGCCGTCGATGCGCTGCAACTCCTTCGCGACGGCGCGAGTGGCCTTCTACAATCCCCGACGACCAAATTGGTCACTCGCCGGTCAGCCGCCGATGAGCGGGGAGCCCGTCAATAACCTGGATCGGAAAAACAGCTAGCGGAGGACCCAACCGAACCGACTGGGACAAGCCCACCTAGCGCACAGTTTCGGCTGGCACGACCCACGCTTCGCGGATTGCACGGGTGGCGAGCTGAGGTGCCGGGCGTCCTCGTCCAACCAGTCCAGCCCGGCTCCCACCGTGTACGCCGCTCACCGTGTCGTCATCTGGGATCGGCGCCTAGTTCGTCGGATCTCCGATGCAGCCGTGCGGTCGGGCCATTCTCCCCGAGGAAGCAGTCGAATAGACTCGCTTCATGCCTGTTGCGGATCGGATGAACGCCTACTACAACTCCCTCCACCCGATCCGCGAGCACATCGTGGAGTGGGAGCGGCGGCGGCGGAGTTGGAACTATCGAACCTTCACATTCTTCGAGGTGGTCCTCATCCTAGCGGCCGCGGGATCGGTCATTGGGGTCGTGCCCTACCTCATAATCACAAACACGTCCGGTCCGCTCCCGTCTGACACCATGACCGTCCTCTCTCGGCTCGCATTCCCATGGGTCGTCTGCTGCGTGATATTCGTTCCGGTCGCGTGGATCGTGTACCGCAAGGGGTTGGAAGCCTGGCCCCAAACTCCACCATCGCTCCTTACCCCAGAGCAGCTCACATTCGTCGCTGCGGCGTCGGCCTTGAGCTTCATGGACAAACACGCCGACTCGAATCGGCCTGAATACATCATGGAAGCCCTGAGCGAGGTCGGGCCTGTCTTCGATCCCGCCGCTGAGCCCCTGTGGCGTTGGGATGGCGAGGAATTTAGTTCCATCCGTGCGGCCAGCAAAAGTTGCATGGACGGCAGTGGCCCGAGCGGCTGCCGCGATCTGGGACAGGATGGCAGTTCGGCTCGTCGTACGAGCTCTCTCCACCGCATTGTTCAGCTCTGTGATCGTCGTAGGGCTGAGAGCCTCCGCGCTCCCAAACCTAGACGACAACACGGCGGCTTCGTGATTCTGGGCTCAGTAGTGCTCGGCGCCATAGGCTGGGAAGGCTTAGTAGGTCGTGGCGGGTCTCGACTTTAGTCCAGGTCCCATCATCCCGGTCGTCCAGTCGATTCCACGATCACTGAATCGGCACGTCCCAGGGCGGCGATAGAACCAGGTGAGACGAGTTGGTCCCCCTGCCTTACACCGGCCAGCCAGATGATGGCCGGAACCAATGCTGCCATCGCTGCAGCGATCCGGCCAACGCCCGGCGGTGGAGGGGACGCTAGCAGTAGGACTCCGAGGAACCAGGGAAAACTGCCGAAGGTGAGGATTTGACCAACCCTGATTACCGGATGTGGCTGGTCGAGAACGCCGCGGCGCCTTCCGTCGCCCGGCGATGTCGACCGCTGACGCCGCCAGGGGCGCTCTCGAGGCGATGGTCCTCGCCGGGGCGTCTGCAGCCAGGACCGCCGCCGCCGCCAAGATGCTCGCCCAAACGACGATCACCCCGGCTTTTCGCGGTCTCGCTTTCTCGCCGTCGGCGCATCGCACGTAAGGCTCAATGCGGCTGACTGTTGCCCAGAGATCCTCGCCCCTCAGTCGAGGATCTCTTGTCTTTGGCTACTGCTCAATGACCTGGAAGCGCCTCCTGTGCTCGTTCCCGATGTTGTGAGGCATGAGCCCCTCACGCTGCAGTCGACCGACAACGATACCCGGCGGCACCCCGAGCCGGTCGGCCAGGGATCGCGCCTGCGGGACCGTCCGCGTTCGCAATAGGTCGCTTTCATAGCTCTGCGGAATCAGGATTTCCTGGGCAAAGGCGTCGGCTTCATCCTCTTCTGACGTCCGAGTCTTGCCGTCGTCGATGAACGTCTCGCGCTTGCCATGGAGCAGCACATGGCCGGCTTCGTGGAAGAACGAGAACCAGAACACGTCCTCCCAGCGATAGCGGACCGACAGTTGGATCAAGGCTCGATTGGCGGACAACCATCGCGCAGCACCGTTGACGCGCGAGCCCTTGACCTCGCCAACTATGACGATCACGACGCCCGCTTCAGCGGCGACGCGCTTCATCTCGGGCTCGAAGGTCTCGGGGTCCGATCTCATGAGGGACCGGACGGCCTGCAATGCGGCCTCGAAGGCGGCGCGATCAAAGGGCGCCGTCTTGACCTCGATGGCCTCCAACTCCCCCATCCGCAGCCAGGCCGCCATCGCGTAGGGGTCCGACTCGAAGACCTTGGACTTGCGGAAGGCTGCGTCGGGCGCCGTCCAGACGGACTCCCACGACGGCCGAGAGGCCACGCCGAAGAACCGGAGCACTTGGTCTCGGAGATCAGCCTGGGTGGCGACCTTCTCGAACAGGCCCCGACGCTGGAGTTCCTTGGTCGGCAGGCGGCTCAGCCACGTCGCATCGTCCGCGCTGACGACACGGTCAAGCAGCTGTAGTTCGCGTGACTGGTGATTGGCCTCGAGGGCGTTCCAGAACCGCGCTGGGACGCCGAGCACGCGTTCGAGAGCGAACGCGGCATCTGGACTGATCGGGGCGACTCCCTGAACTATCTGGTTGATGTGCTTGGCCGACAGGCCAGCGCGACGCGACAGGTCCGCCTGAGTCATGCCCCGTGCCTCGATGACGGCGCGAAGCGTCTCACCGGGCGGTGTCGCATAGTCAGGCCGGTAAACACTGGCGATTGACGGGGCCAAAGACTCTCCTTCCTGCGTGCCACTCAATGTGGGTCGGCCTCAACAAGCTGCGCGGCGATCACGGATGCCGCGTTGGCCCACTCGGTCGAGGCCACCTCCACGGTCCGGCTGGTGGCACGCAACACCAGACGGTGGCCATCCGCCAGGGCCAAGCTGACCGTGGCTGGGGGCGAGGCGACCTCCCGGAGATCGAGGTGTGGCAGCAGCTCAAGCTCCGACGGCGACGCCGCAGCCTCGAGTTCGTGCAGGCGAGCGCAGATCGCGCGCGCCGTGACGAGGCCGAAACGAGACGCTAGCCGACCTTGGGACGAGCACAGCTCGGCCAGCGTCGCGTCCTCGAAGAGCAGCTGCACAGACATAGACTACCATCCGATGCACGGCCTTGGTGCATGATTGGCGTCGAGCGCGATTGCAATGTCTTTACCCGTCAGGTATACTAGATTGGCGATCCGACGGCCACTCTCGAATAGGAGAACCAGCACCGATGGACACCCAGGATGATGCCAAGCCCCATGGCCCCAAGCCGGTGACGATCATCGTCAACGGCGAGCCCCACGAGGTCCCCAAGGATGAGGTCACCTTCGACGAGGTGGTCGCGCTCGCCTATCCCGACGGACCCCAGGGCCCGAACATCATCTACTCGGTCACCTACCGGAAGGGCCCCGACCACAAGCCCAAGGGCATCCTCGCCGAGGGCGGCTCGGTGAAGGTCAAGGACGGCATGCTCTTCGATGTCCGCGTCACTGATAAGTCGTAGTCCGGATCTCGCTCGCCTCGCCCGCGAGGGCTACGCGATCGACGTCCGCGCCGGCCACCTGCTGGTCCACGACGTGCCTCACGTCGGACCGGACCGGCAGGTGCACCGTGGCATCCTCGTGACCAGCCTGACGACGACCGTCGTCGACGGCGAGGAGGTAACGGCACCGCCGGACACGCACGTGATCGAGTTCGCCGGCGAAGTACCTTCCGACCAGGCTGGCAATCGCCTGGAGCGGCTCATCACCGGCGAGGTAAGCAAGGACCTCGGTAGCGGGATCCAGGCGAGGTTCTCGTTCTCCCACAAGCCGCCAGGGTCGTCGGGTTACCCAAACTACTACGAGAAGGTCGCGGCCTACGTCGGGATCCTTGGCTCCTACGCTGCGGCGGTCGACCCAGAGGCGACCGCCTGCACCTTCCGGGTCGTCGAGAACGAGGAGGACGAGTCGCCGTTCCTCTACCAGGACACCGCATCGGCCAGGGCCGGCATCGGCGTACTTTCGGATAAGCTCAATGTCGGCTCGATCGCCATCATCGGCGTCGGCGGCACCGGCTCATACCTGCTGGACCTGCTCGCCAAAACCCTCGTGGCCGAGATCCACCTTTACGACGGAGATCACCTTCGGGTGCACAACGCGTTCCGGTCTCCGGGCGCCGCCTCAATCGAGGATCTCGACGGTGGGCCGAATAAGGCCAAGCACTTCGCGGCCATCTACAGCCGCATGCGACGCGGCGTCGTTGCCCACCCGTACGACATCAACCCGTCCAACGTCGCCGAACTCGATGGCGCCGCCGCCGTGTTCCTGGCCGTCGACCCCTCGCCGGCCAAGCGACCGATCATCGAATGGCTAGAGGCGCGCGAGATCCCCTTCTTCGACACCGGCATCGGGGTCGACGTCGACGCCGGCGCCCTGTCCGGCCAGGTGCGCCTGACCGCGGGCCTGCCCGGTCGTCGTGTGTCCGGGCGGTCCTGGATCCCGACGGACGCACCCGACGGCGAAGCCGCCCTCTACTTGACGAACATCCAGGTCGCGGAGCTGAACGCGCTCGCCGCCGCCCTCGCCGTCCTCCGGTGGAAGCGGTACGTCGGCTTCTACCTAGACCAGCAGGACGAGCAGCACACTTTGCTCACGATCAGTGGCAACGACATCGTCGACGACCGATGCTGAGCCGCCCGTCGGTCCCGATGGATCATCGGTTCGTGGAGTTCATCCCGCGCGACCTCGAGCCCCAGGTCCTGTACATCTCGATCGACTACTCGACGTGCGTCCACGCTTGCCCCTGCGGATGCGGCGGCCGAGTCGTGACGCCCCTGAGCCCGGACGACTGGCGGCTGACCTTCGACGGCGAGACGGTCTCGCTCTGGCCGTCGATCGGCAACTGGGCTTTTTCCTGCGGGTCGCACTACTGGCTCAGGGACGATGAGGCGGTATGGGCGCCGAAGTTGTCGAAATCGCGGATCGAGGCGATGCGTGCGCGACAGCGACTCACACGCAAACGACACTGGGAGGGCGAAGACTGATGCCCGAGCCGATCTGGAACATGCAGGGCCGCGCCGTTGGGTGGCTCGACGGCGACACGGTGCGCGACTCGCATGGCGCCGCTCGCGCCTTCCTCGTCGGCGATGCCGTGATCTCGTACCGCGGCAAGGGCTTCCTCGGCTGGTACGTGAATCGTGTGTTTCGCGATCGCCCTGGACGAGGGGTCGCCTTCCTCGATGGTGCGAGCGGGATCACGATCCCGGCCCGAGGCGGAATACCGGGACAACCGGGCTTCGGCGGCCTCCCGGGTCGGCCCGGCATACCTGGCCTCCCCGGCCGACCGGGATTCGGCGGGTGGGGCAACACTAGCTTCGAGGATTACCTGTCCGGCGGCTAGCCCGCGTGCCGCGTCCCTGGACGTTCGTCCAGGAAGCCCCTCGATGCTTGACGTGTGAGACCTGATGCCGGTCGACCCGGCTCCCTTCCAAGGGCAGGGTTGGCGCTTGATTCATAGCACGGATTACGATGTGCACCCAATTAGTGCCGGGATGTGCGCTTGACTCATCCCGGAATCGGACAGAGATGACTGTCCCCCAGGCTCACGCGATGGCTCGCGCGGCCCGATTCTGGCGTGCAACTCCTGATAAGGATATCGATCGTTCGTATCCTTTCCCGCCGGCCGCCAGCTGACGAATTTCTCCTGTTCTCCCCGTAGTCTTGTGTCGGCCGGTCACGTCCTGCGCTCCATCCTCTTGCGCCCCGAGGCCGACGACCCCTCGCCTGACTACGTATCGGGCGCTTAGCTTCCCCCAAGAGACCGATTGTCGCCGTCATGCTCGCATGAGTCTGTGGGAAGCTGAGGTCGGAGGGTTCAAGAGGAGACAAGCCACCCTTAGGCACCTGAATGTCCCGGCCTCGTTGCCGCTCGAGATCGAGGTTACGGGCACGGAGCGGTGGTTACGGGGTTCGACCGCCTGATCAACGGGTCATGCCGTCAACCATGGGTTGAGCTTCTCCGACTACGTGCTCGCGCTCAGGGCTCTTCCCCTGCGTCCCAGAACGCGCACTGGGTCATCCCGTGCTACGAGGACGCGGTCTACACGAGGTCATAGGCGAAGCGATCGGTGGCGCGCCTCAAGGGCAGGACAAGGGCTGTGTGAGACAGAGGTAGGTTGAACAAGGGTCGGCGCGGGAGCGCATCCAAGGCGCGCTCGAAGAGCACCACGTTCGCGCCGCCGATGCCCGCCACGGCCGACGGATACAGCAGTCCGTCGATGTTCGGATACGAGGAATAGATCTTCCGCGACCATCGGTGGCTCCTCGAGTGAGGCCCAGAGTTGAGAGCCTGCGTCGCGCCCGAGCGCGCGGGCCATCGGTGACGAAGATCCAGAAGACGCACTGTGCGCGACGGATTGAACGCAGCGAGGTAGGGTCCTTGATCAAACCGATCGATGACATGGGTAGCCTGGAAAACTTCGACCAGACACGTCGCGATGGCTGCCTCGTCGCCGACGTTCACGGCGCCGTACAGAACCGCCCTTGTCGTGGAGCTTCGTTTCGGAGGGACGTGATGATCGAATCGCCCGCCGATCAGGGGGCCGAAGTTTCGGAAGGTCTGCCAACCCGCTGGGTGGACGCCGGCTGTCTTGAAAATCCGATAGATCGTTCGGTCGACCTCGACCACATCCTCCGGGTCCAGGGCGGGCAGAGAGGATGGTGGCCCCCCGTTCCGCGGCACCACGAGTGTCAGAGGTCTTCAGCAAGCGAGCAAACGAGCTGGATGTCGCCGCCGCTTCTGAGCCAATCGAAGGGTGATACGGACTGGCCTTCAAGTTCCAGGTCCTCGTTCGGCAATGTGAGCCATCGCCAAGCGGAGACTGGATGGAGGCCCGCTCGGAGACCGACAAAGACTTGACGGAGCCCACGAACTTGCCCGGTCGCGTCGAATTGGGCGATCGGAACCCGCCATCCGTCTTCCTCTTTGAAGCCGAAGATCGCGCGTTCTCGCAGAAGTCGCCGGACCCGTGACTCGTCGACTCCGAGCCGTCCGACGACGCCGGCAACGTCGGTTGAATCCGCCAGTAGCGCTGCGTATCTCGCCACAGTCCCAGCCACAGGGTCTGGCTCGTCTTCGCGGGCGGGCGACATGTCCAGGCCGCCGCTCCGAAGAAGCTCGACCGTCCGCTCATCGAGCTGCTCGTCTGGGGCTCCGCTCGCTACCGCCCCGCGCATTTCCCGTATGGCTTCCTTTACGCGTGCCACGAATCGCGCCGGTTCTGCGGTCAATTGCGACGCGTCCAGCGCTTGAAGCAACTCGCCCCGAAAGAGCCGTACATCGTCTTCGCCGATTGTGTCGACCATATCCTGCACCATCCTGTCGGGATACTACGGGACCTCCCCCAACAAGTCAAGCGTAGCTCGTAGAAACCCGGGGCCGAGGACCTACGGGGCGTGTTCATTTGAGCTCGCGGATTTCTCCACTCGCAACCGTAGCCGTGGCCGGCTGTCGGCCTTGGGCTCATCCGCGCCATCAGCCGGTCCGGGGCTGCGTCGATTTTGAAGTCGGCCGACCTGCAGCGAGCAGGGCCGGCGCGTCGCTGAACGTACCGTTTGCATCCAACTTGGGTCCCACGTGCCGTCGGGGCTTATCGGAGGGACCTGGAACGCGACGGTTCGACCGAGGCCGAACGCATCATTTCGAAATGCTCCTTGCTCCCGGATTTGTCGACGCAGACAGCGACCTTCCGAGCGCCGTCTTCGGCGATCATCGCCTTTGGATTGCAAGGCAGCCCGAAGGGCGATCCGACTCTCCCCTCCTGGTGCGCTCGGAATGGCCCCGAGTTCAGGTCTTCTTGACTCGGATCCTCGGCGGGGTTCTTCAGCAGTGATGCACTCGTCAAGTTCATATTCATCCGGTGCCGTGAACTCGGGCACGCAGCGTTCATGGACGAACAATTGCTCGCCGGCCCGCGGATACTCATGCTCTATCGGCACTTTCAGTAGCTTCTGATCGAAGATGCAGTATCCCTCCCCTTCTTCAATCGCTTCCCCGCAGACCTGGCACCGTCTTAGCCTTGACCATCATGTCGGCAAAGGGTTCTTGGGGCCATAGGCGATGTCACTTGCGTCGTCGCAACCGTGCGCAAGAGCCGGTGAGGAGACAGGCGTGGGAGTGAACGTGGTGGAACCCGGTCGACATCGCCGAAGGCCGGGTGCTGGCCAGCGACGGCGTAGTACATCTCGTCGCCGTGGAAGCCGTAAGCGCCAGACACCGACATGAGCCCGATGGCCATCAGGCCAGCGACCACGAGCACCGGCCACGCGAACCGAGCGTCGCCCTCCTCACCTTTACGCGCCGCCGGCCGTCTCACCAGTGAATCCTGCGGTCGGAGTTCGGATTGGTTTGTCGCTCAACTAAGGGCGTGGCGATAGTGCCCCACGCTGGCGCTCCCTTGGCCGTCCTCGGCGCCAGAAGGCCGGCGTCCCGGGATCCAGCCGCGCTGCCGGCCCTCGGCCTTCCAGGCGATCAGGAGCGCGTCGGCCTTCTCCTCGCTGAGCCTAGCCTCGGCCATCAGGCGGGAGCGATGGCCGGATGATGAGGCCCGAGCACGGTGACAGTTTGGCGGCGGAGTGGCGGCCCGCGGACGGGGGGTTTCGCCCGGGGCCAATCCTCGATCTCAGCCCGTGACGCGACTCACGGAATGCGCCCGAGGGTAACGTTGGCCTGCGCCTCGATATCGGCGAGCGTTGGCGCTGGTCCGCCCAGGACGAGGTCGCTGAAGCCGAATACAGTCGTCCCGGCGAGGACGTAGACCGCGGCGCCGTTGATCCCAGCACCGAGCGGCCCGACGAAGAATGCAGCGTCGGCCCCGGGTGCGAAACTCTTGACCTCGGTGAACTTGACGCCCTTCGTCGCGAGCTTCGCAAGAGCGGCCTCCGCTTCGGCCTCGCCGGCCTTGGCGATTGCCACACTACCGGCCACGCCGACCAGCACGCTGAAGACGTTCTTGGTCTGGGCTCCATACACGCACTTCTTGCCGCCCGCGCCTGTGTCACTTTCCGCGCCTGGACCGAACGTCGTGCCCGCGAGCGCCGATGCTTCCTCGACGGTTACGAGCTGGCACGGATCGAGGGTCGTCGGCGCCCCGGTTGGCGCGGCGCTCTGCGTCTGGTCCGACGAGCTGGGCGCCGTTGATGGGGCCGTCGAGGCGGGGACACCGTCGCTCGGAGGTACCAGGGCCGTCGTCGGGAACGGGCTCGACGTTGGCCCATTCGTAGTCGAAGAGCCGGTACAGGCCGCTACCAGGAGCGTGCCAAACACCACAACAGCCATCAACCTGGTCGGTCGCATCGGACGTTCCTCCGGCCCTTGGGCGAGGACCCTGTGGCCGACTGGGTGGATGCGCCAGTCCGGCGAGCGAGATCATAGCGTGAGCTGCACGGGGGTGAGCTAACGATCTTGGTGCCGTTCCTCGACCATGTCATCGCGAAGCAGGTTGCCAACGGAGCCGAGATCGTTCAAGCGATGGACCTCGCCCCCGGGGCCTGGAGCACGACTGCGATACCCCGCCGGACTCCCCGTCGAGTACGTCGAGGATCGGCCGAGCTCGGACGATGTCGATCCCGGCATTGGCTTGCGCTGGCTGGGATCTCCGTCGAGCTTGAAGTAGCCCCGGTCGCTCGCAGCTCGGCGAATGGACGTCCCGGTTCAGCTCGCTGGGTTCAGGTAGGGCGCGATCAACGTCCTCGAAGACGAGCGCGGTTCCCCTCGAGTGCTCAGATCCAGCGTCGAGCGCGAAGAAGCACCAGCGTGGCCGCCCCAATCGCGACGATGAGCGCGACCACGATCCAGAAGACGATCGGATTGTCGTTCGAATAGGGCGGCGTGGTGTTCATGCCCATGAAGCCCGCGATCACCCCGGTCGGCAGGAGGAGCACGGTCACGATCGTAAGGGTTTTCATGACGTCGTTCGTGCGCTGGCCCGTGCGCGACATGTGGATGTCGAACGTCCCGATCAAGGCCTCGCGGGCGGAGTCGATCGCCGCGATTGCTGCCTCGTAGTGCTCGGTCAGCTCGGCGAAGCTGTTGGCCGAGTCCGAGCCGGTGACCACAGCGAAATCGGGCCCGCCCATTCCCCGGATCACTGATCGGTGGGCGACCAGGGTGCGGCGGATCACCGCGATCCGGTGGCGCAGGGCGACCATCTCGGTCAGCAGATCGCGCCGACCGGTCGAGCGGAGGGCCTCGGTGTCCAGCTCGTCAACCTTGGCGAGGACCTCGTCGGTCAGCTCGAGGTAGCTTGTCATCAAGCCGTCGAGAACGACCACGGCGAAGTCGGTGGCGTCGATCTCGCCGAGGTTCGTGTCCGCGGTCAGCCGGTCGGCGATCTCGGCCAGGAACGGGATCGTGCCCTCGTGGGTGGTCAGCACGACGTTCTTGCCGACGGCCACATCGAACACGAGAGGCGTGTCGTGGCCGCGGACCGATTGGAGGTCCTGCAGCCGGGCCAGGAAGTAGTCGCCGTGAACGGCGAGAGTCGGCGTCGGGGGCGCGGTCCACAGCCGACGCAGGTCTTCCGCATCGAACGGCAGCGCGTCGATGAAATCGGGCGGTAGGTCCTCGACCGCCTCCCGGTGGAGATCGACCCAAAGGAGCTGGCGGTCGGTCAGCGCCTTGACGGTCTGGGCATCGAAGTCGATCTCGCGGTCCGTCCGGTCGGCATCGAAGAGCCGGACGGTGACCTGGCTTCCTGTCTTCGAGGGATTCATTGGAGCGGCGGGAACTTTCGATCGGGTAGCGGTCATTAGAATGGGCTCACGGGCTACGCGGTCCTGCCCATGGTCGGAGGAACCTGGCAACCGGGACGGCTCTCGCAGGATACCGGACCCCGGACTGGAACACTGATTACAGTACCAAGCTCCGTGGTGAAATGTAACGCGTCCGTCCGGGCTCGGCCGGGCTGGGAGAAGCTAACGACCCACGAAAGCCGAGGCCTCATTCGGGCTGATCCCTCGTCCACGTCTGCGGGGGCCGGTTGCGGCCGGGCGAGCGAACGCGGCCTGCCGGGTTGGCGCGTCGGCAGGTAGCGCATGGCGGCAGCCGCCGACGAACGGGAAATGACGCCCCTCACCATCGCCGATTCGCAGGGGCCGAGACCCGGCGGGGGTCGGCCCCGAGCGACGCAATCGGGGCGGGTTTCTGCCGGACTGACGACATCGACGGTAACGGCGCGAGCGGCGGCCGAGTGGAGCGCCAGTGCAAGGGCGAGACCCGCAATCTCACGCACATGACCCACATAGAGGCCAACGATTTGGTTGCGTCCCGCGCGCTTAGCCTGCGAAAGCCACACGTCCGCCAGTGTTAACGCATTCGCGACGTCCAAGTCCTCGCCGACTTGAGCGCAGCCGCCCGACACCGTCACCCGCTGCGGCACGTCGGTCCCGGCCCCGATCGATACCGATTCGATCTCAACCCGGATCTTCTCCGCGATCCGCAGCCCCGGGCCCACAGGCCTTGTACGACCGAGGGCGCTTCGCCCCGCTCGCTGGACGGAGTTGGCGGACAGCGGGCAGGGCCGAACGAGACTGACCGGCGAAGATGAGGAGAACATGAGAACGCCCCCGGCGGGCGTGGAGGGCGACCGGGGGCGTTCCTGGTTGGACCGGGCCTTCCAGCACCCTGGTCCGTGTCGAAGCCTAGAAGGCCATCGGCCCGGAACGCTGTAGCGCAGAAGTCCCGCCGCGGCGGGCATAGAGAACGCCTCCGGTCCTGTTGTGATCCTCAGGCCACCGGAGGCGTTCTCACCACGCTGGGCAGGAGGGCGCCCAGAACCCGAATGGTAACCAGGCCTGCGGCCCGCTCTGCCGCACAGAAGTACCGTTCTTGGAGCGGACGCGGCGTCGAGAGTGGGAGCCTGCACGCCGGGGAGTCACGAGCCGACGTGCAACTCGAGGAATACCTAGTCGCGGAGCGCGATCCCATTAAGCAGCATGCCTTCCGGATAACCGCTGGCTGGGCCGTAGGCGTCCTGGACGACCCGATACATCCGAAAGCCGCGGCGCTGGGAGAAGCGAAGCGTGGTGAGGGCGGCAGCGGCGGTTGAGACGATGAGCCGATGGCCATTACGTACGCGGCAGCGTGCCACTACGGCCTCCACCAATGCGCGACCGATTCCCCTCGCCCTGGCGTGCCTCGATAACCGCCAAGCTCTTCAGCTCCAAGACCCCGGCTTCGTCCGAATCGATGATCTGGGCATGGCCGACGGCGGAAGCATAGGCGCCGCACACGAGGTCCGAAAGGACCGTTTCGTCATGACCGCCGGGGTAACCTGAAACCGCTCTGCAGGGCGTCTCGCCAGCGTCGGCTCGTCTCGTCCCGCGTCCGGGCTCACACTAAGGCCGAAAGCTTCAGAACCCCAAGGACACGATGATGATCAACTCTGACGATCTTGAGCCCATCCTCCGACTCGTCGCGCCGGATGAGCGACTTCACGTTGTCGCCAAGGCGAGCGACCATCGGATCCTGGTGACCGATCGACGGATCGCCGTGGCCGAGGACGATCGGATCACCCTCGACATCCCGATTGGCAAGCTGCGCCGGATCGAGTTCGACATCGAGAAGGGCCGGCCGGCGACGCTCATCCTCGTTCCCGAGCGCCCCAGCGAACCGCCCAAGCCCATTACCGTGCCGGTCGAGGACTACCCTCATGTCGCCCAAGCGTTGGCCGTGCTGAGTGAGCTCCTGGTCAGGGGCCTGAACGCTGGGCGCTCACAGCAGGACTTCTGAGCTACAGAGTCGGCCCGAGCGCGGCCTAAGATTGGGTCCTGGGCTCCCCTCCTGCCCAGCCGTTCACAGAACGCCTCCGGTGGCCTGCAGGATCACACAGGGCCGGGGGCGTTCTCTATGGGGGCGGGACTTCTGCGCTACAGCGGCAGGCGCGAGCCGCGCCGTATTGTGCAGACCCGAACGGGAGGCTGAAGGCCCGGACGGGATCCAGAACGCCCCCGGTTCGACTCCACGTCCGCCGGGGGCGTTCCCATGTTCGCGGCATTAGGCTGGTCTCGCAGGCTACGGCAAGGGGCTTTCGTCCATCATGGGGCTGCCCGAGGGGTGGTCCATCATGCTCGGCGCCGGGCTGTGGTCCATCATCGGGCTCGGGCTTTCGTCCATCATGGGGCTGGCACTTGCACCTGGGGCAGTGGTCGCGCCCGCAGGCGCCGTGCAGGCCGCGAGGCCGAGCGCCGCGATCATCGCGATCGGGATAAGCCATCGGCGGCTGGATTTGGATCTACGCATGTCGGCATCTCGGGTGACGGCAGGAAACGGGCCCACCATCCTCGCTCCAGATGACAGTCGGATGACAGTCGTGTGACGGAGGAAATGGCAGCCGCCGGGCTACCCTTCGGACATGGCCCGTCGACCCGATCCCGAACGCCTCTACCAGGCCCATCGAAGGAGCCACCTATCGCGGGTCATGGCCGAATCGAGGCTGAGCCCGGAGGGCGCGGAGCAGTGGATCTCCCGCTATGAGGCCGAGGGTGCGCTCCGTGGCCTGGACAGGCGCTCGGACGTGTTCTGGCGGGAGTGCTGGGAGTGGATCGCGGATCAGCGCGGCCTAGTCGAGGTCGTTCCGGTCGTCGGACATTCGCTTGGCGACTTCTCTGCCGACCTCATTGGAGCGACGCTGCTCGGCCCCGCGTAGGAGAAAGTAGCCGATGAGCCAGGGCCAGAGCAGGCTGACGATCGCGCCGAGGATGACCGCGATGCCGTACCTAGGTTGGGCGGCGCTGCCGAGCGCGTCGAGGACGACGAGTGCGAGGTATGTCACCACCGCGCCGAGGACGATGCCGATGATCCGTTGCATTGTCGGCCTCCGACGATGGGCTGATGCGTACCCCATGGTAACTCTGGGGACCGAGCTGGGCTCCTGCCCGTTGGGGTCGACGGCGACGTTGCAGTCTTATCGCGGTCGTTGCCTTGCGGGCGCGGCTGTGGCCTGAGGGTGAAGCATCGGAGGACACCGAGGCGAAGACCAAGCCATGCCAAGAGTCGACTCGCCGTCCGCATCGGCCTGTGAGCTCGGCGTGACGCGACGGACGATCTACCCTAATCGCTCTCCGCCGAAGGCCTTCCGTGACCCGTGCTGCGGCCAGCGGGTCGATACGAACTACGGCCTGATCGAACACTGTGATCGTATGACACACGTTGGCACGGCAGACCGTAGATTTGGCTTGCTTCCGGAGAGATTCGGGGTGAGGAAGCCGAAGAGGACGGCGTGAAGGGCCGAAGGCTTCAACCCTGGGTCCCGGTTCAATCCCGGTCGAGAGCCGCGGCTCGGATCAATAGTGGTGCCTGGCGGCCTGACGCCACCCACCAGACCCCTTCGAGACGCCCGGAGCGGCCGACAGGCCCTCCGGGCGTCACCCTGTATGACATCTAGCTAGCCGTTAACGCAGGGACCGGACATGACGGGAGATGAGGGCAACAGACGACCCGCGACAGGGTGATTGAGGGCATCGGCGTGTTGAGGATGCCGGCTGCGCTGCCGGGACAGCTGGCCTTCAGGCCAGTGCCGCTGCCCTGGGGCTCGTCGCCCCCACCGGACCCGCGGCCGGATCCGGTCCGACCGGCTGCGCCAGTGGCGAATGCTAGGATCCGGCTTGATCGCTCACGCTCCTCGCGTCGCGTCGCCCAGAAAACGGGTCCTTGCCGTGATCGAATTGCCCTCACGCCCGGTCGACTCCTTGCTAGCGCGGCGCGATGAAGAGGAAGTAGGCCAACGCGGGGACGGTCACGATGATGACGATTCCCAGGAGCAGCAGCCCCGTGTTGGATCCCTGTCCCTTGAGTCTCACGAGCGTCCCGTCGGTCGGCGGCAATAGGGGTGGCAACATCTGGTATAGCGCAAATGGCCCGCGACCACCTCGTCAATTATCAGGGCCGTGCGCCGAGCCACTCGGGCTGGAGCATCCTCTTACTGCCAGAATTGCCCAAGGACCCCGTGGTCAGCAGCCGCCGCGGCGGAGCAGCGATGCAAAGATGATCTCCTTGTGGGTGGCCTCGGCCCCCTCGACGATGCCGACATGACGAGCGTCGCGATAGAGCTTCTCGATGATGCTCTGGCCCGTGTAGCCGACGCTGCCGAGCATCTGCGACGCCGAC
>JBBSFD010000055.1:0-20400 GCA_038239115.1 Candidatus Limnocylindrales bacterium | reverse complement strand
TGCAGTTGCGGATGGTCAAGTGATCAATTGGGTTGGACGCGGTGCCCTCGGCATCGATGGCGGTTCCGCTCGTGCCAGACGAGGAGATGACGACGCCGTCGATCGTCACGTTGTCGCTCTTGACCACGATCGGGCCGGACGGGTTCGGGGTCGGCTGCGGCGTGGGCGTTGGCGTCGCGGTGGGGGCCGGTGTGGGCGTGGGCGTGGGCGTAGGTGCGAACGAAGGCGTCGGGGTTGGCACCGGGGTCGCCCACGGCGTGGGGCTCGGGCTCGGGTCGGCTGAGCTGCCCGGATCGGGCGAGCTGGCCGCGGTCGGCGATGGGGTCGGCGTGGGCGTCGGGGTCTGCGTCGGAGCCGGAGCCGCGGTCGGCTGGCTGATGACGAAGGCGTCGAGGCTCACGGTCGGATGACCCTGCGTGCCGGCGACGGTCACCTTGACCGTGTGGCTATTGCCGGGCTGGCCGGCCGAGGCAAACAGGATCTGGTCGGCGTTGGTCAGCCAGGCATGGGTCGACACATTGGTTGTGATCCCGTCGAGCTTGACCGTGAAGACGCCCCGGCCGCGACCCATCGGGCCGATGATCCGGAGGTAGGAGCCGGTATAGCGCAATGACACCGAGGCGCCGGCCGAGGTGCTCTGGGTGACCGTTCCGCCCGAGGCGCTGGCGACCTTGACCGTGGACCAGGGTCCGGACCAGGCGAGACTCGAGCTGGTGTCCTGGACCCAGGTCGGGCTGGAGGCCGCAGCGAGCAGGCCGGCGGGTCCGGCCACGACCAGGCCGGAGCCGGCCGCGACGAGGGCAGCGATCGTCAGCAAGACCGCCCAGGGGCGGATGGGGCGATGGTGATTACCGGCGAGCTCCCGGCGAACCGCGGCGTTCGGGTCGGGCGGCAGCTGGTTGCTCGCACGCTGTGCGTGATTCGACAAGGGGGTCGCTCCTCTTCCACGGGGACAAGTGCCCCGGCAGCGTAGGTGCGACCCGCCTGAATTCGACCCGCGACCATGGGGTCAGTTCGACCCCGAATCCGTGGTCCCATGGTCATGGGCGTGCGGTTGAGTGGGGTCAAACGGTGCGCAAGGGCACCGGGGGGCGAGTCTTGAGGTGTTCGGCGCCGGGCCTAGCCAGGCCGATGTCCCGCCCTCAATCTGGGCGAAGTGTCAGTCTTCGCGCAGCTCCCAGTGGAACCGCTCGGCTCGTTCCACCGCTGTTTCCAGCTGCCCGTACAGTCCACCGTAGTAGACCAACGGTGGGGCGTCCGTCGGGTTGAGCCAGACCGACTCGATCAGGCCGACGAACACGGAGTGCGAGTAGGCCACATAGGCCACGTCGACGGCGCACTCGAGATGGGCCAGCCCGTCCCGCAAGCGGGGCGTCGCCGCGGGGTCCGTTTCGGGAGCCAGCCACGCCTCGCGCAGGCCCTTGGGCGCCCCGATCCGACTGCAAAAGTCCGCAATCGGGCGCTGATAGACGGACAGGAGGTTTACCCCGAAGCGGCCGCCGTGGGTGATCTCGGCATGGGCTCGCGTCTCTCGATTGATGCACACCAGGAGCGAAGGCGGGTCAGCCGAGAGGGAGCACATCGAGGTGGCCGTCATCCCGGAGGGCAAGCCGTCTCGATCCAGGTAGGTCAATACGACTACCGTAGCCGCATGGCGCCGGAAGGCCGACCGGAACAGGTCATCACCGCTCAACAATTCGACTCCACTGAACAAACGTACGCTATAACCAACATCGCCTCAATGCGACCCAGTCGAATGGGCCGCACCACGCTGACTGGAGAGGGATAGCAGATGCGCCGGGGAGCTGACTATCTCGCGGATATCAACCGCGACGGACGAAGCGTGTTCCTCGACGGCCAGCGTGTCACCAACATCGCCTCCAGACCCGGCTTCGAGGGCCCGGCCCGGACCATTGCCTCCCTCTACGACGGCGCGCTGGGCCGAGCTGACCTCACGTACGAGGAAGATGGGACGAACTACAGCGCGATGTGGCTGGTGCCGCGCACCCAAGCAGACATTGCCATTCGGCGCAGGGTCCATCGCCACTGGGCTGAGGGTAGCTTCGGCCTGATGGGTCGAACGCCGGACCATGTCGCGTCGCTGATCACGGCCTTTTCCGGAATGCGCCACGTGTTCGACCGGGGTGGCTCGCAGTTCGGCGACAACGTCGTGTCCTTCTTCCAGCAGGCCCGTGAGAACGACTGGTTCGTGGCCTACGCGATCACGCCGCCGCAGGTGGATCGATCCAAACCCGCCCACCAGCAGCCCGAGCCGTTTCTGTACCCGGGCATCGCCGAGGAGCGCGACGATGGCATCGTCATACGAGGCGCCCAGATGATCGGGACCTCGGCGGCGATCGCCGACTATCTCTTCGTCAGCTCGATCGTGCCGCTCCAGCCCGGCGACGAGGACTACGCCATTTCCGTCGTCCTGCCCCTGGCCACGGAGGGGCTGCGGGTCTATCCCCGCCACCCATATGTCTCGGGATCGACCAGCGCATTTGACTATCCGCTCTCGTCCCGATTCGATGAGTCGGACAGCCTGATCGTCCTGCGCGACGTGTTCGTTCCGTGGGAGCACGTCTTTGTGCATCGCGACATCGAGCTGGTCAGCGCCCAGTTCTACGACACCGGTGGCCAGCTGCTCTTGAACTTCCAGGCACTCGTCCGGTTCCTCGTCAAGGCGGAATTTGCCTCGGGCCTGGCGATCGAGCTGGCCGATGCCCATGGGATCTCGGCGATCCCGCCCGTGCAGGCCCAGCTTGGCGGAGACATCGCGGCCTTCTGTTCGGCGCTCGACGCCATCGTCCTGGCGGCCGAGGCCAGGGCTGTCACGCGCGGCGACTACGTCCTGCCCGCTCCGAAGTTCGTGCATTCAGGGATCAGCCTGCAGCGGCGCTGGGTCGTGGACTTCACCCGAGCGCTACGCGAGCTGGCCGGCGGCGGATTTATTGCCGTGCCGTCGGCCGAAAGCTTCACGGCGCCCGAGACGGCGGCCGATGTCCAGCGCTACTACCGTTCGGCATCGCTATCAGCCCGCGACCGGGTCAGGCTGCTCAAGGTGATGTGGGACCTCGTCGGGACCGAGTTCGCCGGGCGCCAGCTGCAGTATGAGATGTTCTTCTCGTCCGCCCAGCACATCGTGGATCGCCAGGTCTACCGGGCCTACGACTGGGACACCGGGCGCGCCCACGTTCGTCGGCTGCTAGAGGCCGACTGATGCCTCTCAGACGCGCTGCGCCACGTAGTGGAGCTCGGAGAATCGGCGAGCCTCGTCGCCCGGCTTGACCAGCTGACCCTCGAGGTCAAGGCATTCGAGCAGCTGGAAGCCGTGCTCGGCGAACTGTCGTTCCTGACCATCCCGGGTGATGTAGTAGTGCAGTGCGGCGAACTGATGGGACACATCGTTGCGAATCGCGTAGCCAACCTCATCGCGTTCGAACTGCACGAGCCTGCGCCGATTGAGCACCCACCGGTGCAGCTCGATGCTCGTCCGGACGAAGCCCAGGATGTCGTTCCGGGCAAGCGCACCCCTGACTCCTTTTCGGCCATACGCTCGATTGTGCGAAAACATGATCAACAAGCACCCGGGCTCCAGGCCTCGGTGAATCCCATCGAGAACGGCGGCCCGCTCGTGGTCGTTGAGGATGTCGAGGATGTTGTATCCGGCCACGATTGCCCCGAAAGAGGCCGGATCGATGGCTGTCACGTCGCGCAGGTCGCCGACGTCGAACGTTGCCCGTGGGTACCGTCGCCGGCAGTACTCGACCATTCGATTCGAGATGTCGACGCCGCGGGCATACGCGGCGATCTGGCTCAAGTACCCGGTCCGGCGGCCCGCTCCGCAGCCCAGCTCGAGGACGCGGCCTGAAACCGCCTCGCGGTAGCGCACCAGCAGGATGACCTCGACGGGCCGGAGGTCGCGGGTCGCATACGACGTGACGTGCTGCCCAGGGCCCAGAGCTCGGCATTCGCGCGACCCTGTGGGTCCTCGCCGGGCGCAGGGCCACGTTGATCTGCAGGGTTGGGCACGATGAGTCCCCCCATGGGCAAGGGCTGCCACCCGCAATCTAGGCCAAGATCGTACATGCCCACGGGATGCCGATCTGCACGAATCCGCAGCCATTTAAGATCGCCTGATGGTCGTCCAAGTTGGTCTTGATCTCGTTTCCGTCCAGGCCATTGAAGATGCTCTGAAGGCCAGCCATGGCCAGCAATACCTCGAACGCGTGTACACACCGCTTGAGATCCAGGAGTGCACGACCCAGCAAGGCCTCGACGTCCGACGGCTGGCGGAGTGTTTCGCCGCCAAGGAGGCGACGATCAAGATCCTCCTGACTGAGGAGGGCATCTCGTTCCAGGGGATCGAGCTTCGACGGGAGGCGACGGGCCACGTCCGACTCGTGCTGACGGGACAGGCCGAAGCACTGGCTAGGGCAGCCGGGATGGTGAGCCTGGCCCTGAGCGTCGCGCAGGGGGCCGGCCTCGCGACCGCCATCGTGGTCGCTGATTTCCAGCCTTCGAGCACCTCAGTCGACTGACAGGGAATCCGCCAGCATCGAGGCGAGCGCTCCAATCGCCAGGCCGAATGCCAGGCCGGTCAAGTTGTCGAATACGTCGGCGCTCTGACAGCCTCGCTCGAGGGCAGGGATCAGCAGCTGAGTCGTCTCGATCACGACGGGGAGGGCTAAGGCGGCGACCGTCAGGAGAGCTGCCCGACGGGATCTGCCGAGAAGGCCGAGGCCAATCCCGAGAGGGATGAACATCAAGATGTTCAGGGTTGTGTCGTTGATCTCACCTAGATCCTGGAGCGGCGCGAGCCCGATGCGCGAGAAATCGCACGTACCGCCTGTAGCGGCAAAGTTGAAGTGTCCGCGGAGTGGGGTAAGAGTTGCCGACACGACAATCCCGAAACTGAAAACCAGGCCCCACGCGATAACGGGGTGCGATGGCAGCCAGCGGGCAAGAGGGCGGGCCACCAGCAGACCAATCAGCGCAAACAGGGCGGTCCCCGGCAGGAACCATGGCAGGACGTGGCGATAGCTGGTTTCGAGGTAGGTCACCTAGTGGACGCGACTGTCGATGCCCGCCCAGAAGGGCTCCCGCAGGGCGGCCTTGAGGATCTTGCCCGTGCCACCTTTGGGCAGGGCGTCCCGGAAGTGGATCTCGCGGGGCACCTTGAACCCGGCCAGGTGCTGCCGGCAGTAGGCCTTGAGCTCCTTGGCGCTGAGCGTGGCGCTGGGCTTGAGCACGACCAGGGCCACCGGCACCTCGCCCCGCTTGTCGTCGGGGGCCGCAATGACCGCACACTCGAGGACCGCCGGATGGCCGGCGATCGCCGTCTCGATCTCGACCGATGAGATGTTCTCGCCGGCAGTGATGATGATGTCCTTGGAGCGGTCCTTGATCAGGACATAGCCGGCCGGGTCGATCGTGGCCATGTCGCCGGTGTGCAGCCAGCCGCCGCGCAGGGCGATCCCGGTCGCCTCCGGATCGCGGTAGTAGCCGTCCATCACGCTGTTGCTCCGGATGACGATCTCGCCGATCTGCTCGCCGTCGGGACGAACGTCCTGGTCGTCGCCGTCGACCACCCGCAGGCGCACGCCCGGGATCGCCCAGCCGGTCATCGCCTGGCGCTCCTGGCGGCGCCCCGGCGGCTCGGCCTCGGTAAGAACCTGGCGCGGCAGGGCCAAGGTGATGATCGGCGACGTCTCGGTCAGTCCGTAGCCGACGATGGCCTGGACGCCGAGCTCGGCCTCGAGCGAGCGGACCAGGGCCGGTGAGGCGGGCGACCCGCCGATGATCACCTGGCTCAGGCTCGACAGGTCGTACTTCGCGCGATCGCGATGGCTGAGGATCGCCGCAAAGATCGAAGGCACAGCCAGCAGGCGGGTGACCCGATGGCGCTCGACCTGCTCCATCAGCGCGCCCGGATCGAACTTGCGGAGCATGACGTGGCGTCCACCGATCATCGTCAGGAAATGGGGCGTGCCCCAGCCGTTCACGTGGAACAGGGGCACGACATGGAGGACGACATCGGCCTCGCTGAAGCCCAGCCCGAGCTGGGCGCTGAGGCTGTGCAGGTACAGCTCCCGGTGGGTCATTGCGACGCCCTTGGGCAGGCCGGTCGTGCCGCTCGTGTAGAACAGCTCGGCCAGCCCGTTCTCGTCGATCTCGGGCTCCAGCGGCCCGGTCGCGGCCGCCGCCAACAGGGCTTCGTATTCGTGCCCGGCGATTCCGCCCGGCTCGCCGTCGAGGATCACGAAGGTGGGCTTGCTGACCAGGCCCGGCCCGATCTGCTCGACCAGGGGCAGGAAGTCGCGATGGAAGGCGACGACCTTCGATTCGGCGTGGTCCAGGATCCAGGCGATCTCGTGGGGCGCCAGCCGGATGTTGATCGGGTTGAGCACCGCGCCCGCTTCGAGCACGCCGTAGTAGGCCTCGAGCAGGTGGTGGGTGTTGTAGGTGATGAACGAGACCCGGTCCCCGGCTGCCACGCCGAGATCGTGCAGGGCGTTGGCCAGGCGGTGGGTCCGTTCGGCGAACTGGGCATAGGTGAACTGGCGATCGCCGTCGATCACGCCGATCTTGTCGCCGAAGAAGGCCGCCGCCCGGTCGCGAAAGTCGAGCACCGACAGGGGAACGAACATCAGCGACCTCCCGCCTCCTGGCTCGACGTGTGTCCGACCGGTGGGCCGGTCAGGCCAGGGCGTGCTCCTTGACCAGGAGTTCCAGGACCTCGCCGGCAACGGCCACCGATTCTCGCGTGGGCAGCATCGTATTGCCGAAGGTGAAGCCCGTGAAGCCTGCTTCGACGTAGGCCGACAGTGCCTCGGCCGCCCGATGCGGGGTGGCGACGGTCAGGCTGCCCCGGCGCTCGGGCGCAATCCGCTCCAGGGCGGCGGCGGCCTCACGCTCGTCGGCGACCGGCAGGACGGGTGAGCCGATCGTCTTGACGATCGTCGACGGGTCGCGGCCGATCGCGGCGCAGTGCTCCTCGAGGACGTCCGTCTTGTGCTGGAGGGCCTCGATCGAGCCAGCGAACCAGTGGGTGATGTTGGCGAACTCGGCGGCCAGCCGGAGCGTTCGTCGCTCGCCGGTGCCCCCGATCATGATCTGCGGGCCGCCGGCCTGGATCGGCCGGGGCCGATTGAACGCCCGCTCGATCTGGTAGTGCTCGCCCGTGAACGACGGCCGATCTTCGGTGAACATCAGCTGGCAGATCGCCAGGGCCTCGCCCAGCCGGTCCATCCGCTTGCCGATCGGCGGGAAGTCGAAGCCGTAGCCGTTGTGCTCGGATTCGTTCCAGGCGGCCCCCAGGCCGAGGATCGCCCGGCCGCCGCTGATGACGTCGAGGGTGGTGACCATCTTGGCCAGCATGGCCGGGTTGCGGTAGGTGACCCCGGTGACGAGGGCCCCCAGCCGGACCCGGCCGGTCCGGGCCGCGATGGCCGCCAGGGTCGAGTACGCCTCGAGCATCGGCTGATCCTCGGGCCCGACGCCGCCGATCTGGTAGAAGTGGTCCATGACCGTGACCAGGTCGAAGCCGGCCGCCTCGGCCGCCAGGGCAAACTCGACGACCTTGTCGAAGAGCTGGTCGTCGGGCACGCCCGGGTAGGTGTAGTTGGGCATGTGATAGCCAAAGAACGGGCGATTGGCGGTCGGAATCATGGATCCACCTCGAAACTGATCTGATCGTGCCAGCGACTCATGGCGCGCCTAGCTCCCTGAAGCTCAACAGCGATCCCATCTTCCGCCAGTGCGCGGAAACCGGCTCCAACGGTGGGGCTCCGTCGACCTCACCTCGTGAGACAGCATCGACTACTAATCCGGCGTCATCCAGGTCCGGGTGAACCATCACTTCGATGGCGCCTTTGACGTGGGTCAACGAGGCCACGTCGTGCGCGCTGCCAAAGTGCCGCGTCGGCGATAAGCCCGACCGAATGATCCGAGCGTTGAAGAAGGTCTTGTAAATCTGCTTCGCTGCCCCCGAGCTAGGACCACAGTTGCGACTCAGCCTGATCGCGGGGACCGCGTAACGGCGGGCCAGCCGGATGACGATTGGCCCAACCGGCCATTGAGTGTGGAAATGCTGGTGCGAATCTAGGTGACTTGGCCTGATCCCGGCCGAAACCACCATGTCGATTTGTGCCGCGAACTCGGCCTCGATCGCTCGCGCATCGGAACGAGACAGGAACCAGAGGTTCTTGCCCCTTGACCTGAATTGGCCCGAGCTATCGCAGAACGTTCGACTCTGGCGAATGGGCTCACTTAACGAGAACCCTTCGGTCAGGTTCAGGTGGACGCCGACCCGATCCTTGAACTCGGCTCCACCGATCATCGAGACCGCCTGGTCGAAGGCGGACATGTTCGCCATGATCGACGCGGAAGTGATCATGGAGCGCTCAAACGACTCGAGGATCGCCGAGTTCACACGCTCAGTCCGACCCAGATCGTCGGCGTTGATGACGATGCGTGCCGCTGACAGCGGGCTCATGAGGGTGCGGCCCTGCGCTTGCCTGGCCCGGCCGTCGGGGATGGCATCTGCACCCCGTTCGCGACGACATCGACGATGGCGCCCGCGGGAATCTCGCGATCGAAGGTCAGGTTCAGGGTCTGGATGCCATCGCGCTCGTTGTCGAGAACGAAGCCGACCTCCGTGAGGGTGTCCAGGAGCACGTGGTTGCGCGGGGTGGGTAGGTAGCCCGCTTCGAGGTTCGCGGCGCCCGTGGCGCCGAGGTTCGTAACGAGCCACGTGAAGATGGCATTTTCGACCTTCTTCTTTGCGATTCGGCACGAAATGACCAGGTCACGCAGAAATGGCGTCGTCCCGGCCATCGAGATGGTCAGGAACCCGACGATGCCGTAATCGCCAAACTTGTCGCTGCAGCGAAACGCAAGTGACAGGATGGAGTTGTCCGCCAACACCGCTTCGAGCTCGCTTTCGGTGTAGCGTCGAGTCGACAAATTCAGTTGGTTTGACCGAAGGAGGAGCTCGAGCACGCGCTCGCGTTCATCTGGATTTGTCGGAGCGAAGAGGACGGTCTTCATCTCGCAACTCTTGAGGAATTCCTCGTAGCTATCGCCGGAGGATGCGGCGATCGCTCGCCGTTTGTCCTCGGCCAGGTACGACAGCCGGCGGCCCGCGCTCTCGACGCTGACCGGAACGTCGAATTCGGGACGGCCCATGAGCATGCCGATTTCGGTTTCCGCGACAACACGAACCTGGGGGAGGGCGGCTGCTACCTCACCACGCTCGAACGCCGAATCGTCGATGAGCACGAATGTGCTGATGTCAATATTCAGGACCTCGGCGATAGCCTTGAGGTTCGCGCTCTTCGGCCCCCAATTGATCGCTGGGGAAACGAAGTACTCGGCTAGCCCAAGGTCGGTCACCTTCTGCCACGCCATGTCGTGATCGTTCTTGCTTACGATGGTATTCAAGATCCCTCGGGCGTCGAGGTCCTTGATGAGTTCGACTACCCCTGGTCGGAGATTCAAAGCAGCTGGGCCGTCTTCCACGAGGACGCCTGACCATAGGGTGTTGTCGAGGTCCCAGGCGAGACATTTCACCTTGGTTGCCGGATCGGGCCGGCCGGAACCTCGCGGATCGGCCGGCTGCGCTGCGAACTCCTGTTTACCCATCCCTTCGTCGGGCAGGATCGGAATCGAAGCGCGAGCGGGGGATTTGGACGCCTTGGGACCTGCTTCGCTACGAGAGGTGTAGCGGACCAGATCGAGCCACTGGAAGACGAGGCGCACCTCGGCGTCATTTTCCGGATAGACGAGGAGACGGCCGCCCTGCCCTCCAAGAAATCCTTCGAGCTCCCTGTACGCGATCCGATGCAGGTTCGGACCCGGAGCCAGAAGGACTGACGTTCGGTACACCGGACGATCTCGCTGGACTTCAACGATTAGCCCGACGGGCTCAGGGTTCGGGTTATAGACCTCGATGACAAAGTCATCGAACCGTGCTCCGCCGCGAGACCGCGGACGCGTCACTCGCGCGATCGCACGCTCCGAGACCGCTCGATAGAGACCGTTCAGCTTGCGTTTCGGATCGACTCGCGCCAAGCCACTGGCAATCGGACTGACGACTGACAGGGTTGCTCGGTCGAGGAGGGCGAACTGCCGCAAGCGCCTCGGGGAGTCGGCACCGCCAACCAGGCGGGCCTCGAGTTTCCCCCAGCGCCGGAAATGGACATCCGCGCCGAAATCAAACAGGCCATTGAATCTCGTGTTCGCATAGATCCCATACATGAAGCGCGCACACTTGTTGTCCGCTCTCGCCACGAACAAGGGACAAACGGAATAGCAGTCTGGAATCGCGCACTCGATGCAGTGTTCCTTCCACACCAGAGCACTTGCGAGCGCCACAGAGCGAACGTCCACGACCGAACGATGGGCTGGTGAGGATGACTCAAGGGCAGGTGGTCGTCCCCATTCCGTTGTCCACACCAGGTACAGCGTCCCTTTCCGAACGATGCCGTATTGACCTCTGCGGGAACTCTATTGGATTTCGCCGGAGGGTCCCTGCAGGCTGGCTTGGGCGGCGGTCCGCTTCAGGTCCGGCCTCCCGACAGTGGCCAATCACACAAGGAACGAGTCAGCCTTCCATCCCTGGGCTCTGTGCTGCGACGCCTATGCTCATCGGGTCGTGCCAATGGTCGCCGGCGGCGAGGATGCCGGCGGCCGCGGCCGGTCCCCAGGTGCCGCGCTCGTATTCGTGGATCGGCGGCTCAGCGTGGAGGACCGGGTCGATCACCTGCCACGCCGCGTCGACCGAGTCCTGGCGGGCGAACAAGGCCTGGTCGCCCCGCCGGGCGTCACCGATCAGGCGCTGGTAGGGCGGCCGCTCCTCGCCGCTCTCGTGACGGGCGTAGAGCTCGACCGCTTCGCCCCGGAGTGCCTCGCCCGGCCGCTTCGCCCGGGCCCCGAGCGAGATCGACATGTCCGGGGTGAGCCGGAAGCGGAGGTAGTTGCCGTCGGGCGGTTCGACCTCGTGGAAGACCGTCTGGGGCGGCTGGCGGAGCTCGACCAGAACCTCGGTCGCCGTGACCGGCAGGGCCTTGCCCGCCCGGACGTAGATCGGCACCCCACCCCAGCGCCAGGTGTCCAGGTGGAGGCGCAGCGCGGCGAACGTTTCGACGGTCGAATCCGGGGCAACGCCCTTGACCGACCGATAGCCCCGGTACTGGCCCCGGACCACGTCCTCCGGGCGGAGCGGCCTGAGGGAATCGAGGACCTTGAACTTCTGGTTGCGGATCGCTTCCGGGCTGTGGCCCGAGGGGGCCTCCATGGCCAGCAGGCAGAGCACCTGGAGGAGGTGGTTCTGGACGACGTCCCGGATCGTGCCGGCCTGGTCGAAGAAGGCGCCCCGGTCGGCCACGTCGAACTGCTCGGCCATCGTGATCTGGATGCTGGCCACGTACTCGTGCCGCCAGATCGGCTCGAGGAACGAGTTGGCGAAGCGGAAGTAGAGGAGGTTCTGGACCGGCTCCTTGCCCAGGTAATGGTCGATCCGGAAGATCGCACCCTCGTCGAAGGCTCGGTGGACGGTGGCATTGAGCTGACGGGCGCTGGCCAGGTCGCGACCGAACGGCTTCTCCACGATGATCCTGGCCCCGGTCGCACAGCCTGAGAGCTTGAGGTTGTCGATCACCGGCGCGAACAGCGACGGCGGAATCGCCAGGTAGTGGAGCGGATGCGCTGCGTCGCCCAGCTCGCGCCGGAGGGCGTGGAACATCTCGACGTTGTCGTCGTCGCCCTTGACGTAGTGGAGCTGGGCCAGGAGGCGGCCGAGCACGGCCTCGTCGTGGTCGCCCGCCGCGTACAGGCTGGCCCGGGCGCGGGCCTTGAGCGAGTCGAGGTCGCCCGAGCGGGCCACGCCGATGATCGGCAGGTCGAAGGCCTCGTCCCGGATCAGGTTGGCCAGGGCCGGGAAGATCTGCTTGAAGGCCAGATCGCCGGTCGCCCCGAAGAAGACGAACGCGTCCGAAAGGACCACGCTCAGCCCTTGGTCTCGAGGTGGCCACCGAAGCCCAGGCGCATCGCCGACAGGACCTGGTCGGCGAAGTCCGACTCGCCCCGCGAGGTGAAGCGTGAATACAGGGCGGTGGTCAGGACCGGCGCCGGAGCGCTCACGTCGATCGCGGCGATGCTTGTCCAGCGACCTTCGCCCGAGTCAGACACGCGACCGGCGAAGCCGGCCAGGTCGGGGCTGGTCAGGAATGCCTGGGCGGTCAGGTCGAGCAGCCACGATGCGACGACGCTGCCCCGCCGCCAGACTTCGGTCACCGCCGGCAGGTCGAGCGTGTAGCGATAGAGCTCGGGCTCGCGCAACGGCGCGGTCTCGGCGTCGACCGGCCGGCCTTCGAGGCCAGCATCGGCATGGTGCAGGATGTTCAGCCCCTCGGCGTAGGCGGCCATCAGGCCGTACTCGATCCCGTTGTGGACCATCTTCACGAAGTGACCGGCACCGCTCGGACCGCAATGCAAGTAACCCTGCTCGGCCGGGTCCGGCTCGCCGGTGCGGCCGGGCGTCCGCTCGGCCGAGTCGACCCCCGGGGCAAGCGCCTTGAAGATTGGTTCGAGTCGGGCGACCCCATCGTCCGGGCCGCCGATCATCAGGCAGTAGCCCCGGTCGAGGCCCCACACGCCGCCGCTGGTTCCGACGTCGAGGTACTCGATGCCCTGGGCGGCCAGCTCGTGGTTGCGGCGCAGGTCGTCACGGTAGTAGGAGTTGCCGCCGTCCACGATCACGTCGCACTTGGCCAGCAGCGGCACGAGCTCGGCCAGGGTCGCATCGACCGAGCCGGCCGGGATCATCAGCCACAGGATCCGGGGCATCGGCAGCTGGGCCACCAGGTCCTCGAGCGAGGTGGCCCCGGCACTGATCGAGCCATCGGCCTTGAACCCATCGACGGTCTCGACGTGGCGGGCGTAGCCGACCACCCGGTGGCCGTTGCGGACCAGTCGCTGGGACATGTTTGCGCCCATTCGGCCGAGCCCGATCATGCCGATGTCCATCTGACCCTCACCTATTCGCACGTGGTTTGGTCAAGGATAGATGCCCGCGACGGCGGAGCCGTCTGTTGCCACGGCTCCGGGGCATCAAGGCAATGTAGGCTAACCGGGTGACGAGCTCAGCGGTCGCCCGCAGATCTGAACTAGCTGCCAAACGTGCGATCGACATGGCCGTGGCGGGGGCCGGACTGGTCATTCTGTCCCCGGTCCTGTGCGCGTGTGCTCTGGCGATTCGCGTCAAGATGGGCCGCCCTATCTTCTTTACCCAGGAGCGGCCCGGATGGAGAGAGCAGCCATTCAGGCTTCGGAAGTTCAGGACAATGAGACCACCCGCCAACGGTATGGTCGATTTCCGTGCGGACGCTGATCGTCTGACGCCGCTCGGCCGGCTCTTACGAAAAACGAGCCTCGACGAGCTCCCGGAGCTCTGGCAGGTGCTTCGGGGCGAGATGAGCCTGGTCGGCCCGCGTCCTCTCCTGATGGACTACCTCCCGCTTTACAGCGCCGACCAGCACCGGCGTCACGACGTCCGCCCGGGGATTACTGGATGGGCCGTAGTCAACGGGCGTCAGGCAGTCCCGTTGAGCGAGCGGTTCAAGCTTGACGTCTGGTATGTCGACCATTGGAGCTTGGGCCTTGATCTAAGGATCCTTGCGATGACGGCTCGCGACGTCGTTAAGGGAAAGGGAGTGATCTCCGGGCAATCATTCGACGAGGTCGATGATCTCGGCTTCCTCCAGTCCGCATACGACTTCAGTGGAGGACCCGCCGGCCGCCTGGAGGGTGCCGCAGAAGATGTATGACGTTGCTGGTTTCAGGCTTCGCAAGCCGGAACCACATGATGTGGACTCCCTTTATGGCTTTAGGAACGACCCCGAGGTCAGCTCGCTGCTGCGTGGTTTCTCCACCGGCTACTCGAAGGCCAACCTGGTCAGGTGGGTCGAATCGCACGGATCGGCGACCGACGAAGTCCTCTTTGTTGTCGCAGACGCGGATGACAAGGCCATTGGTCACGTGGCGCTCTATCAAATTGATCACCGGGTCCGCTCGGCTGAGTTTGGGATCGCAATCGGGGATCGATCGATGTGGGGCCAGGGGCTCGGACGCGCGCTAACGCGCTTCGTAATCGAGTACGGCTTTGATGAGCTCAACCTCCGGCGCATCTCCCTCGACGTGTTAGCCACGAACGAACGCGCAATCAAGCTCTATCACTCGCTCGGTTTCGTCGACGAGGGGCGTCTGCGGCAAGCGCAATACCGCCAGGGACAATACCTCGACGTTCTTGTGATGGGCCTCCTGGCTGAGGAGTACCCTCGCGGAACTCGGTGAAATGATCGTATCAATGACGCAGCAATGGGCGAGCGTTCGACTGACCTCCCTCAACGAGAACTCGAGATCGAGCGCTGGACCCTAGGTGGAGATAGCGATCGTCAACGAGAGCTCGCCCGAGTGGGCCGCCGTCCTGGCAGCGGTGCCCCACGACATCTACCACCTGCCGAGCTACCTCGCGATGTCGGCCTCTCGGGAAGTTCAGCCCGAGCGAGCGAAACCGCGCGCCGTTATCGCTCGCGAGGGAGACCGTGCAATGCTCCTTCCGATCATCGTGCGGGGCATTCCAGGCCAAGACGCGGGATCTGATGCGATCTCCCCATACGGCTATCCAGGGCCCCTGTTTCAGGGCGATGCTGACTCAGATTTCATCGTCCGAGCCTTCGCCGGGGTCATTGCCCACCTCCGCGACAACGACATTGTTTCGCTATTCGTGCGCCTTCACCCGATCCTCAACCGTCACCTAGCGGGTCTAATCAGAGAGGGCGTGGTCGTGGAGCACGGCGAGACGGTGGTCATAGATCTCACCGCCACGACCGCGGACCTGTGGAGCGCAACCCGGTCGGGTCATCGGAACGAGATCAATCGCTCGATCCGGGCCGGGAATCGGGCTTACATAGACGCCGACTGGGTGAATGAGGCCCGGTTCGTTGATCTTTACGTGGCGACAATGGGTCGGGTCGGGGCGAGCGCGGCATATATGTTCGGCGCCGACTACCTCCGGGACCTGCGCGAGGCCCTCGGCTCGCGACTCCACCTGTGCGTCGTTGATGTTGACGGAACCATTGCAGCCGCTGGCCTCTTCACGGAGGAGTGCGGGATCGTCCAATACCACCTATCAGGCACGGATGAGGCATTCGCCCAGGCACGCCCAACGAAGTTGATGCTTCATTTCGTCCGAGGGTGGATGAAAGAACGGGGCAACCGCGTCATGCAGCTCGGCGGCGGCGTCGGCGGAGCGCGGGACTCCCTATTCGACTTCAAGGCGGGATTCTCCAGGCAGCGCCAACCATTTCACACCTGGCGCGTTGTCATCGATCCCAAGCGGTATGCGGCGCTATCCCAGGCCCGACATCCCGGCGTCGATCCGACCGATCTGAGGGGGTACTTCCCGCTTTACCGCCGCTAGTCGGCCTGAGTCGCGTCGACGCCCCTTGCCCTCGACGATTGCGTGTGCATGGTCGCTCCGAGCGCAGAGGTGAGCCTTAAGCCCCGAGCGGATCGAAGTGAGGGTGAGTTCCAGGCTCGATCGAGATCGTCCCAAGCACGAATTCGAGTGGCGATCAACGGGACAACGAGAGTTGCCCTCGCCGGAGGATCCTTATCGCCTTCCTTGAGCGCCCGGTGCCCATGGACGCGGAATCGGAAGGCGCAAGGGGTGCTCAAGGCGCCGGAACAGGCAGGACCCTGGTCCGGCGGGGCCTCCGGGCCGGCCGCGACGCCACGGTCAGGTGGCCGAGCTGTCCGCCACTTCGCCGGGGAAGGTCAGGGGCATGCCAGCGCCGTGGCGGTAGAACGGGATCGGCTCGGGCGGCAGGGGGGTGTTGCCCTGGATCAGGTCGGCGGCCTTCTCGGCCAGCATCATCACCGGGGCATAGATGTTGCCGTTGGTGACGTAGGGCATGGCCGATGCGTCGACCACGCGCAGGCCGTCCAGGCCGTGGAGCGCCATCGTCAGGGGGTCGACAACGGACTGGTCGTCGATGCCCATCCGGGCCGTGCACGACGGATGGAGCGCGGTCTCGGCGTCGCGGGCGACCCACTCCAGGATCTGGGCGTCGGTCTGGACGGAGCTTCCGGGCGAGGTCTCGCCGCCGTTGTAGGGCGTGAAGGCCGCCTGGTTCAGGATCGAGCGGGCGACCCGGATCGCCTCGACCCATTCCCGCCGATCCTGCTCAGTCGAGAGGTAGTTGAAGCGCAGGGCCGGGTGAACCGTTGGGTCGGTGGACGTGATCTTGACCGAGCCCCGGGAGTCCGAATACATCGGGCCGATGTGGACCTGGTAGCCGTGGCCGCCCTTCGGGCCGCTGCCGTCGTAGCGAATCGAGAGGGGCAGGAAGTGGAACATGAGGTTGGGGTAGGCAACCTCATCGTTGCCCCGAACGAAGCCGCCGCCCTCGAAATGGTTGGTGGCTCCCGGCCCCTTTCGGCGGAACAGCCAGTTGGCGCCGATGAACGGCCGGCGCCAGGTCTCGAGCGCCGGCTGCATCGAGACGGGCAGCTTGCTCTTGTACTGGATGTAGACCTCCAGGTGGTCCTGGAGGTGCTCGCCCACCCCAGGCAGGTCGTGGACGACGTCGATGCCCAGGGCATCCAGCTCCGCGTAATTGCCCACGCCCGATAGCTGGAGCAGCTGGGGCGAGTTGATCGAGCCGCCGGCAAGGATCACCTGGCCGCCCAGGATCTTCCGTCCGCCGGCCAGCTCGACGCCGATCGCCCGCTTGCCGTCGAACAGGACCCGGGTCACGAACGTGCGGGTCCTCACGCTCAGGTTGGGCCGGTTCATGACCGGATGGAGGTAGGCCTGGGCGGCGCTATACCGGCGGCCCCGGTAGATGTTCCGGTCGAAGGCGGCGAAGCCCTCCTGGCGGTAGCCGTTGACATCGTCGGTCAGCGGATAGCCGGCTTCCTGGACGGCGCCGAAGAAGGCCTTGACGAGCGGGCTGCGAGCTGGTCCGCGCTCGAGGATAAGCGGACCGGTCCGGCCCCGGAACGGGTCGTGGGCCGCCGCCGCAAGGCAGCTCTCCATCCGCTTGAAATAGGGCAGGCAGTGGGCGTAGTCCCAGCTGCCCATGCCCGGGTCCTCCGCCCAGCGCTCGTAGTCGAGCGGGTTGCCGCGCTGGAAGATCATCCCGTTGATGCTGCTCGAGCCGCCCAGGACCTTGCCCCGGGCGTGGTAGATCCGGCGGCCGTTCATGAACGGCTCGGGCTCGGACTCGTACTTCCAGTCGTAATGCTTGCTGCCGATCGGGAAGGCCAGGGCGGCCGGCATGTGGATGAACACGTCGAACGGGTAGTCGGGCCGGCCGGCCTCCAAAACGATCACCTTGTTGCCGGGGTCGGCGCTCAGCCGATTGGCCAGGGCAGAGCCGGCCGAACCTCCGCCGACGATGATGAAGTCGTACCTGGTCGGGGCCATGCCCGCGATGCTAGCAGCGTGGCCCGGGCCAGGCGGCCCTGCCTAGCCCGAGCGCTCGATCTCGGCCTTGCGCCGGCCGACGAACGCGTCGAGATCGGCCTCGATCGCCGTCTCGAGGGGCGGCGCCTCGAACTCGGCCAGGAGCGTCTTCCAGATCCCGTTCGCCCGCTCGGTCGCGGTTCGGGCGCCGTCCTCGTGCCAGGTCTCGAAGTTGCGCCAGTCGGAGACGAGCGGCCGGTAGAACGCGGTCTCGTAGCGCTCGAGGGTATGGGCCGTGCCGAAGAAGTGGCCGCCGGGCCCGACATCGACCATCGCCTCGAAGCCGAGCTCGGCCTCGTCGACCGTGAACGGTACGAGGACCTCGGCCATCATCTGCAGGATCTCGGCGTCGATGATCAGCTTCTCGAACGAGGCGGTCAGGCCGCCTTCCAGCCAGCCGGCGCCCTGGTACAGCAGGTTGACCCCGCCCATCACGGCGCCCCACACGGCCATTTCCGATTCATAGGCGGCCTGGGCGTCGACCACGTTCGAGGCGGTCACGTTCGACGAGCGCCAGGGCAGGTGGTAGCGGCGGGCCATCTGGCCGCTGGCCAGGGCGCCCTTGACGTACTCCGGGGTGCCGAAGGCAGGCGCACCCGAGCGCATGTCGACGTTGGACGTGAACGCCCCATAGACCATCGGCGTGCCGGGCCGGACGATCTGGGCCAGGGCCACCAGGAACAGCGCCTCGGCGTTCTGCTGGGCGATCGCGGCCGAGAGGGACACGGGGGTCATGGCCCCGGCCAGGGTGAACGGCGTCGCGACGACGGGCTGGCCATGGAGGGCCATCTCGATCAGGCCGTCGGACATCGGCCCGTCGAGGCGGAGGGGCGAGTTGGTATTGATGATCGTGATCAGGCTGGGCCGCCGGACCAGCTCGTCGCGGTCGATGCCGCGGGTCAGGCAGGTCATCTCGATCGCGTCGTCCACGACCCGCCGACCGGCACCCAGGCAGTGCCAGGTCTTGTCCAGCAGGCCAATCAGGGCGCGGTACATGTCGAGGTGACGGGTGGCCACCGGCAGGTCGGTTGGCTCGAGTGGCCCGCCGGCCTCCTGCTGGACGATGTTGAGGCTCGAGATCACCTTGACGTAGTCGACGAAGTCGGCAATGTTGCCCGCCCGGCGGCCCCGGTCGAGGTCAGTCACGAAGGCCGGCCCACCGACCGAGCTGAACACGAGGTGGTCGCTGCCCAGGACGACATCCCGGGCGGGGTTTCGGGCGTGCAGCCGGAACTCGCCCGGGGCCTGGGCCACCAGCCCCTCGACGAGGCCATCGTCGAGGCGGACGGAGCGACGACTCCGATCGACCTCGGCCCCGGCGGCCGCGAACAGGTCGATCGCCCGGTCGCCCAGGACCTCGAAGCCGATCTCGCGCAGGATCCGGAGCGAGGCCAGGTGGATCGCCTCGACCTGGTCGGCACTCAGGATCTCGACCGGCCGGAACGGGTTGGTGATCGAGCGCCAGGGCAGCTGGGCGATCCCGCCGGCCGTCCGCCGCGGGCGGCGGCGCGGGTTGTCGCGCGGGCTGTCGGCGGTCATCGGGACCTCCCTGCTCGGGCAGCACGGCATGGCCGGGTCATGGCCTGGTCGTGGCCGGGACACGGGTCCCCGGCCGGCCTCATCATCGCCGCCGGCCGGGCGCCCCGTCACGTGGCGGCAGCCACCGGTACGATCGGGTGATGGCCCTCCGGCCGGCCTCGGATCGAGACTCCGTCCTCTGTCGTTCGAGTATTCGGAGGGACCGTGGAACCGACCCAGCTGGGTGCCCCGGAGCTGGCTGCGGGAATCATCGTGGAAGCGCCCGCGCCGGAGGTCCGAGCACAGCGCGGTCGGCTGCGACGCGTCCTCGACGCCGGCCGCTGGCGGAGCCAGGGTCGGGTCGCCACCCACCCCGCTGCTCGGGTCGGCGCCTCGGTGGCCGAATTCGACTTCCAGCGCTGGATGCTCCTGCTGAGGCTCCTTGGCTTCGTGGGCATCGCCGGCCTCGGCCCGCTCTACGGTCGATCCGAGCCGGTCGCCCTGGCCTCGGCCTTCCTGCTCCTCGGGTCGCTCATCCTGGTCCAGGTCTTCTGGATGCGCGGCGCCCGCAGCCCGGCCGCCTGGCAGCGCTTTGCGGTGGCTGCCTTCGCCGTTGACTCGGCGGCCAGCTATCTCGTCGGCCAGTCACTGATCGTCACGCCCGACTGGATCGGCTTCTTCATCTACCCGATGCTGGCCATCGAGGGCGCAGTCTTCTTCGGGATGAGCGGCGCGCTGGCCTCGGCGGCGGCCAGCGGCTTCGTGTTCATCGGCCAGGTCGAGATGCGCGCCTCGCTGGGCTACCAGACGGGCCCGCAGGTCCAGGTCATGGTCTTCGTCCTGCTGTTCATGTCGGCCCTCTTCGTGGGCGCCTTCGCCCAGGTCGGGCGGC
Organism: Candidatus Limnocylindrales bacterium; assembly: GCA_038239115.1. Lineage (GTDB taxonomy): Bacteria > Chloroflexota > Limnocylindria > Limnocylindrales > CSP1-4 > Palsa-1033. The sequence continues at coordinate 457 of JBBSFD010000055.1, read as the reverse complement.
GAGTGCGGGGCGACCTGGCCACCCTGATCGAGTTCACCGGCGTCCTCTCGCGCCAGGAATCACCGACCCGGATCGTGCAGGCCCTCGACGCCCGGCTGCGCGAGCTGCTGGGCGCGCGGGTCCGCTCGGTCGCCCTGCGCCGGCCCGACGGTGGCTACGACATCCTGCGCTGGCGCAGCTCCGAGACGCGCACGATCGAGCCCGGCGCTGTCTCCGGGGTCAGCCGCTTCACCGGCCGCGACATCGAGGCCGACTTCCGCGACCGGCGGGCGGTCACCTTCAAGATCACGCCGGGCCGCGACGACGGGATCATCGTCGGCCTGGGCCTGCCGGCCTGGGTCCGCTCGATCACGATGGTCCCGATCCACTCGGACGGCGGCCTGTCGGGGTTCCTGCCCGTCCTCTGGGAGTCGCCCCGCGTACCCAGCATCGACGAGCTCGAACTGCTGCACGGCCT
>JBBSFD010000054.1:0-20652 GCA_038239115.1 Candidatus Limnocylindrales bacterium | reverse complement strand
GACGACGCCTGTGCCAGGAAGGCGGTCGCCGAGCTCACCCGCGAGTGATCAGCACGTGACGGCCGCGTCTCCACCGAGCGCTGCCGTCACGTCCCCACGCAATCCTGCCGGATCATCACCAAACAGCGCGGCCGGCAACACGCGCACGTTCGCGCCGGAGCGCAACGGGCGCGTGCGGTATGAGCGGTCGCCCGCGCAGCTCTCGGCCGCGGCATCTCCGAAACGCCTCAGCGCGTTGCATGAAGCCGGGTTTCCTGCCTAGCATTGCCCGATGAGCTAGAAGCGAACGACTGCTCGGGCATTCCACGACGCCGTCGGAGTCGAGGACTGGCGAGTCCTCCTTTCTGGCGCCCACGCCTACTTCCGCGTCGGATCGTTCGCGGAAACCGCAAGGTTTGTGGTCGCGATCGCCGAAGCTGCGGAGGTTGTCGGTCACTTCCCCGACGTGGACGTGCGACCCGAGGGGGTGACCCGCAGTGCGCCGAGGAGGTCAAGCGAGAAGCGCTGATCTGCCGGTTCTGCCGTTTCGAGTTTCGGTCGGCTCCGGCGGCGCCTGCGGCAGCGATCCGCGAAACGGGTTATAAGTCCGAATCGGCTGCACGTGAGGCAGGCGAGAACGTGGCGGCGAAGGTCTACGAAGAGGGCGTCAACAGGGGTACGTTCCCGCCACCCTTGTCGGCTGGCGCAGAGACCGAAGGCTCAGAACTCCCGAACGGCGGGTACACTCGAGCGATCTTGCGCCTAGAAAATGATGGTCGGCGCGGGCCGGGCTTTTTCGTCGTGGACATGTCACAACACCCGGCGCACGTGCTTGCGGGTCCAATTGACGACCAAGCCGAGGCGCTCGCCGAACTCCACCGTTACGAAAAGCAAGACGCCGCCGCCGCGGCTATCGCCGCACTGACTCCGGAGGAGCAGGAGGCCGACCGCGCCGAGCTCGCTCGCAAGATGGCCGCGGTGTGGGCCGACCCCGTCGCAGGTCCAAAGTTGCGCGAGCTCGGCGAGCGTGACGCGGCCACACAGACGCTCCTTGCCGAGGCCGAGGCAGAAATCGCGGCTGATCCCACCGCATGTCACGGAACAGTCGAGGGTACTTGGCTCGGTGGCGGCCCAGCAGGCTGCGAATATCCTGCTGGCCACGAGGGCCCGCACGGCTGGGAGGGCCTTACGCCTGAAGCACCGACTTGCTGGCCTGACCGGGGGCAGTTTCGTCATCAGACTGCCGAAAGGTTTGTAGCTCGTCGGGCAGTCGAAGTTTCTGGGACCGTTGTCGGCCAGACCATCGTGACGGGCCGCCTGACGATGTAGCTGGTCAGAGGCCGATCCTTGGCGGGTCGTCGGTTCGAGGCAGAAGGTCGGCTCCGGCGGAGCACTCCTCGTCTAGGTGGTCGCGATGGCGCTTGATTCCTGGGCCGATTACGATATGCGCCTAACTAGTCCGGGATGTGCGCTTGACTCATCCCGGATTCGGACAGAGATCGCTGTCCTGCACGCTCACGCGATGGCTCGCGAGACCTGAATCTGGCGTTTGACTCTGGATCAGGAGATCGAAGGTTCGAATCCTTCCTCGCCAGCCAGCACCACCACCTGTGGTGGTCTGGCGACTCCCCCACTACAACAGCTTGTGTGGGGCCGGCTGTCTGCGGCGCCGGATCGGGTCGATCATCGGCCTGCGGAAATCAGGCACACGCGTTTTGAGCGTGAAACGGCCCGTAGTGCGCCTGACTCTTCCCGAGTTGTGCGCCTGACTCTTCCGGCGTAATGCGCCTGACTCTGGTTGTGGCAAATGTGCCAGGCTCAGTAACAAAGCTGTAGCGCCTCGTCGACGGCGACCGCACCGGGCCTTGATCGTCGACCCTCACGATTGCAGGAGACGCTCCTCGCCGAAGGCTGCCGTCGCGGATCGTCCAGGGCCCAGCCGGGACGAAGTCGCCTATGGAAAGGCTCGCGGATCGTTGCCGCAGGGAGGCCACGGGGCGGCCGGGGGACAGTGCCTTCCGGGTCGTACGCCATCGCCGCACGAACGACGAGCGTCTGAGAACCCAAAACCTGGTAGTCGAGAAAGCAGTGAAGGACCGACTGCATCGGACGTTCGACTACGGGACTGCTCAGGGCCCGCTCGGTAACCGCCTGCGGCCCCGCCAGGTAAGGGGGAACTCAACCGACGGGGCCACGCTAAGCCTACGCGAGCCTGTACGTCGAGTTCGGGACGGTTGGCATGCTCTTTGCGATCGACCCACCGACAGCCACTTCGCGATGTGGGCCGCGCACGCACACGCCATCAAGTAGCCCGATCCGGGCCGAGCACCTAAATTCGCGGCCGCTCGCGGACGGGACTCCGATTGGGTGATCCTGTGAGCGGCGACGACCTTAAAGACGACGAACGAGGGTGGCGGCGAGGCTGAGTTGGCCTTGGCATGGTCGGCAACCTGCCCTGGCCGCCGAAGTACCACTCGTTCTGGACCATTGGGAGTCCCACGCCGACCTTGTCCCGGCCGCACCGCGGCTCGACGATCACCATCTTCGAACTCGAGGAGGCCCAGGCGCCGCCGTCGACCACAGAAATTAGGCCACGCCGACGCATGCCACCATCGGTCGTATCGACGTGACACAATTGATCAGCCGAGCGCGTCCAGCAAGTCACATCTCGGCGAGGCTTCTGTGGATCGACATGGTCTCAACCGTCGGAGGGCGGGCATTCTCGCGGCCGCGGCTGTGGTGCTGAGCGCTTGCACGAGCGCCTCGACCGCGGCGCAGTGGACGCATCCACCCGTAACGTTGCAACCGGCCGCGTCCGCCCCGCCGGCCGCCGCGTCGGCTCCGGCGCCCGCGTCGGCTCCGGCACCCGCGTCGGCATCCGCTCCAGCGTCGCAGCCAACTGCTTCACCGACCGCCGGATCGAGCGCCGAGCCGATCGGGAGTTCTGCTCCGGGAACCGCGATCTATGTCAGCGAGTGGAGCGTTGGACTCCCAACCTCAATGTTGGCCGGTCAGGCGAACTTCTCGATCACGAACATCGGGACGATCCAGCACGAGCTGCTGGTCTTCAAGAGCGACCTCCCGCGGTCCGCCTATCCGCTCGATAAGAACGGCAACATCATCGAGGACGGGCCGGGCATCAACCTCATCAGCGACGGCGACAACATCGACCCTGGCAAGACCCAGACGCGAACCGTCGATCTGACTCAGCCCGGCACCTATCTCTTCGTCTGCAACATCCCCGGTCACTACAAGGCAGGCATGTTCAGGGTCGTGACCGTGACGCCCCCTTCCGCGGAACAGGCCTACATCCCGGCGGCGTTGAGCGAGTGGCACGTCGCCGTGCCCAGCTCGATCAAGGCCGGTTCGGTCAACCTGGAGACCGCGAACTTCGGGACGATCCAGCACGAGCTGCTGGTCTTCAAGAGCGACCTGGCTCCCTCTGCCTTCCCGGTCGACAAGAACGGAAACATCGTCGAGGACGGCCCGGGCATCACCCTCGTCAGCGACGGCGACAACATTGACCCCGGGAAGACCCAGACGCGAACCGTCGATCTCACCCAGCCCGGCACCTATGTCTTCCTCTGCAACATCCCGGGCCACTTCAAGGCCGGCATGTTCTCGGTCGTGACCGTAACGCCCTAGCGCCGGCCGCCTGCCGTCATGCCCACGCATCGGACCGCTGTGGGCCGCCGGTGTCGGTGCTATCGAATCCCCGACACCAAAACTGTCGAATGGCCCTGCCAACACCTCTCGTCCGCTCTGCGCACGCTGCCGCAGTTCGAGTTTGGCTCAGGCTAGCCTGGCGCCCCCTGGGCCGGCTGATCGTCGCGGGTGCGATCGCAACGGCTGGCGTCGTCGGTGGGGCGAGCTCGGTCGCGCCGGGGGATCCCGCTGCGAGCACCGCGCCTTTCAACGATGCTGCCCGATCCGGGCCCAAAAACAGCTGCGTCGGCGGGCTCGAGGTGCCGCGCCCTCCTCCGGTCAGCGCCAGGTTGCCCCTGGCGTAGCATCCCAACGAGTGGTGGAAATCGAGGCCCTTGACGGCGAGGGCCACCGCCTGGTCTTCCAGCAGATGTCTAACGTCAGCTGGAGAGGAGACCAGGCGATGGCCACCGACAGGATGGCACTGCTCGAGCAACTGGGGACTGCGGACGCCGGTGGCGATGTCGACTTCCTGCGGACCGCGGTGAAGACCCTGGCCGAGGTGCTGGTGGAGCTCGAGGTCGGAGCCAAGCTCGGGGCGCATCCGCGCGAACGGACGGCGGACCGGCTCGGCTAGCGGAACGGGCGTCGCTCGCGACTGGGACACCCGGGCCGGCGGTTGGCCCGCCGGACACGTCTCAACCTGGATACTTCCCGGCCGTCTATATTTCTACTGAGGGATCGAGGGCAGACGCCAGGGACGAGGTTCAGTCTGGTTTGTGACGATAGGCGAGGGCATCAGCCGCAGCGCTGGCTGTTGCCGCGCATCCCTCTGGGCGCGGCCCGACTCTCGGTGGCCGGCTGCCTCCTGACGCTCGCGGCCTGCGGCCCGGTGGCGCCCCCTGGTTCGCCGGTCGCTCGACCGTCCTCTGCCGGATCGCCGCCCGGGCTCGCCTTGCCATCGGAAATTGTCCAGGTGCCCTCGGGCGCAGGCGTGCTGCCGGACCCATCAGCTGGCCCGTCACCGTCCGTCGGTCTGCGGGTCGCCCGGCTGGCCCTCCGACTGCCCGCACCGCTGAGCCGCGCGGTCGTCCTGGACTTCGGCTCGACCGTCCTCATCTGCGGGGGGCTCACCCGGACCGGTGCAACGACCGGCACGATCCTTGAGCTCCAGATTGGCACGAACAGCGTGGTCCGCCGAGGCGTCCTGGCGGGGCCGGTCCACGATGCCGGCGGCTCGGTGCTCGACGGTGTCGGCTACCTGTTCGGCGGCGGTCGGTTCGGTCCGGGAGCGCTCACCCAGCGGGTCGATCCGACCGGTGCGACCAACAGCATCGGCCGGCTGCCGGCGATCCGGGCGGACCTCGCCGCGGTCGCGGTCGGCAAGGAGGTCGTGATCGTCGGCGGTGGCACGCCGGGCAGCCCCGACCGCCGCGTCCTGGCTACCACTGACGGGCGGCACTTCACGGTCATCGCAACGCTCCTGATCGGAGTCCGCTATCCCGCGGTGGCGGTCGCCGGCACCCTGGTCTACGTGATCGGTGGCTCGACGCCGGCGGGCGACGAGAGCGCGATCCAGGTCTTCGACCCGGCGACTGGGCACGTTCGGATCCTGGGCCATCTGGCCCGCGGACTGGGCTACGCCTCCGCCTTCGTCCTTGGCGGAGCGCTCATACTCGCCGGCGGTCGAACCGCTGGTCGAGCCCAGGACGCGATCCTCGAGCTCGACCCGGCGACCGGCCGGACCCACCAGGTCGGCCGGCTGCCGTACCGCGTGTCGGATTCCGCGTCTGTGGTGATCGGCGGGGTCGCCTACCTGATCGGCGGCGAAGACAGCGGCCCACTCGACACGATCATCTCGATTTCGGTGCCCTGAGGGCCGCGATGAGCGTGCGCGATCTCCCACCTGCTTCGGTTCGCCGGCAGGCCCACCGCCGGGCACGGGCGCACCCGCCAGGTCGGCTGGTCGCTCCCGTCCTTCTCCTGGTGCTCGGGGCAGTCCTGTGGATCGGCGCCCAGCCTTCAAAGCCGCCCGGCCAGGCGAACCCGTCGCTCGCCGCCGCCGCCCTGCCAGCCGCCTCAGCCGGTCCAACCGCGCCGGGCGGCTCGATCGTCGATCCCCAGTCCGCGCCCTCTCCTCCACCAACCGCCAGTGCCTTGCCGTCACCGTCGCCCTCCGTGCCGTCGCCGGGCACTGCGACGACCAACGTCTATGCCTACGCCGGCGTCGGGATGTTCTCGCCGGTCGTGGCCGCAGTGCCGCCGCGGGTGTACGTGCCGGACGAGCAGAGCGGGACAGTCACGGTGATCGACCCACGGACGTTCAAGATCCTGTTCCGCTATGCCGTCGGCTCCTCACCCGAGCACGTCACGCCCGACTGGGACCTCAAGCGGCTGTACGTCGAAGCGGCCTTCAGCAACCGCTTGACCGTCATCGACCCGACGACTGGGAGGCCGATCGGCCATCACACCGTGCCCGGGCCTTACAACCTGTACTTCACCCCGGACGGCAAGTACGCAGTCGTCGTCCGCGACGCCGCTCGGACCTACGGCGGCCAGGATCAGCTGTATTTCTACGATCGGGCGACGTGGAACCTCGTTAAGTCGGTCCGGGTGCCGTGGGCCGGTGCCGATCACCTCGACTTCTCGGCCGATGGCAGCTACTTCCTGATCAGCACCGAATACTCGGGCTGGGTGGCCAAGGTGAGCGTGGCCAAGATGGCCGTCGTCAACGCCGTCTTCGTGGGTGGGCTGCCGGTCGACGTCCGTCTGTCCCCCGGCGGGAGCCGGTTCTATGTCGCCAACCAGGGCACGGACGGGGTGTCGATCGTCGACCCGGTCGCGATGCGGGTGGTGGGTTTCATCAAGACCGGGACGGGCGCCCATGGCCTGGCGATCAGCCGGGATGCCACCTCGCTATACGTGACCAACCGCGAGGCGGGCACGCTCTCGGTCATCAGCCTCAGCACCAACCGGCTTGTCGCGACCTGGCGGATCGGCGGAACGCCCGACATGATCGCGGTCTCGCCCGATGGCAGCCAGCTGTGGATCTCCAATCGCTACAGCGGCACGGTCTCAGTGGTGAACTCCCGGACCGGAAAGGTGATCGTCGTGATCCGGGTGGGCGGCCATCCCCACGGCCTGTGCTATTTCCCGGAACCCGGCCGCTACAGCATCGGCCACAACGGCATCTATCGCTGAACCTGGGCGCCTCAGCGCCGTCGAAGCAACGTGAGGCGGAACGACGAGCCACGACCGACCTCGCTCGTGACGGTCAGCCGGGCCGCAAGACCGCTCGGCCAGGCTGCGGGCAATCGCCGTTCCGAGCCCCGAGTACGTGCCGCTCACACACGGTTGCTCTACCTGCTGCCGCTTCATCTTGGCCTCATGTGCTTCGGCGAGCCTGGCCTCCGCCCCGGCCGGTCTGTCATATGCTGACGGGGGCGATTCGTGCGGCCCGTCAGCGAGACCCCCCTGCTGCCGGGCCGCTTCCTCCTTCTGATCGTTCCGCGCGGAGCCGTATCCTTGACCGGCATGGCCGCCTATTCGTTGCGCTGGCTCACCCGGAACGCCGAGGCACCGCGCCCCTTCGAGAACGCCTTCGGGCCAGCGACGGCTATCGGGAGGGTCCTCGACGGGATCCCCCTGCGCGACCAGGTGTTCCTCGAGTTCGTCCTCGAGTCGTGACGTCCCATCGAACGCCGGCCGGCAGGCTGCTCGCGCTGAGATGGCACGGCCATCAATCGGGTTTGGCCTCCCCGAACTGCCTCCGGGTGACTGAGGATCCGCATAGGGGCGGCAGGATTTTTTTGATTGCAAGCTGGTGCCTTGCCCTCAAGGCGTAGCCTGATCCGGCCTCGCCCATTGTTCGCCAACTCCGTCAGCGGGCGGGGCACGGTTCGCCCTGGCGATGCGCGATGGAGGACAAAGGGAAGATGACCAAGACAACGACATCCGGAAGCGAAACTCCCCGGCGAGCCCGTCCCGCATCGTCTTGAGCGACGAACAGCTGGGCTGCGATGCCGGAGACGATCCGGGAGCGTAAGAAGACCGCGGAACTCGACGAAACCGAGAAGTGGCCAGTCGCGTTCGCTCTCACGGGCCTCACGGCGGCGAGCGAAGAGCGGATCACCGAACTGGTCAAGAAGGCCACGGGCTGAGCTTGACGGGTACCCGACGAGAGACTTCAGCCGGCATCAAAGCGAGCGCCGGGCTGATATGCGTCTGTGATAAGGCCTTCCTCAGGCTGGGTCGCGGCTACGGCGAGTGCCTCAGATTCAGCGCAACGGACTACGGCCTGAGGCAGTGTCCTACATAAGCACCGAACGGCGAGTCATTCCTCGGCCCGGTGGCTGCTCTTTTCATTCACCTACGGGCTTCGGCGTGCCCGGGCGAGGCGCCAGATCGTGCCGGGTCGACGGAGGTTTCCGTGACTGGAACGCCCGGACTCCTCGCAGGTGCCGCCCAGGGCGCGCTCGCGACCGGCGTCATGAGCGCGGTCATGATCGCGGGCGACCGGGCAGGCCTGATGGGCATGCAGGCCCCGGTGGCCATCACAAGGCGCGCCCTAAGAGAGGCCGGCGTTCACCGTCCATCCGCGCCCGCGTCCGTAATCGCCCCGCCCGCCCATCTCGGCTTCGGTCCGATCGGCGGACTGGTCTACGCTCGGGCGCGTCGGCTGTTCCCCGAGGTCCCCGGCTGGCTCCTCGGTGGCCTATTCGGGGCTGGCCGTCTGGGCGGTCAGATACAACGGTTGGATTCCTGCGTTAGGCATACTCCCGCCGCCGGAGGACGATCGACCGGGTCGCTCGATGTTCGTCAATGCGCGCCAGATCTTCGACCGCGCGGAACTCTGGGCCCTGGGCAAGCGTATGGCGGCGCGCAAGTTGAGAGCTAAGGCACCGGTCCGGACGATCGTTGCAAAAGGGAGGGATGATCACATGGTGAACGTCAATGGCGAAGGGCAATATTTCTGAACCTTGAGCGAATACAGCGTGGCCAAGCCAACCAGACTGCAGGCGAACGCGGCCTGCTAGCCCGAGGCCGCCAGCAGCTGCCGGATGACCTGCTCGGACCCCGCATAGTCAGCCTCACCGAAGTGGGTGTGGCGGATCTGACCGGTCTTGTCGATGAAGTAGAACGCCGGCCAGTAGCTATTGGCGTAGGCGTTCCAGGTCGCGAAGGCAGGATCGAACGCGACCGGGTACTGCAGCCCAGCCTTGTCAACCGCCTGACGGACGTTCCCGAGATCGCGCTCGAACGACAGTTCGGGGGTATGGACCCCGACGACGACCAACCCAGCCGGACCGTAGCGCTCCGACCACGCCTTGACATAGGGCTGGACGTGCTGGCAGTTGATGCAGTCGAACGTCCAGAACTCGACCAGCACGACCCTTCCGCGAAGTCCCGAGATGGTCAGTGCGGGCGAATTGATCCAGGCCGTGATGCCCTGGAAGTCCGGAGCTGCACCCAGGCTTTCGAGCACGACGTTCGATGGCAACGTGGTCGCGATCGGGGCCGGTAGTTGTCCCGCCGCGGCCTCCGGCCCGCTCCGCAGGGCCGGGCTCGTGCCGGTCTGATTGTTCACCCCTGATTCCTCCAACGGTGCCAGCCCATCCTGGACGGTGGGCTGCTGCTCGATTGAGGTCAATGCGCCGGTCCAGCCAGTCGGCAAGAAGGCGCTGACCTCGTTCTCGACGGCCAGATCGAGGCCACTGACGACGAGCAGCGCGCTCAGCACCATGGCGATCCCAAACGAGCGCTGCAGCCGGCCCCCGGCCGCGGCTACCCCGCGCGAGCGGGTGGCGCGCCGGCCCCTGCCGGCGATCAGCCCAAGCGGAATCGCCGCGCCCGCGACATACGCTCCGGCGATTGCGACCGTCTCGACGCTGGGCCCGCGACTGACGGCGACGGCAATGACCGCCGCCATGATCGGCCCTACGCATGGCGCCCAGATCAGCCCGATCGCGCCGCCCAGGACCAGCCCACCGCCAAGGCCGGAACCGGCCGATCGACCCGCGAGGCGAGTGCCGCCGCGAGCCAGCGGGCCGAGGAACCGATCAAGCCGGGCCCCCACCCAGGGCAGCGCCAGACTCAGCCCGGCTGCTCCGAGCACGAAGGCGCCAGCCAGGCGCAGGGTGCCAGTGGTCAACCCGGCGGCGGCCAGGGCCGATGCCAGCAGGACGGTGACGCCGACGAAGGTCAGCCCAAATCCGAGAAGGAGGCCCGCGACCCGCTGCCGGCCATCGGCAGCCGCGGCCCCGAGGATGAGCGGGACGACCGGCAAGGTACACGGCGCCAGGATCGTGAGGATCCCGGCGACGATCGCGAACCCCAGGACCAGGACCATCTAGGGGGTCGAGGGCGACGGGCTCGCTTCCATCATTCCGCTCGGAGCTGGGCTGTGCTCCATCATCCCGCTCGGAGCCGGGCTATGGTCCATCATCCCGCTCGGAGCCGGGCTATGGTCCATCATCTCGCTCGCGGCGGGCGTTGCTGCCGGCGACGAGGTGCCACCGGCGGGCGTCGTGCAGGCGGCGAGCCCGATGGCCGCCGTGATGGCGAGGGGGCCAAGCCATCGACGGCCGGGCAGGATGTCTCGAAGCATCTTGGCATCTCATGTGCGGAGAAGGACAAGGGTCACCTTGATCAACCGAGATGACGAGGGTATGACGGTTCGATGACAACCGGGCGCCAAGGTCGGAGGGTGGCCGTGGATACGTCTCCGCGTTTCCGCGCACCGTAGGGTTGGGTCCGCCGCCGCACACGACCCGATGGTCATGACCCTGACGATGTCCAACCTGATGTCGTCAGCGAAAGCGCTGAGGCGATGAGGTCAGGGTCAGAATTTCGCCGGGCAATTGGCCCGGGAGCACAGTTGATCCTCGGGGCCTCCTCGCCGAATGCGGTGAAGACGGCAGCGCCGACTGTCGGAAGGATGACCAGCCAGTCGAGGGCGAAGGTCGAGCGGCGGCAGTGGGCACGAGTCCGGACCCCGAACTCCGAGCGATTCCACCCGTCGGGATCCTGGGGAGGTTGGACGTGATGGACGCTGTTGGCGAGACCATGCCCGTGAGGCCCACACGGACCGTGGTGTCCGCCCAACCGCTCACGCTCGGCGTCGACTGGCCGACCAGATGCTGAGGCCAGCGAGCAACAGGATCAGGACGGTTAGGAGCCCCCCGCCGGCTGTCGGGTTGAAGCCCATGTTGATCGCGGTCCATACCACTCCCAGCACGACGATCGACCCGACGAACAGCTCCGGCCGGTCGCCGATCAGAAAGTCGTACCAGAATGCCCCGAAGGCACCCAGATATCGCACTACGCCTCCTTCGTTGTGCGCTTTGCCCCAAAGGCAGGTGCCACGTGGAGTCGCCTCCGGACTGCCCAGACGGCAATCAGCGACGCTAGCGTGAAGATTGCGAATAGACCCAGGAGCGTTGCGTCACTGGCGACCCACTCGACCCCGAGGCCTTCACCCGCCCAGAACGTGCCGAACGTCGTCAGCATCAGGCCGACCATGAACTTCAGGCCGTTCTCTGGGACTCGGGCGAGCGGCCGATGCACGGCGACCCCGACGAAAAGCACCAGGACGCCCGCGATGGTCGCACCGAGGGCAGCCGGACCGAGCTGGCCGGCCGACGCACCGAACGTCACCACGATAAACGCGACCTCCATTCCTTCGAGCAGCACACCCTTGAAGGCAACGGTGAAGCTGATCCAGTCCATGCCGCTCGCCGGCACCGCCGGCTCCTCGCGCATGGCCGCGATCTCTCGCTGGTAGATGGCCGCTTCGTCGTGCTTCGATTTGGCGCCGGCGGCCCTCAGGATGGCTTTGACCAACCACTGCAGGCCGTAGATGACGAGGAAGCCACCGACCACCAGTCGCAGGGTCTGGATCGGGACGAGCAGGACGAGCGCCGATCCAAACACGCCGATGAGGACGACGAGGACCGCGACCGCTGCGGCGACCCCGATGAGCGTCGATCGCCATTGGCGCGTCACCCCCACGGCGAGGACGATAGTCAGGGCCTCGACGAACTCGACAATTGACGCCAAAAAGGCGGGCAGCGCGGCGATCAGCAGATTCATGTTTCAGGGACCCGTGGGCGAACAACTGGTCGGGGAAGTCTAGAACCGAACCCTCAACCTTCGTCTACCAGTAGAGCGCGATGGCGACTGCAGGTGCCACCCGATGTCCTGAATGAAGCCGTCCTGGTATTGGCGCCACGTGCCGAGAAGCACCTGGTCTCCGAAGTCCATGGCCTCGGTGACTTCGAGGTTCGTGCCTCCGGGCTCGAAGTGATAGAGGCGATGTCGCGGCCGTCGCAGTCCCCCGACTCGCCAGCGGCCCGAGCATTTGCACATCCGGATCGAGCAGATCGGTCAGGGCTTCCGGGCCGTCCTCGCGCAGCCGAGCGAACCCGGCGAGCACGACCTCCGCCTGCCCCTGGAGCGATCGTACCGGGAGTCGCCCGCTCGGTCGGTCGGTCGGAGCGTCCTCCACGTTCGATCTGGCAGGGCTTACCCTTGGGCGAAGACGTGACCGGGACCCGCGGGCGACATCCACGTCGTCCTCTAGCCGTGCCGCTCGGCTCCGAGCGGTCAAGCTCCGAGTGTTCCGCCCTTGACGGAAAGGGGAAGCGTGTCCTTCCAGGCCTACCTCGACAACATCGAAGAAAAGACCGGCCTCACGCCGCGCCAGTTTATCGCGCTGGCCCATGCGAGAGGGCTCGACGACCCCGCCGTAAAAGCCGGTGCCATCCTCGAGTGGCTCAAGGACGAGTACGGCTTGGGCCGCGGGCACGGGATGGCGCTCGTGCATGTCATCAAGAGAGGTCCGCAGATCGACGCGAAGCACGTGGGTTCAGATGCCATGCACAGTGACCCCTCGAACATGCTCTGGCTGGATGGTAAGGCCACCAACCCGCAGTAAGAGACGGTCAGTGTGGCTCGCCGGTCGCCCCGCCTGAGCTGGCCGTCCCCCGAGCCGATCGCCGCCGAAGCGGAGCCGGGGCGAACCCGACGCTAGCCTGTACCGCTTAGCTGCGGCTCACGCCGAGCCGGCGGGACGCTCCCGCGTAGGACCACGACGCGCCCGAGATTGATGTGGGTGTAGAACTGGGTGGTGATGTGGCTGGCGTGGCCCAGGAGCTCCTGGATGACCCGGAGGTCCACGCCACGATCGAGCAGGTGGGTGGCGAAGCGCCTGACGCCCGACATGGCTCGGGCGGCACCGACACGGATCTCAAGTACAAGCGGGACCACGGGCAGGTCGTTGGCACGCCCCATGGCGACGAATCGTTGCAAGGCATCCGGCTCGTGAACCTTATCTGCCGGACAGCTCTTCGACCCCCACCGCGGTCACGAGGCTCAGTATGAAATCGACCGCCTCCGTGTCGGACAGCCCGTTGTCGGTCAGCGAACGCCATGTCTGGTAGGCCATCGCATGGCCGATCGCCGCCATCCTCAGCCGCTGCGTCGTCCCGACACCGGACCATCCGCGGGCGAGCAACGAGAACAGCTTGGTCATGTGCTCCAGGAATGGCTCCACGCCACCGATCGCGACCATCATTGCCAGGTCCCGCCGGATGTTGCCTAGGACCTGGGCGATCGGTCAGATATCCGACCTGCCCCGGCACAGCGGTCGTTCTCGATGACCGCGAAGTGGAGCGCGGCGCCAGCGAGCACCCGAGCGGCCGAGCTCGCCCGTCGATCCGCGCAGGTCGTGGCGACCAGCGCGAGCTCCGCCTCAATTGTCACGACCCTGCAATGGTCCCCGCCAAGGTGGGCTCCGCCGTCGAGCAGCCCAGCCGTACCGTAGCCGGCAGCGCGATCCGGGTGCCACCGGGAGAAGCGCACCGTGGGCGACCCACGCAACCAGAGGACGTGAACCATGAACGAGATGAGCCAGATGCTCGGCAAACTATCCCCCGAGGTCAGCAACATAATCGGCCAGGTCGAGGCGGGCAATGACGCGGCGGTGGCCGACGCCCAGGCCCACGCGGCGTTCAACCAAACAGCCGTCCAGTTGAGCCCGGAGCAGTTTCAACATGTCGCCGCGGATGCCTACACCAAGATGAGCCCCGACTAGCGCTCGCAGGTCGCCGACTACCTCCGCCTCCAGGGGGAGCAGCCCGGGAGCAAGCTGCCGACCTTCCCATCAGGGACCCTCGCGCCTGCCGACCCCGGTGCTCTTGCTGCCGCGACGGCCCAGATCCACGGCCAGGGACCGGGCGTGCTGCAGCAGCTCTTCGCGCCGGGTGGCAGCTTTGCCAACCCGATTGTGAAGATGGCCCTCCTTGCGATTACGGCCATGGCCGCGCAGCGGCTTACTGGGCGCCGCTAGGAGACACTGGGGAGACCCAGGCAAGGGACCCGCTGTGCAAGTAACGTGGTGAGGTCACCCCAAGCCCCGTCGTGTCTCAGTCCTTGGAGGGGGTGCGGCCTCCGGGAGCGCCGTGCGGATGGTTGAAATTGTAGGAAGGTTTCCCGGGGCGGAGGCGCCCCAAGGAGACCGCGGCATCGTCGTTAGAACGCCTCGACCACCGAAAGGCTCGTCGCTCTTTCCGATGAGCCTCCTGGACCTTGATTCCACCTCGGTGGACGCCGCCGCTCGGCGCCATCGAGCTGCAGGGCGACAGCCCAGCTTGAGTGCGTACCCAGCGGCGCGAGCCGTGTACGCTCTGACGCGCGATGAAATTCGCTCGCGGGCCCGAACATGCGAACCGAGCGCGCCGACCTGGCGCACCCGAAGATCCTCGCGTGACGTGACAGCAATAGCGCGAGGACCAGCAAGGAGTTGGAGGGTAGGGTTCGCGACCGGGTTGCCAGAACGTCGGAAGCCGACGCCGCGCCGCTACGCGGTTCTCGGGATTTTCGCGACCGCGCCGCGTTTGGGCCCTGCCTCCGCGTTCACCTTGCGGGTCACGGGCGTGTTGGGACCGCACTTGCCCGGCCGGACGGGCTTTGGTTCCGGCTCAGCGGTGTGCGTGCCGGCGCCCGCCGGTGTAGTCGTCGGGCACTCACGTCCGCGTTCCTACGTTCGAACCGTCCCCGTCCAGCACGACACCCTGCACTCTCAGCCTACGCAACTCATCCAGGGCCACGGCGGCCGGCGCTGCTGTGAGGATCACGGGAGGAATACCCTCTCCTGTTGCTCCGACGATCCTTGGCTAGCGCCGCGGTCTGCGGCGTGGCTCACGCAGCGGAGCGCCGGCCCGTGACCATGCGGTAGACCAATACGACCACAATGGCGCCAATCACGGCAACGACGATGCTCTCGACGTTGATCCCTGTCACGTCAGCGACCTTGAGAACCGTCCCGGCCAGGAATCCGCCCACCACGGCGCCCACGATGCCCAGGATGATCGTCTCGATGACGCCTTCCTTGCCACCCATGATCAAGTTAGTGACGAAACCCGCGATTGCACCTAAAACGATCCAAGCGATGATTCCCATTCGAGTTTGCCCTCCTGCCTCATCCGACGGCCGCGTGGCAGCCCGCGCGACCAGGTCCCTACCCACAAGCGATCGTACTCCGCCGGCCTTCGACCGATTTGGCCCCTGACGCAGGCCTGATCCGTTGTGGGGAACATCGATCTTGAACGCGAAACGCGAGGCCGACCGTGTCCGGAGCGTGTAATTTGGCCGTCGTCGCGGCCGGCACCCGACCCTCAGTCTTCCAGCGGCCGGCCGCTGCGCTCCGCCGCATAAGCGCCAACCAGCTCTCTTCATGGCTGCTCCGTCATCGAGTCGGCCTGACTCATCCTGAGTGCTCTGATTGCCGCCGGCTCAGGTGCGAGCGGCCGTTTGAGCGCGTGACGACCCGGCCGCCTCGCCTATCCACCTCAGATGCCTATTCCCCGAATCCTTGACGCCGTGCGGCGCCTCACCAGCCCTGACAGGCGCGACCGAACCAGCGAGCCGAAATCCGACCGGGTCCGAGCATCGAGGGCGGCAAGGCATTCTCGTGCTCGAGTGCAGCTTCGCAACGGCCCTCCGGCTCCAACGTTGGGCACGGCAAGGATCTCGGACCGCTTCGTAGGCCGATCACCCTATTGCCGGATGGTCGCGGCCGCGGCAGGCTGCGCCACCCAACCGGACCCGAGCAGTGATCTGAACGCTTGCGGGACCGCCGCGAGCGGCAGGTGTACCTAACGAACGCGCCGAGTCCGAAGGGACTGGAGCGTACTGATGCGAAATGTTCGGTCACTGATTCGACGGAAGGGCATTGGCATCTGCGCTGCGCCGACGATCCTCGTCCTCGCCGGAACGCCGGCGGTCCTTGGCGTCGTCGCACAGGTAACCCATGACGGCCCTTTTACCGGCTGCCTAGCCTCGAACACCGGGGACGTCTACAACGTCGCCCCGGCGACGCTGCCGCTCGCCCCGTGCTTCGCCGGAGACCGGTTGATCAGGTTCAGCAACGGACACGGACCCCGGGGTGCCAACGGTGACCCGGGCCCCGCTGGCAGCAACGGGCTACCGGGCCTCCCCGGGCTATCGAAATCCTTCTGGTCGGGGCCGACGGCCGCCTCTGTGGTCGCCGCCAGGGACGAGATCGTCACCTCCTTCATCGCCGCCACAGGCCCGATCCCGCCATCATGGTGGACGGTGACGGGGCAACTGGCCTTGCGCGGGTCCGGGGTTGCGTATGTTGGCTGTGACCTCGTTTCACCCGAGGGCACGCAACTGGCGACGCTGTTCACGACGGCCCGGGTCAAGCATCCGGTCACCGTTCCAATCCGGGTGCTGGTCGATCAGAGCAGCAGGCCCGCGGCTGCAATCGCGGAGATCGCGTGCACCGTCGTTGGCGGTCCCCCACACGGCGGGAGCGTAGTCGCCGAGGCGGACCTGCTCATTGTCCCGACCGAAGCAGGCCAGATTGGAGTCAAGCCCTGAATGATTGGCTCCGCCGGCGGGATTCATCGGCGCCCACCGTCATCCAGCAACCGGCGAGCCCACTCGTTGGCGCCTCCGGCCAGCTCTAAGGAGCGATTGCCGCTGCGGCCATCAGTCCCGCGAGAGTTCGATCCAGTGTTGTGCTCGTCCCGAGCCGCACTTGCCGGCGCGTCCGGAGAGCCGCCATGCTTGACGGCTAGGCTTGGGGGCGTGAAGTGTTGGGTGGCTTGACCTCGCGTAAGGTGACAGTCGGCGACCGGTGGTGTATCACTCGGACGTGCCCAGACCAACGGGATCATCCATGCGCTTACTCCTCGTCGTCGCGCTCCTGTTGGCTGTCCTCGCCGGCTGTGCTTCCTCGATCAGCCAGGCTCCGACCTCGACCGCGGCCAATCCATCATCCTTCGGGGGCGAGACCTCGGGTGATGCTCCCTCGACCGCTCCGGACCCCACCCCCAGCCAGCAGAAGCTCGGCGACGTCATCCAAGTCCAGTGCGGCGACGTCGGTTGCATGAGCGTCAGCGTGGACAAAGCAATGTTCGCGAACGTCTACGAGGATGCGACGGGGGCCTACGCTAGCGACGTGCCGGGCAAGGGCAACGTCTACCTGGCGTTCCAAGTGACCTACAAGGCCACTCGGCCCGATGCGACCTACGGCTCGGCCGATTGGAGCGTGTATGTCGATGACAACGTCAGGGAGGGGCTCACTTCAGTCCGCAACGGACCCAAGCCGGAGTTGCCTGACGGGTCGCTGCCGGTGGGCCAGTCGGTGTCGGGCTGGGTTGTCCAGGAGGTCCCGGCGACTGGGCGTGTCGTGGTCGCCTTTCAGCCAGACGGCCCCGAGATCTTCGAGGTCGTGGTTCGGTCGCGGTGAAGCGAACCATCCCAGGTCGCCGGCAGCTGATCAAGCGACGCGAGTGCTGACAGGCCTGCCTTCGCCAAGTTGCAAGGTGTCCCGGCCACGGCCAACGGGCCAACCGTGTCTCCCCGGCTGGTCGATCGTGAGCTGCTGAGCCCGGCGCCTTCCGCAGGATACGGCGACCCGATCGGGTCCACTGGCTGGCCGCCGGGTCAGTCGACCGAGCAAGCCCTCTTGCGCAACTGGTGCAAGGCCCGTTGACCTAGGATCGCCGGGCGACCTAAACTCGCCGGGCCGTTTGTCCACGGCCCATCACTGGGAGCCTTGAGTTGTCGTTCGAACAGACCGTTCTGCTGTCCGCATTCGCGGGGGTCACGATTTTCCTCGGCCTCCCCGTGGGCCGCTTGCGAAACCTCTCGCCACAGACGCAGGCGGTGCTGACGGCGGCCGCTGCAGGCGTCGTCCTGTTCCTGTTATGGGACGTCCTCTCCCAAGCAATCGAACCGGTGCGCAGAGCCCTCGAGGAATACCACGCAGGCAAGGCGGACAAGAGCACCTTCATCTTCGACGCCCTGGCATTGGGGTTGAGCGTCTCGATGGGCCTCCTCTCGATCACCGAGCTGACCGTGCGGATGCGTGTCCGGACCTCCAGCATCGGTCCGCTCAGGCCGAGCGAGATCGCCCTGGGGACTGCCGCCGGTCTCGGGCTCCACAACTTCTCGGAGGGCCTGGCCATCGGCGCGTCGGCCGCGACCGGCGAGACGGCCCTCGCACTCGTGCTCGTGATCGGCTTTGCCCTGCACAACGCGACGGAGGGCTTCGGGATCGCCGCGCCGCTGACCGCGGGCGATCGGCCGACTTGGACGTTCCTGATAGCGCTCGGTGTCATCGGCGGCGGTCCGACGTTCATCGGCGGGGTGGTTGGCTACTCCTTTGTCGCCCCGGTCCTCTCGATCGCATTCCTGGGCCTCGCCGCCGGCGCCCTGATCTTCGTGTTCAACGAGATGGTCGGCGTCGCCCGTCGGCTATCGCTGCCGATGGCGGCAAGCTCGGCGCTTCTCGTCGGACTGCTCGCGGGGATAGGCACCGACCTCGTGCTGACCGCAGCGGGAGCCTGACGTGTCCGCAGGCGACCGCTAATTCGTTCGCCCGTCACCCCCGATCGGCGGCCGCCACGTCCAGCCGGGCCCGATTAGGTCCATGGCGATGCCCCTCCAGTGCCATGGAGCAAATAGAGCTCGCTAATGGTCTGCCGCCTGACCTGGAGCGGCACCGCCGATTGCAACCAGCCCTCGCGGCTGCCCCCGAGGCGCACGGGAGTGGCGTCGTGGACCATGGGCCCCCGCGGCTGCATCCCGCGGAAGAGGAGCTAGTTCAGCAGTCGCGAGACGCGAAACCCTCGATGCATCGCCGCTCGGGCCGTAATCGCGATTGGCAGCAGGCCGAGGGCAAGGATCGGACGGGGTGCCCCGGCGAGGAACAGGCCAAGAAGGACTCCCGAACTCAAGGCCAGGGCCGTCAGGACGCCCTGATCGGAGAGCTCATCGACCTGCGAGGAGGCGGCTCCGAGCGCCACACCTACGCCCTCCGCAACCGCGGGGGCCTGGTCCATGACCGCTCGCCCACGTTCGGCGAGAAAGCGAGAAGCTTGGTCGGCGCGCTCCCTGAGGCCCTCCGCTGCGGCGTCGTCAGAATCCTGTTTCTTGGCCATGGTTCCTCTCCTCAGAGGTTGCACCCCAAGGGTCTGCTCGGTACGGGATGGGGTCGGGAAGCGGCTCCCGATCGATCTGAGCGCCGGCGTTCGGCGCCGGGAGGCGGTGGGTCTCGATTGCACGCTGCAACGTCGGGAGCAGATAGACGAACGTAGCCGCGGCTGCGCCCAGGATCAATACACCTGCTACGACGGGCCAGCGCGATCGGTGCGGGGGTCGCCACCGTTCGGGGCCGATCGATCGGACTTCCGCGAGGGCCGAGTCGAGAGCATTGCCCATTTCGACCTTGGTCAGCCGCCGACGGCCGGCCTCGAATGTTGCCCCCAACTCATCAACACGGTCCTCAAGATGCATTACAACTCCTAAAGGAAGAGGTTTGGGCTCCGGCGAGGCCAGTCCACCGCCCCTGACCAGAGTCAAACAGAGGAGCGACGTCCGGCCCAGCTGTAGCTACGCTTGAGCCTGCCCGCCGTCGCTTCGTTCGACGTCCGTGGCGGCCTGAAGCTTCGTCAGGGTTTCCTCGACCGTCATTCCATTGGCGTCGGCCGCACGCTTGAGGTCGTCATAGGTGATGTTGTCGTCGCCCATGTCCTTCTGGGGCTCACCACATCCGCAGGTCAGACACATGAGTCGAGTCTCCTTACTGGCGAGCCGACTTGGCCCGACTGCAAGGATGATGGCACCCAAACGCACGGCTGACCTAACAAGCCCGCCGCCTACCTTACAATGGCACCCTAGTTACGGTTCCACACAAGAGCCCGCCGCACGGTGGCGGTGTTGGCATCAAAGTCAAGCAAGCTGACCCTCGTGCGCATCATCGGAGCTTGTCCCGCGTCTTCGGAAGCGTCCCGCGCCGCTCCATTGCCGTATCGCTGTCGGGCGACCTCGTGAGGGTCAAAAACGCTCGTGCCCTGACTGGACGCGGTGGCTGGGTGGCCAGGGTGCTGCCGCGAATTCGGTCGCAGCCTCCCATGAACTGCCCGATTATCGCCCGACCAAAGCAGCGTGGCGCCACGGCCACCGCCGGTCCGCTTCACCCACTCGCGCATTGCGACTGGTCGACCGCAGCACCGACCTGGCCCACCCGGCATCCGACCCTGTTTCGCGATCGGATGGACGAGCGCCCACTGACAAACAGCCGATGCACCGGAAGGTTGCCCATGTAAGCGAAAACCGCGGCTCATCCTCGTAAGCCGGCCTTGGTGCGCCCTGTGGGTTGGCTTTGCGGATGCCGAGCCGCCCGGACGTACGCCCAGCCGTTATCGGTCAGGACCCGCTCGATCCGGATACCGACCTTGGCGAACTCGGTCGCGGCGACCTCGAGGGCGTGGGCCGCCGACGCGCCCGAATCATCGGGCACCGGGACGACGACCGCATAGCGGCGCGTCGTCGATCACCACCTCGAGATGCTCGTTGCGAATGTCAAGCGAAAATAGGACCACCGTGATGGCGTAAAGCAGGACCACCTGGACATGGCGTGGACCTGGGTCAGTCGAGCGGTGGCGACTCCTTTGGTCGGTCGGGGTCTGGCGTGACGGGGGCCTCTGGCCGGCT
>JBBSFD010000053.1:0-20974 GCA_038239115.1 Candidatus Limnocylindrales bacterium | reverse complement strand
GTGCGTCCGGCTCTCTGGGGATCGGCTGGAGCGATGGTTGCGTCCCGCTCGACGCTGTCTGTGGCGTGATGTGGTGGGCGACACTGGACTCGAACCAGTGACCTCTTGCATGTCAAGCAAGTGCTCTAACCAACTGAGCTAGCCGCCCCACAGCGCGGCGAATCCTACCACCCGACCCGCGGAGCGAGAGCCCGCCGGGTGCGGAGGCAACTGGCGGGCTCTCTTTTGTGGCCGTCAGCGGCGGGCAGCTAGCCCCGCAATCTGCCTCGGCCGAGGATGAACAGCACGACGAGGACGATGATCACCACGATGACGACCGTTTCGAGGGTCATTACCAGGTCTTCTCGGTCTTCGTGACGACGACCTTTTCGTCCTTGCGCTTGCTGTCGAGAGCGCCCGCGGTGGCTCCCGAGGCGGCGCCGACCAGGCCGCCAACCACGGCACCCACGGGTCCCGCAACGACCGCCCCAACCACAGCCCCGCCGGCAGCGCCCAGGAACGTCCCGCCCACTTCCTCATCGCCATGCGGGACACCCTTCTCGCGCGTCTCGGTCGTCTGTACGGGTGCGCCGGTCGTCTCGGTCGTCACCGTCTTGCGTTCTTCGGTCATCGGTTTCTCCTTCAGCTGGCCGCACGCACGGCCCTTCTCGCCGACAATGGCCCTGGCGGTGCGTTGGTTGGCCATCAATTCGATCGGTGGTCTTGCAAAGTCGCGCCAGTTGGTGGTGAGTCGGCGTGCCAGATCGGGGTGAATCTCGCGCTGGCTTTTCACGAGCACGCGGCCGAGCTTGAGCCTAAGATCGCCGCCCTTCGGGCCTGGTGCGACGTCGAGGGCCGCGACCCCGCGGAGATCGAATGGGGCCTGGGCGTCGAGGCGGAAGACCTCGACCGCTTCCTGGCCGACGATGTCCCGACCTACGTCGAGATGGGCTTTCGCCAGTTCACCCTGGGATTCAATGGGCCGAACTGGGACGTCACCGCCGGCCAGGCCTGGCTCGACAGGCGGGACCGGCTTAATGGCGTCGCCGCCGGTCAATGAAATAACGGTGGCCTGGCCCCATGCTCGTTGAACCGACGAGCGCAACGTTCCTGTTTGCGTCGCCGGCGCGGGCACAGCGCCAAGCCGCCGGAGGGCATGGTACGACACGGAGCCAGGCGGCCCGATCCAGACCTGCCGAAGGAGCACGAAGAATCGGCAGCGCCGACGGTTGGAGGAGCGGGTCCGTCGGCGCTGCTTGGTTACTGAGGCTGCTCCGCCGGGGGCCGAAGCCCGGATCGACGGAACGCAACTCGGAGAGTAGTGGCTGAGCCTGACGCTTGCCTGAAGATTGTGCGCCGGCCCTGCGTGGCAAACTTGGGCCACGATGAAATCGGTTGCCGAGCGCCTCCTGATCAAGCCCGGCGCGGGCGTGCTGCTGATCAGCCCGGACCTGGACGGAGCGGCGCTGCTCGGTCCCCTGCCCGCGGGTGCCCGCTGGATCGAGCCGGGTGCCGCCGCCGACGTTGTCGTCCTGTTCGTGCGCAATGCGGCCGAGCTGCGCGAGCAGCTGCCCGCTGCCGCCGCGGCCGCGAGCGGCGATCGCCTGCTCTGGCTGGCCGATCCGAAGCTGAGCTCGGGCATCGCGACCGACCTGGCCCGCGACGCGATCACGCCCCTGACCGATTCCCTGGCCGGGCTGACCGGGATGGCCCTGATCGCGATCGACTCGACCTGGAGCGCCATGCGCCTCCGGCCCTCGTCGCGCTACCAGCGCTGAGGTCCAGCCCGAGCAGCGCCGCCGTCAGCCCGCCCGCTTATCCGATCAGCAGCTTCAGGCCGACGATCGTGCCGATCACGATGATCGCGAAGCGCAGGACCTGGGCCGGCAGCCGGCGACCCACCGTGGCGCCGACCTGGCCGCCGATCACCGCGCCGACGGCCAGCACGATCGCCGGCGGCCAGGCGACCGGCGCGACGAGGATGAACAGGACCGCGGCGACCCCGTTGATGAGCAGCGCCAGCACGTTCTTGAGGCCGTTCAGGCGCTGGATGTCGTCGGGCAGGAAGACGCCCAGGATGGCCATCATGATCACGCCCTGGCCGGCGCCGAAGTAGCCGCCGTAGACGCCCGTCAGGTACAGGGTGATGACCAGGGGCACGGTGTGCTCCTCGCCCACTGCCCGCCGAGCGCCCATCGCGGCCGACAGCCGGGGCTGGGCCGCGATCAGGACCACCGAGACCAGGATCAGGATTGGCACGATCCGGCCAAAGGCCGCCGCCGGCAGCGCCAGCAGGAGCAGGCCGCCGGTCAATCCCCCGGTGGCCGCGGCTGCTCCCAGCCGAATGACCCGGCTGCGCTGGCCGACCAGCTCGGCCCGATAACCGATCGACCCGCTGAGCGTGCCCGGCACGAGGCCCACCGTGTTCGAGACGTTGGCCACGACCGGCGAGTAGCCGAACGCCAGGAGGGTCGGGAAGGTGATCAGGGAGCCCGATCCGACGATCGTATTGATCGTCCCGGCGGCCAAGCCGGCCAGGAAGATGCCGGCAACCTCGAAGGGGCTCATCGGGGGCCAGTTTGAGGCCTGCGCGCCAGGCGGGTGGCCCGGCCCCGATCCGGATCATGGCCAATGCCCCAAGATGGAGCGCGTGTCCGTCCTGACCGCCGACTACGCCCTGCTCGACGTCGATGATGGCCGCCGCCTGGAGCGATTCGGCGAGCTGATCCTCGATCGACCGGCGCCCGGCGCCGAAGGCTACGTCGCCCGGGGTCCGCGCGCCTGGGCCCGGGCCGATGCCCGCTTCGATCGAGCCGACCGGGGGGATATCGCCCACGAGGGCTGGACCACGATCAGCCGCAGCCCGATCGAGCCCTGGTCGATCAGCGAGGGCGACCTGCGCCTCGAGCTCCGCCTGGCGCCGAGCGGCCAGGTCGGGCTCTTCCCGGAGCAGGCGGCGAACCGCACCTGGATCGGCCGTCAGGCGGCTCGCCTGGCGGGCGACGGGGACGCGCGGCCGGCGATCCTCAACCTGTTCGGTTACACCGGCGCGAGCACCCTGGCCGGCGCCCGGCGTGGCGCGGCGATCACCCATGTCGATGCCTCGCGTCCGGCGGTCGCCTGGGCCCGCCGCAACGCCGAGCTGAATGACCTGGCGGACGCGCCGATCCGCTGGATCAGCGATGACGCGGCGACGTTTGCCGAGCGCGAGCTGCGCCGAGGACGTCGCTACGCCGGCGTGATCCTCGATCCGCCGTCCTACGGCCACGGCGCGAGCGGCCACCCGTGGCGGCTGGCCGAGGACCTGCCCGGCCTGCTGGCCACGTGTGCCGCCCTCCTGGCCGATGGCCCGGCGTTCATCCTGCTGACCGCCCACACCCCCGGCTTCGGACCGGACCGGCTGGGCGAGGCCCTGCTCGAAGCCCTTGGACCCGAGATCGGCTCGGACGCCGGCGCCCGGATCGAGGTCGACGACCAGTCGCTCCTGTCGGACTCGGGCACCCGGCTGCCCCTCGGCGCCATGGCCCGCTGGACCCAATGATCGAACCCGAGATCAGCAGTCCGGCCAATCCCCGGATCAAGACGGCCGGCCGTCTGCGCGAGCGGCGCGAGCGCGAGGCGACCGGCCTGACGATCGTCGACGGGGCTCGCGAGGTAGGCCGGGCCCTGGCGGCCGGCGTGGAGGTCATCGAGCTGTTCGCCTGCTTCGATCAGGCGACCTCCGAGGATGCCCGAGCGGCCCTGGCCCGGGCGATCGCCAGCGCCGTCCCGGTGACCGCCGTCAGCCAGTCCGTGATCACCCGCCTGGCTTATGGCGACCGGGCCGACGGCCTTGTCGCCGTCCTGCGCACTCCATCGCTCGATCTGCGCCACCTCACCGTGCCGGCCGATCCCCTGATCGTGGTCGCCGAGGCCGTCGAGAAGCCGGGCAACCTGGGCGCGATCCTGCGCTCGGCCGACGGCGCCGGGGCCGATGCCCTGGTGGCCGCCGATCCCCGGACCGACGTCTTCAACCCGAACGCGATCCGGGCCAGCCTGGGCACGATCTTTGCCGTGCCGGTGGCCGCCGCCTCGACGGCCGCCACGATCTCCTGGCTCGAGGCCGAGGGGATCGCCGTGGTCGTGGCCCGGGTCGATGGCTCGGTGCCCTATGAGACAGCCGATCTCCGTGGGCCGCTCGCAATCGTGCTGGGCAGCGAGGCCGACGGTTTGGGCGCTGCCTGGTCCGGGCCCACGATGCGGGCCGTCCGCCTGCCGATGCTGGGCATTGCCGACAGCCTCAATGTCTCGGCCGCCGCGGCGGTCCTGCTGTACGAGGCCCGCCGGCAGCGCAGCCAGGCAGACGCCAAGGGATAAACCAAGGCCGATCCGGCGTCCGCCGGTTACGCCTCGAAGGCGACCGCGCCGTCGATCAACACGAGCCGGGGGCGGGTCGTGGCCAGCGGCCCACCGGCGACCGGCGTGGCGTCAAGCGAGGCCGCCGGGATGACGACGACGTCGGCCCGCTGGGCGGCAACCAAGCGGCCCCGGTCATGGCTGCCCTCGGCCTCTGCTGGACCGAGGCACGCTCCGCGCAGCGTCTGAGCCAGGCTGAGCGATTCGGCCGGCCCGAATGCCGGGCTGCCGGCCGGCCAGGCCGGCCAGCGTCGCTCGATGGCCAGCGCCAGGCCGGGCCACGGGTCGATCGGCTCGACTGGCGCATCCGTCCCGAAGGCCAGGGTCGCGCCGTGGCTCAGCAACGAGCGCCAGGCATAGGCCGAGCGCTCCGCCCGGGCACCCCAGCTCGCTCGGGCCTGGGCGGCGTCCGCCCGCAGGTGAACCGGTTGGACCGAGGCCACGATCCCAAGTTGGCCGAATCGATCGAGATCGCCCGGGTCGACGAGCTGGGCATGCTCGATCCGGGCCCGCAGGGGCAGCCGGCGGGTGGCCTCGGGCTCGAAGGCGTCGAGCGCCGCCCGAACTGCGGCGTCGCCGATGCCGTGGATCTGGGTCGTGATCCCGCCCGCCGCGGCCTGCGCCGCCCGAGCGGCCAGGACGGGCGGCTCGGTCACCCAGATCCCCCGATCCTGGGGGTCGGGCGGACCACTGTCCTGGGAGTCGAATGGCTCGAGCATGGCCGCCGTGCGCGAGCCGAGGGAGCCGTCGGCGAAGAGCTTCAGCCAGCCAAAGCGGGCCCGTCCGGCAGGATCGTCGGCCACGGGATCGTTGGCGAGGGCATCGCCGCTGTGCAGGCCGCGGTCGAGGGCGGCCTGCAGGCCCTCCGCCCGGATCGAGGCGTGCACCCGCAGGGGCAGATGCCCGGCCCGGGCCAGGTTGGCGTAGGCGACGAGCGGTCCCTCCAGCCACGGGTCACGTCCCAGGACGCCCGGGTCGTGGACCGCCACGATGCCCAGCTCGACCAGGTCGCGGCAGATGACCGGCAGGGCGGCCTCGTACATCGCCAGCGTCGGCACCGGGATCCGGCTCGTGACCAGGCCGGTGGCACTCTCGTGCAGGATCCCGCTCGGCCGGCCGTCGGAGGCCCGCCGGATCCGGCCACCGGCGGGATCTTCGGATCCGGCTCCGAGGCCGGCCTCGGCCAGGGCATCCAGGCTGACCCACAGGGCGTGGTGATCGTGGGCCCACAGTGCCACCGGCCGTCCGGGTGCGATCGGGGCCAGGTCCTCGGCCGTGGGCCAGGCGCCCCAGCGGTCGGCGCTCCAGCCGTGGCCGGTGAGCCAGGCGCCATCTGGCAGGCGGCGATGCGCCTCGCCCAGTAGGTCCAGGCCGGCTGCCAGGGTCGGCGCCCCGGCCAGGTCCACCTCGTGGACCGCCAGAGAGGCATCGGCCAGGTGGAGGTGGCTGTCGGTCAGGCCAGGCACGGCCACCTCGTCCGGGCCGAGCTTGAGGCGCCGAGTGCCCGGCCCAACGAGCGGTTCGATCTCGGAGCGAAGGCCGGAAGCGAGCACCCGCCCGGATCGGACCGCGATCGCCTCGACCTCGCCCAGGCCATGGCCGCCGGCCAGGGTCACGATCCGCCCGAAGATCGCCAGCTCGGCCGGCCGGCTCGATCGTGCGGCCGCTTCGCCGCTCAGGCCGAGCCTCGAGTCGGGCCGGCCATGAACGCCGCGAGGTCTGTCCCGCGCAGCCCGGCGCCGAGGGCCAGGGACAGCCCGATCCGGGCCTTGGGACCGGTGAGCGTGCCGGCCAGCAGCGCCCCGGCTCGGACCCAGGTTGCGCCGCCGCCAGGGAAGGCATAGCCCGTGCCGGCCGCGCCAGACGGGCTGCGGCTGGCCAGGATCACCGGGATCCCGGACTGCATCGCTGCGTCGGCCTCGGCCAGCAGGCTCGCCGAAGTGTTGCCGGCGCCGGTCGCCTCGACCACGATTCCGACCGGCCCGAGCGCGCGCAGGCTCCGGATCAGCCCGTCGTCCTGGCCGATCGTGGCGACCACGATCGGGATCGGCTGGGCCGCAACCCTCGTAGCGAGGACCGGGCGGCGGGCGCGCGGCGGACCGTCGATGATGATCCGCTCAGCGTCGAGCCGGCCGAGCCGTCCGCTGTTCAGGCTCTGGAACGTGTCCAGGCGACTGGTGTGGGTCTTGGTCACGTCCGCGGCCGATTGGATCGTGCCGGCCAGGACGACCACGACGCCGTGACCGGCCAGGCTGCGATCGGCGGCACAGCGGACCGCGTCGCGCAAGTTGGCCGGTCCGTCGTACCCGGGATCGCTGGCATTGCGCATCGCCCCGGTCACCACGATCGGCTTGGCCGAGTCGACCAGCAGGTCGAAGGCGAAGCTCGATTCCTCGATCGTATCGGTGCCCTGGACGACGACCAGGCCGTCGATCGCCGGATCGGCGGCCAGCCGACGCAGGTCGCCGGCCAGGCCCAGCAGCCGCTCGAAGCTCCAGTGGCTGGCCGGGACCATGCCCCGATCGACCGGCACCACCTCGGCGATCTCGGTCAGGCCGGCCGTCCGGGCCAGGATCGCGGCGCCGTCGAGGGCAGGCACGGCGCCGCCGGCTCGTGGGTCGACCACCATGCTGATCGTGCCGCCGGTGAACACCACGGCGACCCGGCTCATCCCGGCGCGACGTCCGTGTTCGGGACGTCCTTGCGCGGGACGTCCTTGCGCATGACCGCGGAAAGGATCCCGGAAATGGTGATCGCCACGGCCACCACGAACACGACGGCCGTCGTCGAGATCCAGTCGGCGATCGGCCCGACCACGACAATCGGCAGGAAGCTGGCCGTCGAGATCAGCATGTTGAGGACGCCGAAGACCCGTCCCCGGACCTCCTGGGGCAGGTCCTCCTGGAGCTGGGTCTGGGCCGGGATGGCCACGCTGGCATAGGCGATCCCGGCCAGGAAGGCCAGCACGATCACGACCGACAGGAGGGTCACCAGGGACGACACGTCGACCGGCGAGACCGAGCTGACGTGCTGCAGGAAGCGAGTGATCGGCCCGGCCGCCGAGAGCAGCCCCAGGAAGATCCCGAGAAGGATCAGGCCGGCCTCGATCGAGCGCCGGCGCGGGATCAGTTTGCCGTAGGCGTTCAGGAGCAGGATCCCGACCACCACGCCGATCCCGAGAGGCAGGACGATGACCACGAAGTCCTTGGGCGAGAGGCCCAGGGCCTGGCTGGCGAAGGCCGGCCCGACCACGCCCAGGACGCCGATCAGGGAGGCCGTGATCCCGAGGTAGATGAGCGACCAGGTGACGTTGTGGTTGTCCCGGATGAAGGCGATGCCTTCGCGCAGCTGGCCGAAGGTCGAGGCCGCCGCGGCGCTGGCTTCGTGGACCGCCAGGCCGTGGGGCTCGGCGACCTTGGGCGGCACCGGCGGCAGGGTGATCGTAAGGACCATCGCCAGCAGGTAGAACGCGGCCACGACGAGGAGCAGGAACTGGGGGCTGGTCAGGTTGACGACGAGCGGCCCGAGCAGGGCGAAGCCGAGCGCGAACGCGGCGTTGAGGGTGACCGTGAAGATTCCGTTGGCGGCCAGCAGCTGGCTGCGCTTGACCAGCACCGGGATCATCGCCGCCTCGGCCGGCGCGAAGAAGGTGGTCACGGTCGAGATCAGTGCATTCAGGACGAGGATCACGATCAGGTTGTCGCCCACGAAGAAGAGCAGGGCGAACATCGCGGCTCGCAGCAGGTTGGTCACGATCAGGATCAGGCGCCGGTCAAGCCGGTCGACGTAGACCCCGGCCACGGCCGAGAACAGGACGGCCGGCACGAGGAAGGTTAGGACCAGCAGGCTGACCGCCGAGGTCGAGTTGGTCAGCGAGAAGACCAGTACGGTCAGGCCGTACAGGACCATGTTGCCGCCGATCTGGGTCGAGGCCTGGGCCAGCCATAGGGCCAGGAACGGCTTGTTGCGCAGGACCTCGAGGGTGCGGTTCTGCTCGAGCGCCGTGCCGTCATCGACGTGGACGGCGGTCTCGGCGGCTGCTTCGGCCGCCAGCTCCTCGCTGATGAGCGGCGGTCCCCCCGGGATCATGGCTGCCCGCCGTCGCGCGGCCGGGGAGCCACGGCCGCGCTGATCGCCGGATCACCCCGTTCCACGAACTCGACGATCCGGGCCTCGAGCGCCGGCCGGGCGATCAGGACGTGCCGCCCGCAGGTGTGGCAGCGCAGGCCGATGTCGGCGCCGAGGCGATCGACCAGCCAGCGGTCACCGCCACAGGGATGGCCGCGCCGGAGCCGGACCAGGTCACCCAGCAGCAGCGCGAGGGGAAGCTGATCAACCATGGAGGCTCGGAGGAGGCGCGCCTGGCGACCGGAATTCGAGGGGAGACATCCGGCCGGGAGGGTATCAGAGGCGCGGCGTGCCATGCGCCGGTACGAGCGTCTGGGTGGTCGCCGGCAGCCGGAGCACGTCGACCGGGGTCACGATCAGCTGGACGGTCGGGTCGGTCGCCCCGAGCTGGGCCACGATCCCGCCGGCCCGGGTCAAGCTGCCGGTCAGGCCCGACGAGTTGCCGATCGCGCTGACCTCGAACGGATCGGCCAGATGAGTGCTCTCGACCAGGAGGTTGCCGGCCGGCCCCTGGACGATGCTGTTCGGCTCGATGCGGACGCCGGCCACGGCGATCGCCTCGGCGCCGGCGTTGCGCAGCTCGTTGATCAGGTCCTGGACCGAGCTGCCGTCGATCCCGCCCGTGATCGTGATCCGGATGCCCGGCCCGGCGACCGGATCGAGCCCCGACCACGCCCGCAGCCGGGCCAGGTCGGACTGGAGCTGGCCGACCGACGTGTCACCCCGGGAATCGCTCGCCTGGAGGGCGCTCAGCTCGGCCTGCGTCGTGGCGACCTCGGTCCGGAGCTGGTCGTTACGGGTATTGAGGTTGCCCACGAGCACGGTCAGCTCGCTCGTGGTCAGCGTGTCCAGGCCGTTGCCGGCCTCCTGCGATCGAAGCTGGACCACGACCAGGGCGCCCAGCAGGAAGGCCACGATCGCCAGCGACAGTTGGTTCCGGCGGCGGCTCACGGCTGGGCCGACGGGTCGGGCTGGGCGTAGCGCAGGCTGATCGTGCCGGCATAGGCCGGCAGGTCGACCTCGGCTGGCTCGGCGAAGTCGATCTGGATTCCGAACGCCTGGGCCCGGGCCTGGACGAACGCCTGGAAGGCGACCGAGGCGTTGAGCCGGTCGAACATGTCCGCCGGGCCGATCGCCGCCACCTGGTAGGGCGGCGCGAGGTAGGCCGAGTTGACGAGGACGGTCCCGCCGATGTCCAGGATGGCAGTGCCGGTCGTGATCCGCTCGCCGTTGACGGCCACCGCCTCGGCGCCCGCGAGCCACAGCGATTCGACGACCCGCCGGACATCGCCGGCACTGACCAGGTAGTCGTTGGGGTTGTCACCGGGCAGGACCGTCTGGCCGGAGTCACGCAGCTGGAGGACGAGGCCGGGTCCTTTGAGGGCGATCAGGCCGGAGGCCAGCCGGGCATCCTGAAGCGACTGGCCCAGGGTGGTAGCAGCGGCCGCGCTGCCCTCGCCCTTCGTCTCGAGCGTGCTGATCTGGCCGCGCAGGTCAAGGATCTGGGCCTTCAGCGCGTCCTGCTGGCTTTGCAACCCGATCGCGGTCTGGACCAGCGGGCCGCGCTCGTCGCTGGCGTACTGGGAGCGCGGCCCATCCGATTGGTACTGGGCCACGACCAGGAAGCCCAGGACGAGCAGGGCCAGGCCCAGGGCGACCTGCCACGATGGGATCCGGCGGATCCGGGCCAGGCGCGGGCTGGGCTGGCCGGCGGTCACTGCGGCACCCCCGGCGGCACCCGTCGCGAGCGCAGGTAAAGCGCACCCAGGCCGCCGGCCACGGCCAGGATCACGATGACGATGACGAGCCCGGTCCAGTCGCTCGAGCCACCGCCGTTCCCCGTCGCTGGGCCCCCCGAGGCCGACGTCGTCGGGGCCGGCGAGGCGGCCAAGCCCGAACTCGCCGCGGGCCCTGGCGATGCTGCCGCCGCCGTCCCGGTCCAGTCCGACGGCAGCGGGCCGGCCGGCGCCGGCTGGGGACCGTAGGCCTTGGGCGGCTGGACGCCGAGGTCCGTCAGCCAGGCACTGTTGAAGCCCGCCGTGTCGACGCCCAGGGCTGCCTTGAACGCCTCGTCGTCGCTCACCCCGCCGGCATATGAGCGGACGAGCTTGACCAGGGCCGGCTGGCCGTAGGTCCGGATCATGAAGTCGACCGCCGCGACGCTTTCCCCGTAGGCCAGCGCGAACTGGTCGGCCGTGGTCGGGAACTGGCCGACCAGGCCATCCAGGGGGATCACCCCGCCCGACGAAACGGCCGACGCCACGGTCGATCGCCAGTCCGCGGTGTAGCCCTCGGACAGGTACACGGCGAGGCCTTCGTTCAGCCAGCGGGGCGGGCTGTGGAACGGATTCACGGTGGCCGTGTTGAACACGAGATGGGTCAGCTCATGCGGGATCACGGTGCCTACCCAGGAGGCATTGATCTCGTCGGGCGTGATCAGCGCGAACAAGGTCCGGATCTGGGCGTTGGCCAGGCCACCCACGTTCTCGCGGGTGCCCGGCCCCAAGGCGTCGTAGAACGGCGCGGTGCTGTCGTAGATGAAGAAGTCGACCGGCTCGGTCTCGGTCACCCCGAGCAGGGCCGCGGCGTTGGCAATCCCCTTCTCGCCGATCGCCAGGGCGCGCGACCCGAATGCGTCGTCGCCGTCGTACCAGTGGACCCGCACGATCGGACCGCTCTTCGTCTTCCAGGCGAAGCGGGTGTCGGCGTAGGTCAGGCTCATCGATGGGCCCAGCTCCTGGACGCCGTCGCCGTCGGTGATCCGCCAGCGGGCCTGGAAGGTCGTGTTGGGATAGACGTGGCCGTCCGAGATCTTGATCACGTTCGAGAGGGTCTGCTGGCCGCTGCCCGGGTTGGGCACCTCGATGACCGACGGCCCGGTCGCGCCGGGCTCGGTCAGCAGCAACTCAGCCCGGAGAGGCTTGGCGCTCAGGGTGACACCCTCGCTGAAGGTGATCGAGGTGCCGAACACGAACGAGCCCGTTGGCGGGTCGAACGAAGCGTTGGGCGAGGCGGCCTGGGCGGGCAGGACGAGGCCGAGCCCGGCCACGAGCGCAAAGGCCAGGGCCACCGGCAGCGCTGACGCCGGCCTCCTGGCCCGGCCACTCCGGCTCAGGGGGCCCATTCGAGCCCCGCGAAGTGAACGATGCCGAGCCCGTTGTCGGACGCTCCGAGCAGCCCGGTTCGAGCCAGGGCGTCGCCCGTGCCGTAGGCCACGGGCACGACCGGGACCTCGCGCTGTACGATCGCCTGGGCGGCATCGAAGGCCGTGGTGGCGGCCGCCGGATCCGTCGCGGCCGTGGCCCGGGCAATCGCCGCGTCGAAGTCGGGCGAGCTCCAGTGGCCGTAGTTGTTCGTGCTGCCGGTGCCCAGGAGCAGGCCCAGGAAGTCGTTCGCCCCGGGATAGTCGGCCACCCAGCTCAAGGTCCAGAAAGCAGGCGGGTCAGTGGCCAGCCGGTCGAAGTAGTCGTTGAAGCCCATCGACTCGACGTTGACGGTGATCCCCAGGTTCGTGTGCAGGTCGGCCAGGATCGCCCCGTCGAAGCCGGTGTCGGTCGAGACAAGGGTCACCGGCGGCATCCCCGCTCCGCCCGGGTAACCCGCCGCGGCCAGCTCCTGGCGCGCGGCCGCGGGATCGTAGGTGGGCAGGGAATCGGTGGTCGAACGGCCCGGGATCCCGGGCGGGACCATGCTCGTCGCGGCCGCCAGCGAGCCGGTGTTGGCCAGGTTCACGATCCGGGTCCAGTCCACCGCCTG
This sequence comes from Candidatus Limnocylindrales bacterium, assembly GCA_038239115.1. Classification (GTDB taxonomy): domain Bacteria; phylum Chloroflexota; class Limnocylindria; order Limnocylindrales; family CSP1-4; genus Palsa-1033. The sequence continues at coordinate 8,716 of JBBSFD010000053.1, read as the reverse complement.
GGCGAAGGCCTGCCGGACCCGGACGTCGTCGAAGGGCTTCTGGCGGACATCGAAGCCGTAGTAGGTGACGCTCAGGGAGGGCACGCTCCGGAGCTCCGGCCCGAGGCTCGGGTCGTAGCGCAGCCACGACGCGTCGGAGTCGTCGATGCCGGTGTAGTCGACGGTCCCGGCCTCGAACGCTTCGACCGGGCTGTTGCCGCCCAGCGTGGTCAAAAGGTGGACGGTGCGGATCGGGGCCGGCCCAGCCCAGTACTTCGGATTGGCGGTCAGGGTCAGCTCGGTGGCCGTCCGGGCCGACAGGACGTACGCCCCGCTGCCCACAAACGTGCCCGGGGCGAGCGTGGCCGGATCGCTGATCGAGGCCGGAACGACTCCGAAAGCCGGGCCGGACACGAGGGCCGGGAAGTCGGTGGCCGGATCCTCGAAGGTGACCACGACCGAGTTGCCGGCGGCCTTCAGGCCGATCGTGCCGGGATCGGTCGACTGGCCGGCCAGGTACGCGCTGACTCCTTTGATCTCGCTCATCAGCGAGGCCAGGGGCGAGGGATGGGCCGGGTCGAGCAGGCGCAGCCAGCTGCGGACGACGTCCTGGGCGGTCAACGGGCTGCCGTCCGAAAAGGTCAGGTCGGGTCGCAGGGTGAACGTGATCGAGCGTCCGCCGTCGGCGCTCGTCCAGCCGCTGGCCAGGGCGGGCTCGACGACGAGGGCTGGGTCGACGACCGTCAGGGTCTCGAACAGCTGGGCGGTGACCTGGGCACTGCCGAGGTCGCCCTGGACCGCGGGATCGAGGGTGACGGGCTCGCCGCCCAGGATCGTCACGGCATGCTTGTCAACGGCGGCCGGGACCGTACCGGCGGCCGGCGGCCCGCTCGGCAGCCGGCCCAGAGCCAGGCCCAGCAGGGCCACGACCAGGAGGACCGCGACGACCCGGGCCAGGGCTCGCCCGCGGCCGGGGACAGGGGCAAGCTGGGCGGGATCAGACAGGAAGGACACGCCAGCCGAGTGTACCCGGGAGCCCGTAGGATGACCCCTGATGGCCCTTCAGCTGCGCAACACGCTGAGCCGTCGGATCGAGCCGATCGAGCCGCTCGCGCCCGGCCGGATCGGGATGTACACGTGCGGCCCGACGGTCTATCGCTGGGCCCACGTGGGCAACCTGCGGACCTACCTCCTGGCGGACCTGATCCGGCGGGCCCTGCTCTACCACGGCCTCGAGGTTCTCCACGTCAAGAACATCACCGACGTTGGCCATCTCCGGGACGAGCGTTTCGACCGGGGCGAGGACCGGATGCTGGTGGCGGCCAGGCTCGAGTCGAAGTCAACCGCCGAGATCGCCGCCGCCTACGAGGCGGGCTTCCACGACGATGAGGCGCTCCTGAACATCCTGCCCGCCCATGTCTTCCCCCGGGCGACCGAGCACGTCGCCGACATGATCGGGCTGGCCGAGCGCCTCCAGGATGCCGGCCACGCCTACGCCAGCCCGGCCGGCAACGTCTACTACGCGGTCGGCTCCTTCGCCGGCTACGGCCAGCTGTCGGGCAATACCCTCGACCGCCTGCGGGCCGGCCACCGGGTCGAGGTCGAGCCGGACAAGCGCGACCCGGCCGACTTCGCCCTGTGGAAGGCCGCCGGACCGGGGCGCGAGCTGAAATGGGCCAGCCCCCGCTGGGGCGAGGGCTTCCCGGGCTGGCACCTCGAATGCTCGGCGATGGGCCTGCGCTACCTCGGTCCGCGCTTCGACATCCACACCGGCGGAATCGACAATGTCTTTCCCCACCACGAGGACGAGATCGCCCAGTCGGCCGGCCTGACCGGTCAGCCGCCGGCCCGGACCTGGGTCCACGGCGAGCACCTCCTGGCGGACGGCCACAAGATGGCCAAGTCGGCCGGCAACTTCCAGCGGATCGGCGAGCTGGCCGGCGCCGGCGATCCCCTGGCCTTCCGCTACCTGGCCCTGACCGTCCACTACAGCCGCAAGCAGAACCTCTCCGACGCCTCGGTCGCCGCGGCCCGCGTCGGGCTGGAGTCCCTCCGGGCCCGACTGCGCGCCCTTGGGCCGGCCCCGGCCGAGGGTCCCTGGGCCGCGCCCCAGGTCCTGGCCGCCGGGTCCGCCGGCCCTCGGCCGGTCGGCGCGGCGGAAGGGATGGCCGGCCACGGCACCCGGCCCGGCGGTCCGGCCTTCGATATCGTCGATCGAACGGACCCTGCCGGCTCCGGCCGGGCCTCCGTGCCCCTGTCAGCCGCCGGGGCCACCCTCCATCGGCGGTTCGTCGATGCGGTCGAGGCCGACCTCGACATGCCCCGGGCGCTGGCCGTCGTCCGCGAGGCGCTCAAGGCCGGCCTCGTCCCCGACGAGCTGCGCTGGCTGGTCCTCGATGCCGACGCGATCCTGGGCCTCGACCTTGATCGTGTCTGGGACCAGGCTACGGACGCCGCCCTGGAGCCCGCCGATGCCGGGGCGCTCCCAGCCACGGTCCAGGAGTTGGCCGAGGCACGCTCGGCGGCCCGGGCGGAACGCGACTTTGGCCGGGCAGACGCCTTGCGGGCCGAGCTCCTGGCCCTGGGCTACGAGGTCGTCGACCAGCCCGGCGGCAGCCTGCTTCGGCGGATCAGCGACTGACTGGCGTCGACGCCGGCTGGCTCGAGACCAACAGGTCCCGGCGCGAGCCGAAGCGGTCGATGATCCGGTAGAAGTTGCGCTTGCTCAGGCGATCCCGCTCAGCCGGTGCGACGCTGGCGTAGCCCCGATGCTCGTGCCGGATGGCGGCTGGATCGCCGATCCGGACGGCCCGCCTGGCCGGCCGGTCCTCGCCTTCGTCGCGCAGGACCAGGCTCCACCAGATGTCGAGGTTGCGATAGAAGCGGAAGCGCTCGTCGAGCAGGCCCCGGCCGGCCAGGTCGGCCCGGCGAAAGGCCAGGGCATAGCCTTCGATCGCGTCCACGTCGCCGGCCGGCGCATCCTCGAACCGGCGCAGGTCGTCGGACACGATGCCCCAGCCACCGGCCACGGCTACGGTCGGATCGGCCAGTGCGGCATCGAGCCCGCCGATCAGGTCGCCGGTCAGCTCGACGCTCGTGTCCATCAGGACGACGACCCGCCCGGTGGCCCGGCGCAGGCCGGCGTTCGTCGCGGCCGCGTAGCCCAGCGGCGCGCTCGTCCAGACGACCTCGACCGGGATTCCCCCGACCGGCTCACTGGCCAGGCCGGCCGGTTCGGCAAGGCTGGCCGTCTGCTCGGGGCTCGGGTCGTCGGCCACGATCAACACCTGGGTCCCCGCCGGGGCGAACCGGCGCAGGGCGGCCAAGCCCCGGGCCAGGTCATCGGGCTGGTCGGTCGCGATCAGGATCACGCTGGCCGCGGCCGCGTCCGCCTCGTCGAGGCGCGATGGCACGGCAGTGCTGCTGCCGTAGCGCGTCCGGCCGTCCTCGACGATATCGTCAGGATGGGCCGGTTCGAGGCTGAAGTCCGTTCCTCGATCAACGATTCGCCAGCCGGCCGCCTCGATCTCCGCCCGCAGCCGATCGGCCTCCGGCCAGTCCCGGCGGACCCGGGCGTCCGAGCGGGCGTGGGCCAGGGCACGAACCGGTTCGGGGGCGGAGCTCATCCGGTTCAGTTGTCGCTCGGAAGGTGGATGTAGGCCGACTGGATCGCGACCCGCCCTGGACCAGTGAACCGGTTGAAGACGAGCTGGCCAGAGCCCCCAAGCAGACCAGTCTTGAGGCCGTAGACCACCTGCTGCATCGTTACCGAGCCGTCCCGGTAGACCCAGCCACCGGACTCGACATCGATCGCCTCGCCTGGATCGAGCGTCTTCTCGAAGACGTTGCCGTAGCCGTGAAGCCAGACGACCCCCTCGCCGCCCTGCGCCTCGAACCGGTCGATGAAGAAGCCGGTCCCCCCGAAGAGCATGTTGGATATGCCCTTCACCCGGTTGAACGAGTAGGCGCAGTTGGCCGTGGCGGCCAGGAACTGGTGCTCCCGCACGAGGATGTGCTGGCCGGCCGGCAGGTGCAGCGACAGGACGTGGCCCGGGTGGTCCCGCGAGAAGGCCGCCTCACCCGGGCTCTGGAGCTCGGTCATGAACACGGGCATGCCGGCAATGACCCGCTTGAACGCTCCGCTCAGCTTGTGCATCCCAACCTGCATCGCCGGGTCCTTCCAGAGGATCACGTGGTGCTCGAAGTAGATCGCCATCGAGCCATCGACCCGGACGTGAAGGACGGGCACGAGGTCGCCCTGAATCCGGTACATGAGGCCTGGTCCATGGCCTTCGTCAACGCGCGTCGGCAGCAGGACTGGTGGGGTCGGCATCGTCTTCCACTCCTGGGCGCGCCGCCGTCCGAAATGCGGCAGGCATCCGCGTCACGGTAGCGCACGGCCGGGGGCTTGCGCTCCGTGCCCGGATTTCAGTCCAGCGGCCGCGACGCCCGCAGCGAGAAGAACAGGGGCAGCTCACCCTTCGTACCGGCCGGCAGGCGCCAGCGTCCGTCGGCACCCTCGACAAGGAACTCGACCGGCCACTCGACGAAGTCGAACTCGCGCAGGAACTCGAGGCGCAGGCCGGCCTCGATCAGGGCGGTCACGATCTCGCCCAGGGAGTGGTCCCAGCCGTGCTCGACCAGGCCCTCCGTGGGTGCGGTCGAGTCGGCGTACGAGCCGTGGACGTCGAACCGGAGCGGCTCACGGTGCGACCAGTAGGGATAGGCCAGCCGGAGCTCGCCGGGCTGGACGCCTTCGTTTTCGAACGCCTGGGCCACCGGATGGATCTCGGTCACGTACAGGAAGCCGCCCGGCTTGACGAAGTGGGCGGCCACCCGCGCCCAGGCCTCGATGTCGGGCAGCCAGCCGAGCACGCCCTTGGAGGTGTAGACGATATCGAACGCGCCGCTCAACGCGTCGGGCAGGTCATAGATGTTGCTGACCACGAACGTCGCGGGAAGCGCGAGCTCGGCCGCCAGGGCCCGCGCCGCGTCGATCGCGTTCTGGCTGAAGTCGGCGCCGGTCACGTTGGCGCCGAGACGGGCCCACGACAGCGTGTCAAGCCCGAAGTGGCATTGGAGGTGGAGCAGGCTCCGGCCTTCGACTGGGCCGACCTCGGCCCGCTCGTAGTCGCTCAGCCGGATCGCCCGCTCGCCCGTCCGGAACGAGGCGACGTCGTAGAAGGCCGAGTCGAGGTGGATCGTTGTCCAGGCATCCCACAGCTCGCGATTCGATCGGAGCACGTCGTCCATGGCCCGAGTTTACGAGAGCTCCTCCGGCCACGCTCGAGTTTCAGGCCATCGGGCCCCTGAACTGGTAGGTCACGACCAGGGCGCCCGGCGGCCGGATGACGAGCATGTACAGGAGCAGGGCAAAGCCGATCGCGATCAGGCACAGGAGCAGCGAAACGAGGACGAGCGCTCCGGTCCAGTTGCCGGGCTCGTACGACTGGGCGATCGGGAAGTAGCCGCCCTGGGCCATGTGGTTGGCGTCCAGCTGGTAGGCCACCGAGGTCTGCTCGAAGTGACCGGGGTAGGTCCGGACGATGATCGGCGGGTATTGGCTGGTCATGGCGATCCTGAGAGCTGGGCCTGGAGCATCGCCGTCCAGCCGGCCTTGCAAGCCAGCGGGTCGGTCCGGCCAGCCTGGATGAAGTAGCGCCCGGACGCAACCGAAAAGCTGGCCGAGCCGCTGGCCACGGCCTTGCCCGGCAGGGTCGACTCGCCCAGGTCGACCACGGGCGGCCCCCCGGCCGAGGTGACGACGCTCAGGTGGAACGTGCAGCCGGGCTTGTCGGGCGTGCTGGTCCAGTGGATCTGGTATCCGCCTTCGAGGGCCAGGGCCGGACTCGCCCCGGTCCGGGCGCTGCCCACGACCTGGATCGGCGGACCGAAGCTGGCCGGAGGAAGAGGTCCGAGCGAGGCCGAGCCGACCGGTCCGGCGGCCGCGGCGCAGCCGGCGACGACGAAGATCGCCCCGAGGAGCAGACCGAGCGCCCTGGTATTCACCTGGCGGAACCTACCAGACCGGCCTCCCGGCCCGCCCGCCCGACCGCCCGGTGCCGACCGGTTTGACGCGCCCGCAACCCCCGGCTAGTGTCAGGCAATCGGTTGCGCACTCCATCGCGCCGGCTCGGGAGCTCCGCAGTGGACCCGTTCGACCTGACTCCTGGCACCCGGTTCGGCCACGATATCGGGGCCTCGCTCCGCGTTGGCGCGTTCCGCTGGCTGTGGATCTCGTCGTTCCTGAGCAGCTTCGGGATGTACGCCAGCCTGCTCGTCCTGACCTGGCTCGCCCTGGAAATCGACGGATCGGCCCTGGCGGTCGGAGTCGTGCTCGCGGCGCGGGTCCTGCCCCAGCTCATCCTGGGCATTCCCGCCGGCGCCCTGGCCGATGGCTTCCCCCGCGCCCGCCTGGTCAAGGCGGCCAACGTCGGCTCGACCGTCGCCATCGCGCTGCTGTGCCTGGCCTGGCAGGCTGGAGCTTCCGGATTGCTCGTGCTCGTGGCGGCCACCTTCCTGATCGGTTCGTTCGACGCAATCCGGGGGACCGCCGGGAGTGCCATGGCCTTCGACCTGGTCGGCCGCCGTTCGGCCTCGACGGCGATCGCGCTGAGCAACCTGGCGGCCCAGGTCTCGGGCATCTTCGCCGGGATCGTCGCGGGCTACGGCCTGTCGTCGGCCGGGCCCACCGCCACCCTCGTCCTGACCGGCCTGGCCTACGCCCTGGGCGCCCTGGCCATGTTGCCGATCAGGCCCGTCGCGGCTTCCGGCTCGGTCGCCCAGCGCGAGCGGGTCAGCCTGCGCAGGGCGGCCACCCTGATCGGCCGCAACCGCCAGGTGGCCCTGATCGCGGTGATCGTGACCGGCGCCGAGGTGCTGGCGTTCTCCAACATGACCCTGCTGCCAAGCTTCGCTCGTGATGTCTTCGGAATCGGCGCGGCCGGCCTGGGCTGGCTGCTGAGTGCCCGGGCGATCGGCGGGACGCTCGGCCTGCTGGCCGTCGCGACCAGCGCCAGTCGCTGGCGCACGATCGGCTCGTTTGCCTTCCTGGCGGTGGCCTTCGGGGTCGTCCTGATCGCGTTCGCGGTCACCTCGTTCCTGGCGATCGCGCTGATCCTGGCGGGCGCCATCGGGGCCGTCGGAGCGGCCGTGGACACGGTCGGCCAGTCGCAGGTCCAGCACGCCGTCAACGAGACCGAGCGCGGCTCGGCCATGGGCGTCTGGATGTTCTGCCTCGGCCTGGGCCTGGTCGGCCACATCGAGACGGGACTGGTCGGCAGCGTCATGGGCGCGCCGTTCGCCCAGGTCACCAACGGGGTCATGCTCGTGATCCTGGCCAGCCTGGTCGGGCTGGCCCTGCCGGCCGTGGGTCCGGACCGGGTCCGGAAGGCCAATCCAGCCCGAGACTAGAACTAGGCCGGGACGCCGAAGTCGACCGCGCTGGTCTCGACGGTGCCGGCCGTCCGGCCCGGGGCCTTGTGATACGTCCAGTACATGTTGGTGTGGCTGATGACCTGCTCAGGCGGGATCCCGCCCCACTCGGTCTGGTCCTGGGTGGTATGAGCGTCCTTGACCAGGATGGCGTCGTAGCCGCGCACGATCGCCCCGTGCAAGGTCGAGCGGATGCACTCGTCGGTCTGCGCTCCGACCACAATCAGCCGGCCCACGCCGAGCTCGGCCAGGACGGGCTCCAGGCTGGTCTCCTCGAACGAGTCCGCGTAGTGCTTCTCGACGAGCGGCTCGGCCTCGGCCCGGGCCAGCTCGGGCACGATCTGCCAGTCCTCGCTGCCCCGGGCCAGTCCGTCGTCCGAATGCTGGACCCAGACGACCGGGACGTGTTCGCGACGGGCCTTGTCGACCAGCCGGCCGACATTGGCCACGACCGCGTCGCGCTGGTGGGCATCGCTGACGACGCCGTTCTGGACATCGATCACGAGGAGGGCCGTCGCCGGCCGCTTGTCGAGCGTGGTCATTCGTGTCTCCCAATCCCGCTGCTGCTACCGGACACGGTACCCCGACCCGGCCTCAGCCGGCCTGGAACTCGGCCGGCAGGTGCTTGAAGGCGCGGTCGGTGGGCGTGCTGATCCGCTCCGTCGGCCCGCTGATCGCATATTCGGGGATCCGCGCGAAGAGCTCCTCGAAGGCGATTCGGCCCTCGAGCCGGGCTAGCGGCGCCCCGATGCAGTGGTGAATGCCTTCGCCGAATGTGAGGTGGCGGAGCGGCTCGCGGGTGATGTCGAGTCGATCCGGGTCGGTCCAGCGCCGGTCGTCACGCCCGGCCGCAGCCCAGATCAGGCTGACGTGGGCGCCTTCGGGGATCGTCTGCCCATCGACATCGACATCCCGGACCGTCGTGCGTAACAGCGTCTGGATCGGCGGGTCGAACCGGAGCAGCTCTTCGACGGCCGCGGGTAGGCGTCCCGGTTCGGAGCGCATCAGGGCGAGCTGATCGGGATGGCTGGCGAGATGGTAGAGCGAGTTGGAGATCAGGCCGGCGGTCGTCGTGATCCCGGCCACGAAGAGCAGGACGGAGCTGCCCAGGATCTCATCGTTGGTGAGCAGGCCGTCCTTTTCGGCCTGCACCATCGTGCTCAGCAGGTCTTCCTTCGGGCGAACGCGCCGCGGCGCCGCGGCGGCGGCGACATAAGCCTGCAACTGAACGCGGGCGGGGGGCGTGGTGGGCGGCATCGCCCCCGGCCCCGGGACGCGCTGGAGGCGCAGGGCGTACCATTCG
>JBBSFD010000052.1:0-21564 GCA_038239115.1 Candidatus Limnocylindrales bacterium | reverse complement strand
GCTGGTGCTGGCCTCGACACCGGCCGGCAGGTGGGCCGAAAATGCCGCCAGGTCGGCCGAATCACCGGCGACCTGGAAGTCGGCGCCGGCGGTCTGCCAGGACGCCGACAGGGCACCCTGGTCGATCTGGTCGAGCAGGGCGGCGGCAAAGGTCCCGACCGAGGTTGCGGTGAGGGCCACGACGAGCACCGCCGCCACCCCACTGTCGCGCGACGCCCGGCGGAAGCCCAGGACCGCGACCAGGCCGCGGCCGCGGGCCAGCAAGCGGCCCAATCCGCCCAGGACGAGCGGCAGCAGCCGCACGGCAACGATCCCGACGGCCAGGCCGACCAGGGCCGGGGCGGCGGCCAGGAATGGATCGGCGCCCACTTGGCTCGACACGCTGGCCGCGTTGCGCTCGTGGAGGAGGACCGCCCCCAGCACGGCCAGGATCACGACCAGGCCTTCGGCCACCAGTCGGCCGGAGCCCGCCCGGCGCGGGCGGCGGACGAGGTCGGGGGCGGCGTCGCCCCGGTTGCGCCGGTGGGCCAGGGCCATCAGCCCGACCGCGACCAGCGCAACGACGCCGGCCACGATGACCGATGGGAGCTGGTCGTCGACCGGCACCAGAATGATCGCCAGGGCGGCCCCGATGATCGTGGCGGGCACGACCAGGATGATCGCCTCACCCAGGATGGCCGCCCCGACCTGGCGCGGCGACGCGCCCCGGCGACGGACGATGCCCAGGGCGCTGCGCCGGCGCCGGGCGATTACCTCGGCGACCAGGGCCAGGCTCGAGACCATGACCAGGCCGGCGCCGGTCCACAGGATCGTCAGGATCGTGGCGCCCGACTGCCAGCGCGCCTGGTGGGTCGCGATCAGGCGCAGGAGCCCGGTGGCGAGCGCCGCCGGGCTCATGTGGTCGGGGCCGCTGAACGTGCCACCGCTGGCCAGCGTCGGCGTCGTCGGCGGGTAGATCGTCTCGGCCCGGCGCAGTCCGTCCGAGATCGGATCGAGCAGGCTCGTCTCGACCAGGGTTGGATTGATGTACGAGCGCCACCGATAGGCCAGCGGCAATCCGGACGGCTGGGTGGCCTGGATCAGGGCGGGATAGGCCGCGGGCGCCAGGAGCATCGTCGCACCGACGTACTCGACCAACGAAGACAGGGCATAGATGTAGGGGCGGGCGACGCTCGCGTCGTTCATCCAGTAAGGGTCGGCCGGATCGGTCACGTCGTACGTCCCGACCAGATCCACCGCCATCCGGATACCCCGCTTGGCCGCCAGCGGATCGCTCGGCTCGGGATCGAGGATCAGGCGCCCGCCGATCGGCAGCTGGAGCTTGGCCGCCGTCTGGCTGGACGTCGCGACCTCGAGGACCATCAGCTGGCTGTCCGGATCGGCCTGCGGCGTTGGGTCCGGAATCAGCTTGGTCGCCCCTGTCGGCAGGCGGCCTGCGCTCAGCTTGATGTGCTGGTCCACGCCCTCCTGGATCCGCAGGTTGAGCACGCTGTCGAGCGGGGTGCCCGCATTGGGATGCCACAGCGGCGTGTCCAAGACGAGCTCGGACGTCGGGATCACGGCTGGGATCGGAGCCGGGTAGCGGGCCTCCAGCGTTGCCCCGGCGGCCGCGACGGACTCGAGCGGATCGGCCCCGGACGAGGGCATGATCCGACCGTACTGGACGAGCTCCAGGTTGCGCACCGTCGCGGGCGCGGCGGCCAGCTCCTGGTGAAGAGCGCTGTCGGAGGCACGGCTGAGCACGCGCGGGACGGAGGACGCGATCAGGACCGTGATCAGCAGGAGGACGGCCACGCCAACGCTCCGCAACGGCTCGGCCCGCAGGCCGCGCGACCAGACGCCCAGCCAGGACCGGTTCATTCGACGCCTGCCCGGAGGGTCGCCGCGACCGAGATTCGACCGAGCACCCGGCGGGCCACGATCAGGGTAGCCAGCAGCAGGCCCAGGCTGCCCAGGGCCATCGCGGCCAGGATCGACCAGGGCACGACCAGGACGGCCGGTGGCACCGGGGCGGCTCCGGTCGGGGTGAAGTTGACCGCCGGCAGGACGATCCAGCCGATGCCGATGCCCAGGGCCATGCCGACCGCCACGCCGACCGTCAGGAGGAGCGCCTGTTCGGCGGCCAGCCAGCGGAGCAGCGGCCGGTCGGCCAGGCCCAGGGCCCGCAGCAGGCCAAACTCATCGGCCCGGGACTCGATCGAGGCGGAGGCGCTGACCAGGAAGCCCAGGGCCGCGAAGAACAGCGCCGAGATCGCCCCGAGGAGCAGGGCGCCGACCACGCCCAGGGCCACCGGATCGCCCTGGAGCGTCTGCTGGAGGGCCTCTCGTGAGACGATCGTGGTCGCCGAGAACGGTGGCGCCGCGAGCTGCCGAACGACTGCCGCAGAACCTCCAGGCGCGACCGACAGCCACCACTCGCTGACCGACAGGGTCGCCCCGCTGCCGAAGTATTCAACCTGGCTGAGGGTCGGTGCGTCCACGACCAGGAACGGCTTCGTGGCATCGAGGGGCGGAACGCTGCGCGCCTGGCCCACGATCTGGATGTGGACCGGGTTGCCAAAGACCGACCCGTCGATCGTGTCCCCGATCGCCTGCCCGGTCGCGGCCAGGAGGCCGGTGCTGGCCAGTGCGTCGACGGTCAGAGCGGCCGGGGGTGCCGCCGACACCAGGAACGTTGGTGACGAGTCAAGAAGGAAGGACTGGATCGGGTCGGTCGGATCGATCGCGATCCGGTTGGGCTGGCCGGCCGGCGGGTAGTACGGGTTCTGCCCCAGGAAGTCGGTCCTCAGCCACGACCAGTTGGGCTGGCCGGCATCGAACGGCACGGCGGTCCAACCCTCGCCGGAAACGTCGCCACTGGCCTGCACGCCGCGGATGTCGACCGTGCCGGTCGTGTTGGTGCCGGTGTTCGGAGGCTGGATCACGACCTCGAGCGCTTCGAGTCGGACCGGCTGGGCAAGCTGGCCCACGATCGCTGGCGACGGCTCGGTCGACGCGCCGGGTTGGAGCGGGATGTCGAGGGTCTCGCCCGACCCGCTGAAGGCGCCTTGTTGGTGCTCTCGAATCGCCAGATCCCACCATCGCCGTCGATGACCAGGGCGTGGACCTCGATTCCCTGGGGGGCCGGCACGATCTCGCCCGCTGGCAGGCCAAAACCGTCGAGCGCCACGGCCGACAGTGCGCTGTCGAGGGTGACCTGGAGCCGGAGGGGCTGCCCGGGCAGGGCCAGGGCGGGGATGTCCGGACGCCCCGCCGCGAGCCCGCTGAGCGAGGTGGCCAGGGGACCCTTCGACCCGCCGGGCAGGTCCGCCTGGGATGCGACCTGGGCGGCATCGATACCGAGGACATCCGCGCTCCGGATCGTTCCGCCCATATCGAGCGTCGTACGGATCGCCGGACTGGCCCCCGTGACCCCGGGCAACGCCCGATAGCTCGGCCCGAGGAACGCGCCGGGGACCTTGGCAAAGGCGGGCGTGACCACCCGGATGTCGGCGACGGACTGGTAGGCGGCCTGGTCGGCCTGCGACTGGAACCAGGTCGCGTCGTAGACGAGGGCGAATGTCGTCAGGCCGGCCGCCAGCATCACCAGCAGGGTCGAGCGGATCGATCGGAGCGGGCGTCGGGCGAGGTCGTGCGCTCCGAGCTGGGTCACCAGGTTGGGCCGGTTGACCACGATCCGCTCGGCCAGGCGGGCCAGCCGGGGCAGCGCCCGGGTCGCCAGCAGGGAGCAGGCGGCCAGGCCGATCGCGGGGCCGGCCACGAGCAGGGGATCCACGCCCAGCTCGCCGCCACCCGTATCGATGACCGGCGATCCGTACAGCCGGAGCTGCCACAGGGCCAGGGCGGCCACGACGAGCAGGGCCAGGTCGATCCCGAAGCGCTGGGCCGATACGTGCGATCCTTCGCGGCCGACCGCGAGGCGGAGCGTCGCCAGGCGTCCACCGATTGGCAGCGAGGGGGCGATGAGGATGGCTGCCGCCACGATGCCGCTCACGCTCGCGGCCGTGATCGCCGGGCCGGTGATCGTCACCGGGATCTCGACCCCGGCCCGGGCCAGTGGTCCGGCCGAGGCCAGGAGGTGGATGGCCAGGGCAGCCAGCGGTGGGCCGAGGATCACGGCCGGCAGGGTGATCAGGATCGCCTCGGCCGCGCTGACCAGCACGATCTCGGTGCGGGTGGCCCCGCGCGACTCGAGGATCCGGTTCTCGCGCCGGCGCCGTTCCGCCAGCAGGGCAGCCACCAGGATCACGGCGAAGGCGGCCAGGACGATGAACTGGAGGATCAGCAGGGAGACGCCGCCCTGGGCGACCGACAGGGATTGCTGGACGCCGGCCAGGACGGGCGCGAGGGCGTTCGTGACGGTCACCGGCTGGCGGGCCGGCAGGGCCGCCGTGATCGACGGGGCGATCCCCGGCAGGCTCGCCTCGAGGCCGGCAACGTCGGCCGGGACGATCTCGTTGAGGGCCAGGCCGGCCCGCCAGGTCAGGGTCAGGCTCTTGATCAGGCCCCGCGTGAGGAGGTCCTCGGGGGCCACCATGAACGGCCCGCGGTAGGCCAGCGAGCCCTGGTCCACGATCCCGTCGATGTCGAGCGGATCGCCCAGCCAGAAGGGATCATCGGGATTGGTCGTCCAGGTCCCGGTCACGGTCACGGTCAGGAGCGGCTTGCTGGCGCCCGGCACGGAGGCGTCGAGGAGGCCGAGCTGGTCGCCGATCTTCAGGCGGAGGGCGTTGGCCGCGGCCACCGACAGGGTTGCCTCGACGGGTGTCCGGCCGGCCACCGGCCAGCTGCCGGCCGTGAGCTGGGCGTGCTGCTCGAGGTTGACGTAGCCGCCCAGCAGGGTCAGGTGGGTGGCCGCCTCGTCGCTCGGCAAGCCAACCGGTGCCAGGGAGCTCGAGCGCGCGGCCAGACTGACCGGGGCGACCGGTCCGAGCTGCTGGGCCAGGATCCCCGACACGGTCGTGTCGAAGGACGCTGCCTGGGCCGGGCTGGCCGTGGTGGTGACGGCGACCCCGCGCGCGGTTGGAGCTGCATCAAGGAGCGCCCGGCGCAAGCCGCTGGTGGCGACCGCGTCGCTGTACTGGAAGGCCGCCACGACGAGGGGCGTGGCGGCCAGCACGACGAGCCAGACCGTGACCAGGAAGGCCAGGTCGGAGCGGACCCGCCGGGCCGCCAGGCGGCCCAGTCCCACGCTCGCTGCGATCGCCGCCACAGACATCGCCCGAGACGGTACCACGGCGTCGGGCTCACCCGAGGTGGCCTAACCGGTGGCCACCGCCAGGGCCGCCACGACCACCCCGACCGCGGCCCCGGCCAGGCCCGCGACGATCAGCCGGCGCAGGCTGCGCGGGTCATCGGGCAGGTTGCGCAGCCGGCGGGCGGCGCTCCAGAGGAGGGCGGCCACGAGCACGATCAGGCCGATCGTGATCAGGCCGAGACCGGCCGCCAGCCCGAGATCCAGGTCACCCAGGTGCAGTTCAGCCTCCTCGACGGCGACGCTCGCTGGCGGCGACGATAGCGCGAATTCCGATGCCAGGATGCCCCGGATAGGACTCTCGGCTGCTGTCGGGTTTCGGACCGATCTGCGATCCTTCGCGGACATCCTCGTCCAACCGCGCCCTGCTGATCTTCAGGAGTCTGCCCTAGATGCGTTCCCGCCGGGCTCTTCGTGTCGCCGTCGAGGCGCTCCTGCTGGTCGTCCTGCTCGGCGCCGTGCCGGCCGTGGTGGTCGCCGCAGGCGGACCGGCCCAGCCCAGCGCCGAGGCCATCTGTCCACCGGCGACGCCTGGCTTCATGACCTGCGACGCCCTGATCTCGACGGTCATCCGGCCGCTGGCCAAGGCCGCGGTCACGCCCGACTCGATCAGTGGCTATCAGCCGAGCGACCTCCTGTCGGCCTACCAGCTGCCCGACGGCGCCTCCGGCGCCGGCCTGGGCATGACCGTGGCCGTGGTCGACGCCTTTGACCTGGCCACGGCCGAGGCTGACCTGGCCGCCTATCGCAGCCAGTGGGGCCTGAGCGCCTGCACCACGGCCAATGGCTGCTTCAAGAAGGTCGACCAGAACGGCGGCACGAGCTATCCGGCCACGAATGCCGGCTGGAACGGCGAGACCGCCCTGGACATCGAGATGGTCTCGGCGATCTGCCCCAACTGCAAGATCGTCCTGGTCGAGGCCAACTCGAGCTCGGGCAATAACCTGTTCACGGCCGAGAGCCAGGCCGTCAGCCAGGGCGCGAACGTCATCTCGAACAGCTGGGGCGGTGCGGAGGGCGCCGGGGAGGAGACCCTCGATGCCCCCTACTTCAATCACCCAGGCATCGCAATCACGTTCAGCACCGGCGACGACGGCTACGGCACCCAGTATCCAGCGACCTCGCCCTATGTCACGGCCGTCGGCGGCACGAGCCTGACCACGGCTGCCAATCCCCGGGGCTGGAGCGAGACCGCCTGGGGCTCAGCCGGCGGTGGCACCGGCACCGGCGCCGGCAGCGGCTGCTCGTCCATCGAAGCCAAGCCCAGCTTCCAGCACGACCTCGGCTGCTCCAGGCGGACGGTCGCCGACGTCTCCGCGGTCGCCGACCCGTCGACCGGCGTTGCCGTCTATTCGGTATCGCAGGGCGGCTGGGTGAGGTTTGGCGGCACGAGCGTGGCTTCGCCGATCATCGCCGGCGTCTACGCCCTGGCTGGTCCGGCCTCGCCGGGCACCTATCCGGTCAGCTATCCGTACGCCAAGCCAGCCCAGCTGAACGACGTCACCAGTGGCACCAACGGCTCGTGCGGCGGCTCCTACCTGTGCACGGGCAAGGTCGGCTACGACGGGCCGACCGGCCTGGGCACGCCGATCAGCACCGGCGCCTTCGGGACCGGCGCGGCGCCGGGTGCTCCGACCAGCGTGACCGCCACGGCAGCCAACGCCTCGGCTTCGGTCAGCTGGCATGCCGCGCCGCCCAACGGCCACCCGGTGAGCGGCTACACCGTGTCTTCCGCTCCCGGCGGCCAGACCTGCACCACGGGCGGGACCCTGACCTGCACGGTCAGTGGCCTGACCAACGGCACGTCCTACACGTTCAAGGTGGTCGCCACGAACTCGATCGGGCCGGGACCGGCCTCCGCCGCCTCGAACGCGGTGATTCCGGCGACCGTGCCCGGCGCCCCCACGGGCGTCTCGGCCACGCCGGCCGACGGCGCCGCCCAGGTCAGCTGGACGGCTCCCGCCTCCAACGGCGGCAAGCCAATCAGCGGTTACACCGTCGCCGCGGCTCCCGGGGCCATGGCTGCACGACGTCGGGGGGCCTGACCTGCTCGGTCATGAGCCTGACCAACGGCACGTCGTACACGTTCACCGTCACGGCCACGAACGCGATCGGGACCGGCGCGCCGTCGTCGGCGTCGAGCGGGGTCACGCCAATCACGGTGCCCGGCGCGACCTACTACGTCATCGCGCCCACCCGTTTCGTCGATACCCGCCATCCGACCGGCCTGCCGGGCAAGCTGATCGCGAACGTCCACCAGACGTTCCAGGTAACCATTTCCGGCCCGGTCGCCATTCCGGCCAATGCCGTGGCGGTAACCGGCAACCTGACGGTGACCGGCCAGACATCGGCCGGCTACGTCAGCCTGACGAGCATGGCCGACGACACCCCTGGCACCTCGACCCTGAACTTCCCGGCCGGCGATGTCCGGGCCAACGGGGTGACCGCGACCCTCGGCCCGGGTGGCAGCCTGAGCGTGACCTACGTGGCCAAGGCCGGCGCGAGCACCCAGGTGGTCTTCGACATCACCGGCTACTTCGCCAGTGATGCCGGCGGGGCCACCTACAAGCCCGTCGCGCCGACGCGCCTGGTCGATTCGCGCCACGCCGATCAACCCTTGACCAGCCTGGTCGCCAACGTCGCCCAGACCCTCCAGGTGACCGACCTCAACCCGGCCGATACCACCACCTCGCCGATCCTGTTCGGTGCGATCGCCGTGACCGGCAACCTGACCGTGACCGGCCAGACCTCGGCCGGCTACTTCAGCCTCACGACCACGCCCGACAACGCGCCTGGCACCTCGACCCTCAACTTCCCGGCGGGCGACGTCCGGGCCAACGGCGTCACGGTGCCGCTCGGTCCCGGTGGCACGCTCGGGATCACCTACGTGGCCAAGGCCGGGGCGCATGCGGACGTCGTATTCGACGTCACCGGCTATTTCGTCAACGACCTGAGCGGCGCGACCTATGTCGCGGTGACGCCCAACCGGCTGGTCGATTCGCGCCAGCCCGGCAGCGTGACCAAGCTCCTCAACAAGTTCGCCCAGACGTTCGACGTGGCCAACCAGGCGAGCACCATCGACGCCAACATCCCGGCCGACGCCGTTGCCATCACCGGCAACCTGACGGCGACCGGCCAGACGGCCGCCGGTTACTTCAGCCTGACCACCACGGCCGACAACGACCCCGGGACCTCGACCCTCAACTTCCCGCTGGGCGACGTCCGGGCCAACGGGGTGACGATCACCCTCGGACCGGGCCAGACCTTGAGCGTGACCTACGTGGCCAAGCCTTCTGCCTCGGCCCAGGTCGTCTTCGACGTGACCGGCTACTTCGTCCAGTAGATCGCCTACGATCGCCGGATGGCACCGGCACCAACACGAGCGGGGATGGGCGCCCTGCCTGGCGCCCGCGGGGTGACCTTCCGGGTGTGGGCGCCGCACGCCCGGGCCGTCGCCGTGACCGGCTCGTTCAACGACTGGGCGGACCCGGGCGTGGCGCTGATCCCGGATCGCGCTGACTCAGGCACCTGGTCCACCTTCGTCGAGGGCGTGCCGATCGGGGCCGAGTACCGCTACCGGCTCGAGACCGAAGCGGGCGTCTTGTCCCGGATCGATCCCTACGCCCGGCAGGTCACGGGCTCGGCCGGCAACGCCGTCGTGTACGACCCGGCCGCGTTCGACTGGGGCGATCACGACTATGCCACCCCGGCCTGGAACGAGGTCGTCATCTACGAGCTCCACGTCGGCACGTTTGCGGGCCGGGCGGACACGCCGGGCACGTTCGATCGGGCCATCCGGCGGATGCCCTACCTGCGCGACCTGGGGATCGGAGCGATCCAGGTGATGCCTCCGTTCGAGTACGCCGGCGACGTGTCGTGGGGCTACAACCCGGCCCACGTCTTCGCGATCGAGTCGACCTACGGCGGGCCGGATGCATTCAAGCGCTTCGTGCGCTCGGCCCACGAGCACGGCATCGCGGTGATCGTCGACGTCGTCTATAACCACCTCGGACCGGGCGACCTGGACCTGTGGCGGTTCGACGGCTGGGCCGAGGGTGAGTGGGGCGGGATCTACTTCTACAACGACGGGCGGGCGGTCACCCCGTGGGGCAACACCCGGCCCGACTACGGCCGGGGCGAGGTCCGCTCGTTCCTGCGCGACAGCGCCCTGACCTGGCTGGAGGAGTTTCGGGCCGACGGCCTGCGCTTCGATTCGACGTTGTACATCCGGACCGTCGACGAAACGGCGGAGACGGCCCTGCCCGACGGCTGGTCGTTCCTGGCCTGGCTCAACGATGAGATCCGGGCCCGCCAGCCGTGGAAGCTGACGATCGCCGAGGACCTCGGCGGGGACGCTCCGATCACGGTCCCGACCGAGGACGGCGGGGCCGGCTTCGGCGCCCGCTGGGACCCCGGCTTCCTGTATCTCGTCCGGGCCGTCCTGACCGCGACCTCGGACGATCTCCGGCGGCTGGGGGCCATCGTCGAGGCCCTCCTGGCCGGCGGCGACCGGCCCTTCGGCCGGGTCGTCTACACCGAGTCGCACGACGACGTGGCCAACGGCCACGTCCGCCTGGCCGAGGCGGTGGCACCGGGCGATGCCGGCAACTGGTTTGCCCGTAAGCGGGCGACCCTCGGTTCGGCGATCACCCTGACCGCGCCGGGGATCCCGATGCTGTTCCAGGGCCAGGAGCTGCTCGAGGACGGCTGGTTCGACGACACGATCCCGCTGGACTGGTCGAAGTCGGACCGCTTCGCCGGGATCGTCCAGCTCCATCGCGACCTGATTGCCCTGCGCCGTAACAGCGACAGCTGCTCGGCCGGCCTGGCCGGCCCCTCGATCGCGATCCTGCGGGCCGACGAGGAGACGAAGCTGCTGGTCTGGCACCGCTGGCTCGACGGCGGTCCGGGCGACGACGTGCTGATCGTGGCCAACCTGTCGACGCTGCCGCTCGAGTCCATTCCGGTCGGACTGCCTCGGCCGGGCCGCTGGCGGGTCCGGCTCAACTCGGATTCGACGCTCTATGACGCCGAGTTCGGCGGTTCGATCGCGGACGACCTCGAGGCCACCGCCGAGCCCCTCGACGGGCAGCTCCAGAGCGGCCTGCTCAGCGTGGCTCCCTACGCCGTCGTCATCCTGTCGCAGGACCCCTGACCCCGAGCTTCAGCGCAGCGCCGGAGGCCGGGCCAGGTGCTCGACGATGAAGGCGGCATCGGCGTCGACGCCCGAGATCAGCGCGGAACGGCGCCGGATCATCCAGGGCAGGCCGACGCAGAAGACGCCGGGCATCGAGGTGATCCCGTGGACCTGGACTGGCTGGCCGGCCTCGTCCAGGATGGACCGTGGCAGGTAGCCGAAGTCGCCCCGGAAGCCGGTCGTCCAGACGATGCTGGTCACGCCCGCGGCGACGAGGTCGAGCTCCTCCGGCGATGGGATCGACAGCGGATCGGGATGGGGCCGATCGGCAGGATCGTCCGGCCCGATCGGCGGAAGTCGGTCACGGCGCGCCCGGAGGCTCTTGTCGATCTCGGCCTTGGTCTCGGCCGAGCCGCGATCGCCGAAGGCCACGTTGGCCCCGACGGACCGGTCAAAGCGCAGCCGGTCACCGATGACCTCGATCGGCCGCCCGAGGAGGGTCGCGCCCTGGGCGGCCAGGCCCTGGAGGCTGACGGAATGGCCGAGTGGGCCGACGCCCGAGACCAGCGGCGTCGGCCTGAAGCGGACGCTGGGGTCGGGCAGTCGTTCGGTCGGGATGTCGAAGATCCCGGCGTCGATGAGCCACTCGAGGACGTCCCGACCCCGGTAGCGGCGGGGAAACCGCCCCACCGCGCTCGTGCACAGGTAGACCCGCCGGCCCGCCCCAAGAAGATCCTCGACGACCTGGACGCCGGTCTGGGCGCTGCCGACGACGAGCACCGCACCGGGCGGCAGGTCCCCCGGGGCTCGATAGCCGGCGCCCGAGAGCTGGACGATGCCGGCCGGCAGGGACCCGGCGATGGCCGGGATCCTGGGCACGCGCTGACCGCCCGAGGCAACGATGACCGACCGTGTTGACAGCTCGTCGTCACCCGCCCGCGATCGGACCCGAACGCTGAACGAACGATCCTGTCCGTGGGGTAGCACCTCGGTCACCTCCGCCCCTTCACGGATCGGCAGCTGCCGCTCGCGGACATAGGCCTCGAGATGGTCGACGAAGGCATCCCGCCCCAGGAACTCGTCCCGCGCCTCGACCGGTTCGGCCTCGCCTGGCAACAGGTTCATCCAGCTCGGCGTATTCAACACGAACGAGTCCCAGCGCTGTGAGCGCCAGGACTCACCGACCCGGTCCCGTTCGAGGACGACGTGGTCGATCCCACGTCGGCGCAGGTGGTAGCTCGCGGCCAGCCCCGCCTGGCCGGCTCCGACGACGACCGCCTCGATCATCCGGTGATGATGAGGCTCCAGGTCAGGTCCTCGTCAAGAGCCGGCGCTCGCGCACGACCACGACCGCGGCTAGCGCTATCAGGACGATGCCGACGATCGCCCAGAAGCTCGTGCCCGACATCGCACTGCCCTTGATGACGTTGAGTCCCTGGCCCAGCCAGAACAGCCCGATGAGGGCGAGGACGATGGCGATGATCAGGCGCGAGCGACGCATGGCAGCTGACTCCGAGAGCGAAATCGGCCAGTCCGGCCGTTGGTCCTAGCTACGGATTGCCAGGATTGACTGGTTTTCGAGTCGGTCGGGCCCGGGCCTCGGTCAAGGCTGGCCGCCCAGCCCACCGTCGAGCTCCTCGATCGTGCGCTCCGATGGGCCGCGCTCGCGCTGGAGCCGAGCGGCCACCGTTTCGGCGCCGCGCATGACCCGGAGCACGTTGCCACCGGCAATCGCGCGCAGGTCCGGGTCCGAGTAGCCGCGCCGGATCAACTCGGCGAACAGGTCCGGAAAATGGGACACGTCCTCGAGGCCGGCCGGCATGGCCGCTCCGCCATCGAGGTCGCTGCCGATGCCCACGTGCTCGACCCCGGCCACATCGCGGAGGTGATCGACATGGTCGGCCACGTCGCCGATCGTGGCGCCCGGCCCCGGATGGTCGAGGCGCCAGGCGTCCTCGATCCGGTCCAGCTCGGCCTCGGGGGCGTCCGGGCGCTCCCGGTGGATCGCCTCGATTCGGCCGGCCACGTCCTGCTCATAGGCGGCCGCCGGAGCGGACACGAAGCCGGCCAGGAACACGGTCATGACCAGGCCGCCGTTGGCCTTCAGCCGGCCCAGGATCTCGTCCGGGACGTTGCGCGGGTGGTCGGTCACGGCGCGGGCACCGGAGTGCGAGAAGACGACCGGAGCCTCGGTCGCGTCGAGCGCTGCCGCCATCGTGGTTGGCGCTACGTGGCTCAGGTCGACCAGCATGCCCAGCCGATTCATCTCGTGGATGACCTCGAGTCCGAACGGGGTCAGGCCACCGTGACGGGGCGGGTCGGTGGCCGCGTCCGCCCAGCGCGTGGTCAGCCAGTGGGTCAGGGTCATGTAGCCCACGCCCAGGGCATGGAACTGGCGCAGGATCGCCAGGGACGAGCCGATCATCGAGCCGCCTTCGAGCCCGATCAGCGAAGCGATTCGGCCGGCCTTGAAGATCCGCTCCACGTCGTCGGCCGTCCGGGCCAGCTCGAACGTTGCCGGGTAGCGGGCGACCATCCGGCGGACGATGTCGAGCTGCTCGAAGGCGCGCCGGGTGGCGTCGGGCTCGGGCAGGCTGGCCGGGACCCAGACCGACCAGAACTGGGCACCCACCCGGCCGGCCCGCAACCTGGGGATGTCGGTCATGAGGCCGGCCACGGGCCCTTCCAGGTCGACCGTCGAGGTGGCCAGGCCGGCCCGCCGGCGAAGCGCTTCGGCCAGGTCGTTGTGGCCGTCGACAAGGGGAGTCAGCTGGAGCAGGGTCCGCGCCTGCTCGAGCGGATCACCGGCCGGCGTGGTCGTCACCCCCGGATCTTAGCCGCTGACTTGACGCTGGCCTTCGCCCCCCATACGATCCGCCGACGGTGATGGATCCCGCCGAGGTGCCTTGACGGCGCCTGAACCGCCCAACGTGGGCTAATGGCCCCTGGACTGCGATGCAGGCCGGGGGCTTTGTCGTTTCTGGAGCAGCGGACGGAAGGGATGGTGGAGCGAGCGTGACCTACCTCGCGATCTCGATCGGGGCGGTGCTCGGCGCGAACGCTCGCTTCCTGCTGGGCGGCTGGGTGGCCGATCGCCTCGGTGCCGCGTTTCCGTACGGAACGTTGCTGATCAACGTCTCCGGGTCGTTCGTCATCGGTATCGTGCTGACCGTCGCGACCGAACGGGCGATCCTGCCAGCCTGGGTCCAACCGGCCGTGGCAATCGGCTTTCTCGGCTCGTACACCACGTTTTCGACGTTCAGCTACGAGACGCTCAGCCTCGTCGGCGCGGGCAGCATCCTGGCTGCCGGGGTGAACATTGGAGCGAGCGTCGGCGGCGCGCTCGTCGGGGTCTACCTGGGCACCGTCGTGGCCCGTCTCGTCTAGCCAAGGAGACGCGAATGGAATCGTCAACGCCGGCACTTCGAGTCCAGGCGTTCTTCGGTGAATCCGACCAGGTCGGCCATGTGACCCGCTATGAGGCAATCCTCGATTACCTGCGCAAGGCGGGAGCCAGCGGTGCCACGGTCGAACGCGGCGTGGCTGGCTTCGGGGTCCACAGCAAGATCCACTCAGCCTCGATCCTGGATCTCTCCCGCGACCTGCCGATGATCCTCACCTGGGTCGACAGCCCGCGCCGGGTTGAGCGAATCCTGCCCGGCCTGAAGGAGCTCGCGGATGGGGCGATCGTCACGGTCGAAGAGGTGGGCGCGCTGTGGGCACGCCTCCGCGATTGACCCGAGCGTGGTCGAGGGACGTCTCGCCGCACTTCCCGGGCTCCGGATCGACAATGAGCCCGTGAGTGACGTGATCCAGGAGAGCTCGAGATGACCGGCCGCCGGACAGGCGCCGGTGCTGGCAGCCTGATGCGCTCGTTCCGGCGGGACGATTCGGTCACCTCGCACGAGCTGCCGCCGGGGATCGTCCGCCGGATCATGCGTTTTGCCCGGCCCTACCGCCGGATGCTGAGCGTGTTCCTGGCCCTGATCGTGGTCGACGCGCTGCTGGGCGTGGCCAACCCGCTCCTTTACAAGGTCATCATCGATGACGGGATCATCCCCCGGAACTCGGGCCTGATCGTCGAGATCGGGCTGCTCCTTGTCGTCCTGGCCATTGCCGACGCCGGGCTGTCGCTGTGGCAGCGCTGGATCTCGGCCCGGGTGGGCGAGGGCCTGATCTACGACATGCGCACGCAGGTCTTTGCCCACTTCCAGCAGATGCCGATCTCGTTCTTCACCCGGACTCAGACCGGCGCCCTGGTCAGCCGCCTGAACAGCGACGTCATGGATGCCCAGCAGGCCTTCACCGACACGTTCTCGTCGGTGATCGGGAACATCCTGGGGGTGATCTTCACCCTGATCGTGATGTTCTTCCTGTCCTGGCAGATCACCCTGATCGCCCTGGCCCTGCTGCCGATCATCGTCCTGCCAGCCCGTTTCGTCGGCCACCGGATCCAGGAGATCACGCGCGAGAGCTACAACCTGAACGCGAGCATGACCTCGATGATGGCCGAGCGGTTCAACGTGGCCGGGGCCCTCCTGGTCAAGCTGTTCGGCGAGCCGGACATCGAGACCCACCGGTTCGAGGACAAGGCCGGCCGGGTCCGCGACATCGGGGTCACCCGGGCGATGTACACCCGGCTGTTCATGGCGGCGGTCCTGCTCACCGCCTCGCTGGCCACCGCATTGACCTTCGGGCTGGGTGGCCTGCTGGCCGCCAACGGCACGCTCGAGGTGGGCACGCTGGTTGCCATGACCGCCTACCTGGTCCGGCTGTACGGGCCGCTGACCGCCCTGTCCAACGTCCAGGTCGACATCATGACCGCGCTGGTCTCGTTCGACCGGGTCTTCGAGGTGCTCGATCTCGAGCCGATGATCCTCGAGAAGGCCGACGCCGTGGCGATCCCCCGCGGTCCGGCCACGATCGAGTTCGAGCACGTCGACTTCCGCTACCCCACCGCCGAGGAGGTCTCGCTGGCCTCCCTGGAGTCGGTCGCCGTGCTCGACCAGGCGCCCACCCAGCAGGTCCTGTTCGACCTGTCCTTCACGGCCCTGCCCGGACAGCTGGTCGCCCTGGTTGGTCCATCGGGAGCCGGCAAGACCACGATCAGCCACCTGATCCCGCGCCTGTACGACGTCCGATCGGGGGCGATCCGGATCAACGGTGTCGACGTCCGGGACGCGACCCTGGCCTCGCTCCGGGCGATCGTCGGAGTCGTGACCCAGGACGCCCACCTGTTCCACGAGACGATCCGGACGAACCTCCAGTACGCCCGTCCCGAGGCTTCCGACGAGGAGCTCGTCGAGGCTCTTCGAGCCGCCCAGATCCTGCCCCTGATCGAGTCGCTGCCCGAGGGCCTCGACACGCTCGTCGGCGATCGCGGCTATCGCCTGTCAGGCGGCGAGAAGCAGCGCATCGCGATCGCCCGGCTCCTGCTCAAGGCCCCCGACATCGTGGTCCTGGACGAGGCCACGGCGCATCTCGACTCCGAGTCCGAGGTAGCCGTCCAGCTGGCCCTCAAGACGGCCCTCGCCGGGCGAACTTCGGTCGTCATCGCCCACCGCCTGTCGACGGTTCGGGAGGCGGACCAGATCCTGGTCGTCGCGGCCGGCCGGATCGTGGAGCGCGGCACCCACGCCTCGCTGCTGGCCCAGGACGGCCTGTACGCCGAGCTCTACCAGACCCAGTTCCAGCGCCAGGAGCAGGACGCCGGCCAGCCCGCCGCCTGAGGGGCCGATCCTGGTCGAGCGTCCCGGGCCCTTGCCGGTGGCCGCGAGCCGAAGCCGAAGGCTGGCCTGGGGCCGGCCTTGGCGCCCTGTCTAGCCTCCGGCGACGGCCGGCAGGATGTGGACGACGCTGCCCGGCGCGACTGGCGTTGCCAGGTCGGCCGGCTGGCCGTCGACGTAGACGTTGATGAACTCGCGCAACGCGTCGCTGCGCTGGCAGAGCCGGTCCCGGACGCCTGGCCAGCGCCGGTCGAGCACATCGATCAGCTGGGTGACCGTCCTTCCCTCGGCCTCGACTCGTCGCTCGGCGCCTGGGAACAGCACGGTCAGCGAACGAGGCAGGACGACCACGGCCATGGCTTGCGGCAGGCCGTCAGGCGTCGACGAGCGCCGTCTCGACCGAGGTGATCGGCGGCAGGAGGTCGGCCATCCTGCGCCACGAGCCACCTTCGTCGGCGCTGGCAAAGAGCTGTCCCGTGCTCGTTCCGAAGTACAGGCCGAACGGCTGGAGGTCGTCGCGGGCCATCGATTCACGGAGAACGCCAACGAATGCATCGCTGCTTGGCAGGCCTTCCCGAAGTGACGACCAGTGCGAGCCCTGGTCGGTGGTCCGCCACACGGCCAGCTTCGCCTCGGGCACGTAGCGGCCCCGATCGTCGCCGTTGAGCGGGATCGTGAAGACCGTATCGGGGTCGCTGGGATGGGCCACGATCGGGAAGCCGAAGGTCGATGGCAGCCCCTCGTCGAGGCAGATCCAGGTCCGGCCGGCATCATCGCTGCGATACGTGCCGCAGTGGTTCTGCTGGTACAGCCGATCCGGCTGGCCGGCCGCGGCGACCATCTTGTGGACGCACTGGCCGGTCTCGGGATATGGATCGGGCAGGCCGTCGACGCGCACGCCCTGGTTGCGTGCTTCCCAGGTCCTCCCGCCGTCCTCGGTCGCAAAACAGCCGACCGCCGAGATCGCGACCCACATCCGGTTCGCGTCGCTCGGGTGGGCGAAGACGGTATGGCAGATCAGGCCGCCATTGCCCGGCTGCCAGCTCGGACGGCTGGGATGATTCGTCAAGCCCTCGACATGGGCCCAGGTCGCGCCGCCGTCGATCGACTTGAACAGGCCGGCTGGCTCTACGCCGGCATACAGGACGTCGCCGACCGGCTCGACGTGCCAGACCGAGCGCATCGCCGGTCCGTCGTCGCCGTAGGTCATGCCCTGGCTCGAATGGGTCCAGCTCGTCCCGAGGTCGTCACTCCGCCACACCGCCGCGCCATACCAGGGGCTGCCGCCACCGGCCAGCAACGCCCCGCTCGCCGGGTCGTGTCGGAAATGGTTGATCGGCCAGCCTTCGCACAGCGGGCCGCTCAACCGCCAGCCCGCGGCGTCGTCGCGGCCGGCGGGGCTGCCGCTCAGGATGAAGGCGCCCTTGCGCGTGCCAATAAGGACGAGAAGCTGGCGGGTCATGGACATCCTCCGAGAAATGGCTTGGCATGAGGGTAACGCGACGGCGCCCGCCCCGGGTAAGCGCAATCCCGCTGACTCCCGCCCCGCCCCGCTTCGAACTGCCCGCCCCGACCGCCGCGCGTCCGGGTCCGTCCAGTCTCGCCCCGATGTGTGCTCAGAACATCAAAACGACGACTTCGAGCTCGAATCCGACCTCAGCGGCCGCCACATCGTCGGCCGGCTGACTTCTCGGTTCGGAATTCACCCCGAGCCACGCTTACGCGGGGATGAGTCGCAATCCCGTCGGCAGCCTTCAGGCTGGTCCCGGTCCGGCCCCGGCCCCGGCCCCGAATCGGTCCGTTTGAGGTTCTGTGCGCACACCTCGGTCTCGGCTGCTCCGCGGCTGCCGGCGAAGTCTGGCCTCGTAACTCTGCCGAAAGGTCGATGGTCGGAACCTAGGACCATGAATAGCGCCAATCGGACCACGCCGCTCGAGCGCGACCGGGCCATCCGCCGGCTCAGGACGATCACCGTCGGCACGACGCTGGCCGCCATCGCCGCCGCTGGGGCTTTCGGCACGATCGCCGCGGCGACCTTCTCCGGCAGCTCGACCGGCACCTCGGCCGACGCCGGCACAACGACGACGACTCCGGCCACGACGGACGGCAGCACGACGTCCGATGCGACCCAGGCCACGCCCACGATCCAGCCCGCCGCAACCGCCGCGACGACGACCATGGCGCACGGCCAGGTCACGACCGGAGGGTCGTAGGCAGACATGGCCGGGCTGTCGTGGCGCGCTCTCGGGACGCGGGTCGACCTCCTCGTCGACGAAGGTGACATCGATGCCGCGGGGCAGGCTGTCGCCGCCGTCCTCGCCGCGGTCGACCAGGCCTGCAGCCGCTTCCGAACCGACTCCGAGCTGACCGCGCTCAACGCCGCGGCGGGCCGGCCGACGCGGGTCTCAGCGCTCCTGTTCAGGGCCATCTCGGCCGCGCTCGTGGCCGCCGAGCAGACCGCCGGCCTGGTCGACCCGACGATCGGGCGCTCAATGCGCCTCGTCGGCTACGACCTCGATTTCAGCCAGGTCGCTGATTTACCCGCCGCCGCCGCGCCCATTCGGTTCGAGTCGGTCGCCGGCTGGCGGGTCGTCGACCTCGATCGGCGAGCACGGACCGTGCGAGTGCCAGCCGGCGTCGAGCTGGATCTCGGTTCGACGGGCAAGGCCCTGGCGGCGGACCTGGCCGTGCTGGCCGCGATCGACGCGGCCGGTCCCGGCGGAGCCCTGGTCAGCCTGGGCGGCGACATCGCGGTCGCCGGCCGGGCACCCGAAGGCGGCTGGCCGATCCTGGTCGCCGAGAACAGCGAGGTTCCGGCCGACGGCTGCGGCCAGGTCATCGCCTTGCACGACGGCGCGGTCGCCACGTCGAGCACGACCGTCCGGCGCTGGCTGCGAGCCGGCCGGCCGGTCCACCACCTGCTCGATCCCCGAACCGGCCGGCCCGCCGAAGGCCGCTGGCGGACGGCCTCGGTCATTGCCGCGACCTGCCTCGACGCGAACACGGTCGCGACCGCCGCGATCGTCGGGGGAGCCGCGGCCAACGACTGGCTGACCGGCCTTGGCGTTGCCGCCCGGCTGGTGACCGCCGACGGCTCGCTGGAGACGGTCGGGCTGTGGCCCGCCCTGGCGCCCGGCGTTGCCGCGTAACCGCCCAGCTGAAGGAGTCGACTCCAATGAGTGACCAGATCCTGTGGTTCGCGACGCGGGGGGCCGGCGTGGTTTCCCTGCTCCTGTTCACGGCCGTGGTCGGCCTGGGCATCCTGACCGTGACCCGCTGGCAATCGTCCGCCTGGCCACGTTTCCTGACGGTCGGCCTCCACCGCAACCTCGCCCTGCTGTCGGTGGTCTTCCTCGTCGCGCACGTGGTCACTGCGATCGTCGACCCGTTCACCGCCCTGGGCGTCGTCGCCGCCGCGATCCCCTTCGCGTCCTCCTATCGTCCGTTCGGCGTCGGGCTCGGCGTGATCTCCCTGGACCTGCTGCTGGCGATCATCGTCACGAGCCTGGTCCGCGAGCGGATCGGCCAGCGCGCCTGGCGGGCGATCCACTGGGCCGCGTATGCATCGTGGCCGCTGGCCCTCAGCCACGGCCTCCTGTCCGGCAGCGACGCTGCGGCTCCCTGGATGATCGTGGTCGACGTCGCCTGCATCGCGCTGGTGACTGGCGCGCTCGCCTGGCGCATCCGGGCGGGCGGCTCGCACCGGAGCCAGCTGGCGCTGGTTGCCGGGGCCGGCGGCCGGCCGGGACCCCAGGGATGAACACGGCTGGCACGAGCCTTGACCTTCTGTCCGGCCGCAGCCTGGCGGCCGGACCCGAGACCCACGACGAGCACGTCGCTCGCTATGGGCCGCTCCCGGGCGGGGGTGGGCCGAACGACGTCATCGAACGCCTCGAGGCGAGCGGCCTGCTCGGTCGCGGCGGGGCCGGCTTTCCCGTCGGGCGAAAGTGGCGGACCATTGCCCAACGGCCGAGCGGCGGCGCGGTCGTGCTGATCAACGGCGCCGAGGGCGAGCCGTGGAGCGCCAAGGACCGGGCCGTCATGTCGGTCCGGCCCCATGCCCTGATCGACGGCCTGATCGTCGCCGCCGAGGCCGTCGGCGCGGACGAGGCGGTCCTGTACGTGGGCAGCGGCCATCGGACCGCGCGCAAGGTCATGACCGAGGCGCTCGGCCAGCGTCGTCTGCCGCTGCCGATCCGGATCGTGGATGCCCCCGAGCGCTATGTCGCCGGCGAGGAATCGGCCGCTGTCCATTTCATCAACGACGGCGACGCTCGGCCAACGACCGTCCCACCGCGGCCCTTCGAGCGCGGGATCGATGGCCAGCCGACCCTGGTCCAGAACGTCGAGAGCCTGGCCTACGCCGGGCTGATTGCCCGTTCCGGCGGGACCGCGTCGGCGGGCCTCGTGACGATCGGGGGCGTGCCCCACGCCGGCGTTCGGGAGGTCGAGCTGGGCACCTCGATTGGCGAGATCGTCTCGGCCAGCGGGGCCCGCCGGGAGGCGACTCAGGCGATCCTCCTGGGCGGCTACTTCGGACGCTGGGCGCCGGCCGATTCGGCCTGGGACCTGGCCTACGATCCGGCTGAGCTGCGAGCCGCCGGCCTGACGGCCGGCTGCGGCGTGATCCGGGTCCTGGGCGGGGCCGAGTGCGGGGTCGAGATGACCAGCCAGGTCATGGCCTACCTGGCCGGACAGAGCGCGGCCCAGTGCGGCCCGTGCGTCTTCGGCCTGCGGGCGATTGCCGATGCCACCGAACGGCTGGCGCGGGGAATGGCCCGGGACGATGACCTTGCCCGGATCGAGCGCTGGGGTGGGCAGCTGGTCGGCCGCGGAGCCTGTCGCCACCCGGACGGCGCGGCCGGTTTCCTGGCCAGCGCACTGCTGACCTTCGGCGACGAGTTCCAGCGCCACGCCCGGACTCGCCGCTGCGGCGATGCCGGCCGGCCCGCCCGGGTGGCCTGAAATGGTCCAGACGCGATCCGCCCCACGGCTCGAGCCCCTGATCGACCGGATCCGGTGCGACGGCTACGGCATTTGCGCCGAGCTCCTGCCGGAGATGCTCGAGCTCGATGACTGGGGCTACCCGATCATGGCCTCCGCCGGCGTCCCCGCCGACCTCGTCGACTACGCCCGACGGGCGGTGGCTGGCTGCCCGGTCCTGGCCCTGCGCCTGCGGGCCCAGCCAGCCGGTCAGGTCCAGGCGAGCCTCGTCCCGGCCCGCCCGTGGCGCGACCGAGTACGCTCCGCGGCGGGAGGCTGATCCGATGCGCGTCCTCGTCGCCGAAGATGATCCGGGCCTGCGCGATGTCATCTCGCTGGGCTTGCGCGACGCCGGCTACCAGGTCGATGCCGTCGACCGGGGCGACGATGCGATCGACCAGTTCCGCTGGTACGACTACGACGTCGCCATCATCGACTGGCGGATGCCCGGCGCCGAGGGCATC
>JBBSFD010000051.1:0-21883 GCA_038239115.1 Candidatus Limnocylindrales bacterium | reverse complement strand
GTCCGCGTCGTCGTGGGCCGCGCACAGGAACCACGGCTCACGCGAGTCCGGCTCGGGCATGGCTCCTCGGGGGTGCATCCCGACCGCGACCGCGTCGTACAGGTCGTGATCGGTCTTGACCCAGTCGCGGTACTCGCGCACGTCCTGGTCGGTGAACATGATCCCGAACATGGCGGGCACGCCGGTGAAGTTGTAGGGCAGGCCCTTAGCGTTGAGGATCGAGGCCAGGCCGGCCTGGATCGACAAGCCACGCTTCTTGATCCCCTCGACAACCGAGCCATCCTTGAGGATCGACAGGGTGGCCACGGCCGCGGCGGCCGCGACCCGATTGCCGGCGTAGGTGCCGCCATGACTGACCTTGTCGGGCAGCATGTCCATGACTTCGCGACGCCCGCCGAAGGCCGCCGCCGGGTAGCCGTTGCCGATGGCCTTGGCGAAGGAGCCCAGGTCGGGCTTGATCCCGAAGTACTCGGCCGCACCGCCCCGGGCGATCCGGAAGCCGGTCTTGACCTCGTCGAAGATCAGGAGCGCCCCGAACTCCTTGGTGATCGCCCGGACACCCTCGTGGAAGCCCTCCTTGGGCAGGATCCCCTGGGCATTGCCCAGGACCGGTTCGATGATCACGCCGGCGATCTCGTCGCCCTGGGCCTCGAAGACACGGCGGAGCGTGGCCAGGTCGTTGTATGGGACCGGGATCACGGTCTGGGTCACGGCCTCGGGGATTCCCCGACCCCAGGCCAGGTGGACCGGATTGTCGCGATCGCCCAGCTCGCCCATGTCGTTGGGCAGGACGCTGATCAGGGCGTAGTCGTGGACCCCGTGGTACTGGCCCTCGAACTTGACGATCTTCTCGCGACCGGTGAAGGCCCGGGCGATCCGCATCAGATGCATCGTGGCTTCGGTGCCCGAGACGGTCATGCGGGCCATCTCGACCCAGCCGGTGATCTCACAGATCAGCTCGCAGGCCCGGACCTCGTCCTCGCTGGTCAGGGAGAAGCTGACGCCCCGGCGCATCCGCTCGTTGACGTAGTCGTCGACTCGCGGGTCGGCGTGGCCGAGCATGACTGGGCCGTAGCCCAGGCGCAGGTCGACGAACTCGTTGTCGTCCAGGTCCCAGACCCGGCCGCCCTTGCCCCGATCGACGTAGATCGTGTCCTCGCCCCACGCCCGGAAATTCGAGTCGGTTCCGCCGGGCATCGACTTGAGGGCTCGGTGGTACAGCTCGGTCTGCTTCGTCCGGTTGAGGGTCTTCGTCGGGCGGATCGCGGGCTCGGTGGCCATGAGTCACTCCGGATAGAGCTCGCGGGGCGGGTCGCTCGGCCCCTGGCCGGTGATCCGACAGGCGAGACGGGTGCCCGGTTCGCGGAACACGGTACGGAACGGTTGCGCGATACGGGACTGGATCGGAGCCTAGGATGCCACGCGCCTCCTTGGCGGGTCAACACGATTCTCGCGCCGCGCCGCCGATTCGCGTGCGGATTCCGACCTGATCCGGTCCGTGACTCGCCCGAATCGTGGGTTGCGATGCCCTGACCGCGGGCATGGGCCGGCCCGCGCGCATAGGGCCGAGGCCCGCGGCCCTCGTTGAGCAGCGATTTGGCAATCAGCGAGCCGACGCCGGCGCGGACGTGCCCCAAGCGCGGCCGCGACTCGCTTGCGTGCCAAATTTTCACCCAGGACGAGCTTATGGCCGATCAAGATCGTGATCGGAGCCTCGGAGGTGGGCCACGCCCGTCGTCCCGTGCTCGAGCAACTCGTCTAGCCGCCACTTCGACCAGCAAACGACCGCGGATCCGACCATAAGCGCGCCGGTGGTGAAATCTGTCCCGAACCGCGGCGCTCGAGGCCCGCGGCCGCACGGAGCGCGGCTGCGGCCCCATGGAGCGCCGCCTGGACCGGAATGCCGCTGCCGGCCGGGGCCACCGCCGCTACCGTATGACGGTGACCGCCGCCGACGACCTGTTCGCTGCCATCCGGGCCGGTGACCGGGCCGGAGTCGATCGCCTCCTGACGGAGCGGCCGTACCTGGCCGGGGCGAGTGACGCGAGCGGCCAATCGGCGGTCACCGCTGCCGCCTACAACCGCCAGCCGGCGATCCTCGAGCGAATCCTGGCAGCCGGGCCCGACCTGGATCGCTACGAGGCGTCGATCGTGGGCGACCTCGGCCGGCTGACCGAGCTGCTCGACGAGCCCGACGCCGGCCCGATCGACGAGCGGTCAGGCGACGGCTTCACGGCCCTCCACCTGGCCGCCTTCTTCGGACGGCAGGCCGTGGCCCAGCTCCTCCTCGACCGGGGTGCCGACCCGAACCCCTGGGCGTCGGGCCCGATCCGGGTCCAGCCCCTGCACAGTGCCGTGGCCGGCGGCCACGAGGCGGTCGCCCGACTCTTGCTGGATCGGGGTGCGCAACCTGATCGACCCCAGGACGGCGGCTTCACCCCACTCCATGGCGCGGCCCAGAACGGCCTGACCTCCCTGGCTGATCTCCTGATCGAGCGCGGGGCAGATCCGGGCGCCTTGACCGACGACATCCTGACCCCGGCCGACCTGGCCGAGCGAGCCGGGCACCCGGCCCTGGCAGCGCACCTGCGCGAGCTGGCCGCCCGCTGATCAGGCGGGCGTGGCCACCCAAGTCGGCAGCTCCTGGGCGAGCGTCGCCAGGGGCAGCGAGCCATGGCCGAGAACCGCGTCGTGGAAGGCGCGCAGGTCGAAGGCGGACCCGTCGCGACGCTCGATCTCGGCCCGCAGCCGCTCGATCTCGCGCTGGCCCACCTTGTAGGTCAGGGCCTGGCCTGGCCAGCAGATGTAGCGATCGGTCTCGATCACGGCATCGGTCTCGCTCAGGCCCGCCTCGCGCAGGAAGTCGATCGAGCGCTGGCGCGGCCAGCGCAGGGCATGCAGCCCGGTGTCGACCACCAGCCGGCCCGCCCGCCAGGCCATCGCGTCGAGCATCCCGAAACGCTCAGCCTCGTTACGGAAGAGGCCCATCTCGTCGGCCAGGCGCTCCGAGTACAGGCCCCAGCCCTCGACGTAGGCACCGCCGACGAGCCTTGAGCCGAGCCGCCGGAACGTGCTCAGGCCCTCGTTCTCCATCTCCATCGCGATCTGGAAATGGTGGCCGGGCACCGCCTCGTGGTAGGTGGTGCTGGCCAGCTTGGAGTAGGTCCGCGACTGGAGGTCGTAGGTGTTGGCGTAATACACGCCGGGCCGTGAGCCGTCGGTCGTGGGCGGCAGGTAGTAGGCGAAGGGGCTGTCCTTCTCCTTGTATTCCTCGACCGGCCGGACCTCGCAACCGACCCGCGGGAGCACCCCGAAATAGCGCGGGGCGAGCGCCATCGCCCGTTCGATGTCCTCGTTGGCCCGGGCCAGCAGCTCAGCGGCCGAGCGGGGCCGGTTGTCCGGGTCGGCCGCCAGGTGCGCCCGGTAGGCGACCGTGTCGTCGCCGAAGCCCTGCGACCGGGCGATGACCTTGCGCTCGGCCTCGATCTGCTCGAGCTCGTCCAGGCCGATCTGGTGGAGGTCGGCCGGCTCCAGGGCCAGGGTGGTCCAGGCCAGGATCTGAGTTCGATAGAGGGCATCGCCGTTGGGCGCCGACCACAGGCCGGGATCCTGCCGGCTGGCGGCCAGGTAGTCGCCCCGGAGGGCGTCCAGGAAGGCCTGGTCGGCCGGCACGACCGCGTCCCGCACGGCGTCCAGGACCCGTGCCCGGTCGGCCTCGCCGGCGACCTGGGCCACGGTCACCACGACCGACTCCTCGGGCGGGGTCTGGAGCAGGCGCTCGAGCTGGGCGATGGTCCGTTCGGTCACGATCCGGGGCGCCGTCAGACCACTCGCGATGCCCTCGTTGAGGAGCTCGATGTTGGCCGCCATGAATGCCGGATAGGCGCGCAAGCGGGTGAGGAAGCGCTCGAGGCGTTCGGGCGTGTCGGCCGGCTGGAAGGTGGCCAGGGTTGGCAGGAGGGTCTGCGGTCCGCCCATCTGGTCGACCGGTCGGAGCAGGTCCACCCGCTGGTCGTCCTGCTCGATCTGCATCTGGCAGACCACCTGGACCATGTCCAGGGTGATCCGGTCCTCGAGGGTCTGGTCCTCGGCAACGATCGCGTTGGCCGCCGCCAGGGTCGAATCGGCCAGCGCCCGGGCACGGCCGCGGCCGACCGGGCTCGGGTCTTCGAGGCGATCGTCATAGCGAGGGTCGCCGTACATCGTGGCGGTCGTTGGATTCTGCTCGAGGATGGCCTCCCAGAAGCCGTCGGCGAGGAGGTTGACCGGGCTGGCCGGATCGAAGTGGGGCACGGAAGCCTCCATCGTGGCGCTCGCGGGCGACGGTCAGGCAGCGTCCGAAAGACCGGACGCGAATTGGGCCCAGCGTAGCCGATTCGAAGGGACGCAGACCCGCACCGCGAGTGAGGCCGAGCCGAGCTCAGCCGCCGAACAGGGTGGTCTGCTCTCCGGACTGGCGCTCGATCAGCGGGTCGAGGCCGAGGTACGGCTCGAGGTCCTCGAACCGGGGCTGCTCGCGTTCGGCGAAGGCGCGCAGGTGATTGGCCTTGAGGATATGCCAGTTGCCCGACTCGAGGGCCGAGCGGAGCAGGGGCGAGCGCTCGAGCTTGTAGCGGATCAGCTCCGTCCGCTCGGGGGCCACCACCAGGAACCGGACCAGGTCCGGATCGGGCGGAATCAGGCCGCCCCGGCGCAGCAGCGGCTCACCCAGCATGGCCGTCCACTCGACCTCGAACAGCATCGTCAGCCGGGCCCGGAAGTGCCAGGTCACGTCGACCTGGTCGATCCATTCGGAGCGGGCCTTGCCAACGTGCGGCGGACCGGAGCGGAACTCGGAGTCATCCAGCCAGGCGGCCAGGTTCCGGCGACCCAGCCGGTGGCCCTGCTCCCGGCTCGAGATCCAGACTCGCAGTCCCAGCCGGTGGCCCAGGTTGGCGAGCTCCGCAATGAGCTCGCTGTGCTCGTGCGATCGACGCAGCAGGTCGTCCGAGGTGACGACCCGGTCGGACGTGCTGGCCATGCTCCGGTAGCTCTCGAGGCAGGCACCAACGAGCGCCTCGTCGGGCAGGTCGTGGCCGGTGAACAGGTTGGCGATCCGCTCATTGAAGCCGGCCTCGGACAAGCGGCCGGCAGTCGACAGCAGGCTGAACACGGACCACTCGACCCGGTCGGCCAGGGGCAGGGCCGCGGCGGCGACGTCGTCGCGATCGGTCAGCCACCAGCGACCGGGCTCGATCTCGCGCAGCCGGCGGTGGTCGGGCCGGGCCAGCTCGGCCCGGACCAGGCCGAGCAGGCGCTCCACTCGGTCGGCGGCAACGGCCACCTCGGGCGCTCGGACCGATTGCGAACCCACCGGCAGGCTCGAGCCGCGGATGAAGCCCGGCGAGCTGCGCACCGAGCCCGGCCCTTCGGCCCCCGGCTCGAGCTGGCGTTCCGGACGTGGGCGTTCCGGGCGTGGCCCCGGCCGGTCCTCATGGCCGGGACCGTCATCCGAGCCGGCCGAATCAAGGCTGTCATCGACCTCCGGAGCCACCAGCCGGCGGAGGTGTCCGGCGCGATCGAGCCCGACCAGGATCTCGCCCAGCAGGCGCTCGGTCCGGGCGGGCTCGCCCCGGGCCTGGAGGATCGCCACGGCGGTCTCGGTGACCGTCCGGGCGACGTCGGCCTCCGAGAACCGCCCCCGGTCGAAGCGTTCCGGTGGGGCGAACAGGCCCCGGCCCGGGACCATGTCCGGATCGCCGGGGCCGCCGGGCACGGCCGGCAGCGAGATGTTGCCCCGGGTTCGCGGCCCGATCGGGATGGCCGCTCCGGGCGGGACGAATTCGACAGTGCCGCCGGTCTCCTCGCCCGGCTCGGCCAACCGGGCGGCGACCAGGCGATAGCCCGCGCCGACCCCGCCCAGGGCGGCCGCCAGCAGCCCTTCCGGGCCGCCCGGCTCGAGGATCAGGATCGCCCGGGCGTCGCGCGCCAGGATCGGTGCGGCCGCTTCATACGCCCGCCGGATCTGGGCCGATTGCCAGCCCCACGGGACGCGGGCCGTGGGCCCGAGCAGGGGTTCGATCGGGACGAGGGAGGCCGCCTCCCGGCCCAGGACCCAGGCGGTCCCCACGTAGGAGAACGACAGCCGCTCCTGGTTCGGCCGGATCGGCGGCTGGCCCAGGACCAGCCGGATTCGGGGTCGATCGGGCGCCCGCCCGAGGGCCTCGGCCTCGGCGGCCAGGGCCCGGAACGTCGACGGCGTGCCGAGGCGCAGGACGACGTTGCCGGTGCCCTCGGCCAGGGCCTGGAAGTCCTCGCCGAAGCGGGCCTGCATTGGGCCCAGGGGCGCTCCTTCGAGACGCTGGACAAAGCCCCGGACCAGGCGGAAGGCATCCTCGAAGGCGAGCCACGGGTTGCGCTCCCGCCACTGGCCGCCGCCGGGCAGCTTGACCCGGCCGTGGCTGATCCGGAGGGTCGAGATCCGGCCGGGATAGCCGTTCAGGCGGGAGGCCGGCAGGATCGCGTGGAGCAGGGCCAGGCGCATTGCCGCCTCGACGGCCGGCGCCCGCAGGTCGGTCTCGATTCTCTCGAGGATCGCGGACAGGCCAAGGAGCTGGCGAGGCGTGTGCAGGTCGAGGACCGATTCGACCATCGCCGCCTCGCCCTCGGGATAGGGGAATCGCTCGCGCACCAGGCGCCGGGCGGCCACGTCGCTCGCGGTCTCGGCGGTGCGCTGGATATCGCCCTCGTCGACCGGGCCGTGGCGCTGATCGCCGCCGCCCAGCTGGTCCCGGCAGACGATGCAGCGATACTGCTTGGTGATCGGCCGGGCCGGCTCGTCGCCGGTCGACTCCCAGACGACCTCCTCCACGCTGACCGCCCGGCCACAGGTCAGGCAGCGACTGGCGTAGCGCTCACCGAGCCAGACCTTGAGGGCCGACTGCTCCCGGGGCGCGGCGGCGATCGCCTGGAAGGCGGCGTCGAGGTGGCGGACATCGGGCGGCCGCAGGACGACCTCGGCCAGCAGCCGGGTCAATGGGCTGGTCTCGAGGCTGGCCGCCCGGCGCTGCCGGTCGACGGCCGTCCGGGCAATCCAGCCGCCCCGCCCGTGCAGGTCGACGACCACGTCGCCGGGTCGGCTGTTGGCCTCGATCCGGGCGGCTACGAGCTCGGGAGGCAGGGGCGGCGCCAGCCGTCCGAAGGCAGGCAGGGACCAGCCGGGGTCGCTGCGCAGGAAGGGGTCTCGGCCAGCCATTGACGCAATTGTGCCACTGCACGGCGTACGATCCGAGGGTGACGATCGAACCATCCCCGGCGGCCGCCGGCGCGCCGGCCTCGGAACCGGCCGCTGAGCCCACCGGGACGACCACCCCGGCCGATGGCGCCCGAGCGTGGCGCAGCCTGCGAGCCGCCGTGAGCCAGGCCGTCGTGGGCAGTGACGAGCCCCTGCGCCTCCTGGCTGTCGCGATCCTGGCCGACGGCCACGCCCTGATCGAGGACGTGCCGGGGGTGGGCAAGACGCTCCTCGCCCGAGCCTTCGCCCGGGCCCTCGACCTCGACTTCGGGCGGGTCCAGGGCACCCCCGACCTGTTGCCGTCCGATGTCACCGGGGCCAGCGTCCTGGCTCCGGCCGCGTCGCTGGCCGACGGCGGCCTGCGCCTGAAGTTCGTGCCCGGGCCCGTCTTCACCAACGTGCTCCTGGTCGACGAGATCAACCGGTCCACGCCCCGAACCCAGTCGGCCCTGCTCGAGGCGATGCAGGAGCGCCAGGTCTCGATCGAGGGCGAGACACGGCCGCTGCCCGATCCGTTCATCGTCCTGGCGACCCAGAACCCGATCGAGTACGAAGGCACGTTCAGCCTGCCCGAGGCCCAGCTCGATCGATTCCTCGTCCGAATCCGGATCGGCTATCCGGACCGGGCGGCCGAAGCCCGGATCGCCGGCCGCTACGTGGCCGAGCGCGACCCGCTCGAACGGGTCGAGCCGGTCCTCGACCGGGCCGCCTTGCTCGGCTTGCGCGAGGCAGCCCGCCAGATCCACGTCAGCCCTGAGCTGACCGATCATCTCGTGGCGATCGTGGGGGCCACCCGGGAGCGGCCCGACATCGAGCTCGGAGCCAGCCCACGCGCCAGCGTCGCCCTGTTCCGGGCGGCCCAGGCCCTGGCCCTCCTCGACGGTCGCGACTTCGTCCTGCCCGATGACATCCGGACGATCGCCCCGGCAGTCCTGGCCCACCGCTTGCGCCTGAGCGTCGATTCGTCGCTCCATGGCCAGACGATCGAGGGCGCCTTCGCCGAGGTCCTGGCCGGCATCCCGGTGCCGGTCGGCCCAGCAGCTTGATCGAGCCGCGGCCGGGCGGACCCGGCCCAACCGGCGCGCGCGCGACCGAGGCGCCCGAGGCCGAGTTCGACCCCCAGGAGCCGGTCGCCGAGACGATCAGCCGCGACCCGAGCACGGGCCGCCACACCTGGGTCATCGGTGGCCTGATCCTGGCCGTCCTGGGCGGGGCCGCCGCCAGCCCGCCGATCGCGGCCCTCGGCCTGGTCCTGTCCGGGGTTGGGGTCGTGCGCTGGATCAGCCACGCCCGGGGCCTCGACGGGCTGGTCTTGGTCCGGCGCCTGGAACGGGACCGAGTGGTCTGCGGCGACCCGGTCGAGATGGTCGTGACCGTGCGCAACCGGGATCCCCTGCCGGTGCCCTGGCTGCGCGTGGCCGAGCCCCTGCCGCCCGAGCTGGAGCTGGTCTCGCCGGCCGACATCGGCGGGTTCGATGGCGGGACCCGGATCAGCTCCCGCTCCGAGCTTCACAACGGCTGGTCGCTGGCGCCCTACCGCCGGATCACCCGCCGAATCCACCTCGTCGCGGGCCATCGCGGCGTCCATCGCTTCGACCTGGTCCAGGTGGCCGCGGGCGATATGCTCGGCCGGACGATCGGCGAGGAGCAGCGCTCGATGCCGGCCACCCTGATCGTCCGGCCCCGGGTGCTGGCCACGACCGGCCTCGATGCCCGTCACGACTGGAGCGGCGAGCGGCCGACCCGCTCCGGCCGGGTCGACGACCCCAGCCGCTTCGCCGGAGTGCGGCCGTACAGCCCCGGTGACCCAGTCCGCCGGATCCACTGGCGGGCAACGGCCCGGCTGGGCGAGCCGGTGGTCAAGCGCTACGACCCAGCCCGCGAGCGCGATGTCGTGATCGTGCTCGACATCGAGACCCGGCCGGGCGACTGGCGGGCCAGCCGGAGCTACCTCCACGAGGACAGCGCCGACCAGTTCGAGGAGCTGTGCATCGTGGCCGCCTCGCTGGCCCGCCGCTTCGAGGCCGACGGGGCGGCCTGCGGCCTGGCCGCGGCCTCGTACACCGGCAGTGCCCGCCGGATCGCCTTCGCCGCACCGAGCTCGGCCGCCGGCCAGAGCGGCCGGCTGGGCGACCTGCTGGCCCGCCTCGGCGCATTTCCGTCCGCGCCGTTCCCCGCCCTGCTGGGCGGCATGACCCGGCTGGCCCGGCCCGGCACGCAGCTGGTCGTGGTCACCGCCCGCGACCCACGGCCGTGCCTGGCCGCGGCGCGCGGCCTGGCCCGGAGCGGCTTCGGGGTCGAGCTCGTGACCCTCGGACCCGCCGCGGCCGAGCACGCGAAGATGTCGCGCCGGGTAGGGATCCCGGCCCGGGCGGTTGGGCTCGACGCCGACTGGAGGACGAGCCATGCGCTCGAGCTGGTGGGCTGACGCCCTCGGGCCGGCCCTGGTCGGCCTGACCGAGGGTGCCTGGATCACCGTCGTCTACGCCCTGATCGAGACGGTCGGCCGGGCACCGTTCTCGCTCGGCCTGCCGATCTTCGCGGCCGTGGCCTTCCTGGGGGCCCTGGCCGGTCCGCGCCTGGAGAAGCTCGGTGACTCGCGCTGGCAGGTGATGAGTGTCGTCGCCCTCGGCCTGGGCGTGCTCGGGATGCTGGTTGCGCCGGGGGTGCTGTCCAGCCTGGCGGCCGGCGACCTTGGCGCCGCCTTCGGCGCGCAGCCAGGCGGCTGGCTCGTTGGTGTCGCGGCGTTCCGGGGGATGCTCGGCGGCGCCACCCTGGACGATCCGGACCGGGCCACCCGGCCGATCGTGCGGGGCGTGCTCGGCTTGAGCCTGGTCTGGCTGTACGCCGGCCTGCTGTCCGATGCCAGCCAGGCCGCGTTCCGGGCCGAGGCCCTGGGGCCGACCCTGCTATTCATCGCGGCAGGGATCGCGGCCGCAGGCCTGCGCCGGGTCCAGGCCATTTCGATCTCGACCGGTATTCGCTGGTGGCGCAACCGGGCCTGGCTGGTGATCCTGGGCGCCCTCCTGATCGGCCTGACCCTGCTGGCCATCCCGATTGGCCGGACGATGGCGACGATCGAGCCGCAGACGCTTGGCCTGGCCGGCTTCCCCGAGCTGCTCGTGCTGATCGCGGTGGTCGCCTTGATCCTCGCCCCAAACGGGGGACCGCGACGGCCGTCGAGGCTGACCGCTCGCGGGGCCATCGTCCTGACGATCGTCCTGGTCGCCGTCTTCGCCCTCTACAACATCCTGCACAACCAGAACCAGGGTGGGCCGGCCGGCGCGACCGGCACCGGCGGGACCGGTTCGAACGAGGGCAACGGGATGTTCGGGGTGGTCATCGTGGTCGTGGTGCTGGCAGCCGCCGGGCTGCTGGTGATCGTGCTTGCCCGGAACTGGCGCCGGGCGGGACGCTCAGCGCTCGCCTGGGAGTTCACGGACCAGGCGGACTTCGAGATCAGTGCGCCGGGCAGTGGCTGGCTCGCCCGAGTGCGCCAACGGTTGTTCGGGCTGCGCCCGGAACGCCGGCCGGTGACCGCCGAGGCGGCCTACCTGGCCACGCTCAAGGAGCTCGAGCCCCTGCCGTCCCATCGGCGGCTGGACGTCGAGACGCCCGCCGGACACGCCCGGCGGCTGCACGTGGAGGGCTCGGGAACGCTCGAGCTCGACCTGTTGGCCGCCAACTACCAGCTATCCCGCTGGGGCAGGCGGCACTTGCCCGAGCGGGAGACACGCCGGGCGATTGGTCGCTGGGAGCGCTCCCGGGTGCGAATCGCCGGCTGGCTCGCCGCCGAGCACGCGCAACAGGTTCACGCCGAGGGGAGCAAGCCCGCCGATCAGCCCTGAGGCCCGGGGCGGCCCGGTGCTCGCTTCGACGGGCTGCGGGTTGAGGGCCCCGATCACGGCTCGTCGAGCTCGTCGGGCTCCTCGACAAAGGCCTCGTCGGTGGTGACGTCGGCCGGCAGGGCCCGGTCGAGATCCTCGATCTCGTCGTCCTCGTCGTCCTCGTCCAGGTCGTCCTCGAGGTCCATCTCCTCGCGGATCAGGGTGCCCTTGGTGTACGGCCGCAGGTCGGTCGACTTGGCGGCCGTGGGGAAGCTGACCTTGCCGTAGTTGCGGGGGTCCTGGAAGATCTCGCGGATGATGATCCGGACGTCCTTGTCACCCAGCGAGGTGATCCCGGCGAAGTACTTGTTGCCCTCGGCCATGAGCTTGAGCAGGCGGGCGGCCACGCGCGGCTCGACGACCCCGATCCGCATTCCGTTGCTGATCGCGATCAGCCGGTTGCCCTCGGGAGTCAGCTCGACCGCATCGCCCGGGTTGACCTGGGCCAGCTTGCGCGGATCGGCCAGGTCGGTCAGGAAGGCGAAGCCGGTCTTGCCCGTCTCCTCGACGAAGATCGACACGGGCGCCTTGCTGCCCTCCATGGCCGGCACGGTCTTCTCGCCGGCCTCGACCAGCAGGACCCGGAGGCGGTCGATGTTGCGCTCGGCGATCCGGTTGGTGGGATCGAGGGCCAGGGCCGTCTGGTAATGCTCGCGGGCCGCGCCCAGCTCGCCCAGCTCCCAGAGCGACTTGGCCAGACGGTTCTCGGCCTCGGCGTCGGGCCCCATGTCGAGGATCCGGCGGTTCGTGTCGGCCGCCTCGCTCCACTGTGCCGCGGCCGCCTGGGCGATCGCCTGCTCGACGAATTGGCGCTTCTGGCGGAGGGCCGTGGCGGCGCTGGTCGCCGGGCTGGTTTCGACGTCGGAAAAGCTCACGGGTTGGGTCGTCCTCTCGATGATCGGATCGGCGCGAACTGGCAGCGCAGGCCCAGCCGGCTGGACGCAGGCAGGCGCGGAATCGCGGACCGGATGCGGGACACTGTTTCTAGCATCGTTGGCCCGATCCGTCAACGCGACCCCAATCCGCGTCTGACCGATGAGCCAGTGCGTCGCCCCGGGCTCGACGTCGGGCCGCCCGAGTTCTTCTCGTTTACTAGCCCCCGTAGTAGTAAGGAGGAACTCAGGTCGATTCAGGCGCCATCGCCGCGCGAGCCACGCTCAGTCGTGCACGAATCTACTGCGGCCGATCGCCGGACGGGCCGAATCTGATCGCGCTTCCTCTTTACTACTACGGGGGCTGGTATTCGGACAGTTCCTAAGCGGGATCAGCTCGACGGAATCGGCGCCTCGACCAAAGACCCGGCGGCGGGACAGGTCAGCGCAGGGCGACGTTCCAGGCGATGACGACCAGGCCAAGGGCGCCGAGCAGGGCGGTCTGCCAGATCCAGCGCGGGTCGCGACGTTGGGCGGGCGGCGAGCCGTGGATGCCGTCCCACAGGAAGAACACCAGGGTGACGATGGCCGGACCGAGCAGGCGCGGGAGGGCCACCGCCCGGATCGCCCCGGCCGAGATGGCGACGACAGCGGCGTAGGTCAGGCCGGACCACAGGGCGGCCCGCCGGTTGCGTTCGCGCAGGACGGCCAGACGGAAGCCGAGCAGGCCGCCGACGAGCGCCTGGGAGAGGGCCAGCACGATCAACGACGCCTCGGAGAGGGCCGCCGCTCCGGCCCCGGCCGCGCTTGGCTCGACCAGGCCGCCCTGGACCAGGGCCGCGGCCCCGGCGAAGGCCAGGAACCCGATCAGGATCGACAGGGCCAGGACGAGGGTTCGATCGTCGGCGCTCGGCGGGCTCGTTCGCTGGTGGAGGCGCAGCTCGAGCGCCAGGGCGCGATCGACGAGCGCCGCGGCCAGCGCCAGGCCAAGGAGAATCAGCAACCCGTCGGGCACGATCCGGAGCGCGCCCAGGCTGGCCAGCGCGGCCAGGGCCGGCAGGATCGTCGCCTCGACCGCAACCGTCCGCGGGCGGCCGCGGCCCAGGAACCAGAGCGAGCCGAGCGCGACGGAGGCGCCGAGTAGGCCAGCCACAAGCCAGATCAGCGGACCATCCAGCAGGCGCGACAGGCCGATCACCAGGACCGTGGTCAGGACGAGCTCGCGCCGCTCGGTGCTCCGGGAATCCATCGCCCGGATCGTACGCGACCGGAGGTCCGCGGAAGGGTCCGCCAAGGGGATCCCGGAATCAGCCGCCGGAGGCGGCCAACCGCTCCCCCTTGGCCTGGACCCAGGCCAGCAGGTCGGCCCGCGAGCGCGTGTTCAGCACGGACGCCGGCTCGACCCAGGCTCGGCGCGCCTGGCCGACGGCCCACTCCAGGTGGTGGAACTCCTCGATCCGGTGGGCATCCGAGTCGAGGGCAACCAGGCAGCCGGCGGCGACCGCCCGGCGAGCACGCTGGTCGTTCAGGTCAAGCCGGTGGTCGGACCCGTTCATCTCGAGGGCCGTCCCGGTCCGGGCCGCCTCGCCGAAGATCAGGTCCCAGTCGAGGTCGAGGTCGGCCCGGCCCTGGACCTTGCGCCCGGACGGGTGGGCGATCACGTCGACATGCGGGCTGTGAATCGCGGCGAGGGCCCGCCGGGTGAGCTGTTCGCGCGGCTGGCTGCGGCCGACGTGGACCGAGGCGACCACGAGGTCGTACTGGGCCAGCAGGTCGTCGTCGTAATCGAGGCTGGCGTCCGAGCGGATCTCCAGCTCGCAGCCGTGGAGCAGGCGGAAGCCCTCGGCGGGGGTGGCCTCCGGGGCGCCGCCGGCCGCCTCCTCGCGGGCGAACCGGGCGTTCAGCTCGGCCACGATCGCCCGCTGCAGGCGGACCCGGTCGGGGGTCAGGCCGTTGGCGATACCGAGCGAGCGGGTGTGGTCGGTCAGGACCTGGTAGGCGTGGCCCCGCTGGCGAGCCGCCTCGGCCATCTGCTCGATCGAGTGGACGCCGTCCGACCAGTCCGAATGCGAGTGCAGGTCGCCCCGCAGGTCCTCGAGCCGGACGAGCGTCGGCAGCCGGCCGGCCTGGGCCGCCTCGATCTCGCCCCGGTCCTGGCGCAGCTCGGGCTCGATGAAGGGCAGCTCCAGGAAGGCATACGCCTCTGCCTCGGTGGCGAACGTCCGAAGCTCGGCGGGACTGACCGCCGTGCCGTCCTCGGCGACCCGCAGGTAGCCCTTCTCGGACAGGCTCCAGCCCCGGTCGCGGGCGATCCCGCGCAGGCGGATGTTGTGGTCGCGCGAACCCGTGAAATGGATGA
Organism: Candidatus Limnocylindrales bacterium; assembly: GCA_038239115.1. Classification (GTDB taxonomy): domain Bacteria; phylum Chloroflexota; class Limnocylindria; order Limnocylindrales; family CSP1-4; genus Palsa-1033. Next base: position 7,492 of record JBBSFD010000051.1, on the reverse strand, counting down.
GGTACGTGCCCGCCTCGCCGGGCGGCATGATCATCAGGTCGACCTGGGGCCCCCCGGCCAGGACCACCGCCGCTTTGTGGCCGCCCGCCCCCAGGACCCGCTCGACGCCCGGCAATCCAGCGAAGTGCTCGACCAGGGTCTCAGGGTTGCTCGTCTCGGCCAGAAGGTCCAGGTCGCCGATCGTCTCCTGGCGCCGGCGGTACGAGCCCGCCGGCTCGACCAGGGTCACGCCCGCGACGGTCGACAGCTCGGCGACCAGGCCGTTGATGATCTCCTCGGCCTCGCCCAGGAGGAGCCGGTCGGAGCGCGTCTCGAGCGAGGCGATCCCGGCCAGGATCGAGGCTTCGGTCTTGTCGGACAGGCCCTTGACCGTCCGGATCCGGCCCTCCTGGGCGGCCGAGCGCAGGCCGTCGAGGTCGTCGATGCCAAGCTCGTCATGGAGGATGCGGACCGTCTTGGGGCCGACCCCGGGGACCCGCAGGAGGCCGACGAGGCCGGCCGGCACCTCGGCCGCGAGGCGATCGTAGAAGGCCAGGTGGCCGGTCCGGCTGAGCTCGGCCAGCTTGTCGCTGATCGCCTGGCCGACGCCCGGAATCCGGGGCACGTTGCCTTCCCGATAGGCCCGCGCAATCTCGACCGGATGGTGGCCGATCGCATCGGCCGCGCGGTGGTAGGCGACCGTCTTGAACACGAGCTCGCCCTTGACCTCGAGCATGTCCCCGATCTCGTGGAAGATCGCGGCCAGCTGCGCGTTCGAGAGAAGGACGGGCTCGGCCACGGAGTCGGCCACAGGTTCGACCATCCCTGGATGGTAGCGGCACTGCCGCCCGGGCTCAGCGCCAGGGACTCACCGGGTATGCGCTCAGGCCGCGACCACCTGATTGCGGCCCGCTCGCTTGGCCCGGTACAGGGCCCGGTCGGCGGCGGCCAGGACCTCGCCGATCGACTCATTCGGCCGATTGCCGACCGCGACCCCGACCGAGACGCTGACCCCGGGCACCCGCCACTCGCCCAGGTCGAGCCGGCCGACGGCCAGCCGGACCCGCTCGGCCACCTCGAGGGCTACGGGCCGGCTGGCGTGGCGAAGCAGGACGGCGAACTCCTCGCCGCCGAAGCGGGCCGGCACGTCGCCGTCCCGGACGGCATCCGCGATCGCCCCGGCCACCGCCCGCAGGACCTGGTCGCCGACCGGGTGGCCGAACGTGTCGTTGATCCGCTTGAACCAGTCGATGTCGACCATCAGGACGCCGAGGTCGAGGTCATCGTCCTCCGCCCGCCGGCGCTGGCCGACGAGCGCGCAGAACTCCTCGAAGTAGCGCCGGTTGGGCAGGCCGGTCAGCGCGTCGGTCGACGCCCGAGCCTCGACCGCCCGGGCCGAGTCCACCCGGCTGAGGGCAGCCGAGGCCTCGAGCGCGGCGGCGGCCAGGATGCGCTGGGTCGCCGGCGGCCACGGCTCGAGCGATCGGCGGGACAGGATGATCGCCCCGATGGCTCGGCCCTCGTGGCGCAGCGGCACGCTCAGGGTGTTGCCGATCCCGAAGGCCGCTTCGGCCGCCAGGCCCAGGCGCTCGGTGATCTGGTCCTGCTCATCATCGGGTTGACCGAGCGTGGCTAGCGGCAGGAGCGTGGTCGTGCTGGGCACGCCCGGCCGCATCGAGACGAGGGTCGCGATCGGCGCATTCGAGCCCGCGTCGAGGCGAACGACGACGCAGTGATCGGCCTCGGCGACCCGGCCGAGGTCAGCCAGCATCGCCTCCACGATCGCGGCCGGCGAGATCGAACGAGACAGGCCCTGCAGGATCCGGGCGAACGCCTCGGCCTCGGTCCGCCGGCTACGGTCCTGGGCGGCCACGGCCCGGCGGTGAAGCGTGGCGGCACCGCCGACCACGGCCACGAGGGCCAGCACGATCGCTCCCAGCGGTTTTGCCTCGCCGGCCAGCGCGATCAGGCCAGCCGCGCCGAGGAGGAGGCCGAAGGAGCCGCCGAGGGCTCGCCGGGTGATGGAGATCCAGCGGTCCTGGGGGTCACCCGGGGTCAACATCCGAGGGGGGTCGGCCACGACCTCAAGAATGAAGTTGGAACAGGTGTTCGTCCAGCCGTCCAGCCTGGTACCTGTGGCGGTCGGCCCGGGGTACCTTCGTACTACCGGCCTCGTGGCGGGCCCGGAACGGGGCTAGCTGCCGTCGGGCCCCCGCCGCGGAAGGCCACCAGCTCGTGCTCGCCCGACCGGGTGACGCGACCGGTCCGCGACCGGCGCCGGGTGCCCGCCGGGGCCGCCAGCTCGGCCGAGGCGCCGCCCGTGTCCTTGACCCGGTACATCGCCGCGTCTGCCCGGGCGATCAGGTCCTGGGCGGTCCGGCCGTCGAGCGGGTAGGCGGCCACGCCGATCGAGCAGGCGATCGAGACCGGCGATCGATCCGGGCTCTGGAAGGCGCGCTCGCCCAGGGCTGCCAGGATCCGCTGGGCGGCCAGCCAGGCGGCGTCCCGATCGGTGTCGGGCAGGATCACCGCGAACTCGTCGCCACCGTAGCGGGCCGGAATGTCAGACGCGCGCAGGGTCGCCCGGAGCTCCTCGGCCACCCAGGCCAGGACCCGGTCGCCGAAGAGGTGGCCGAACGTGTCGTTGACCAGCTTGAAGCCGTCGAGGTCGATCATGAGGACCGCCAGGGGCGTCTTCGAGCGCTGTGACCGGACAACCTCCTCGCCCAGCCGCTCGTGCAGATAGCGGTGGTTGAAGAAGCCGGTCAGCTGGTCGCGGTCGGCCAGCTTGCGGGCATCCTCGTACAGGCGCGCATTCTCGAGGGCCATGGCCGCTTCGTTGGCCATCGTCCGGGCCAGCTCCAGGCGGGTGGCATCGAACGTCTTGGGACTGCTCGACATGAGCTCCACCAGGCCGATCGAGGTGCCCTTGGCCACCAGCGGCAGCATGGCCAGCAGGCGGTCGCCCTGCTGGGTCATGAGGGCCACCTCGGCCCGGTCGGCCCGGGGGTCGTGGCTGTCGATCAGGGAGGTGACCTGGCGCTCCAGGACGCGTCGCGTCTCGGGGTAGTCATTCAGGTCGTAGTAGGGCTCGACCGCCTCGAGGTCCTCGCTCGGCCAATAGCCCCACGACAGGATCCGGTCGTTGGTCCGCTCCCAGTAGCTGATCCCGCAGCGCTCCACGCCCATGGCCACGGCCAGGTGACGGGCGATGAGGTCGGCCACCTGGCGCGGGTCCAGGCTTTCCGACAGGGCGCTGCTCATGTCCAGCAGGCCGCGCAGCTCGAGGGCGAGACGCTCGCTCCGGGTGAGCAGGCGGGCCGACTCCACGGCCGTGGCAGCCTGGTCGGCCAGGATCGACAGGAGGCGCAAGTTGTCCTCGTCGAACTGGTTCAGGCCGAGCTTGGACAGGGTGATCACGCCGATCACCCGCTCGTCGTAACGCATCGGCACGACCAGCATCGACTCGTCGACCTCGTCGGTACCCGGGATCGTCGCGCCCCGGGGATCGTCGTTGGCGTCGTTGATCAGGAGGGGCAGGCCATGGGCTCCGACCCAGCCGGTGAAGCCCTCGCCCAACTTTGTTCTGAGGACCTCGAAGTCGACCTGCTCGTAGGCGCCGACGGTGCCCTCGAAGGCGATCGGGATGAGCTCGGCGTTGTCCTCGAGCATGTACACCCGGCCGTTGTGGTAGTCGATGATCTGGCGGATCTCCTCGACGATCGCCCGGCCGACCGACTCGATCGTGTTCTGGCGGCTCATCCGGGCCGAGGCGGCCTGGAGCACGGCCAGCTGACCGGCTCGGACCTCGGCCTCGCCGAACAGGTCGGCGTTGTGGATCGCGATCGAGGCGTGGGTCGCGATCGCCTCGGCGAACTCGATGTCGCCCGGGGTCCAGGTGCGTGGCTCGAACGACACCGCGCTCATCACGCCGATCACGCGGTCATCCTGGAGGAGTGGCACGACCAGCTCGGCCCCGATCGGGGCGACCCCGTCGTAGCGCTCATAGCGGGCAAGGCCGGCCTCCGACTGGCGGTCGGTCGCGACGTCGTCGCGATGCCACGGCCGGAGCGTCTGCTCGACCTCCTGGAACCAGTCTTCGCTGGTTGAGAGGTCGGGCAGCCGGGCGGCCGCTTCGTTGGTCAGACCCGCCCAGGCGACCAGCTCGAGGCAGTCCCCGCGGCGCAGCCGGATCGTCGTCGCGTCGGTGGCCACGGCCCGATTCATCTCGCCCACGATCAGGCCGAAGACCTTGTCCCGGTCGAGGCTGGTGGTCAGGCGCTGGGCGATCCCCAGGACCGCTTCAATTCGTTCGTTGAGCCGGAGCTCACGGGCCGTTCGGGAGGCATCGCGAGCGGCGATTCGCCCGAAGGCGATGCGCAGGAACATGGCCGACGCGGCCAGCACGGTTACCTCGGCCAGGGCACTCCAGTCGAGCGCGCTCCAGCTGCCAGTGAGGATGATCGGGACGAGAGTCAGGCCGAAGATGGCCAGGACGACCGAGGCGGCCGTGCGCCGGTCGAAGAAGGTCGCGGCGACGAGCAGGGGCACGGCCGCGAGGCCGATCCCGAACGGATCGTGGACGCCGGTCAGCAGCCGAACCAGGCCGTAGCCCAGGATCGAGACGGCCGCCAGCAGCCAGGGTGGGATCGGGGCGCGCAGGAGCGTCACCGCCGGATGACCTCATCGGCCCGGTTGTCCATGTCCCCTGGATCGTGCCAGGCCGGGGCCTTCCGCGCCGCGCTACGGTGGTACCTGCGCAGAGGCCCGATGGTCACCTCGGAAGCGCACCTCACGACCGCACCGGCGCCCGGATACCCGGCCCCGCTCACCCTATGGACTGACAAATTCGCGCTGGAGCGGTTCTTTTTGCGACTCGCCGCCTCGAATCGGCCGGAAATCGTCTGGATCTGGCCTGGTTCGACGCGATTCGTGCTCGAGCTGAGCGTGGGCGCGAGATGCAGCGTGCCGGCCCGTCCCGCCGAACGACCATAAGCATCGCCAGAGAGCGAATCTGTCAGAAGCGCCGCGACCGCTGCGCGACGCCAGGGCGTCGACCCGCGGCCGCATTGCGGGCGCCGGCTCGCTGCGCTGCTCGTCCCGGCGCCTTGGATGCCCGGCCTCGTCGGCGCGAGTTTGTGACAAATCGTCGCTGCAGCGGTGCTTATGGCGACTCGTCGCCCGAAAATCGCCCAAAACACGCCCGACTCGAACGCGACTCGTTCGCGGCTGAGCGTGATAACGAGGCGCGGCGCGGGTGCCCAGCTCTTCGAACGACCATAAGCGTCGCTACAGCACGGATTTGTCACAAACGGCGCGGGCCGCGCCGCGGCCGGCGCGGCGGCGCCGGGTTCAGTGCTTGAAGGCACGCTCCCGGTGGACGCCCCGCGCCGGCTGCTCCTGCTCGGCCAGCTCGCCCGTGAAGCGCACCAGGTCGGCCAGGAACATCGCCGCCAGGTCGCTCGACATGCCGTTGCGGACCACCACCCGGAGCACGGCCAGGTCCTCCCGATTGGGCGGCATCGTGTAGGCCGGAACCTGCCAGCCCCGCTCGCGCATCCGGCGGGAGACGTCGAAGACGGTGTAGTTGGTGATCTCGTCCTTGAGCCGGAAGGCGAACACGGGCAGCTCGTCGCCCCGGCTCAGGAGCTGGTACGGGCCGATCTTCTCGATCTCGGCGGCGAGGTTCATGGCTACCGAGCGGCAGGTCTGCTGGACCCGCCGGAAGCCTTCGAAGCCGAGCCGCAGGAACGTGTAGTACTGGGCGACCACCTGCGAGCCGGGCCGCGAGAAATTGAGGGTGAACGTGCCCATGTCGCCGCCCAGGTAGTTGACATGGAAGATCAGGTCCTCGGGCAGGACATCGTGGTCCCGCCAGACCACCCAGCCGACGCCGGGATAGACCAGCCCGTACTTGTGGCCCGAGGTGCTGATGCTGGCCACCCGCGGCAGCCGGAAGTCCCAGGCCAGGTTCGGCTCGAGGAACGGCGCGATCATCGCGCCCGACGCGCCGTCGACGTGGATCGGCACATCCAGCCCGGTCCGGGCCTGGAGCTCGTCGAGGGCCGCCGCGATCTCGGCGATGGGCTCGAAGCTGCCGTCCATCGTCGAGCCCAGGATGCCCACCACCCCGATCGTGTTCTCATCGCACAGCGCGACGGCCTCGGCCGGGCCGAGGTGGAGCCGGTCCCCTTCGAGCGGCACCAGCCGGGGCTCGACCTCGAAGTAGTTGAAGAACTTGTCCCAGACGACCTGGACATTCGCCCCAGCGATCATGTTGGGGCGGTCGACCGACAGCCCGGCGGCTCGGCGGCGCTCCTGCCAGCGCCGCTTCAGGGCCAGCCCGCCGAGCATGCAGGCCTCGGACGAGCCGACCGTCGATACGCCCGGCACGCCCACGTCCGAGGCGTGCCACAGGTCGGCCAGCATCCGCACGCAGCGGGTCTCCAGCTCGGCCGTCTGGGGATACTCGTCCTTGTCGATCATGTTCTTGTCGAGCGTCTCGGCGATCAGCGCCTGGGCCTGGGGCTCCATCCAGGTCGTCCCGAACGTGGCCACGTTCTGGCGTGAGTTGCCGTCCAGGAGGAGCTCGTCGTGGATCAGCTGGTAGGCCGTGTCCGGCTGCATTCCCCGGTCGGGAAAGCGGTCGCGCGGTACTGGTCCCTGCTCGACGGACTGGGTGAACATCGGGTTGATCGCCAGGTCGTCGGCCAGGCCGGCCGGCCGTCGGTTCGAGCGCATCGAGTCCTCCAAGACTGGGTTCGGCAGAAGCGGCTGACCGAATCGCACGGTACACCGGACCTGCGCCCGCCGGGCGGCCGTAGGATGGCCCGATGAGCACGGTCGTTCGAGGCGAGCCGGAGCAGGTCCTGGCCCGGCTGGGCATCATCGCGCTGGCCCTGGCCGCGGCAACGCTGGCGGCCGCCGCGCTGCAGGCCTGGCTGGGCATCGCCGATGCCTCGGCGATCTACCTGCTGGCCGTGGTCGTGATCGCCGGGCGCTACGGGACATGGTCCGGGGTGGGCACGTCGGTCGTGGCCTTCCTGGTCTATGACTTCCTGTTCACGGCGCCGCGCTACACGTTCAATGTCACCAGCGCCCAGGAGTGGCTCAGCCTGCTCCTGTTCCTGGTCGTGGCGGTGGTCATCGGCCGGCTCGCGGCGCTCCAGGCCGAACGGGCCAGCGAGGCCGACCGGCGGGCGCGCGAGGCCCAGGCGATGTTCGGGATCAGCCGGGCCTTGGCCATCGCCGAGACGATCGACGCGGCCGCCCCGGAGATCCTGGAGCGATTGGTGGACCAGACCGGCCTGGACCGGGTGTGGGTGGGCGTTGGGCCAACGCCCGAGACGGAGATCATGCTGGCCGAATCCTCGCCGATCGAGGTCGGCCCGCCGGGCGCGGCGACCGAAGCGCCCGCTCCGTGGGTCCTGGTCCGGACGCCGGGCGACGAGCCGGCTGAGTGGATCCGTCCGCACGAGGGCGCCGCCTCGTCGGCCACGGCCGCCGCGGCAGC
>JBBSFD010000050.1:0-22371 GCA_038239115.1 Candidatus Limnocylindrales bacterium | reverse complement strand
GGAACGCTACCGGGTCCGAGGGGCGCCCCGGATCGCCGGTGCCGAGGCGGCCGTGGAATGGCTGGCCCGGGCCGGCCTGCCCCTCGCCGTCGCGTCGTCGGCCCACCGGGCGGTGATCGACGCGGCCCTCGGGGCCCTCGGGATCGCCGGGCTGTTCGGTGCCGTGGTCAGCTCGGACGAAGTTGCCCATGGCAAGCCTGCCCCGGATGTCTACCTGCTGGCTGCCCGCGAGCTGGGTGTGGATCCGGCCGACTGCCTCGTAGTCGAAGACTCGCTCAACGGGGTGCTGGCCGGTCGAGCCGCCGGCATGACCGTGGTCCTGATCCCCAACAAGGCGGTGCCGCCGGCGCCTGGCGCCCGAGTGGCTGCATCGCTCGTCCTGGCCAGCCTGGACCAGCTCGACCCCCTGCCGCGACTGCCCGCCGCCTGACGGTTCCTGCGATACTCGACCGACGAACCAGACCAGCCAAGGAGAACCGGTGGGCGCAACGGGACTCGCCGCCAACCCGAAGGAGTACCGGGCGCGGCTCAAGGAACAGGATGATGCCCAGCTGGACTCGTGGGCATCGGAGCTGATGCGCGACATCGCCCGGCGCCGCGGCGTCCTGCGGGTCCTGAAGGACTTCAAGAAGGCCGCCCGGGTCGACGACCAGGCGCTCGAACGGATCTACGCGGCCGGCGGGGGAGCCCCGGCCACCTTCGGCCATGACGCGAAGGGTGATCCGATGGTCCCTGCCGTGATGCTCTGGGCCCTCGTGCCGGGGATCCGGCGCGAGGCCGCCGATGGCCGGGAACGGATCGTGGACTACCTGGTCGAGAACTTCGAGGATCTCGTCTACGTCTGACGAACCGGGCATCTCCGCCCGGGTCGCCGGCCTGGTCCGGCTCTGCCACCCATTCCCATCCTTGCTTGATGGCCTGCTGACCGCGGCGCTGGCCTGGCTGGCCGGTGCCGGCAGCCCTGCCGCAGGCGGACGGGCCGTCGGCCTGGGCCTGGCGATGTTCTGCCTCCAGGCGTCGATCGGGACGATCAACGACATCGTCGACCTCGAGCGCGATCGGGGCGCCAAGCCGGGCAAGCCGCTGCCCCGGGGGCTCGTCGGCCGGCCAACGGCCTCGTTCGTGGCCGCCCTGGGCCTGCTGGCCGGGCTCGGCCTGTCGGCCCTGATCGAGCCCCGGGCCGCCGGCGTGGCGGTCGTGGGGCTCGGCCTGGGCTATGCCTACGACCTGAGGCTCAAGGCGAGCCGCTGGTCCTGGTTGCCGTTTGCCCTCGGGATCGGGCTGCTGCCCGTGTACGCCTGGCTCGGGGCGACGGGCTCGATCCCGGCCGTGTTCGGGCTGCTCCTGCCGATGGCCACGCTGGCCGGGGCGAGCCTGGCCCTGGCCAACCAGCTGGCCGACGACGAGCGAGATCGGCAGGAGGGACTGCGGACCGCGGTCGGCAGTCTGGGCCAAGCTCGTGCCTGGACCGTAAGTGCGCTCCTCGACGCCGTGGTCGGGGTTGGCGCGCTGGCCTCACTGGTCCTCAGTGGGGCGCCGTTCCTGTTCACCGGAGCGGCTGACGCATCGATCGGATTGATCGTGGTCGGGCTGCACCTCGGGCGCAGCGGCCTGCCCGCGACCCGCGAGCGGGCCTGGGAACTCCAGGCCGGCGGTTTCGCCTGCCTGGCCCTGGCCTGGCTGGCCGGCCTGGCCAACCAGGGATTGCTTCGGGCCTAGCTGCCGTCGCCGCTGCGGACCAGGGCGATGGCGTTCTCGAGGCGAAGCTTGGCGATCAAGAGGTACTTGGCCAGGTTGGCCCGGTCGACATCTCCGATCGAGTCGAGGACGTCCTTCTGGCGGAGGACGTCGAAGAGCCCTTCGAGGGAGTCGGCCAGGCCTTGCTTCGCGTCGAGCAGCGAGTCCTCACGCAGCGGCCCCGCCGGCTGGGCTCCCGGCCTCGGTCCGGACCAGGCCGAGCTGTCGGCGTCGGCAAGATCGTCGCTACGGCTGCCGGCCCGGGTAGTCGTGGTCGGGCCGGCCGGGTTTTCGTCGTCTTCTTCCTCAGTCGGATCGCCCGGCCGTGCCCGGCGTCCTTCGATCTTCTGCTTGAGCTTGACCAGGGACAGCTCACCGCTGGCGACCTGGGCGGCCAGCCGGCGGCGCTTCTTGGGGTCTTCGACCTTCATCAGCTCGTAGGCGTGGGACAGGGTGTCCTTGCGCAAAGACACGAGCTCGCGGACTTCCTCTGGGGCATCCGCCAGGCGCAGCCTGTTTTCGAGGTAGCCCTTGTCCTTGCCCAGCTTCTGGGCCAGCCGCCGGATGCTGTAGCCATGCTCCTTGACCATCCGGTCGTACATCGTCGCTTCCTCGAGCGGCGACAGATCCTCGCGCTGGAGGTTCTCGATGATCGCAATCTCGAGGGCGGTGTCGTCGTCGATCTCTTCGATCATCGCCGGAATTGAATCGAGGCCGGCTGCCTTCGCGGCGCGCCAGCGGCGCTCACCAGCGATCAGCTGATAGCGCCCCGGACCGCCGAATGGGCGGAGCAGGACCGGCTGCAGGATGCCGTGTTCCTTGATCGACGCCGACAGTTCATCGAGGGCCGATTGCTCGAAGGTCATCCGAGGCTGGTCCGGATTTGCCTCGATCCGGCTGACCGGCACATGCCGGACACCGGAGTTACGCGAGGGCCCGTCAGGCGACAGGAGGCTGATGACCGCCGGCCCAAGCTCGCGTTCTTCGGACAGTCGGCGCGCGGCCGCCGCCCGGAAATCTGTCCTAGCCAAGTTCGATTACCTCCCGTGCCAGCTCGCGATACGTTCGGGCCGCGTCGGAGCTGCCAGCGTATGACGTGATCGGCCGTCCGGTCAGAGGGGCCTCACCCAGCTTGACCGTATTGCGAACAATCGTATTGAAGACGTGATGGTCGCCCAGGTCGCGCAGCTCGTCGAGCATCTCCCGGCCCAGGATCGTGCGGCCGTCGTAGAACGTCGGCAACAGGCCCAGCACGCGCAGGTCCCGATTGAGCTTGGCCCGAATCGTGTTGATCACCTTGACCAGGGCGGTCAGGCCTTTGAGCGCGTAGTACTGGGTCTGGACCGGGATGATCACGCTCCGAGCCGCGACGAGCGCGTTGATCGTCAGCAGGCCGAGCGTTGGCGGGCAATCGATCAGGGCATAGTCGTAGTGCTGGTCGACCCAGCCATCGAGCGCCTCGCGCAGGGCATGCTCCCGGCCGATCGCGCTGAACAGCTCCACCTCGGTCGAGGCCAGCTCGAGCGTGGCTGGCGCGACGTCGATGCCGGTCGTCTGGGTGGGGATGACGATCTCGGCCATCGTCGCGCGCGAGTCGGCCAGGACATCGGCGACAGAACGTTCGACCGTTCCCAGGTTGATTCCCAACCCGACCGTCAGGTTCGCCTGGGGATCCATGTCGATGCACAGGACGCGATAGCCCTGCTCGGCCAGGGCACCACCAAGATTGATGGCCGTGGTCGTCTTGCCGACGCCGCCCTTCTGGTTCGCAATCGCGATCACATTCGCCACGGGCATCACCTCGATGTTGCTGGTCGGAACGTCGCGCACTGCGGAATCCGTCCCGAGATGGTACTCCACGATCCATGCCATGTGTCGATCCACTTATCCACACCGGAGCGGACTTGTTCACCGAATCTGTGGACAGCGCGAACCAGGGATCGATGGCAGGACAGCCTCGATATGATGGTCATGCCGAGCGACGCCGTCCGTACGCAAAGACACCGAAAGCAGGTGGGCGCCTTGCCAGGGAACCAGGAACGCTTCGAGAGACTTCGAGTCACTCGCGAGGCCGCGCTGCTGGGTGGCGGCCCAGACCGGATCGAACGCCAGCATGCCGCTGGCAAGCTGACCGCCCGAGAGCGCCTCGAGCTACTGCTCGACCCCGGCACCTTTGTTGAGCTCAACGCCTTTGTTCTGAGCCGCGCGGTCGGTCCGGGCGCTGATGAGCGGCCCGGGGAGTCGTTCCTTGGTGATGGCGTCGTGACCGGGCATGGCCTGATCGAGGATCGCCTGGTATTTGTCTTCTCGCAGGACTTCACGGTCCTTGGTGGCTCGCTGTCGGAGGCCTACGCCGGCAAGATCTGCAAGATCATGGACCTGGCCACCCGGGTCGGCGCGCCGATCATCGGCTTGAACGATTCGGGCGGGGCACGGATCCAGGAAGGCGTCGCCTCGCTCGGCGGCTACGCCGACATCTTCTATCGCAATGTCCAGGCGTCCGGCGTGGTCCCCCAGATCTCGCTGATCCTCGGACCGTGCGCCGGGGGTGCGGTCTATTCCCCGGCGATGACGGACTTCATCGTGATGGTCGAGGACACGAGCTTCATGTTCGTGACCGGACCGGCGGTCGTGAAGGCGGTCACCCACGAAGACGTCGATGCCGAGCGGCTGGGCGGTGCGTTGACGCATACCACCAGGAGCGGTGTTGCCCACCTCGCCGCCAGGGACGAAGCGGGTGCGCTCGACCTGGCCCGCCGGATCCTGGCCTATCTGCCCCAGAACAACACGGCCGACCCTGCGTTGCTGACAAGCGATGATCCGGGGGAGCGCGCCGATCCGGAGCTCGACCGAATCGTGCCCGACGATCCGGCGACGCCGTATGACATGCACGATGTCATCGGCCGAGTTGTGGACAACGGCGCATTTCTCGAATTGCAACCTGCCTGGGCCGCCAACATGATCATCGGCTTTGCCCGGCTCGGTGGCCGCAGCGTTGGCATCGTGGCCCAGCAGCCGGCGGTCCTGGCGGGAGCCCTCGACATCAATGGATCGACCAAGGCGGCTCGCTTCGTCCGGACGTGCGATGCATTCAATGTCCCGCTGGTGACCCTCGTTGACGTCCCGGGATTCCTGCCCGGTGTCGGCCAGGAGGATGGCGGAATCATTCGCCACGGCGCGAGCCTGCTCTACGCGTACTGCGAGGCGACGGTGGCCAAGGTCACGGTGGTCACCCGCAAGGCCTATGGCGGGGCGTACGACGTGATGAGCAGCAAGCACATCGGCGGCGACATCAACCTGGCCTGGCCCACGGCCGAAATCGCGGTCATGGGCGCCGACGGCGCGGTTGAGGTCACGTATCACGATCGGATTGCCGCGGCCGCCGACCCGGCCGCGGAACGGGCGACCCTGGTTGCCGACTATCAACGCGAGTTCAATCATCCCTATGTCGCCGCGGCCCGTGGTTACATCGATGGGGTGATCCGCCCATCCGAAACTCGCCCCCGCCTGATCACCGCCCTGGCCATGCTTGCCGATAAGCGCGTCGCAACTCCACGTCGGAAGCATGGCAACGTCCCGCTCTGACGGCCGCGTCTTTGCGCAAAGACGATCGCTCGGTCCAGGCCGGCATCGACGGTCGTCCGGCCGGGCATTGTGATTCGATGATCCGCTCCGGACGTCCGTTCCGGCGAGTCCTGATCGCGAACCGGGGCGAGATCGCGCTGCGGATCATCCGCGCCTGCCAGGACCTCCGGGTCGAATCCGTCGCCGTCTACAGCGATGCCGATCGCGGGGCTGCTCATGTGCGGGCAGCCGACAGCTCGGTCCATCTGGGCCCGGCGGCGCCGGCCGAGAGCTATCTCCGGGGCGATCGGATCGTGGCGGCTGCCCTGGACAGCGGGGCCGAGGCGATCCACCCAGGCTATGGCTTCCTGTCGGAACGCGCCTCGTTCGCCCAACAGGTCGAAGCCGCCGGCCTGGCCTGGGTCGGACCACGGAGCGAGACGATCGCGGCGATTGGCGACAAGCTGGCCGCCCGACGGCTGGCGGACTCGATCGGCGTGCCGATCGTGCCGGGGACGCTCGAGCCTGTGTCGATCGGACCGGCCGCAGGAGCCGACCGACGGGCGGCCGTGCTGGACGCTGCGGCGGCCGTCGGCTATCCGCTCATGGTCAAGGCGGCCGCCGGTGGGGGAGGTCGCGGGATGCGCCGGGTCGACGGCCCGGCCGCCCTCGAAGCGGCCCTGGCCGACGGATCGGCCGAAGCGGGCGCTGCCTTCGGCGATGGATCGGTCTACCTCGAACGGGAGATCCGCCCAGCCCGCCATATCGAGGTCCAGCTCCTGGGCGACCAGGCGGGCCGGGTGGTGGCCCTCGGCGAGCGCGACTGCTCGATCCAGCGCCGCCACCAGAAGCTGGTCGAGGAGGCACCCGCAGCTGGCCTGTCGTCCGCCCAGCGGGGGAGCCTCCATGAGCTGGCCGTCCGGCTGGCGTCCGCCGCCGGGCTGTCCAACGCAGCGACGGCGGAGTTCCTGCTGGACGAGACTGGCCGGTTCTGGTTCCTCGAGGTCAACGCCCGGCTGCAGGTGGAGCATGGCGTGACCGAGCTGGTCAGCGGGATCGACATCGTGACGGAGCAGCTGTGGCTAGCATCGGGGGCAGCCCTGTCCGCGGCCGTGCTCGCCGCCGCCGAGCGGGCCGGCGCCCCGGCGGGTCACGCGATCGAAGTTCGGATCTCCCAGGAGGACCCGGCCCGTGGCTTCAGCCCGACGAGCGGTCGGGTGGGGCGCTTCCGGCAGGCCTCGGGACCGGGGGTCCGGGTCGACACGGCCATCGAACCCGGCGACCAGGTGCCGCCCGACTACGACCCGCTGCTGGCCAAGCTGATGGTCCACGCCGCCGACCGACCGGCCGCGATCGACCGGCTTCGACGGGCGCTCGACGAGACCGAGATCGGTGGGGTTCAGACGACCCTGCCATTCCATCGGTTCGTTGCCCGCAGCCCAGCCTTCGCGGCCGTCCAGCTGTCGACCGACTTCGTCGCCGACCATTGGGCTGGGCCGGCCAGCCAGGCCAGCCGGGCTGACGCGCTTGGTCAGGCGCTGCTCGGGGCCGGGCTGGCCGAGGCCGTCTCAGCTAGCCCGCCGGCGGCGGGCCACCCGCCCGCCCGGGGCCGAATGACGTCCGGCCGGCCCTCGCCCTGGCGGGCAGCTAGGCTCGGCGACCAGCCCGATGACCCGTCGCAGGACCGACCCTGGGGCCGGCCCCGATGACCCGGCCGCGGGCGATCGAGGCCGGGCTGGCCGGCCCGGGCCGCCAGGCCGACGATCCCACCGTGAACGTGGACGCCACCACCGCCGGATCGATCGAATGCCTCGATCTCGAGCATGCGATCCTTGGCCAGGCGCCCGATGGCGAGGGGTCCGGTCAGACGCGGACCCGCCTGGCAATCGGGCCCGCTCGCCGGATGATGGACGGCACGGTCGTGCGGGAGGTCGTGGTTGATGGCTGGCGCTTCGAGGTCCAGCTGGACGACGCACGCCGGATCAGCCTGCGCCGGCGGGCGAGCCGGGCTGCGTCGACCGTCGGGCACGTCCGGCGGCTCGAAGTCCGGTCGGACCTGCCCGGCCGGATCGTCCGGGTGGCCGTCGCCCCGGGCGACACGATCGTGGCCGGCCAGGAGCTCCTCGTCATCGAGGCGATGAAGATGCACAACGAGGTCCGGGCGACCGGTCCGGGCAGGGTCGTCCAGGTGGGCGTCGCGCCCGGCGACACGGTCGAGCTGGGCGACCTGCTGGTGCTCCTTGACTGACGACCGGACTCACGATCGGGCTGATGATCCTGGCCAGCCGCTCGATCCGGGCCGCGAGCGCTGGCGGGCGACCACCCGGGCGGCGGCCACTCGCGGCACGCCGGAGCGCCGGCCGGTCTTCCTGACCAGCTCCGGCACCGAGATCCAGGACCTGTACACGCCGGCCGACCTGGCAGGTCTGGACGAGGACCGTGACCTCGGCCGACCGGGCGAGTATCCCTTCACCCGGGGCGTCCAGCCGACGATGTACCGGGGCCGCTTCTGGACGATGCGCCAGTACGCCGGCTTTGCCACGGCGGCCGAGACCAACGAACGGTTCCGCTACCTGCTCGAGCAGGGCCAGACCGGCCTGTCGGTGGCCTTCGACCTGCCTACCCAGATGGGCTACGACTCGGACGCCCCGGAGGCCGTGGGCGAGGTCGGCCGGGTGGGCGTGCCGATCAGCAGCCTGGCCGACATGGAGGTCCTGTTCAAGGACATTCCGCTCGACCAGGTCAGCACCTCGATGACGATCAACTCCACCGCGGCGATCCTGCTGGCCCTGTACGTGGCGGCGGCCGAGCGCCAGGGCGCGGACCGGGCGAGCCTCAGCGGAACGACCCAGAACGACATCCTCAAGGAGTACATCGCCCGGGGCACCTGGATCTACCCGCCTCGCCCGTCGATGCGCCTGGTCACCGACATCTTCGAGTTCAGCTCCAGGGAGCTGCCCCGCTGGAACACGATCAGCATCTCGGGCTATCACATGCGCGAGGCCGGGGCGACGGCCGCCCAGGAGCTGGCCTTCACCCTGGCCAACGCGATCGCCTACGTCGAGGCGGCCATCGAGCGGGGTCTCGACGTCGATGACTTTGCCGGGCGCCTGAGCTTCTTCTTCGCCGCCTGGAGCGAGCTGTTCGAGGAGGTTGCCAAGTTCCGGGCGGCCCGCCGGATTTGGGCCCGGATCGTGCGCGACCGGTTCGGCAGCAGCAGCGCCCGCTCGCAGATGTGCCGCTTCCACGTCCAGACGGCGGGCAGCAGCCTGACCGCACAGTCAATCGACAATAACGTCGTGCGGACGACGGTCCAGGCCCTGTCGGCAATCCTGGGTGGTGCCCAGAGCCTGCACACCAATGCCCGTGACGAGGCCCTCGCCCTGCCGACCGCCGAGGCCGCCCGGCTGGCCCTGCGCACGCAGCAGATCCTGGCTCACGAGGCGGGCGTGACCGAGACCCCGGATCCCCTCGGCGGGAGCTACTACGTCGAGTCCCTGACCGAGGCCCTGGAGCGTTCGGCGCTGGACTACCTGGCCGAGATCGAGGCCCTGGGCGGCACGCTGGCCGCCCTCGAGTCGGGCTTCCAGCAGTACCAGATCCAGGAAGCTGCCTACCAGGTCCAGTCGGCCATCGAACGAGGTGACCAGGTCGTGGTCGGGGTCAACAAGTTCCGCGACGAAGCAGGGCGCACCCCGCCGACCCACAAGATCGATCCGGAAGGCGAGCGCCGCCAGGTCGACGGCCTCCGGCTGGTCCGCTCCGGGCGCGACCCCGCCGCCTGGGCGGCCACCCTTGCTCGCCTCGAGGACGCCGCTCGTGGGACCGACAACCTGCTCCCGCCGATGATCGAGGCGGTCCAGGCCTATGCCACCGTGGGCGAGATCAGCGATCGCCTGCGAGCGGTCTGGGGCGAGCACCGCGAGCTGATCACGATCTGAGTGGCCCGTCCGGGCCGGCCGTCTGGAGGAAGTCATGACCTTGCCCAGGGCGCTGCCCGCGGAGCTCCATCGAATCGGGCGGGTCCATCACGTCGCGATCGTCGTGCGCGACCTGGCGGCCTCGCTGGGCTTCTACCAGGACATCCTCGGCCTCGACCTCGAGCAGGTCCAGGACATGGCCGACGACCGGGTCCGGATCGCCTTCCTGGCCATCGGCGAGTCGAAGATCGAGCTGGTCGAGCCGACCGATGCGACGACCGGGGTGGCCCGCTTCCTGGCCAGCAAGGGCGAGGGCTTCCATCACTTGTGCCTCGAGGTGCCCGACCTTGCCGCGAGCCTGACCCGGCTGGCGATCGACGGGCTGGAGCTGATCGACAGCGCGCCCCGCAAGGGGGCCGAGGGCCCGGTGGCGTTCCTGCACCCGCGCTCCACGGGCGGCGTCCTGGTCGAGCTCATCGAGGCCCCCGGCGGGCCGGCCTGGCACGCCCTGGGCTATGAGCCAGGGCCCTCGACGCCGGCCTAGGGCTCCTTCACCGCGGCATACCAGATGCGATCGGCAACTTCGACCAGGGTCTCGCTCATCCGCGAGAATCGGCGGTACAGCTCTCGCCGACCGGTGATCTCGCGCAGGTCCTCGTTCGTGAGGAGCTCAGGCCATCGCGCCGCGGTAGGTCCATTCGAGGGCCCGCTGGGCCTTCACTGCGGCATCGGCGTCGACGGTCGGATCGTCTGGACCCCCGTCCATCGCCGACCGATTCGTGCGGGCCATCTTGTCGAACGCCTGGCTGATGAGCCGAACGCCTTCGTCAATTCGCTTGGACATCGTCAGAATCGCGGCGTCGGGCGCCATTCCGATCAGTTCTGCTTCGCGAACGGTGTCCTTTGCCTCGTTCAGGACGGAATCAAGGCGGCCCGACATGACGAACAGGTCTTCGGGTGCGATCGGCGTGATGAATGCCCTGCGCACCTCGGCCCGGAGCGCCCGCTTGTGGACATCGGCCCGGTGCTCCGCCTCGCGCAAACGATCCGACCCGGTGGCGTCGCCGCCGGCCCAGGCCACCAGGGCGTCCATTCCCTCGAGCGTCGCTGCGGCCTGAATCCTCAGGGTCCCGAGCACGTCCGAGTGTGGCGGCAGAAACCAGCTGAGCCGGGTCACCTAACCCGCCATCCAACGCAGGCTCATCCGAGAAACCTCCATGCCGGCAGGCTGACCGCGGCGATGAGGCCGGCCGCGGGGATCGTCGTCAGCCAGGTCGCCAGGTTGCGCCGAACCACCTCCCAGCCCACATGGTGCCACCGCCGGCGGCCGAGCCCGATGCCGACGACCGAGGATGCCACGATCTGATTGGTGCTGACTGGCGCCCCCACCAACGATGCGGCAAAGATGACCGCCGCGGAGCCGCCCTGGCTCACCAGACCATCAAGCGTCTTGACCCGAAAGATTCGCCGACCGATCGTATGGACGATGCCCCAGCCGCCCAGCGCCGTCCCGGCAGCCAGGGCGACGGCCGATCCAAGGACGATCGCTGGGGCGACGTTGAAGGTCGGACTGACCCCGGCTGCGAGGAGCAGCGCGGCAACGAGGCCGGCTGACTTGGCGGTGTCGTTGGCGCCGTGACTGGCGGCCAACCAGGCCGAGCTGGCGTACTGTGCTGCCCGGACCGGTCCGGCCGCCCGGACCGTGGTCCGTCGGAAGACGGCCAGTGCGACGCGCTCGAAGAGGTAGGTTACGACGGCCGCCGCGACCGGACTGATCGCCAGGGCGAGGATGACTCCGAACAGGCCGAGGGAACCTCCGGCTCCGCCGACCCAGTTGATCGAGCCTGGACCCGAATCGACCAAGGCTGCGCCGAGCAGGCCGCCGACCAGGGCATGCGATGAGCTTGACGGAATCGCCAGCCGCCAGGTCAGGACGGTCCACGCGACCGCCCCCGACGCGGCGGCTCCGACCACCGGGGCGAGGCTGGAGCCGGGCACCGAGATCAAGCTCGCGACGGTGGCCGCCACCGCCGTGCCCAGGACGAATGGACCAAGCAGGTTGAAGACGACCGCCAGGACGACGGCTGGGCCCGGACTCGCGGCCCGGGAGGCAACGAGTGTGGCGGTGGACGTCGCGCGGCTCCGGTAAGGCCGTTGACGAAGGCAAAAGCGGTCACCATGGCGATTGCCGCCACCAGGACCGTGGTCATCTCCTCGGCCCTGTGGCGCGGGCGCTGAAGCGGTCCGCCCGGATGTCGACGGCGAGCGGCAGGCCAAAGGCCGCCGACAGGATGGGGCCGGTCATGACGTCCCCGATCGGACCGCTGGCCCGGATCCGGCCGCCGGCGAGGACCAGGGCCCGGTCGAAGCCCACCGGGATCTCCTCGAGGTGGTGGCTAACCAGCACGATCGCCGGTATGTTCCCGGCGGCCAGCCCGGTCAGCCGCGCGGAAAGGTCCTCGCGCGCCCCCAGGTCGAGCCCGGCGGCCGGCTCATCGAGCAGGAGGAGCTCCGGCTCGGTCATCAGGGTTCGTGCGATCAGGACCCGGCCGCGCTCGCCCGACGACAGGCTCCCGAACGAGCGCGCCTCGAAGCCGGCCAGGCCCAGCCGGTCCAGGCCGGCCGCCGCGAGGTCGCGATCGGCTGCATCGAATCGGGCCCACCACGGGGCCAGGGCCGCCTGGCGAGCGGTCATCACGACATCGAGGGCGGACAGGGCGGGATCCACCTCGGGGGCCAGGGCGGCGCTGACGTAGCCGATCCGGCGACGCATCTCGCGGGCGTCGGTCCGCCCGATCGTCTCGCCCAGGACCTCGACGCTGCCCCGGCTGGGCCACAGGTAGGTGCTGGCCACCCGAAGCAGGGTGGTCTTGCCCGAGCCGTTCGCTCCGACCACGGCCCAGCGCTGGCCGGCATCGACGGTCCAGTCGATCGAATCGAGGATCCAGCGGCCCTCGCGGCGGACGCCGACCGCGCCCAGACGAAGAATCGGTTGGGCGCTCAGAGGGACCAGGCGAACAGGATGTCGGGGGCCTGGCGCGCCGCCCGGCAGAAGGCCACGAGGTCGCCGGCCAGCTGCCGGATCCAGGGCTTCTCTTCGCGGGGCAGGTCGCCCAGCTCTTCGTTGAGCAGGTCGATCCAGCGACCGGCGACCCGATCGATCTCGACATCCTCGAGGCGGGCGACCGCCTCGACCCAGCGCGGGTCGACACGCTCGATCGTGCGTTCCTGGTTCGGCTCGCCCAGGGCGCCGGCATCGCCCGGGCCACCCGCCTCGACCGAGTCGAGCTCGCGCCGGGCGTCCAGGAAGTCCTGAGGCTGGTCGGAATCGGTCACGCTTCTGGCTGCCTCGCTGAACAGGTCCAGCCAGGTCGGATCGAGGCCGGCCCCCAGGCCGAGGTGGGCGGCGAAGCGGCGCCGGTCGGACAGGCCGGCCAGGTCATCGGTGGCGATCGCGGTCAGGATGTCCCGCTCGACGCCCGCCACGAGGTCCATCATCGTGCTCATCGATGGCCGGCGACGGCCCGCTCCTCGATGTAGTCGATCATGTCGAGATCGCCTGGCGAGTGGCCGGCCGCGGTCAGCAGGACGGCCGCCTCGCTGCGGTGCTGGGTGCCATGGTTGGCCAGGTGGGCGAGGTATTGCCAGAACGGGGCCTCGTCCTCGACGCTCAGGGGGGTCGCCTCGTCCAGGCCGGCAAGCCAGCCGTCCATCGCGTCGAGCTCGGCCGCCCAGGCCGCGGTCAGCTCGGCCACCGAGGGCAGCGGCTCGCGCTCCGGCCGGGGCGACTCGGACCCGTGGGCGAGGCCGTGCCGCCAGCGCTGGTGAGCGCCCAGGGTGTGGACGAGGATGCCCCCCAGGCCGCGCTCGCCGATGGCATTCGGGCTCGACCAGGTGGCCTCGTCGATCCCGGTGCAGGCGACCAGGACCCGCTCGGTCGCCCAGCGCTCATAGCCGAACAGGAAGCCCAGGTCGCTCAGGTTCATTCGGCCACCGACTGGGCTTCGTCCAGGCCGTGGGTCCGCTCGAACGTGAACCGGACGATGTCGAGATCGCCTGGTGAGTCGCCCGCGGCGGTCAGGATGACGGCGGCCTCGCTGCGGTGCTGGGTACCGTGGTTGATCAGCTGGACGAGCGCCTGCCACAGGGGCGCTTCGTTGTAGGTCGAGTCCAGGCGGTCTTCGTCGAGCTGGTCGATGAAGGCGCGGATCGCCAGCCACTCGCCCTCCCAGGCGCCGCGCAGCTCTTCCTGGCTGGGCAGGGCTGCCTCTTCGCGCAGGGCCAGCCGGGGCCGGCCCTCGAAGCCCGAGCGCCAGCGCTCGTGGGCGCCCAGGGCGTGGACGAGGATTCCGCCGATGCCCCGCTCGCCGATGACCGAGTCCGCCGACCATTCGGCTTCCGAAAGCTCCAGGCTGGCGTCCAGGATCTCGCCCGTCGCCCAGCGGTCGTAATCGAACAGGAACAGGATCTCGGCTGGGCGCATCGGCCGCCTCAGTCCCGGTGCCCGGCGGCGCGCAGGAGGGCGGGGATCTCGGTGGGCGAGCCGGCCACCTGGATACCGGCCGCCTCGAGGGCGGCGATCTTGTCTGCGGCCGTGCCCGAGCCACCCGAGATGATCGCCCCGGCATGGCCCATGCGGCGGCCTTCGGGCGCCGTCCGGCCGGCGATGAAGGCGGCCATGGGCACGTCGCGCAGATGCTCGCCCGCCCAGGCCGCGGCCTCCTCCTCGGCCGAGCCGCCGATCTCACCGATCAGCACGATGGCCCGGGTCTCGGGGTCGGCCGCGAACAGCTGGAGGATGTCGAGGAAGGTCGTGCCGATGATCGGATCGCCGCCGATCCCGACGCAGGTCGACTGGCCGATCCCGGCATCGGTCATCGCCTGGACGGCCTCGTAGGTCAGGGTGCCCGAGCGGGAGACGACGCCGACGCTGCCCTCGCGGTGGACCGAGCCCGGGATGATCCCCACCTTGGCCCGGCCAGGCGAGGTGGCGCCCGGGCAGTTCGGGCCGATCAGGCGGGCGCCAGCGGCCCGGACGACCTCGACCACGTTGAGCATGTCGAGGGCGGGAATGCCCTCCGTGATGCAGAAGATCGTGGCGATGCCCGCCCCGACCGCCTCGAGCACGGCATCCGGCGCACCGGCCGCGGGCACATAGATGCAGGAGGTGTTGGCGCGCGTCTCGCGGACCGCATCGGCGACCGTGTTGAACACGGGCACCCGGCCGTCGACCGCCAGCTGGCCGCCCTTGTTGGGCGTGACGCCGGCCACCAGCGGAGTGCCGTACTCGAGCATCGCCCGGGAATGAAAGTCACCCTCGCGGCCGGTGATTCCCTGCACGACCAGGCGGGTCTCGTGGCCGACCAGGATGCTCATCAGCCCGGCCCAGCTGCGGACGGTGCGCCGGTCGCGGGCGCTGCGCCGGCTGCGGCCCGGGCGGCGGCGACGGCCTTGGCCGCCGCGTCGTCCAGGCTGACGGCGGTCGCGAAGTGGTTCGCCTCGAGCAGGGCGGCGGCCTCATCGGCGTTCGTGCCGACGATCCGAACGACCATCGGGACGACCCGGGATTGGACGGCCCGGGCCTCGATCAACCCCCGGGCAACCTCGTCGCCACGGGTGATCCCGCCGAAGATGTTGACCAGGATCGCGGTGACCTGGGGATCGGCCAGGATGAGGGCCATCGCGGCCGCCACCTTGTCGGCCCGGGCCCCGCCGCCGATGTCCAGGAAGTTGGCTGGCTCGCCGCCGGCGCGCTTGACCAGGTCCATCGTGGTCATGGCCAGGCCGGCCCCATTGACCATGCAGCCGATCGAGCCGTCGAGCTTGATGAAGCTAATGCCCTCCTCGCGGGCCTCGCGATCGACTGGATCCTCTTCGTCGAGGTCGCGCAGCGCCTCGAGATGGGGGTGCCGGAACAAGGCTGAATCGTCGAGCGTGATCTTGGCGTCGAGGCAGGCCAGGCGCTCGATGGTGCTGCCCTCCGGGCCGGTCTCGCGGATCACGGCCAGGGGATTCACCTCGACCAGGTCGGCATCGTTGGCCAGCATCGTGGCCACCAGGCCCTGGGCAATAGCTACGAACTCGGCCAGCCGAGCGCCGCCCAGGCCGACCGCGAAGGCCAGCTGGCGGGCCTGCCAGGCGAGCAGGCCGAGGTGCGGGTGGGCCGCCAGCCGATGGATGGCAGCCGGGTTGACCCGGGCAACCTCCTCGATCTCGACCCCGCCTTCGGCCGAGGCCATGACCACGATCCGGCGGCTGGCCCGGTCGAGGATCGCGCCGAGGTAATACTCCTGGACGATGTCGGCAGCCGGGCCGACCAGCAGCTTGCGCACCTGGATGCCCTTGATCTCGAGGCCCAGGATCGTGGCCGCGGCGGCCTCGGCCGCATCGGCATCGCGGGCGACCTTGACGCCGCCGGCCTTGCCTCGGCCGCCGACCAGGACCTGGGCCTTGACCACGACCAGGGCGGCTCCGGCGGCGAACGTTCGGTCGGCGGCCTGGCGCGCCTCGGGCACGCTGCGCACGACCTCCCAGGGCGGCACGGGCAGGCCCTGGGCGAGCAGCAGGCCCTTCGCGTCGGCTTCCTGGATCTTCACGCGGCTCGGCTCTCCTCGGATCGGGTCGGGCGGGGTCGATGGTACCGCGCGCCCGCCGACCGGGCAGGCCGTCCCGGCCGAGGTGGTCCCGGCAGCCTGTCCTGGTCACCCGCCGACCCTATCTCCCCAGGAGATCAAATAAGCCAGATGCCCGAGCTGCCAACGGCAGATCGGCGTCGATCCCGGCGATTCGATCTCCAGCAGCGATCAAATCCGCGGTGGCCGAGTCCAATGCGGTGAACGGCACGGCCGATTCCTGCGTTCTGATCGCCAGGGAAGATATCGCGTTGAAGCGGCACCGGGCGATGCCACTCGTCCTTCCCCACGCGACAAACTTGCGGTTTCGGCCCGCTTAGACCCTGGCCCGGGCTGACCGACCCCCGTTTCATCCCGGGCTGAGTCCTACCGCACGCACCATCGGCGGCGCGTAGCGCGGCCGCCCTGGGCCTCGATGGGCGAGGGCCGAGGACACTCGTCGTTGCCCACGGGACAAAACGGCGGTTTCGACCCGTTGCGGCCCTGGGCTCGAGAGGCCGATGTCCGAATTCATCCCGAGCCGAGCGTGGGTCGGGATGTATTGCGGATGAGTGAGGGGTCTGCGGCGCCGATTGTGGGCGAAACGCCCGTTTTGTCCTACTGCAGGCAACATTGCCCACTCGCGGGCCCGGGTGCGGGCCCAGTCGCGGGGCCCGGGGGCGGGCCCAGGCACGCGGCCCAGGCGCCGATCATGATCGGGCTAGAATGAAGGTCCCGGGAGGCTGGTCGAGCCCGTTCGACGGCTGCCCGATCATCCGGCCATGGTGGCCGCTCGCCAGGGAGGATCCGTGCTGATCCGGTATCGCGGCCGAGAAGGGATGCTGGCCTGGGCATTCCACCGGATCTCCGGCGTCGCGATCTGGGTCTTCGTGATCTTCCACGTGATCGACATCTTCCTGTCGGGAGCCAACCCGGCGGCCTACGACACGGTCCTCCAGATCTACGCCAGCCCGATCGGGCGGATCGGCGAGACGCTCCTCGGCGCGGCGCTCCTGTACCACGCCCTCAACGGCCTGCGGATCATCGTGATGGACTTCTGGCCGGTCTTCACCCGCTACCACCGCCAGCTGTGGTACCTCAACTGGGCCCTCTTCACGCTCGTCGGGCTGCCGGTAGCGTTCGTCATCCTCAAGCCGATCTTCGGGCAGTAGGGAGCAGCCAGATGACCCAGCGCTACTCCCGTTCGGGCAGCGTCCGACCATCCCGCCAGGGGTCCGAGCGGACGATCTGGTACCTGATGCGGGTGACCGGGCTGGCCCTGTTCGTCCTGTCGCTCAGCCACTTCCTGATCCTGCACGTGCTGTACGACCCCAAGGACCAGACCGCGGAGTTCATCGCCAACGTCCGCTGGAGCAGCCTGTTCTGGCGAGCCAACGACTGGCTCTTCCTGACGGTGGTCATCGTCCACGGCGTGCTGGGCATCCGGATCGTCACCGGCGACTACCTCAAGGGCCGGACCCGGACGGCCGTGATGACCTTCTTCTACCTGCTCGGCCTGAGCCTCTTTGCCTTCGGTACGATCGTGGTTGCGACCCTGCCCCAGCCGCCGGCCTAAGGGACTTCATGGACCAGGACTTCGACGCGATCATCGTCGGCGCCGGCGGCGCCGGGCTGTGGGCCGCCCTGGAGCTGGCCCAGGCCGGGGTGCCCACGGCGGTCCTCACCAAGCTCTATCCCACCCGCTCGCACACCGGAGCGGCCCAGGGCGGGGTGTGCGCCGCCCTCGGCAACCACGAGGAGGACCACTGGGAATGGCACATGTTCGACACGGTCAAGGGCGGTGACTACCTGACCGACCAGGACGCGGCCGAGGTGCTCGCCCGGGAGGCGATCGAGACGGTCATCGAGCTCGAGCACATGGGCCTGCCCTTCAACCGGACGCCGGACGGCAAGATCGACCAGCGCCGGTTCGGCGGCCATACCCGGAACTACGGCGAGGGTCCCGTCCGCCGGTCGTGCTTCGCGGCCGACCGGACCGGCCACATGATCCTGCAGACCCTCTACCAGCAATGCATCAAGGCCGGCGTGCAGTTCTTCGACGAGTACCACGTGGTCGACCTCCTGTTCCAGGGCGGCGACGCGGGCCAGGGCGGCCGGGCGGCCGGGGTGGTGGCCTACCGGATCGCCGACGGCGAGCTGCATGCCTTCCGCAGCAAGGTGGTCCTGCTGGCGACCGGCGGCTTCGGCCGGATGTTCCGGATCACCTCCAATGCCTGGTCGCTGACCGGCGACGGGGTGGCCCTGGCCTACCGCCACGGCGTACCGCTCCAGGACATGGAGTTCTACCAGTTCCACCCGACCGGGATCGTGGGCATCGGCATCCTCCTCTCGGAGGCGGCCCGGGGCGAGGGCGGCTACCTCCTGAACAACGACGGCGAGCGCTTCATGGCCCGCTACGCGCCGACCCTCATGGAGCTCGGGCCACGCGACCTGGTCAGCCGGGCGATCTACCAGGAGATCCGGGCCGGCCGGGGGATCGACGGCAAGGACTACGTCTATCTCGATGTCCGCCACCTGGGCCGCAAGGTGATCGAGGAGAAGCTGCCCGACATCACCGACTTCGCCCGGATCTACCAGGGCGTCGAGCCGATCAATGAGCCGGTGCCGATCCAGCCGACTGCCCACTACGCGATGGGCGGCATCCCGACCGACCTCCACGCCCGGGTCACCCGCGACGCCGAGCGGTCGATCGTGCCCGGCCTGTACGCGGCCGGCGAGTGTGCCTGCGTCAGCGTCCATGGCGCCAACCGGCTGGGCACCAACTCGCTGGTCGACCTGCTCGTCTTCGGCCGGCGGGCCGGCCGCCAGATGGCTCGCGACGTGCGCGGGGTGGAGCTGCCCGACCTGGATCGCGATGCGATCGAGCCGGTGCGAGCCGAGCTTCGGGCGATCTCCGATCGGCCGACCGGCGAGAACGCCGCCCGGATCCGGACCGAGCTGGCCGACCTGATGATGGACAACGTGGGGGTCTATCGGACCGAGGAGCTCCTGGCGGCCGCCCTGCCCCGGGTGCGGGCCCTCAAGGAGCGCTATGGCCGGGTCCACGTCGACGACAAGGGCACCGTCTTCAACACCGACCTGCTCGAGGCCCGCGAGGTCGGCTACCTGCTCGACTGCGCCGAGACCGCGGTCGTCTCGGCGCTGGCCCGCAAGGAGAGCCGCGGGGCGCACGCCCGGGAGGACTATCCCGAGCGGGACGACGTGAATTTCCTGAACCACACCCTGGCCACCCGGGCCGAGGGCGGGCCGAAGCTGAGCTACAAGCCGGTCGTGATCACCCGCTTCGAACCGAAGCCGCGGACCTACTGAGCGTGTGGCCGGGACGTAGTAGGTTGAGCAGCGCGATGCAGGTTGATCTCCGGATTCTTCGCTACGACCCCGAGCGGGACGGCGGACCGCACTGGGTGTCCTACTCGGTCGTGGCCGACCCGATGGACCGCGTCCTCGACCTGCTCCACAAGGTCAAGTACGAGGTCGACGGCTCGCTCACGTTCCGGCGCTCGTGCGCCCACGGCGTATGCGGCTCGGATGCGATGCTGATCAACGGCCGCAACCGGCTGGCCTGCAAGATCCGGGTCGAACAGCTCGGCCGGCGCCGGATCAGCGTGGCCCCGCTGCCGGGCCTGCCGGTGATCAAGGACCTGGTCGTGGACATGGACGGCTTCTTCGCCAAGTACCGCAGCGTCCAGCCGTTCCTGATCACCGACGGTCCGCCGCCGACCCGCGAGCGGCGCCAGTCGCCTGAAGAGCGGGCCCGCTACGACGACACCACGAAGTGCATCCTGTGCGCCGCCTGCACGTCCTCCTGCCCGTCGTTCTGGGCCCAGCCCGACTACGTCGGCCCGGCCGCGATCGTCCAGGCCCACCGCTTCATCTTCGACTCGCGCGACGAAGGCGCCGAAGAGCGGCTCGAGATCCTGGCCGATGCCGACGGGGTCTGGCGCTGCCGGACGATCTTCAACTGCACCGACGCCTGCCCGCGCGGCATCGAGGTGACCCGGGCGATCCTCGAGGTCTCGGCGGCGATCGTCGAGCGCCAGGCCTGAACGGCCTGTTCGATCCAGCCGAGACCGACCGGAGCGGCCTGCGCCTGATCGTCCGGACCGACGGGGCGGCCAAGGGCAACCCTGGCCCGGCCTCCTCGGGCGCGGTCCTGATCGACGCCAGCCGGCCCGGTTCGGCCGATCCGCTGGCCCGGCCGCTGGCCACGATCAGTGAGTACCTGGGCATCCGGACCAACAACGTGGCCGAGTACGTCGGCGTGGTGCGGGCCCTGGCCCTGGCCATCGAGCTGGGCGCGACCGAAGTCGACATGCTCCTCGACTCGAAGCTGATCGTCGAGCAGGTCAACGGTCGCTGGCGGGTCAAGGACGCCAAGATCGCGCCGCTCCACGCCCAGGTCCATGCCTCGCTGACCCACTTCCGGCGGTGGACCGCCCGGCACGTGCCGCGGGCCCAGAACTCGGCGGCCGACGCGCTGGCCAACGAGGCGATCGACCGGGTCCGGGCCGGCGGGCCACCGGTCGTCGTGCGGCGCCCGGACCAACCCTAGGCGGCGGCCAGCCCTAGCAGGTCGGCGTGCTCGGCGACGCCACCGACGGAGCGGGCGTATCGGCCTCGCCGGCCAGGGGCGGGCCGGCGTGGGCAGTCTTCTGCAGCCCGCTGACGCTGATCACGATGATCACGGTCAGGCCGTCCCGGGCGCTGGCGCCCGGCTGGAGATCGGCCGAATCGGTCGAGCCGATGGCCCGCTGGCCGTTGATCGAGAAGGACCAGACCGGATCCCAGGTCGTGCCGATGACCGTCTGGCCCTGGCGACACAGCGGGCCGGTCACATCGGCGACGGTGGCCGAGCCGCTGAACTTGTAGGTCTCGATCGTGGTCGTCGTGTTCCGGACGAGGAACGTGATCGTCGCCCTTGGGGCCGGGGTCGTGGCCGGGCTGCAGGCCACGACGAGGACGGCCAGGACGACGACCAGGGCGGCCGCCAGACGGCCGACGGGTCCGGCGACCATTCGTCGGGCGGGCCTCGCTGTCGCGCTCATCGGTTCAGGCATCACGCGGTCGAGGGTACGATACCCGGGCCAGCGAGGCGTCCGGATGGTCGCGCGGTGGATCCTCCGGGATCTGCCTCGAGGAAAGTCCGAGCTCCCCAGCGCAGGGTAGCGGGTAACGCCCGCCCGCCGCGAGGCGAGGACCAGTGCCACAGAGACGAGTCCGGCCGCTTCGGCGGACGGGGTGAAACGCGGCAAACTCTACCTGGAGCAAGGCCAAATAGGAGGGCGCAACCCGGGCCGGGCAACCGGTTCGGGGGAGAGGTAGCGCTGCCCAGCCCTCGGGTCGGCCGCATGAACCGGCGGGCAACCGCCGGTCGAGATGGATGACCGTCCCCGCGAGCGATCGCGGGACAGAACTCGGCTTACAGGGCGCCTCGCTGGCGCTCAGTCCTCGTCGGCCCGGAAGATGTGCGGCGCCGTGCACGCGTTGCACACGGGTGTGGCCGATTCGAGGTCGCCCAGGGGGATCGGCACGCGCCGCTCGGGGAAGAGGCACTCGACCTCGTAGATCCGCTCCTCACCGGCCGTCACGGCGATGAGCCGGCGGTAGGTACAGCGCCGGATCCGGCCCTTGGCCAGGTAGGACGTCTCGGTTGCGGCCTCGAGCGGCGCCATGGGCAGCTGGATTGCCATCTGAGCTTGCCGTCCTCGTCCTGACCGCACGTGCCTCGTGCGCTGGTCCCGGCGGGCCGGGCCTGGTTGCACGGTCCACCGAGACGCGACCCTAGCACGGCGCCGGGTCGAGCTTCAACGGGCGGAAAGTACTGTCGCAAGCGCCGTCAGCGCCGCTCGGCCCGGCCTCCCGCCGGCCGGCTGATTCCCCGTCCAAATCGGCATTGACGGATGCCCCTCGGGCGGTATAGTACGCGAAGTGGCACGAAGTGGTGTCAAGTGGGGAGCAGTCCCATAGCTTCGGGACTCACCTGAACCACTCGGCCAACCAGCCGCCCCAGCGTTCGCGGGATCGCCCGCCCATAGCCGCAGCCCAGACGACAGGGAAACCCGAACGGTGTTCACCGGCGAGTACCGGCACTCGG
This sequence comes from Candidatus Limnocylindrales bacterium, assembly GCA_038239115.1. Taxonomy (GTDB): domain Bacteria; phylum Chloroflexota; class Limnocylindria; order Limnocylindrales; family CSP1-4; genus Palsa-1033. The sequence goes on along the minus strand of JBBSFD010000050.1, from coordinate 424 downwards.
TGGACGACAAGGGACGAGTCGCGGTCCCCGCGAAGTTCCGCGTCCAGCTCGAAGGCGGCGCATTCATTGCCCGCTGGCTCGACGCGTGCCTGGCGATCTTTCCGCGGGCCGCCTGGCAGGAGCTGGCCGACAAGGTCGGCGGCCTGCCGATCGGTGATGCCAGCGCCCGGAACTTCAGCCGGGCCCTGTTCGCCAACGCCTACGAGATCGGACCCGATCGGCAGGGCCGGGTGGTCCTGCCGGCCGCCCTGCGCGAGATCGCCGGCCTGACCGCCGAGGCGGTCGTCGTCGGCGCCCGGGACCACGCCGAGATCTGGGCGCCCGATCGCTGGCAGGACTACCGCCGGGCGATGGACGCGCCCGAGGCGATGGCCGAGCACCTCAGCGGGCTGGGGATCTGAGCCCCGCGGCGGGCACCACATGC
>JBBSFD010000049.1:0-22399 GCA_038239115.1 Candidatus Limnocylindrales bacterium | reverse complement strand
TGTCCATCCAGCCGCCGATCAGGAACATGGGCACGACCAGCGCCTCCCAGTCCGGCGCCAGCGAGCCCTGCCGCCAGAACGGCCCGTCGAGCTGCTGGCGGAGCCACTCGAACAGCCAGACCGGGGTCTGCTCGAGGCGTTCGCGCCACTCGGCCTCCCAGGCATCGCCGCGATATGCGGGCCGGGCCGGCAGGGCGTTCGAGCCGACCATGCTGACCGCGTATTGGCTGAGCTCGCTGGCGGTAACGCAGCCGCCGATGTAGTGGACGTCGTCGGTGTAGCGGTCATCCGAGGCGTAGACCGGCACGATCGCCCGGAGGTGGGGCGGCCGGAGCAGCGCCACCTGGATCGCGGCAAAGCCGCCCCAGCTGATGCCCCACATCCCGACATTGCCGTTTGACCAGGGCTGGCCCGCCAGCCACTCGACCGCATCGTAGCCGTCGCGGGTCTCCTCGACGGTGTACTCGCCGCGGGCGATTCCCGGGCTGCTGCCCGTGCCCCGGATGTCGAGCCGGCAGAAGGCGAAGCCGCGGGCCGCCAGCCACTGGCCGCGGGCCTCGTCGCTCGCCCAGCGCCAGTCGTCCTTGCGATAGGGGATCATTTCGAGGATCGCCGGGAATCGGTCGCCGGGGCCCGTGCCGATCGGCAGCCACAGGTTGGCCGACAGCTCGAGCCCGTCGCGCACGGGGATCCGGACGTCGCGCCGGACGTCGACGGCGTGGCCCGGGGTCGAGGCCGGGCGGGGATCGCGCTGGGGCTGGGCCATCGCCCGAGTCTAGCGAGGCCGGCGCCGCCGCCGCGAGCGGGACTCGCCGCCCGGGACGTACGATCCAACCGTGAACCAGACGGAACCGACCGAGTCGCCCTGGCGCCGCCGCTCCCGCCGGGTCGTCTACGACAACCCCTGGCTGGACGTCTACCACGACGAGGTCGACCGGCCCGACGGCCAGCCCGGGATCTACGGGGTCATCCACTTCCGCAATCACGCGGTGGCGATCGTGGCCATCGACGAGCGCGATCGGGTGGCCCTGGTCGGCCAGTGGCGGTACACCCTTGACGCCTACTCCTGGGAGCTGCCCGAGGGCGGCGTCCCGCCCGGCGAGTCGCCCCTGGCCGGGGCTCAGCGGGAGCTGCAGGAGGAGACCGGGCTGAGCGCGCAGAGCTGGCGCGAGGTCGCCCGCATCGCCGTCTCGAACTCGGTCACTGATGAGCTCGGCACGATCTTCCTGGCGACCGAGCTGGCCCACGGTCCGGCCTCGCCCGATGGGACCGAGCAGCTCGCCGTCCAATGGCTGCCCTTCGAGGAGGCCCTGGCCCTGATCGATTCGGGCCGGATCACGGACCTCCTCTCGATTGCCGCCCTGGAGCGGGTCGCCCGGTTGCGCCGATGAGCGCCACCCTGCACCTCCTGCGCGTGTTCGTCGACGAGGCCGGCCGGCATGGCAACGAGCTGGGCGTGTTCCTCGACGGCAGCGCGATCCCGGAGCCCCAGCGCCAGGCGGTGGCGGCCGATCTCGGCTACAGCGAGACGGTCTTCGTCGAGGACGCCCGGGCGGGCCGGATCCGGATCTACACGCCCGGCCTCGAGCTGCGCTTCGCCGGCCACCCGACGGTCGGCACGGCCTGGCTGCTGGCCTCGGTCGGGATGCCCGTCGAGGCCCTGCACGTCCCGGCCGGCCAGGTCCTGACCTGGGCCGAAGGTGACCAGCGCTGGGTCCGGGCCCGGCCCGAGTGGGTCTTCTCGATCAGCCTGGCCGAGCAGGGCGGGCCGGCCAAGGTGGAGGCCCTGGACGGCCCGCCCCCGGGTGAGACCTCGTGGTATCCGTGGGCCTGGCAGGATCGCCAGGCAGGCACGATCCGCAGCCGCTTCTTCGCGCCGGAAGTCGGGATTGCCGAGGATGAGGCGACCGGAGCCGCCGCGGTCGCGATCACCAGCCGGCTGGGGCGCGGGCTCGAGATCAGCCAGGGCCAGGGATCGCGCCTGTCGACCCGGCTGGGACCGGAGGGCACGATCGACCTGGGCGGCCGGGTGGTCCTGGAGTCGACCCGCCGGTATGGCTGACCCGCTCCGGCGGGACTACGCCGTGGCCGTCGTCGGCCTCGGCGGGATCGGCAGCGGCGCGGCCTATTGGCTCAGCCGCCAGCTCGGCGGGGACGTCCTGGGGCTCGAGCAATTCGAGCTGGGCCACGCGAACGGGGCCAGCCAGGATCACTCGCGGATCATCCGCCTGTCGTATCACCGGCCGGACTACGTCCGTCTCGCCCGGCGGGCGTACGAGACCTGGGACCTGCTCCAGGCCGAGTCCGGGGTCCAGGTCGTGACGACGACCGGTGGCCTGGACCTGTGGCCGCCCGGGGCATCGATCCCGATGGCCGACTACGCCGGTAGCCTGGCCGCCGAGGGCGTCCCGTTCGAGACCCTCGACGCCGGCCAGACGATGGCTCAATGGCCCCAGTGGCGCCTGCCCGACGGCACGGTCACGATCTACCAGGCAGACGGCGGCCTGGCCGATCCGAATCGGGCCAATGCCGCCCATCAGCGCCTGGCCCGGGCCCACGGCGCAACCCTGCTCGAGCGGACGCCGGTCAGCGGCCTGCGGTCCGTCGGCGGCGAGATCGAGATCGAGACGGCCGGCGGGGGCACGTTCCGGGCTGGCCAGGTGGTCCTGGCCGCCGACGCCTGGACCAACGAGCTGCTCGCCTCGTTCGATCGCCGGCTGCCCCTCACGATCACCCGGGAGCAGGTCCGCTACTACGGCTGCCCCCGGCCCCAGGACTTCGCGCCCGATCGGTTCCCGGTCTGGATCTGGATGGACGAGCCGTGCTTCTATGGCTTTCCCACCTACGGCGAAGCCGGTCCGAAGGCGGCCGAGGACGTGGGGGGCCAACCCACCACGGCCCGCGATCGGAGCTTCGCCCCGGATGAGGTCGCCGCCGCCCGGATCGATGCGTTCATGGCCCGCCGCCTGCCGGGCAGCGTCGGCCCGGTACTGCTGACCAAGACCTGCCTGTATACGTTGCCGCCCGATCGCGACTTCGTGATCGACCGGCTACCCGACCAACCCAACGTGCTGGTGGCCCTGGGCGCGGCCCATGGCTTCAAGTTCGCCTCGGTCATCGGCCGGATCCTGGCCGAGCTGGCAGTCCAGGGCGTGACGCCGTCGGCCGCCGAGATCGAGCGCTTCCGGATCGACCGGCCGATCCTGCTCCAGGCCGACCCGCCGACCAGCTTCATGGTCTGACCGGATCGCGTTCCAGCGCACGGAACAGGGGTGCGCCACGTGGTCTCGTATTGCGCACCGTGGTGCTGGTGTGCAACCCTGCCACCACGTCGCGGCCGGAGCCGGCGCAGCTCCCTGGACCGCGCGGAGGAGGACTGCTTCGATGAGAACGCCCCTGCGCGAGCGGCTCGCGCGCACCGCCCTCGCGTTCGGACTGGCCCTGGCTGCCCTGTTGCCGGCGGCCACCGTCCAGGCCAAGGACATCCTGACCCTGCGAGTCGGCACGGTGGAGAGCCTGGATTCGCTGAATCCGTTCAACACCGCCCTGAACGTGGGCTACGAGGTGTTCACCCTCAACTACGACCTGCTGGTCAACTTCGGGCCCAACAACGAGCCGGTGCCGGGCTTTGCCGATTCGTGGACCCAGTCGACCGACCAGCTCAGCTGGACGTTCCACATCCGCGACGGCATGAAGTGGTCGGACGGGCAGCCTGCGACCGGCGCCGATGTCGTCTACACCTACAACCTGGAGCTCGACGGCACCAAGGACGACGGCGTGGTCGGCCTGGGCTATCTCGACCCGTACCTCAAGGATTCGTTCGTGACCTCGGTCACGGCACCCGATGCCGACCATGTCGTGATCGCGACCTCACGGCCGACCAGCAAGCTCACCCACTCGTACATCCCGATCGTGCCCCAGCACATCTGGAAGAACGTGACCCCGGCGAACATCTCCGACTTCAACAACAACGTGCCGGTGGTCGGCACCGGCCCCTACCAGGCGGTCGAATCGACCAGCCAGTACGTCCGGCTCATCCGCAATCCCAATTACTGGGGCAAGGCGGGTGCGGCCGACGAGATCGTGATCCAGTACTACCCGTCGGCGCCGGACACGATGGTCGCGGCTTTCAAGAACAACGAGCTGGACTACATCCACAGCCCCAGCGCCGAGTCGTTCAACCAGCTCAAGACGGCGCCCAACACGGTGGCCCTGGCCAGCGAGGGCAACGGCTTCACCCAGCTCAACTACAACACCTACGACAAGGGCGGCGGAGCCTCGACCACGGCCCTCCAGGACCCGGCCTTCCGGCAGGCCCTGGGTTACGCGATCGACAAGCCGACCCTGATCCAGAGGGTCCTCCTGGGCTATGCCTCGCCCGGCTCGACCCAGGTCCCGCCCTGGGAAAAGGCGTGGCACACGGAGCCCAACGACTTGCGCCAGTTCAACATCGACACGGCCAACCAGAAGCTCGATGCGGCCGGCTATCCGCGCGGGGCCGACGGGACCCGGGTCGACAAGCAGGGCAAGCCGATCAACCTCCGGCTGTACACGCCCAACACCGACCCGAGCTACGCCAAGGACGCCCAGTTCATCCAGGGCTGGTTTGGCCAGGTCGGGATCAAGGTCAGTGCCCAGGTCCTCGATGAGGGCACGCTGGTCACCGACGAGGCGCTCGACTCCAGCAAGCCGATCAAGACCCAGCTCGACTACGACATGGTCATCTGGGGCTGGGTCGGTGACCCGGATCCGAACGCCCTGCTCCAGATCCTGCTCACCTCGTCGATTGGCAGCACCAGCGACAGCCAGTGGTCGAACGCCCAGTACGACACCCTCTACGACCAGCAGAACCAGGCGGGCACGGACGCCGAACGCAAGTCGTTCATGGACCAGATGCAGCAGATCTTCTACGACCAGGCGCCCTACGACGTCCTGTACTACGACAACAACCTGGACGCGTACCACACCGACAAGTTCGCCGGCTGGCAGAACCAGCCGGTCGTGGGCGGCGCCCCGTTCTTCCAGGACGGCTCGATCAACTACACCGTGCTGACCGACGCGACCAAGGCCACCCCGGCGCCCAGCGTCAATACCGCACCAGCCAGCAGCGGTCCCACGACGGCATCGAGCGCGCCGGGCAGCCCGGTCGCCGTCCCGCTGCCGGTCACGACCGACACGAGCAGCAGCAGCCCGTTGCCCCTGGTCCTGGGGATCATCGTGGTCGCGGTCCTGCTGGTCGGGTTCATGCTGATCACCCGGCGCCGGCGGACCGCAACCGACGACGACGACGAGTGACCCCGCGCCTGGACGAGCCCCCGGCCGACCAGCCGGGGGCGAGCCAGCTCCAGCCGACCGGCTGACCCGGGACCACTAGCGCTGTGGGCAGCCGGTATCTCGTCCGGAAGACGCTGGGTGCGATCTTCACGATCTTCCTGATCGTGATCCTCAACTTCGTCCTGTTCCGGATGATGCCCGGCTCGCCCGACCGGATCCTGCTGCGCAATCCCAACCTGAGCGCCGAGGCAATGGCGGCGGTCCGGGCACGCTGGGGCCTGGACAAGCCGCTCCTGCCCGACCAGCTGGTCGACTACCTCGAGGCGACGGCCGCGGGCGACCTGGGCTTCTCGTTCAAGTTCCACGGCGAGTCGGTGACCGACGTGCTGGCCGACCGGATCTGGCCGACCCTCATCCTGTTCGGCCTGGGCGAGATCCTGGCCGTGATCTTCGGCCTGGCCCTGGGCGCCTATTCGGGCTGGAAACGCGGCGGTGCGGTGGACTACATCGGCAACGGGCTGTCGCTGATCCTGTATTCGATGCCCTACTTCGTAATCGGCATCCTGCTCCTGGGCATCTTCGCCGTCGGCCTGCACTGGTTCCCGACCAGCGGGATGCTCACGATCGGCGGCAACAACGACACCTTCGCCAGCCAGCTGCTCGATTTCGCGAGCCACCTGTTCCTGCCCCTGATGACCGTGGCGATCGGCCTGATCGGCCAGTACTCGATCCTGATGCGCTCGTCGGTGATCGAGACCCTGGGCGAGGACTACGTGACCACCGCCCGGGGCAAGGGCCTCTCGTCGGGCAAGATCCTGCGCTCGCACGCGTTGCCCAACGCGCTCCTGCCGGCAGTCACCCTGATCGCCATCAACCTGGGCTACGTGATCGGCGGCGCGATCACGGTCGAGGTCGTGTTCAACTGGCCCGGTTTGGGCACCCTCACCGTGCAGGCCCTGGAGGCGCGCGACTACCCCGTCCTGCAGGGCATCTTCCTGCTCCTGAGCGTGTCGGTCGTGCTCGCCAACTTCGCGGCCGACCTGATCTACGGCCGCCTCGATCCGAGGGTCCGGGCATGACCAGCGAAGCCCGGCCGGAGGCCGCCGTCCGGAACGAACGCCTGCGCCTCCGGCTGCGCTCGATCCGGACCTTCGGCCAGCGCTTTGCCGCCCGCCCGGATGGCGTGATCGGGGTGGTTGTCCTGATCTTCTTCTCGATCCTGGCCATCGCCCCGAGCTTCTTCGTGGGCGACCTGCAGACGGTCACCTCGGCCAGCGGCCTGCCCCTCGACCCGCCCAGCCTGGGCCACTTGCTGGGCACCGACGAGCTCGGCCGGGACATCCTCAACCTGACCGTCCACGGCACTCGGATCTCGATGGTCATCGGCCTGCTGGCCACGGTCATCACGATCGTGCTGGGCGCCCTGGTCGGGATCCTGGCCGGCTACGTCGGCGGGCGGACCGACACCTTGCTGATGCGGGTGACCGACTTCTTCCTCGTCCTGCCCACGTTCGTGCTGGCCCTGATCCTGGCCCCGATCATCCTGGACCTCGTCGGCAGCGGCTCGGAAGTCTTCGGCATCCGGGTGACCCTGATCGTGATCGTGGTCGTGATCGGCATCACCAGCTGGGCCTCGACGGCCCGGATCATTCGATCCCAGACGCTCTCGGTCAAGGAGCGGGCATTCGTCGGCCGGGCCCGGGTCATCGGCTCGGGCGGCGGCCACATCATGTGGCGCCACATCCTGCCCAACGTGATGAACCTGATCGTGGCCAACACCGTGCTCGTCTTCGGCGGCGCGATCCTGACCGAGACGACCCTGTCGTTCATCGGCCTGGGCGACCCGTTCGCGCCGTCCTGGGGCGAGATCCTCAACGCGGCCGAGTCGGCCGGGGCGATGGGCCTGGGGGCGTGGTGGTACGTGGTCCCGCCGTCGGTCTGCATCGTCCTGGTGGTGCTCGCGTTCACCCTCGTCGGTTCGGCCCTGGACGACGTCCTCAACCCCCGCCTGAGGGTCCGCCGATGACCGAGCCCGTCACCGACCCCGTGAGGGACCCCGTGCTCGAGGCCCAGGCCATCATCCGCGGCCGGCGCCAGTGGCCGCTGCCCAGGCAGGCCGACCCCAACGCGCCGCTGCTGGTGGTGGAGCACCTCACGACCCGGTTCAAGATGGCCGGCGGCTCGGTCAAGGCAGTCGACGACGTCAGCTTCACCTTGAATGACGGTGAGGCCCTGGGGATTGCCGGCGAGTCCGGCTGCGGCAAGACGACGACCGCCCTGTCCCTCGTCCGGCTGCTGCCCGGCAACGGACGGATTGGCAAGGACAGCAGCGTCAAGCTGTTCGGGATCGACCTGGCCAAGAAGTCAGAGGATGCCCTCCGGCGCTATCGCTGGCGGGAGATCTCGATCATCTTCCAGGGCGCCATGAACGCGCTCAATCCGGTCCGCCGGATCAACGAGCAGATCGCCGAGCCGATCGAGCTGCGGCTCAAGGCCAACAAGGCCGACGCCCTCAAGCGGGCGGGCGAGCTGCTCGAGCTCGTGGGCATCCCGGCCCGCCGCGGCCAGGCCTACCCGCACGAGCTCTCCGGCGGCATGCGCCAGCGGGCGATGATCGCGATGGCCCTGGCCTGCGACCCGGCCGTGGTCATCGGCGATGAGCCGACCACGGCCCTCGACGTGATGGTCCAGGCCCAGATCCTGGAGCTCCTCGAACGCCTCAGGCGCGAGCTCGGGCTGTCCCTGATCCTGATCACCCACGACCTGTCGGTGATCGCCGAGACGTGCGACCGGGTGATGATCATGTACGCCGGCAAGGTGGCGGAGGAAGGCGCCGTCAGTGTCATCTTCACCACCCCCGCCACCCGTACACCCAGAAGCTGATCGGCGCCTTCCCCAACATCCACGCCGACCGGCGGACGCTCGAGGTCATCCCCGGCTCGCCGCCCGACCTACGCGACCCGCCACCCGGCTGCCGCTTCCACCCGCGCTGTCCGTTTGCCATGGCGGTCTGCTCGGTGGAGGTCCCGCCCGAGGTCACCTTCGCCGATGGCGTCCGGGTGGCCTGCCACCTCTACCCACCCGGCAGCGACGGCGTGCCGATCACCCGACCGACCAAGGATGCCCTGGTCCAGCCGGCGGACCCCGCTGGACCGGGCCTGGGCGCCGGCGTCTTCGGCGATCGCGAATTCGCCGCAGAGCTGCGCGGCGAATCGGTCGAGCCGGTCACCGAGCACAGCCTCGGTCCGGGCCACGGCCTGACCGACGACCATTCCATGGACGACATCGAGTGACCGAGCTGCTGCGCCTGACCAACCTCGAGGTCTACTTCCCCATTCGGGCCGGCATCCTCGATTCGCTCCGGCGCCGGCCCCGCAACTACGTCCGGGCCGTCGACGGGATCGACCTGACGATCAACAAGGGCGAGGTCCTGGCCCTTGTCGGGGAGTCTGGCTCGGGCAAGACGACCACCGGCCGGGTCATCGTCAAGCTCACCCGCCAGACCGCCGGCCAGGTCATCTTCGACGGCCAGGACGTGAGCAACCTGTGGGGCGTGTCCAAGCTGCGCGAGTATCGCCGGCGCGTCCAGATCATCTTCCAGGACCCGTACGAGACGCTCAACCCGAAGCAGACGATCCACGACTTCGTGGCCGAGCCACTCGAGGTCAACCACCTGACCAAGTCGAACGCCGAGAAGGAGGCCCGCGTGGCGGCCGCCCTCGAGAGCGCCGGGCTGCGGCCGGCTCGCGAGTTCGCCTTCCGCTTCCCGCATGAGCTGTCGGGCGGCCAGCGCCAGCGCGTGGTCATCGCCGGGGCGCTCGTCATGAGCCCCGAGCTGGTCGTGGCCGACGAGCCCGTGTCGATGCTCGACGTCTCGATCCGGACCGAGCTGCTGCGGCTCATGCTCGACCTGCGCCGTGACTTCGGCCTGACCTACCTGTTCATCACCCATGACCTGTCGCTGGCCTGGGTGATCGCCGACCGGATCGCGGTGATGTACCTGGGCAAGATCATGGAGATCGGCCCGGCCGAGGCCGTCATCCGGTCGCCTCACAACCCGTACACCAAGGCCCTGGTCAGCGTCTCACCCACGCCCGAGCCGGCCACCGCCGCGATCCGAGCCCAGCGCTACATCCTCCAGGGCGAAACGCCCGACGCGGCCCACATCCCGAGCGGTTGCCGATTCCATCCACGCTGCCCGCTGGCCTTCGATCGGTGCAAGGTGGAGGAGCCGCCGCTGTTCGACGTCGGTGTCGGCCAGCAGGCAGCCTGCTGGCTGGCCGAGGACGGCCGCGACCTGCCGCCGTTCCCGGTCCGGGCAGGTAAGCTGGCGCTGCCGGTCCTGTCGGACGCTCCGGCCGCTCCTGCACCGGTGGGGGAGCCGGCCGGGCTCGGGCCGGGGTGAGCTTCCTCGGTCCGGACCAGATCGCGCCACTGCTGGCGGCCACCGTCGCCACGCTGCGGGCCGAGGTCCGCGGCCTGGCCGCCGAGGCGCGCTGGCGGCCGGCCCCGGGCGAGTGGTCGGTCAACGAATGCGTCGGCCACCTGTTCGAGGCGGATGCCCGCGGCTTCGCCGGCCGGATCGAGGCGATCCTGGCGGCGGACGGCCCGCTCCTGGCGACCTGGGACCCGCCGGCCATGGCAGCCGAGCGACACGACGACGAGGCCGATCCGATCGCGCTCGTCGAGGCCTTCGCGGCGCGCCGGAGCGAGGGGATCGCCCTGGTCCGATCCCTGTCGGCGGGCGACCTCGGCCGGGTCGGCATTCACCCGAATGTTGGCCCGCTCCGGGTCGACGAGATCCTGGCCGAGTGGGTCCACCACGATCGGAACCACGTCCGCCAGGCGCTGGCCGTGAGCCAGGCGCGGGTCTGGCCGCAGATGGGCGCGACCCGCCGGTTCAGCCAGCTCGCCGACTAACCGCGCGGGCGGCGCTTCTGGGGGTCGTACAGGGCCGGCTCGCCGACGGTCGCTTGGGCCGTGCCGTCCGAACCGTCCTCACCCAGGGCCACCTCGACCGTGGTGCCGGGCACGGCCGCGGCGCGATCGAGGATGGCCAGGGCGATCGTGCCGAAGCGGGGCGATCCGGTCGGGCTGGTGGCCGCACCTACCGGCGCCCCAGCGATCGTGACCTCGGCGCCGGCCTCGGGCACGACCTCGCCTTCGATCGTCAGCGAGGCCAGGCGGCGGGCCGGCGGGCCGGCGTCCCGTTCGCGCCGGATGGCCGCGTCGCCGTGGAACGTCCGCCCGTCGACCTTCATGAAGCGCTCGAAGTTGATGTCGAACGGGCTCGACTCGTCGGGCGTGTAGTCGTAGCCGGGCAGGATCATCCCGGACTCGATCCGGAGAACATCGAGGGCGTCGAAGCCATACGGCCGGACCTCGCCCGAGGCGGTCAGGGTCTGCCACAGCGCCTCGGCATGCTCGGGCCGGACGAACAGCTCGTAGCCGATCTCGCCGGATAGCCCGGTCCGGGCGATCCAGGCCGGGGCCGGGCCGACCTGGACCGGCTCGGTCAGGAAACGGAAGTAAGGCAGCCCGGCCAGGTCGACATTGACGTGGCGCTGCAGGATCGCGCGCGTGCGCGGTCCCTGGAACTGGACGTGGGGCAGCTCGTGGACGATCAGGTCGATGGTCACGGCCAGGCCGGCGCTGACCTCGCGCAGGTGGTCGCCTAGGTCGAACCGGTTGGTCATGAACCAGACGTGGTCGGGCCCGAAGACGTAGACCGTGGCGTCGTCGATGATCCGGCCCGCGTCGTCCAGCAGCGGCGCGTAGCGGACTCGGCCCGGGCCGTAAGCCAGCACGTCGTTGGCGATCAGCCGGTCGGCCGCCTGGAGCGCGTCGGGGCCGTGGAAGTCCCACTTGATCAGGGCCGAGCAGTCCCAGATCCCGGCGCCTTCGCGGACGGCGTTGTATTCGCCGTCGCGATCGCCGAAGCCGGTCGTCCACAGCCAGCCGTCCCAGTCGCCGAATTCGGCGCCGAGCCCTTCCTGGACGTGGTGGAAGGCGGAGCGCACGGGAGTGTCGGTCATCGGCCGAGGGTAGGCGGCGTGGGCCGCTCCAGGTGGCTCGTGTCCCGCGGGGCGCGACGCGGGCGTCGCCACGCTACGCTGGACGGGCAGCGGCGGCGAGGCGCGCTATGGAGCAGCGATGAGCCAGGGCAAGGGCAGTGGATCGGGCCGCGGCGAATGGGCCGGGATCTCGATCCTGGGGGTCGTCCTCATCGTTATGGGGTCGATCTTCCTGCTCGACCAGCTGGGCATCTTCCAGTTCGCCTGGCGGGTCTTCTGGCCGATCCTCCTGATCGCGATCGGGGTGATCGTCGTCGTCCACGCAGCCGGCCGGCAGGGCGACGGCGGCCAGGGCCGGGCGGCCGGCACGAACGCCTCGGTGGTGGCCCGTGATGGCGCCGCCCGGCTCGAGCTCCAGCTCGGCGCCGGCGGTGGCACGTTCCGCCTGGCCGGCGGCTCTACGGAGCTCGTCGAGGTTCATTCGTCGACGACCGATGTCGCCGTCCAGGAGCGTCGCGACGGTGACCTGGCCCACGTCCGCCTGCGCCAGGACGTCGCATCGCTGGGCGGCTGGCGGGGCGACACGAGCTGGGACATCCGGATCGCCTCGGACATCCCGACCCAGCTGCGAGTGGATGGCGGGGCCGCCAACTTCGAGCTCGACCTGGGCGCGATCTCGATCGTCGACGCCCGGCTGCAGGTCGGCGCCGCCCGGGCCCGGGTCGTGCTGCCTCGGCCCGAGGGCAGCGTCACCGTGTCGATCACGGCCGGAGCGGCGTCGGTCACGATCGAGGTGCCCGACGGCGTCGAGTACCGCTTCGAACCGTCCGGCGGCCTGAACAGCGTCAACGGCCGGACCGAGAGTTTGGGCTTCGACGCGGCCACCGACCGGATCCTGATCCACTTCACCGGCGGGGCCGCCTCCGTTCGGATCGGGTGACACTGCCCGCGGCCGAGCACGAGCCACCAAGCCTGGGCGAGGCCAAGCAGCCACGCCGCCACGAGGAGCCGCTCAGCCATAACCGGGACTTCCTGCTCCTGCTTGGCGGCCAGGGCATCTCGGCCTTCGGCGACGCGCTCAGCCTGACTGCCCTGCCCCTGCTGGTCCTGGCCCTGACCGGGTCGGGCGTGGCGATGGGTGTGGTCGGCGTGCTCAACACGATTCCCGACCTCGTCTTCGGGCTGCTGGCCGGGGTGATCGCCGACCGCAGCGACCGGCGGGTGATGATCCTTGGGGCGGACTTCGGTCGGGCGATCCTGACCGCCCTGATCCCGCTGTCGATCTACCTGCATGGCCCGACGATCGTGGTCATCCTGCTCATCGCGGCGCCGATGTCGATGCTCCGGGCGCTCTTCCTGGCGGCCTACACCGCGGCCATGCCCAGCCTGGTCGGCCGGCCGCTGCGGGGCAAGGCCACGTCGACCCTGGAGACGGTCTACAGCCTGAGCTTCGTGGTCGGGCCAAGCGTGGCCGGGCTGCTCGCCGCGGTGGTCGGCTTCGGGCCGACGATCGCCGTCGATGCCCTGAGCTTCCTGGCCAGCTCGGCCGCCATGGCCCTGATCCGGCGGCCGTTGCAGGAGCGCCAGGAGCGCCCGCCGTTGGATATCCGGGCCGAGATCCGCGAGGGCATTGCCTACATCGCTGGCCACCCGACGCTGCGCGTGGCCGTCTCGTACTGGGGCCTGATCAGCATCATCACGGCCGGCCTGATTCCCGTCCTGACCTTCTTCGTGACCCGGCAGCTGGGCCTGTCCACGGCCACCTTTGGGTTGCTCTTGTCGGTCAACGGCATCGGCTACCTGCTCGGCGCGATTGGCATGAACCAGTTCCGGATTCGGTCGGCCGGCCGGATCATGATCGTGGGCACCGCGGTCGAGGCCGTGGCCATGATCGCGGCCGTGAATGGCCAGGTCGCGGTCCTGTTCCCGGCGGCGTTCGTCGTGGGCGCCGCCTCGGCGGCGGTCGTGATCACCTATGTCACCCTTCGCTCGGCCGCCGCCCCGGACGAGCTCCTGGGCCGGGTGGGCTCGACCGCCCGGACCCTCTCAATCGGCCTGCAGCCGATCGGGATGATCACCGCAGGCGTGCTCCTGGACACCATCGGCGGGGGAGCGACCCTGCTCCTCATGGGCAGCGGGCTGTTGATCGCGACGCTCGGCTTCTCCGCCTCGAGCCGGCTCCGCGGGGCGCTCGTGATCGGCGGTCACGGTCCGCGCTAGCCGATCCACACGGCCGGCCGGTCAGGCCGCGAGCGCCTCGAGCTGGGTCGCGGCCTGACCGGCCAGCGAGAAGGCAACCAGGCAGCCGTCGCAGCGGATCTGGCCGTCCAGGTCGCCCTGGTCCACCAGGATCGTGCTGTCGCAGGCCGGGCAATCGAGGGCGATCACCGAGTTGGCGATGAATGCGTTGGTGTTCATGAGCCGAAGGTTCGCAGGCCGCCGTGACACCTAGCGTGTCACGGTCGGAATCAGCTCACAGCTCCCGGCTCACAGCTCCCGGCGCCGGAAGGAGGCGACCGCCAGGCCCAGGACGATCACGAACCAGGCGCCAACCCAGGCCAGGTAGGCCGGCTGCAGGCCGGTCGCGGCGTAGAACGGGTTGGCGGCCAGGGCGATGCTCGAGCGCCCGCTTGAGGACGCCACCGCGATCACCACCTGGGGCTCCAGGGCGAAGATCGCGCCGCGCCAGATCCCGTCGGACGGAAACAGGACCCGGCTGATCGTGGCGACCTGGTCGAGCAGGTCGGCCTTCAGCAGCAGGCCCAGCCCGCCCAGCACCCCGCTGATCCAGCACAGGCCGAAGACGACGACCGCGATCGCCCCACCGGCGATCGAGGGCAGCCGGGTCGAGAGCAGGAGGGTGAAGGTCAGGACCAGGATCGCCTGGAGGGCGATCGCGCCGGCCGCTCCCAGCGGGTCCGGCGGGCCGTAGCCGGAGGCCAGCTTCATCGCCAGGATCTCCAGCAACCCGGAGCCCAGGGCGTACACGCCGGCGACCAGGATCAGGCCCAGCCATCGCCCGATCAGGAAGGTGGAGCGACTGATCGGCCGGGCCAGGATGGCCAGCAGGACCCCGCTCTCGATATCGGCCGACACGGCCGGCGCTCCGATGAAGGCGGCAGTCATGGCCAGGATGAAGCTGAACATGAAAGCGACCACGATCAGCATCTGGCTGACCCCGAGCTGGATGTCGAGCTCGCTCGTGCCGTTCTCCCGGGCCAGGTCCACCAGGCGCTCGAAGCCGAGGCCCGACAGGCCAACGACGACGGCGGTGAGGATGATCAGGACCCACAGGATCCGACGACGGAGGGCGTCGAGCAGGGTCAGCCGCACGATCACGATCAGGGGCCACAGGAAGGCGCTCATCGCCGGCCCTCAGCCGGCCCGATCGTCGGTGACCCGGTGGGCGGCCGCCGCGCCCTCGGGGTCGGGACGTTCGCCGAGCAGCTCCAGGAAACGCTCCTCGAGCGTCTCGCGGCCCTGGGCCACCGCGTGGACCCGACCGCCGGCCTGCACGATCGCGGCCACCAGGTCAGGGATCCGCTCGGGATCGATCGGCCGGATCGTGATCCGCTCCTGGTCGGCCGGATCGGTCACGAGGCTGCCGAAGCCGGCCAGGCTGGCCCGGCCCTCGGCCGACAGCTGGCTGACCCTCAGGATCGCCGCCTGCTCGCCCAGGAGCTCGTCGAGGGTGCCGCTGGCGACCACCCGGCCGCGGTTCACGACGGCCACCCGGTCGCAGACCAGCTCGACCTCGGACAACAGGTGCGAGTTCAGGAAGACGGTTACGCCCCGGTCGCGGGCCGCCCGGATGACCTGGCGGACCTCGGTCCGTCCGACCGGATCGAGGGCCGACGTGGGCTCATCGAGGAAGACGAGCTCGGGCGATCCGAGCAGGGCGGCAGCCAGGCCAAGCCGCTGCTGCATGCCCTTCGAGAACGTGCCGACCGGGTCGCCGGCACGCTCGGCCAGCCCGACCGTGGCCAGGGCCGTCTCAACCTCTGCCCGGCGCCGGCCCGGCGCGAGACGGGCCAGGTCGGCGTGCAGCTGGAGGACCTCGCGAGCCCGCAGCCAGGCCTGGTAGCGGAAGAGCTCGGGCAGGTAACCAATTCGCCGGCGGGTCTCCCGGTCGCCGATCGGCGCCCCGAGGACCTGGCCGCTGCCCGAGCTGGCGGAGGTCAACCCGAGGAGGAGCTTGACCGACGTCGTCTTGCCCGCCCCGTTCGGGCCCAGGAAGCCGAACACCTCGCCCGGCTCGACCCGCATCGAGAGCCCGGCCAGGGCCGTGGTCCGGCCGAATCGCTTCGAAAGCTCGTGGGTCTCGATCGCCGGCGCGGAAGCCGGTCGCAGGGCCGGGGCGGTCATCCCGCGGCGGCGAACAGGGCCCATGGGCCGGGCACGCCCTTGAGGTCCCGGCTGCCACGCGGCTCGAAGGCCAGGCCCGAGCCCACGACGAGGTCCTTGACCGTGCTCGACACGAGCACCTCGGACGGCTCGGCGAGGGCGCAGATTCGGGCCCCGATATGGACCGCGATCCCGGCGACGTCATGTTCGGTCAGCTCGATCTCGCCGGTATGCAGCCCGGCCCGGATCGTGATCTCCCGTGCGGCCAGCGCCGCGCGGACGGCGAGTGCGCAGCGCACCGCCCGGGCCGGGCCATCGAATGTGGCCAGAAACCCGTCGCCGGTCGTCTTGACCTCGTGGCCCCGGAACTGGACCAGCAGCGTTCGGACCTCGTAGTGATGCTCGGCCAGGAGCCTCCGCCACTCGGCGTCTCCGAGCTCGGCCGCCCGGGCCGTGGAGTCGACGATGTCGGTGAAGAGCACAGTTGCCAGGACCCGGTCCGGCTCGGCCACCGGTCGCACGCCGGTGAGGAACTCTTCGACCTCGTCGGTCAGCAGGTGCGTGTCGCCCGCCCACAGGTAGTTCTCGGATCCCGGCAGCTCGACGAAGCGTGCCCCGGGCACTCGCTCGGCGATGTACCGGCCGTGGTCGGCGCTGATCCGGGATCCTGCCGCGTGGCTGAGGACGAGGGTCGGGACCCGAATCGCGGGCAGGACATCGCGAACATCGGATTCATAGAGGGCCCCGAGCATCGCCTTGGCGACCCCCGGGCTGGCCGACTGTCGCTCGTAGCGAATGTACGGCTCGGCCACGCTCCGGTCGGCGAGCAGATTGGGCGCCAGGAACGCCATGGTTCCGCCATCGACGCCCCACGATCCCCGCAGTCGTTCGAGATCCTCGGGCAGGTGATCGACCGGCATCCCGATCGGATAGTCCGCCGAGCGGCTGAATCGAGCGTACGGATCGACCAGGACCAGGGCCGACGTGTGCGCCGGGTGGCTGGCCGCGAAGACCAGCGTGACGTACGAGGCACCCGGCCCCGACATGAGGGCGGCCTGCTTCGAGCCCACGGCGTCGAGCACCGCCCGCAGGTCGTCGCCCCAGCCTTCGATCGTGGGCAGGTGTCCGATCTGGACCGGGTCCGACAGCCCGGTTCCGCGCTTGTCGAAAAGGATCAGCCGGCTGAATGACGCCAGCTGGGTCATCAGGTGCGCGAGCGGGGCGAACTCCCAGGCCGCGTCGACGTTGCTGAACCATTGGTCGACCAGGACGATGTCGCGCGGGCCGTCGCCCAGGGTCTGGTAGGCGATGTGCTCGTCGCCGCTTCTCGCATAGCGCGTCTGGGGTGGCACGTCGACAGAGTAGACGATCGCCCTGGCGACTCCGTGACTGCGTCAGCCGCGATAGCGGAAGCAGCCCGGGAGGTGATCATCGACCAGGCCGACGCTCTGCATGAAGGCGTACACGATCGTGGGACCCACGAATCGAAAGCCGCGCGCCACGAGGTCCCGCGAAAGGGCCACCGAGGCCGGCGTGCTGGCCGGGATCTGGCCGGCCCCGCTCGTCCGCGGCAGAGGATGGGCGGGCTCGCTCACGATCGTCCGAAGGTAGCGATCGAAGCCGCCGAATTCGCGGCCGGTCGCCAGGAAGGCCCGGGCATTGCCGATCGTCGCCTCGATCTTGGCCCGGTTCCGGACGATCCCGGCATCGGCCATCAGGCGCTCGCGGTCGCCCTCGTCGAAGGCCGCCACCAGGGCCGGATCGAAGCCCCGGAAGGCGGCCCGGAAGGCCCCGCGCTTGCGCAGGATCGTCGACCAGGACAGGCCGGCCTGGAACGATTCGAGGACGAGCCGCTCGAACAGCTCGACCTCGCCGGTCGCCGGCCGGCCCCACTCGTCGTCGTGGTAGGCAGTCATCAGCGGGTCCGGGTTGGGGCCCTCGGCGCCGGCCCAGGCACACCGGGCGAGCTCCGTCACGGAATCGGGACCGTGTCGAACAGGGTGCTCCACATGTACGGGTCGGCCGCCGGCGAGCCACTGTTGAAGACGTCCCGGAAGACCTCGGCGCTGACCGACTTCGAGCCGAGGCTGCCGCTCAGGACGATCTTGATCGGCCGGCCCGAGACGCCCTTGTCGGCCAGGTTGATGCCGGTCAGGGCGCCCACGTTCGTGCGCGAATCGGTGGCCAGGATGGCCGACAGCTGGGCATACGTGTAGGCCGCCGTCTGCCACTTGGCGTGGGGCGAGGTGCTGTCGTAGGACACCCCGTTGGGGTCCCGGTCGGGCGAGCCGCGCAGGTAGCTGAGTGGGCCCGACACGATCTGGCCGGTTGCCGAGGTGAAGACGTTCTCGTTGTTCTCGGTCGCCCCGCCGTCGGCCGAGTGGTAGAGCGCGTTGATGATCGCCGAGCCGCTCTTGAGGACGCCTCCGGCGGTGGCGGTCACGGCAGCCGTGGCGGCGGCGACCTCGCCCAGCGCTCCACGGTAGACCTGCGAGCGGGTGTCGTTGAACAGGTCGTAGGCGCCGATGCCGACGTGGACGTGCTGCTCGGCGTAACTTCGGGCGGCAATCGTCTGCGCCTTGAGGGCCTCGATCGGCCAGCCGGCGGGCATCTCGGCGGGGACCACCCCGCGCAGGTACAGGTCGAGCCCGATCTCGTTTACGGTGAGCACGCCCTTGGACGTGCCCAGGATCCGGATCGTGGCCCGGTACGTGTCAAAGGAGCTCGGCTGCGAATCGACCTGGATCCGGCCCGGCTCGGCGCCGGAGCGAACCCGCAGGTCGGCGGTCGGCGTCGTCTTGCTCAAGAGCAGGCTCCCGCCGGCCGAGCGCACGCTGATCCCGAAGCCGGACCCCGAACGCCAGACCGCCAGCCGGGCGCCGATCGGGAACGAGCCGTTGAAGCCATCGATCGTGAACGGCGCGCCCCGGCCGTGGAGCACGATCGGCTTGGCCGCGGTCGGGCTGCTCGGGCCGTAGACGAGGACCCGAATCGGCGCGGCCGGGTCGGCCGTGGCCGCCGTCGTGCCCTGGTAGTAGTGGGCCAGGATCGTGGCCGCAGACTGACCGGCCAGGGCTCTGCCACGCGCCCCGTATTGGCTCAGGCCCAGGCCGTGGCCGTAGCCCCGACCGTAGAACGTGACCGAACCGGGCTGGACCTGGACCGGGGGGATCGGCGCGATCGGGCTGACCGAGGGCAGCGCACGGGGCGTTGGCAGGAGCGTCGGCACGCCGGAGGCGGCAGCCGGGCTCGAGGCCGGACTGCCGGCTGGGCTGGACGAGGGCGAGCTTGACGGGCTGCTCGGTGACGGGGTGGGCTGGCTCGATGGGCCGGCCGACGGGCCCGGTCCGGGCGACCCGGATGGCGGGAACGACTGGGCCGGCCAGGGGCCGCCGGCCAGGACCGGGGAGACCTGGACGCCGCCGAGGGCCACGAGCAGGACGATCGCCCCGATCGTGGCCAGCCTCACTCGCGCCGGCCGGCCGGCGGCCGACTCTCGTGCTGCCATCCACTCCTCCGGCCCGACGGGCACCCCTCCGTCGGGTCCATGCGTTCGTGTAGCGTACCGACCATGGATCAGCAGCGCAGCCGGCTGGGCTGAATGGACACGGCCCTATCCGTGCTGGAGGCCCTGGCCGGCTTGTTCCTGATCGTGTACGTCAGCTGGGACGTGTTCAACACCGTCGTCCTGCCCCGGCCGACGCCCTCGGTCTACCGGATCTCGCGCAATGTGACCCGCTCGGGCTGGCAGGCCTGGCGCTGGCATGCCCGCCGGACGGCGTCAGCCGACAAGCGCGAGCGCTGGCTGGCGATCTTTGCCCCGCTCATGGTCCTGGTCCTGCTGGCGGCCTGGGTGGTGACGTTGATCTTCGGTTTCGGCCTGCTCAACCTGGCCTTCGCCCCGGATTTCAATCCGCCCCTCACGAGCCTCGGTTCGGCGGTCTACATGGCCGCAACGAGCCTGTTCACGATCGGCTTCGGGGACTTCGTGCCAACGGCGCCGTTGACCCGGATGATCGGGGTGCTGTCGGCCGGGATCGGCCTGGGCACGGTCGCCCTGGTCATCACCTATCTCTTCTCGCTGTACGGCTCGTTCCAGCGCCGGGAGGTCCTGGTGACGACCCTCGATGCCCGGGCTGGCGCGCCACCATCCGGGTTGGCCCTGCTCGAAACATGCCGCCGGATCGGCCTGCTCGATGAGCTGCCCGAGCTCTTCGCGGAATGGGAGCACTGGGCCGCCGAGGTCCTCGACAGCCATGTGGCCTACCCGATCCTGGGCTACTTTCGCTCGACCCACGACAACGAGTCGTGGCTGGCGTCGATCGGGGCGATGCTCGACGCGGCAGTCCTGATCATGACCACGATCCAGGACCAGCCGCGCGGCCGGGCCGAGATGCTGGTGGCCATCGGGGTCCACCTGGTCGAGGACGTGTCGGGCTTCTTCGGCTTCGCCAACGATGGCCGGGTGGGCATCGGGCGGCCCGAATACGACCTCGCCCGGAGCCGCCTCGAGGCGGCCGGTTACAAGGTCGAATCGCCCGACATTGGCTGGATCCTGTTCGCCCAGATCCGGGGTCGCTATGCCTCACGCCTGAATGAGCTGGCAACCTTCTGGATGATCCCGCCGGCGATGTGGATCGGCGGGCGCGAGCTCGAGGCCCACCACCCCACTGGGCCGGTCAACCCGGCTTGAGGCCGGGCAGCTCGATCGTCAGGTCGGCCGCCAGGGGCGTGCCGGGGTGGCAGGTGAAATAGAGGACCTGGTGCCGGCTGGCCAGGTCCTCGATCGAACGCGCCGCCCGGGCGGCCCGGTTCGGATCGAAGTTGACCAGGATGTCATCCATCACGATCGGCAGGGACTCGGCTTCCCGGGCGAAGTGCTCGACCAGGCCGAAGCGCAGGGCGAGGTAGAGCTGCTGGGCCGTCCCGGTCGATAGTCCACCCAGGGGCACAGTCGTGCCATCGCCCCGCATGAGCTCCTGGACCTGGCGACCGAGCGGGGCCAGGATCCGCACGTAGCGGCCCCCAGTCCATTCGGCCATGAGCTGCTCGGCCGCCCGGAGGACCTCGGGGCGATGCTCCCGCTCGTAGCGCTCGCGCGTCCGGCGCAGGAGAGCCAGCGCGATTGTCGTCGCCGACCAGGACTCGGCCAGGTCGCGCAGTTCGGCGATCCGGTCGGCGCGTCGCTGGCGGAGGGCAGCCGACTCGGCCGAGCGTTCGATCCGGTTGATCGTCTCGCGTTCCGCTCCGAGCGCCTCGAGGATGCTCGCCCGGCGGTCGTCGAGAGCCTGGCTGCGTTCGACCTCGACCGCCAGATCCGCCTCGATCGTCGCTCGATCGCCGACGTTCGCCAGGTCCGCTTCGAACCCGAGCACGGCGGGACCAGGCCCGGACAGCGCAACGAGCGTCGCCTCCGCGGCTCGAATCGCGCCCACGATCTCCGTCCGCTCGGTTGCCGCGGCGACCGCCGCGCGGACGCCAGGCGCATCGGCTGCCCGGGCTTCGGCGAGGATTGCGGCGTACTCAACGCCGGCGGCCTCGAGCGCGCGGTCATTGGCGGCGCCGGCGCCCTCGGCTCGCTCGAGCTCGCGCAGCGCTCGATCGCGGGTCGCCGCTGCGGCGACGCTGGCGGCGAGGTCGCGCCGGACGGCCTCCAACGTGGCGCCGACATCGTCGGTGGCCCGGCCGAGGCCGGCGAGAAGCGTACTCAGGCGTGCGTCGAACTCGGCCACGCGGGTGGCCACGTCGTCGCGCCTTGGCCGGAGGGCCGCGATGGCCACCAACCCGGCTCGGATCTGGGCGACGCTCTCCAGGAGCCGGCCGGCCGTTTCGCGGTCGAGGTCCGGCGGCAGGCCGCGTCCGACAAGCCAGGCGTGCCAACCGGCCGTGACCTGTTCATGCGCAGTCTCGGCAGCCAGGAGGCGACCGGCCGCCGACCGCACCCGATCTTCCATCAAGCGGACTCGGTCCGCGCGCTCTGCCAGCCGGGCAGCACGCGGACCGGCGAGTGGATCGGCCGGGGCGGCGAGATGAATTCCCGATGACTGGGCCCGGATCCCGATGAGGGCGACAGCGAGCCCGGCTGCGATGCCGATGAACGCCCCGAGCGCGAAAGGCAGCCCGGCCAGGAGGCTGGCCTCGCCGGCGACGAGGCCGACCAACAGCCCGATCAAACTCCAGGTCAGCGGAGCAGCACGCGAGGAGGGAGGACGCTCGGGGTTTGGCTGCAGTCGATCGAACGCGACCACCGAATCGGGTTGGGCGATCGCCGCCAGCTCGAGTCGTGCGTCAGCAAGGTTCTGGTCGGCGGTGGCGGCGCTGCTCCGGGAGACGGCAAGCTCGCGTTCCGCCGCGTCGAGTGCCGGTCGGAACTGGCTGAGGATCGCGCCCTGGGCCGCCAGCGAATCATCGACGGTCTGGACCCGGTCCTCGTCCCAGTCCGGCCCGAGACGGCGGATCGCTTCGCCAACGGTCGCAACGCGCTCGGCCACGTCCCGTTCGTGGTCGACCAATCGCGCCCGCTCACCGCGCGCTTCGACGCTGCCCGACAGGACCGCCTCGACGGCCAGGCGGGCGGCGAGCAGCCGGTCGTCGACCCTCGCCGCCTCGCGCTCGGCGACCGCTTGATCGCGCTCGATCCGCAACTCCGATCCGCGCTCCGTGAGCCTGGCCACGGCACCCTCGACACCGGCCAATCGCTCCAGGAGGTCGGACGCCAGGACGGGCTGGTCTTCCGGCTCGGGCGGACGCTCTGCCAGGCGCCTGCG
>JBBSFD010000048.1:0-22595 GCA_038239115.1 Candidatus Limnocylindrales bacterium | reverse complement strand
TGACCCGCCGTGCTGGCCAGTGGGATTCACCCAACGCCCGTGGCGGTAGACGTACCAGATCAGGACAGGCTCGGCCGTGAGCTCCCGGGGGTGGACGGCGGCCTCCGGGTACGACTCGCGCAAGCGCGCCCGAAACTCCTCGAGGGCCAGGACGCCCTCATCCAGGAGGCGCTCGGCCGCGGCCGCAAACGGTCCGTCATCGACGGGGTTGGTGACAAGGACGGGCCGGGGCGAGCGATTCATCTCGAGCAGCATGCCCTCGCGAGGAAGCCCCGGCCGGACCCCGCCCCCGGCCACGCGTTGCAATCTCATGGCAGCTGGGCCGTCGCGAGGAGCGGCCCTGATCCACGCGTGCCTCGTCAGCGCATAGGTACAACGGTGAGTAGTGCGATGCACGCGCTATCACCCGGTAGATCAGAGACCCGTGAAGCGACGAGCCAACCGAGCTGGCCACGAGCGGCAGTGGGCCTCGTTGGAGGCTAGATGGCTTTGCCCAGGCGCTTGATGCGCGCAGCCGGCGTACTCGGTACGACAGCGATCGTGCTCACCGTTGGGGCGGTTCCCCTGATCGCTCACGCATCCGATCACCTTGATGCGCCCGCTCTCGGCTCGGTGAGCGTGGACAGTGGCGGCAACGTCAGCTTCGCCACGACCGGCCATGAAGAGCGGGATATCAATGACCTCTACGCGTTCAAGGGCGCGACCGCCGGCCAGACCGCGTTGGTCTTGACCATCGGTCCGGCCGTCAACGCTGGGCTCAGCCCGGCCACCTTCGGGTCGAACGTGCGCTACATCCTCAACGTGGACACGAACGCCGATTCCGCGCAGGACCAAGCCTACGTCTTCACCTTCGGTGCCGCCAACAGTCACCGTGTTCAGACGTACACGGTGACCAAGTACACCGGCGCGAATGCAGCGTCGCTGGCCACCGGAACCGTGATTGCGACGGGTTCCACGGCTGGCGATGGCGCGACCAACGGCCAGGCTCCCGTGACCGGCGGCGGCCAGGCCTATGCCGGCGAGCGCGCCGATCCCTTCTTCTTCGACCTGCTGGGTTTCCTCGGCTCGGTTAAGTCTGAGGGTACTCGCAAGCTGAACGACGGCCACCAGGCAGATTTCTTCAAGAACCTCGACACCATGGGCATGGTTTTGCAGGTACCGACGACCGACTTCGGGGCCACCACCATCGGCGTATGGGCCCAGACGTCCTGGAAGAACGGCGCCACCTGGACCCCTGCGGACCAGGTCGGTCGACCGGCGATCAACACGGTCTTCAACGCGGCCGGTGCAGACAAGAACCTGTTCAACCAGACGAAACCCGCCAATCAGACCGCGGCCAGCGCGGGCAAATTTCCGGCCAACGTCGAGGCCACCCTCAAGGCCCTGTCTGCAGGCGACACGGAGGGCGCGTACACCACGTCCGAGGCACAGGCCATCGCGGCCGTCCTGATCCCAGACATCCTCGTTTATGACACCACCAAGGCGGTGGCCGGTCCGCTCAACGGACGAGCCTTCGCCGACGACGTCATCGATGGCGAGTTGAATATCGTGACGGGCGGGTTCCCGGCCGGCGGCCGTGACTCCACCGGGGCCATCACTGGCGATGGCGTCTCCGCCCACACGGACTATCTCGCCGCGTTCCCCTATCTAGCCCCGGCGCTATCGCCCGAAATCCCGGCGCCGACGGCCCGACCCACGGCCCCTACGACCAGCGCGGTCTCGGTGAGCACCAGCGGTTCCGAGTCCGACATCGCCCCGATCCTCGCCTTCCTGGTCGCCCTGACCGGCGCTGCGAGCTTCCTGTTCGTCGTCCGCCGCAAGGGCGGTCGCACCTCCCAGGGTGACTGACGCCCATTTCGAACCCACGGGTTGGGGGCCGGCCAGCACGCCGGCCTCCAACTCAATCCCGCCATCCGAGCGTCGACCAGCGGAGAACTGTCCAATGATCTCGAGCCAGCACCTGGTCCTGCGACGGCCGCGTCTCCTGGCCGTCCTTGGCGCCGCCGTCGTCTTTGTGGCAGTCAACGCCCTCGGCCAGACTTTGCTCCAACCCCCGGGCCAGTCGGCCGCCGGTGTCGCCGGTGTCTCGTCGCCATCCGCTTCAGACGACACCCTGTACCGGCTGGACGAAGCAATCGCGGTCTGGACCGCGAACCTCAAGGCAGACCCCCAAGACTTCTTGAGCGCCACGAATCTGGCTGACCAGTACTACTCCCGGGGTCGTCTGACGGGCTCGGTCGACGACTACGCCCGAGCGCAGGCGGCCGTAACGCAGGCGCTCGCCGCGGCCCGCGACCAGGTCGCCGCCGAAACACTGGATGCGCTTCTCAAGTACACCCTTCACGATTTCCAGGGCGCCGCGGATGAGGCCACGCGCCTCGTTGCGGCTGATCCGACGGCCCGGCAGGCCCTCGCGACGGTGGGCGACAGCGAGCTCGAACTCGGCCACTACGCCCACGCTTCGACCGTGTTCGCCCAGCTGGCCACGGCCCAGCCTGGCGCAGCGGTGACCGCTCGCCTGGCCCACCTGGCCGAGTTGAATGGCAAGGATGCGCAGGCCGACGCGCTTGCCGCGCAAGCCATTGGACAGGCGGCCGGGTCCGGAGCCAGCGGAAGCGCTGGCGCGTACTACGACTACCTCGCGGGGTACCTCGCGTTCGTCGAGGGCCATCTGGCCCAGGCCGACGGCCACTTCGCTGCGGCCATCGCCGCCCAGCCGACGTCCTACCTGGCGATCGATGGTCTGGCCAAGACCCGGGCGGCCGAGGGCCGGCTGGAGGAGGCCATCGGCCTATATCAGGAGGCCATCGCGATCGTGCCCCAGCCGGAATACCTCGCCGCGCTAGGTGATCTCTACGCCCTGACCGGACGCCAGGTGTTGGCCAATCAGCAATATGCGACGGTTCGGGCGATCGCCAGCCTGCAGGCACTCCAGGCCCAGGTCTATAACCGCCAGTTGGTCCTCTTCGATGTCAATCACGGGGAGAACCTGCAAGCCGCGCTGACGCTGGCGGGCAACGAGCTCGCCGTGCGCAAAGATATCTACGGCTGGGATGCCGATGCCTGGGCCTTGCTCGCCAACGGCCGGGCAGCCGATGCCCAGCTTGCGATGAATCACGCGCTCGCCCTGGGTACCCACGACGCGCTGCTTGACTACCACGCCGGAATGATCAGCCACGCCCTCGGCAACGACGCCCTGGCTCGCCAAGAGCTCACGACGGCCCTGGCCCTCAATCCTGGGTTTGATCCCTTCCAGGCCGTGCAGGCACGCCAATTCCTGGCCCAGATTGCCCCATGAGGATGCTCGTCCGGCTCCTTGCGGTGTTCGCAGTCGCGGCCGTCGCCCTTGCCCTGCCAGCGGCAGCGTCGGCTCACCCACTCGGCAATTTCACGATCAATCACTACACCGGGATCCGAGTCAGCCCGAGCTCGGTGGAACTTGACCATGTTCTCGACATGGCCGAGATCCCGACGTTCCAGGAGCGGCAGACGATCGATACCAATGGGGACGGGACCATTTCGACGACCGAGGCCGGCGCCTACCGGCAGCGCGCGTGTGCCACGACCGGGGGCCAGCTCAGCTTGACGATCGCCACGGTACCGCAGGTTCTACAGGTCACCGCCACTGGACTGACATTCTTGCCGGGTGCGGGCGGCTTGCAGACCCTGCGACTCGTGTGCGAATACGTTGCGACCCTGTCAGCTCCGATGGCTTCCGCGACGACGCTCACGTTCGCGGACGCAAGCTACCCAGAACGGATCGGTTGGCATGAGCTGATCGCGGCCGGGGACGGGATGACGTTGGCGGGTCAGGGCCTCGAGTCGACGAGCGTATCGGACCGCCTGACCCACTACCCCCAGGACTTGCTGGCCCAGCCTCTCGACCAGGTTGGGCTTTCCCTGTCGGTGGCTCCGGGTGGTCCCCGGCTGCTCCCGTTGTTGGTGCCCGATGCGCAGAGCGCCTCATCGCCCCAGGTGGCCGGCGCGTCGGCGGGTGGGGGCCCAGATTCGACGCCTGGGGGCATCGGAGCAGTGGGCGACCAGCTATTCTCCTTGCTACGCACGGAAGAGCTCGATGTGCCCCTCCTCCTTCTTGCCGTGCTGATCGCCGCTGGCCTGGGCGCGCTCCACGCGATCCAACCAGGTCACGGCAAGACGATCATGGCCGCCTACTTGATCGGGTCAAGAGGCACCGTTGGCCAGGCGTTCCTGCTTGGCGCTACCGTGACCGCTGCCCACACGCTCAATGTTCTGCTTCTCGGAGCCGTGGTTCTCTCTGCGACGTCCTTCCTGCCCTCAGATCGCGTCATCCCCGTCCTTGGAGTCATTTCGGCCCTGACCGTCGTTGGGCTTGGGGCCTGGATGTTGCTGGGCCAGATCCGGGAGGCCCGACAGAATCGTTTGAACGGCGTCCATGAGCATGATCTCGAGGATCGAGACCACCCTCTGGACCCGGCACCGGGCGACGAGGGCGGTTGGCACAGCCATGGCGGCCAGCGCCATTCGCATCTCCCGCCGACGACCAGCCAACCGCTTCGGCGACGGACCCTTGTGGCGCTCGGCCTTGCCGGCGGCCTGGTTCCAGCGCCGGAGGCCCTGTTCATTCTGCTCATCTCCATTGCCGTCGGCCGAGTCGCCTTTGGCGTGGCTTTGATCGTCGCCTTCGGAAGTGGCATGGCCCTGGTCATGACGGGCATCGGGCTGGCCCTCGTCTATGCCCGCGAATGGGTGAACCGCCTGCCCTCGGTCGGGCGCGCGCACCAACTCGCTCAGATTCTGCCTTCGGCCGCGGCAGTCGTTGTCATAGCCGCAGGCCTATGGCTTACGTCTCAGGCCGTAGGCCAGGCCAGGTTTTGAACCCCGCCAGCGGACTGGCGCCCTAGAGACCCACGACCTGGTTACGCCCAGCTCGCTTCGCCACGAATTCCTCGCCGCCATCGCGAACGATCAGGTCCCCGTCACGAAAGCGCGCCTCCAGGATCCGGGCGAACGCCTGGAGGACGGTATCTCCCAGCTGGTGGCCATAGCGCTTGTTCAGATCTCCGAAGTGCTCGAGGTCGAAGACCACTAGCGCCACGGGCGGCCGATCCTCGGGCGGCAGACTCGCCCAGGCTCGTTCGAGGCGTTCCACGGCAGAATCGAAGTAGCGGCGGTTGTGCAAGCCGGTCAGTGGATCTCGGCCGGCCTGCTCGGTCAGCGATTCGTTGTCGGAGAGCAGGGAGCGTCGCTCTCTTGCCCGCCGGTCCTCCTGGCGGCGACGCTTGGTGATATCGCGGGCAACGGCGAACGTGGCACTCTGGTCCGGGGCGGTCTGAGATGACCACTCGAGCCAGCGGTACGTCCCGTCCCGGCGGCGGTAGCGATTCACAAAGCGCTGGACGGGTTCGCGCCCAACCTTGCTGCGCCCGGCTTCCTTGACCGAGCGTTCCAGATCCTCCGGATGGACAAAATCGGTCCACGGCCGGCCCTCAACCTCCGCGGCGAGATAGCCGAACAGGTCTACCCAGGCTTGATTGACGCGGCGGAAGCGGCCATCGATGCCCATGACGACGAGCAGGTCGAGCGAAAGGTCGAAGAAGCGGTCGCGCTCGAACTCGGCCGCATCGCGGCTCTCGAGCGCGCGGGCCCAGCGGGCGGCCTGCAAGATCGCGATGGCGATGACGGCGACGGTGCCGACCAGCATCAAGGACGTGCCATAGCTCGTGTCGTAGAGACCTAGGCTCTGGCCCTCCAGCCGGGCCCAGGCCATGATCACCGGCACGCCGATCGACACGGCCAGCAGCCGCCGATAGACGCGCGCGCTCGACGACGATCCAGCGAGTGCCGCGAACGGACTCGCGGCTCCGTACAGTCCAACAACACCGCCGGCGACACCCTCAACAGCGCCGCCGGGATCACCGTCTTCGCACCGGACAACGACGCGTTCAAGGCGATGGACCAGGCCACGCTGACCAAGGCGTTGGCCGACCCCAAGGGCCTGCTCACCACGGTCCTGACCTACCACGTCATCGGTCAGCGGCTCAGCCCCGACCAGCTCGCCGGAACTCACAAGACGCTCCAGGGCGGCGACGTGACCGTCACCGGCAGCGGCACCTCGTTTACCGTCAACGGCAAGGCGATGGTCGTCTGCGGCAACGTCCAGACAGCCAATGCGACGGTCTACATCATCGACGGAGTCCTCCTCCCGCCGGCGAACTAGGCCTTCCGCTCCTTCCGTGATCGGGCCGGCCCTCCCAAGGGGTCGGCTCGATCGATTCTCCACAACCTCCAAGGTTTGGATCGATGTGAGCCTGCCGACCGCCCCAGCCCGGACCGCTGCTCGACAGTGCGGTCGCACGCCGCGAAGTGCGCCAGCGGGTCTCCCTTTTCCTGGGCGCTGCAGCCGCTGCCGGTGGAACCGTGCGTGGCTAGCTTCCCACACTGCCGGTTACGGCAAGCCGGTGGAAGCCGTTCGACAGTTCGGCGGCGCGGCTCCTCGTCCTGCCGCAACTCTGCCCACCCTTGCCTGGCCGAGCGCCTGCGCGGTGTTGTGCCGGACCGGTGCGCGCAGGTACGGGCCTTCCGGTCGTCGTGGCCGGGGCCCCCGCGGCCCTTGCCGGCGGATGACCTGGTCCGCCACAGAGCGCGTTTCCTACGCAGTCAGCCCGCTCCGCTCGCCTCCGCTCGCCGTGCAAGGGCACGGACCATACCCCGGAAGATGACGGCGTGGGCCGGGTACAGCGCGTACCAGTAGAGGAGGCCGGGAAGCCCCTTGGGTTCGAAGAACGCCGTCTGCACCAGACGGCATCCGGGCCCGTCCGGGACCACCTCGTACTGAAGCCACGCCCGGCCCGGGACCTTCATCTCGGCCTGAAGACGAAGGAGCGTCGGCCGGCGGAGTTCCTCGACCCGCCAGAAGTCGAGGGCGTCACCCACGCGGAGACGGTCAGGGTCCCGCCGTCCAAGGCGCATACCGACGCCGCCAACGATGCGGTCAGCGAGGCCGCGCAGTCGCCAGAGGATGTTCCCGTACGGCCAGCCTGACGCCCCGCCGACGCGCTCAACGTTGGCGAAGGTCTCATCCGCGGTCGCGGCCACGTGCTGCACTCGGCGGTCGATGATCACGCCCTCGTGCGACGCCACCGACGCGAGCGAGCCTCGGCCGGGAGCGCGGAGCGCGTCGAACCAGGTGGTTTCAAGTTCGCCGGCGCCCGAGCGGTCGATCGCCGATCGCAGCGCCTCGTCGTACGTGGCCGGCGTGATTCCGAACGCCCGGGCCGGTCCGGGATCACGGACGATGACCTCGTTCCGCAGCCCCTCGATGAGGGGCCGGGCAATGTTCGCCGGGATCGGCGAGATGAGGTTGACCCAATAGGAGCTGAGCCTCGGCGTAAGCACGGGGACCGGGATCATGAGGCGTCGCAGTCCCCGAACGCGCGCGTAGCCCAGCATCATCTGGCCGTAGGACAGAACGTCTGGCCCGCCGATCTCCACGATGCCGCTGACTTCGGGATGGTCGAGGGCCGAGACGAGGTACGCGAGTGCGTCTCGGATGCCGATCGGCTGACACCGGGTGGAGACCCAGCGCGGGGTGATCATCACCGGCAGCCGCTCGGTCAGGTGGCGCAAAATCTCGAACGATGCGCTCCCGGAGCCGATTAGGATCGCCGCCCGGAACTCGGTGACCGGGATCCCGTGGCGCGCAAGCTCCGCCCCTGTTTCGTGGCGGCTGGCGAGGTGGTGCGACAGGTTTGCGGCATCGTCTCCGAGCCCACCGAGGTAGATGATCCGCTGAACCCCTGCTTCGGCCGCCGCTGTGGCGAACGCTCGCGCCGCCCGCAGGTCACGCTCCGCGAATCCAGCCTCGCCGCTGCCCATCGCGTGCGCGAGGTAGTACGCGGCGTCGATCCCTGACACCGCCTGCGGGAGGGTATGCGGCTCGAGAAGGTCGGCTCGGAGTGTCTCGGTCCCGGGGAAGCGGGCGGCGAGCGCGCCCGGATCGCGGCCCACCAGCCTCAGCTCTTCTCCGCGCTTCTGGAGGAGCGGCCCCAGTCGCCCGCCCACGTAGCCGCTCGCACCGACGATGAGGACATGCATTGACAGAAGTATGGCTCGGGACCAGGGGCACGATCTCAGACCCCTGTTCCGGTCTCGTAGCTGGCGCGCAGGACCTCGAGTTGACGGAGCCGTCTGGCCAGGAGGTGATGGGCGGCCACATATCTCGCGTGGGGACGACATCGGGGAGCCCGCCGATATCCGCCCAGAGGGAGGGCGGATCCACCGGCCGGGAGGGTGACTCGCGGTCATACTCGCCCCCATGGCGACTTCCCCCCTCCCCCCTTCCGTTCG
This sequence comes from Candidatus Limnocylindrales bacterium, assembly GCA_038239115.1. Classification (GTDB taxonomy): domain Bacteria; phylum Chloroflexota; class Limnocylindria; order Limnocylindrales; family CSP1-4; genus Palsa-1033. The sequence continues at coordinate 14,267 of JBBSFD010000048.1, read as the reverse complement.
CGGCCGCGCGTTCACCGTAGTGACCGAGGCTGGCCGGGTCGCAGGCTACGACTTGGGCGAGGGCCGGACCGTCCTGCTCCTGCACAGCTTCAATGCGGCCGGCTGCGGCGCGGAGCTGGCGCCCCTCGCAAACCGGCCGGCGGCGCACCGGCGCGTGGTCCTCGTCGACTGGCTGGGCTTCGGCACCTCCGAGCGGCCCGACGCACCCTACGGGCCGGACCTCTACGGCGAGCAGCTCGAGCACATCCGGGCGGCGGCGCTTCAGCCCAGCGAGACGAGCGTCGACGTCGTCGCCCTGTCGCTGCCGGCGCAGTACGTCGTGGTGGCCGCGGCCGATCACCCGGAGCGCTTCGGCCGACTCGCCCTGATCAGCCCGACCGGGTTCGGGCGCTTGAAGGGCGGCACGAGCGGGATCCCGCGCGCCGTCTGCCACGTCCTCCGCGCAACCGGGATCGGCCGCCTCCTGTTCGCCTTCCTCGCCCGCCGTCGCGTGATCCACTGGTTCCTCGCCCAGATCTTCGCGGACCCGGCGCGGATCCCCGAGAGCTACGAGCGGTACTGCTGGCGGACCTGCCAGCAACCCGGCGCCTTCAGGGCACCGCTGGCGTTCGTCTCCGGCGTGCTCAACGACCCCCGTGCGGAGGACGCATACCGGCGGCTAGCAACCCCGACACTGCTCGTCTTCGGCGACCACCAACGCTTCAGCGACCCGGCAGCGTCGGAGGCGCTCGTCGCCGTAATGGCAACCTGCAGGCGCCGAAGGCAACGCGACTTGCCTTGGAGCGCCGAGTGGGCGCGAAGGCTCGATGTTATGAGCCGGACGCAGGACAGGTCACAGCTCTGCCGTCTGGTCGTCTAAACCGTGGTGATTAATGTCGTTGTTCGCCACCCAAGGCTGTGTTCGCCGCGGCCCTGCTCGGCGTTACCTTCCTCGTGGGCTCCGGCTACGTCGTGGTCGAACAGACAACGCAAATGGGCGCCAATCATCCCCAGCAGGAACTCGCGCAGGAGACGGCGGCCCGAGTCGACGGCGGTGCGCCACGTGTGGCAGTTGTCGGCGGCTCGAGCGCCGGGCTAGTGGATCCTGCTGGCCTACGTGATCGCCCAGATCGTCTTCTATGTCCGAACCGACATCCTCGGCTCGCTGACCGGAAGCGGTAAGAGGGCGACCTCGATCAGATCGAAACTAGAGCGCACAGCCGGCTAGAGGCCGTAAGGTTCCACGATGACGGGCAACGAGTTCGGCCGGATGATCCGCGAGCGTCGCGAAGCCTTGGGGATCGATCTGCCCACGCTGACCGTGGCCTTGGGCGGGCAGCCCAGCCCTGGGTTCCTGAGCAACATGGAGGCGGGCTCGGTGGGCCCGACCACGACCCTGATCCTGAAGCTCGGAGCGATCCTGGACCTGCCCTCGGAGCTGATGCTCAACGCCGCCGGCTATGCCACCGAGACCCAGCGAGCATCGGCCCAGTCGGCCCTCGAGGAGCAAGTTCGTTCGAGCTGGCCGGCCAGGCCCGACGGCCCGGCCGAGCCGGATTGACGGTCAGGGCTGGCGCCCGGCGTCGAGCTGGACGAGCGCCCAGCGGGCGTCGATCGACGGTCCTCCATCGGCTCCGGCGAGCGCGTCCAGGACACGCCGGGCCGAACACGGTGACGGCGCCGAGAGCGAACAAGCACGCCTTCGGATTCAGCACCTGGAAGCCGGCGGACCCGATGACGCCGAGCCGCGACTGTAAGCGCCAGATAGGAGACGGCCGCTGCGGCGACGGCGACTGGGATGATTGGCACGCTACCTTCAGGGCGGGGACGAACAATTCAAGCGGGCCTGCCGCCCGACACGTACCGGAGAATCCCAGACCGAGCCATTTGATCCTCAGACCTCGAACGACGGTCCGAAGCCGAACTCAGGCCGCGGGCCCACCGGCGGGTGGGACGACTTCTCCCAGAAGGCGACTCCGGTGGCCCGGGAGGCGGCCGCACGCGCATCAGATGTCCTCGCCACGGCCGGCGAAGCGGCAGGTCCGATCGCTCATCGCGCAGCGGATGTGACGGCCGAGCTGGGCAAGAAAGTGGCCAATACCGGTCGTCGTTGGGCCGTACAGCTCCGTGGGCGCACCGCGCACCCGTCCGATCCGCGCTTGCTGGCCAATGACGATTGAGTCGCTGATCGAGGGTTTGGGGGCTGGCCTTTGAGGCATATTAGTCGGCAAGGGTGGCCCTGACTTCACCGTGTCCTCGCGGGGTGGGCGGACCTTCAACCTTGAGGTGACGAGACTCCACCGGTCACCGGGTCGAGCAGGTTCGAGCGGGCAACTGCTGCCCAGGCTGCTTGCCCCAAACACACGGGCGACCTCCAAATGACCGTGCCAATACTCCCCCGCCAGCGAGCAGCCGACGGGTCGTATCGTCGAACTCGGCACGTCGCGAGCGCCTAAAGATCCAGTTTTCTTTGTTAAGATCTGGCCCCTCTCGAGCGGGAGTAACTCAGCTGGCAGAGTGTCTGCTTCCCAAGCGAAGCGCGACCCGCGTTCGGCCAATATCCCGGCCCGATCTGCTCGTCTGCGGTGCTCCTCGCGTTCGCGGCGCAAACCGCCGGTGAGACATGGTGAAGAGGACCTAATGACGGGACTTTCTGACGTCGTCATCGATACCGGCGAACTTCGAACTGCCGCTGCGGCTCTGCGCCGGGCGGCGGACGAGTCGGTTGATCTCCGGCAGCGGGTTCCTCGAGAAGTGTGGGGTGCCCCGGACTGGCTGGCCGCGAGCGCCGTCGACGAACTCGGCGCCGCGCGTCGCGAGATCGACGAGCTAGTAGCAGATCTGCGCGCCGAGGCCGCGCGCCTGAGCATCGTCGCCTGTTCTGCACCCGGCTGGCTCACACCCCCCGGCACCCCGGGCGAGGGCAATGAGAAAAGCCTGGTGGAAGGCCTCGGCTATGCTCGGCGGAGCTGCCAGCACTGCCCCAGACCATCAGGCCGGTGACAAGCTGCGAGCGAACGCCCTACGGTTGAGATGATGGCTGCCCTCGTCGCCGACGGGCCTGCGCTGCCTGCCGCGTTCGCGATCACTGGATTCGATGACGTCCTCGTGTGCAGCCACTCCGACGCTGGATTTGCGCTGCTCTGCGGCAGTAGTCGCGGCGTGGGCTGGGCCGGAATCGTCGATCTCGATCCAGCTGATGACTCGCTGGTGGGACGCGCCTGGCAGACTGGAACGACGGTCCGCCAGGCTAAAGCCCGGGCCCGTCCCGTGGCCGGGCCATACCATGCCCGCCACGCCGTGGCGGTCCCGGTCGGCGAGCGCTACGTCGTCGTCTTTGGCAGCCATCGGCCGATCCGCCTCGCGGGCCCGCAGTACGTTCGGGCCGCGGTCGATACCGTCGATCGCATTCACGGCGTGCCTGCAGACAAGCTCCTCGCCGGACGAACTCGAGCTCGTCCACGCCGTGCGCCCGTTGATGGCCTACAAAGCCGACAATGTCCGCGAAGACCCACCACATCGCGACGATCGCGGCTCGTGCCCTGTCCTGCGATGTAGCCCTCATCCGGGCGATGTTGAGGGCCAGGTCACCCAGGCAGTCGACGTCCGGGGGGCTTCCCCTGGTGGCCAGGCCCGGCGCCGAGGCCTACCTGTCCGCAGGCGCCTCGGGCCCAACGCCGTTGGTCGATCAAGCCGCCCAGTCCGGTGCTGGCGAAGGCACGTTCGGGCGGCCGATCGCGTCGAGCATGGTCATCCGCCTCGGGAGCAGCCCCTCAATCGGTGCCCTCGCGCTGGCTCACGCATCCAGCCGACCGCGCGGCTTCACCTCGTTGTGTCAGCGGATCGGTCGGGCCATGAGCGAGGCGGCTGAACTCCTGATCAGCCAAGCGGTCGCGCGCGAGCAGCTCGGCGCCGAGTTCGAGCTGATGGCCCAAATCAGCCGAAACGATCCGCTCACTGGGATCGCCAACCGGCGGCTGTGGGATGAGTCCGCGAACGCCGTGCTGGCCGAGCCGCGTGCCCAGCGGGCCATGGTTTTGAGCTGCGATCTCGACGGCCTCAAGGCCATCAATGATCGCTACGGGCATGCGGCTGGCGATGCGCTTATCCGCGCGACGGCCACCCTGCTGACAACGTGCGTCCGGGCCAGCGACCTCGTGGCGCGGCTTGGCGGTGACGAGTTCGCCGTGCTACTACTACGGGACAGCGATGCGAAGGCGGCCGGCCTGGTCCGACGACGGATCCGCGGCGCGGAGCAGGAGCGCTCGTAACCTCGCTACGACCTGCAAGAGCGGGATCGGTCGCGGGCCGGGGTGCCCTCGGACGTGCCGGATCCTACTGGAGCGGAGCCGCCGCGACCGCGTGGGCCATGACGGTGTCCCACAACACGACGGTGTGATAGGTCATCGCGTCGGCCGATGCCGGTACCGCAAAGTCCTGCATCCCCGAGAGGCCCTTGAGTGGCCCCAGATCGACGATCGTGGTCTTGTTGATATCGCCGTCCTTGGTCACGTCCTTGTTCGGGACGAGGATCACATCGGTGTGGGCGCTGCTCGCGACTGAGAAGTTCTCGAAGGTGATCACGAACGTGCCGTCTGGCTTGTGAAACAGAGCGGCCGTACCGGTCGCGGTTCCGTCGACGGGGTGGAACGTGCCGATGCTCACGGGCGCGGCCGTGCTCGGCATCGCGCTGTGCTCGGCCATCGCCGATGCGCTCGGCATCGAACTGTGCTCAGTCATGGCCGATGCGCTCGGCATCGCGCTGTGCTCAATCATCGCCGAGGGGGCGGGGCTGGTGGTCGCGGCTCCGGCGCCGGTGCAGGCAACGAGCACCAGTGACAGCGCCAGCACCGGTCCCCCAAGCAGGATCGGACGGAGGCGATGCGGGTCGATCCGGCTGGGGGCAGGCATGGTTTCTCTCCTCGTCAATCGTATCGATGGGATCGGTAGGGTGGAGTCAATGAGAATGCCCTGCGCGTGTGACAAGCCGATGACGCCGCGATTTCGATGCGTCAGCCGGGCGCAGCGGGATACCCGCTCGGCGATCCGTTCGGCTCGGTGATGAGATGGCACCGCACGGCCACACGCCTGGCAAGCTGCGCGGTTGGGATGCTTTGACGACTCCAGAGCCCCCAGTCGACGGAAATCACCCAGTATGTGGGCGAGCGTCTCGCGATTGATCATGTAATCGCGACGGACCGACGAGGCTCGCGTCCGGTGGCTGCGTGATTTGGGCATGGATCGCCGTGAGCGGGCCGGTTGAATCAGGCAGGGCGGATCTGGATCGCCGCGGCCAGATCCCGCTCGGATGGCTCGATGAGTACCGTCCCGACCGTCGTGACCACGACCGGAATGCCGCGATACCCGGCCTGGTCGAGCAACGCCTGGGCAGCATGATCTGTGCCGAGGTCGACGTAGCGGTACGCGACGCCCGTCGATTCCAGGTATCGCCGCGTGTTCCGGCAGTCGGAACACCAACTTGCGCCGTAGACAGTGAGCAGTTCCGGCGTCGGAAGTTCGTGAGTCATGTGGTCGAGCCTCCGTTCGGTAGTGTCTTGTTCAAGTAGCCACACTTTGGACCATTCGGATTGGTTCGCGCGGTTCGCTGCCCTCCGGCCCCTCATCTACCTCCAATTCGACGGCCTGACCGACGAGACCTACGAGGTCATCCGGGGTGAGCCCTTCCTGGCGACCAAACTCCGGGCGCTTGATCGCCTGGCCGAAGCGGACCTGCATGTCATCCTCGTTGCTGCGATCGAGCGCGATGTCAACGAGCATGAGGCCGGGATAATCGTCGAGTTCGGACTCCGCCATCCGGCCGTGCTGCCAATGGCGGCGATCCCGAGTTCCGCGGCGACCGCCCTGACGGGATCCCGCGGCGCTGACCCGACGGCGAGGACCGTCGCGAACAGCCGCCCTCGTCCATCGAACGCGTCGCGGATGCCGATGAGAAGGTCCGGGTCGACCGGTCCGAACATGAGCCAGTCCAGCGCGTAGGTGCCGGTCGCGCCGACCCGTGGCGGACGGCGGATGGAACCGCGCACGAACGCGACCCGCGGCTGGGGCCCATTCGCCCTTGCCGGGGCGGTGGCGGCCGCGATCGCCCGCGCCGAAAGATCGACGCCGGTCACGAAAGCGCCCGAGCGCCGGTTGACCTCGAGCGCGATCCCCCCGAGACCGCACCCGAGGTCGAGCAGCCGACCTCACACCCCGGGGGCGAGCGAACGAATCACCGCGTCCAGGTCGCGCGCGGTCGTGTAGCCGTGCGCGACGACGCCTGGAACGCGCGCGGGAAGGCGCAGAAACCAGGGCCTTCGGGCGACCCAGTCAGCAGCCCGTCGCTCGCCTCGAAATAGTGTCGGATGCCCATGGAGACCCAGCGATCGACGCGCGCCATGGCCACGACAATACGTGTTGCTGAGCGCAAGCTGGAGGGCATGCTAACTTACGATCGATCGCCCCCCTCGCGATGATCGCGTTGGAAGCTGCGGGCATGACCGAGATCTGGCGCGCGGCATAAACAAGATTGACTTCGGCCCGGTCACCATCGAGATCGCTGCGCCGCCCGCGCTCGTATTCCAGATGCTGGCTTCGATCGGCCAGGGCGCGCAGAAGGACCGCGAGCGCACGGAGATCCTGGAGCAGCGCGGCGGCGAGCTCATCTGTGACTTCTGGACGCGAGTCTCGCTGCCGATGGGCCGAGATCGCCTCGTCCGGACCCGCGAACGCGTCTGCATCAGCCCTCCTAACCGCATCGACTACGAACACCTGGATGGTCCGGTCAAGGGGCTGCAGGAGACGATCGTCGTCGGTGCCGGCACGACTGGAGGATCGGACCTGACGTATACGGGCCGATACCACCCACGCGGATTGGCGGACCACCTGCGGGCGACGCTGCTCGCGCGACCGGCCGTCCATCGGGTGATGCGCGCCCACTTCGCCGAGCTTCGCGAACGGGCCGAGGCTCGGGCTAGCCGGAGCCGGGTCTTCACGCCTGAACGGAGCGAACCATGACGCAGACGATGGGGACGCTTCCGCCGTCCTTCAGGGTGAACGCGACAACGGCGCGTTGGCGCTAGTCGAGCGCAAGCGCGACAGCCTGATCGACGGTCAGCGTGCGGCCGTCCCCGATGGCCTCGGCGAGCGCCGCGGCACCGAGCCGCGCGCGAAGGATCGTCAATGTCTCTTCGTTCCTCCTCACGGCCCACTGGGGCACACTGGCACCGACCCGTGTAGTGATCGAATCCGAGCTCGACAGTAGCCGCGCGCTCGTTGGTGCTCGTCCGGCCCGGGCGAGCACGGAGGCCAGGCGGGCGAGGTTGATCGCCACCTCGAGGACGTTGCCATGGCCGTGCTCGAGGCGGATGGCCTCGCGCAACATCGAGGCGGCTTCCTCGAGGTGGCCGTCATCCCGCGCGAACAAGGCCAGCTGAGCCAGCGCTCCCGCCTCCATTCGCTCGCTGCCGCTCCCACGTGCCCGGCGGAGGACGTCCTCGTGCATGGCGCGTTCGCGGGCAGGGTCGCCGAGCTCGCCGGTGACCCAGGCCAGGTTGGTACTTGCGATCAGGTCATAGTGCTCGTCGCCGAGTTCGCGGAACAGCCGGACACTCTCCTCGAGGTGCGGCTGCGCATCAGCCACATCGCCTTTCTCGGCCAGGGCGTTACCGACCATCATCCCGGAGTAGGCGATCCCCCACGCGTCACCGAGCGTGCGATGCAGCGCGAGCGCCTGTTCAGCCCTCAGTCGGGCGGTCTGGACATCGCCGAGGGTAATGGCCATGTTGGCCGCCCCGATCAATGCCTTGGCTCGAGCTGTTGTTGGAAGCTCGTCGGCCCGAAGCGCACCTTCGAGGCGGCGTTGACCCTCCAACAAGTGCCCCTTCAGGTACCAGAATCGTGCTATGGCCCCAGCCATACGGAGAACAAGCTGGTTCTCACCCTCGGCCTCGAGTCGGTCCAGAGCGGCGCGCAGATTGTCGTGCTCGGCTTCCAGCCTGTTGAGCCAGATCAACGAGTCCAGTCGTAAGTAAGGTTCGGCGGTCTCGGCAAGGGCCAGGTAGTGCTCAGCGTGCCGGCGCCGAAGCGCCTCTGACTCGGCCGCCGCCTCGAGCCGCTCCACGGCATATTCGCGGATCGTCTCGAGCAACCGGAAGCGCCCGTCGACCTGGTGCAGAAGGCTCTTCTCGACGAGAGACTGCAGCGTGTCGAGGTCGGCGTCGGCCACCGACTCGGCAGCCTCGAGCGCGCAGCCGCCGCGGAACACAGCGAGCCGGCGGAAAAGGACCTGTTCGTCGGGGACGAGGAGCTCGTGGCTCCACGCGATGGCACCGCGCAGGGTGCGCTGGCGTTCGGGCAGATCGCGGGCGCCGCCGGTCAGGAGCGCCAGTCGCTGATCGAGCCGGGCCAGGATCTGTGCCGCCGGCAGGACTTTGACCCGAGCGGCCGCCAGCTCGATGGCGAGCGGCAGCTCGTCCAAGCGCTGGCAGATCTCGGTGACGGCGTCTTCCGCGACAAAATCGGGCTCGATCTCCCGCGCTCGAGCCAGGAAGAGTTCGACAGCTTCGAGAGGTGCCAGGGGTGGTACCGCGTACTCGTGCTCGCCGCTGACGTGGAGCCGCTCGCGACTGGTCGCCATTAGATCGAGCCGGGGACAGGCGGCCAGGAGGCCTGCGAGGTCGGTCGCGGCCTCGACGACCTGCTCGAAGTTGTCGAAGACCAGGAGCATCGATCGGTCGGCGATGTGTCCGGCCAGGCCGTTCCGTGACCCTACAACCCGCGCGGCGCTCTCGATGACGAGGCGGTGGTCGCCCAGATGCGCGAGCGGCACCCACCAGATCCCGTCCGGGTAGCGCTCGCCAGCCGCGGCGGCCGCCTGCATTGACAGTCGCGTCTTGCCCGTGCCTCCTGGCCCGGTCAACGTGATCAGGCGGACGTCGTCACGGGCCATGAGGTCGACCACTTCCGCCAGTTCGCGCTGGCGACCGACGAATGGCGTTGCGGGCACCGGCAGGTTCGTCCGATACAAGGACCTCAGAGCTGGGAAGAGGCCGGGCCTGTGTTGGTAGATCCGTTCAGGCGCAGATAGGTCCTTGAGCCGGTGCTCGCCGAGATCGATGAGGTCGGACGCGACCAGCGATGCTGTCGATGAGGAGACCAGCACTTGACCGCCATGACCGGCCGCGGCGATCCTGGCGGCCCGGTGGACGTCTTCTCCCACATACCCTTCCTCGGTCAGGAGTGGTGTCCCGGTGTGCACGCCGATCCGGATCCGGATCGGCCCGGACCCGAGTCCTGAGGTCATCTCGGCCGCAGCCGAAAGCGCCCGCGTTGCGGTTGAAAACGCGAGGAAGAACGCGTCCCCCTGCGTGTCGACCTCGACCCCGCCATTCGCCTCACAGGCATCGCGGACGACATTGCGGTGCGTGGCCAAGGCTGCGGCGTACGCCACGGCGCCCAACTCGTGGAGCAGCCTCGTCGAGCCCTCCACGTCGGTAAACACGAAGGTGACGGTTCCGGACGGGAGATCAGGCCGCACGTGCGACATGATGCGCGTCCGACAGGTGTTGGACGCGCGTTAACAGCCTACCGAATGCCGATCGAAGGGCGCGATGAATGGGTCGCGGCGGCGAGGCGGCTGGCGTGAGGGAGGGATACCTGCGCGGCGCACTCTCCCGGCCAGCCACCCGGCGCCAGATGGACGTCCTCGCTGCGTTCGTCACTGCGGGTGGGTCGGTCCCGGACGCGGCCGAGCTCGTGGGCATTCGGCCGGGCACTGTGAAACGCCACCTCGCCGACCTGCGTGCGCGGTCGGGCCTCAGCATCGAGCAGCTGATCTACAGCCGACGAGCTGAGAGATGGCTCGTCGTGCCGAGCCTGGAGCCTGGCTGACGAACGGACTAGCGGGACGACGACTCGTTCAGGCTGACGGCGGCTCGAATGAGGGTCACGAAAGCCTCTTCATCGATCTCATCGTCCTCGTGGAAGTCGATGGCGCGCCGGGTCTTGCCTTCGAGGCTTGAGTTGAATAGTCCCGAAGGGTCCTTGACAGCGGCGCCCTTGAAAAAGGTGAGTTTCACGACGCTCGCGTACGTCTCGCCTGTGCAGATCGGACCTTGGTGAGACCACACCGGAACCCCAGGGTTCGAGGGCTTTCTCCACTTCCACTCCTCGACCACGTCAGGGTCAGCCTGTTTGATCAGGGCGCGCAGCCTGGATAGGGTCTTGCCCCGCCAGTCGCCCAGTTCCTTGATCCTTGCAGCGATCAGCTGAGATGGAGACTCAACCTTCGCCGCGGAGCTCGTTGTCATGGTGTGGACGTACCCCTCTCTACGCAAACCACGAATTCTGGAAGTAGCGGGCCATACGCTCGGATCAGTCCTCGGGAAGAGCACCGAAGGCTTTCCTCGTCCTGAGATACCAGCCCATTCCTGATATCGGGTTCTTCCACCTGTCCTTCATGCTCTTCAGGGCGGCTTTGTGCGCTTCGTCGCCACTCGCGACCATTTCCTTGAGATGGCTATCTTCCAATTTGATGACGTCGTCGGCCTTGTTTCCACGGAACGAGGAATCACATGGTCCACCCATTTGTCGACATGTCATGGTCTTCACCCAGATGACCTCCTTCTGTGGCGTGTCCAGCATCATTGTGGGGCAGCATCGGTTCGCGATCCGCCTCCGTCAAGACCGATCGCCTCCCGCGTCACCTTCTCGCCGCCGGGTCGGAGAAGGCAGCGGCCGACCGCCTCGGCCTCTCCACTCGACGGTGAAGCACCTCCTGGCCAGCGCCCGATCCAAGGTGGGGCGGAGACGACTGCGCAGCTCGTCTGGATCCTGGCGTCGCGGCTGCCCGAGCCCGAGGGCAGGGCTCGGCCGGAAGAGTAGCGGTCTGCTCGACGGTGTCGTGACGCCAACCGAGCCGCCTGGTCTCGCTGCCGTCGCTTCAGGGCGTGGCCACTAGCCTGCGCCGCCACCGGGTCGAGTCCGCAGCCGTGCCCAGACCCACTGGCCCGCAAGACTCAGAGCCGCGCCGAAGCAGGCGCTGACGGCGCCGATGATCGCAAAGAACGGGACCCTCGTGAAAACCGGATCGGCGCCGTTGTAGTCGAAGGCAATGAAGCTGAAGCCAAGCGCGAACCCGTAGGCGGCGCCGATGGCAAGCGCCTGCCGCCGGTCGATGGAGAGGGCGCCGACTACGAGCCCTGCGACGGCCCAGGGGATGAGGCTCGCCCACTGGAGGAAGAGCGTCCGCGACGCCAGGAACCCCAAGCCGACCCCGAGGACGGCGGCGCCGGCCAACCACTTAGCCACGCCGACCGAACGTCCCTGGTAGGCGCGCGGATCCGCCGACGAGGCCGATGACGACAAGGGCCGAGCCTGCCAGCATCAGCCAGTCGCGAACGGTGTGCGGCTCGAACAGGTCGTGGAACGCGAGGACGTCGGCTAGCAGGAGCAGGATCACCGCCGTCGCGAGGGACAACATCGACCACTTCATGTGCGGAACCTCCACGCCGACATGTTGGCCGCCCGGGGCGACCAAGGCAGCATTACCTGGAGCAAGGACGCGTCTCGAGCCTCGAGTGTGACCTGCCGGGTGATCGATCGGCAGGCAACCCGCAGGACGCCGACTTGGAAGAGATGGCGTGACGACCTCGTACGCGGCTGCGGCTGCGTGGGCGAAGTATGCCATTCAGGTCGATGCGAACACCCGCCTCGCCCGACTCCGAGGGCACGGCACCAACGGACGAGTTGCGTTCTTCTCGATCGCGTTCACCCAGCTCCGTAGCTTGCGACTCGTGTCGCGTCGCCACCAAGGGAGCCGCGCCAGCGCCCCGTCTTGGCTCGATGTCGCCTCGTTCGGTACCTCCCACGGCAAGCGTCGGTGTGGCCGGTCAACCTCCGCTAATGCCCTCCGTGCCGTGCCAAGCGCACCGCGAGATAGATGGAACTCGCGATCGCGAGGGTCAGGAGCCCCAGGAACACAAGCGCGCCGAACACGTGGTTGAACGCCTCGGGTCCTGGATGCAGGACAGCGTATATGGGACCCGCTTGGCAAGCCGCGACTTCCTGCCCCTGCGCCGCGACTGGACAGGCCGCCCGAACACCGACCGCCACGATCAGCACGAAAATCCACAGGAGGGCCGTAGCTGCCAGCGCCCCTAGCGGAAACCGCGACCCACGACCGTCGCCCTTCACACGGCGACGATGCCCCGTCCTGAGAGGCACAGTGCCCGCCATCTGGCGCATCGTGTGAAAGTCCTTGGCCGTGCGTCGGGCGTTTGCCGTGCCCACTGCATCAACGACGTTCCTCGACCACGTTTCGGTCCTTGACTGCCGGTCGGTCCAGCATATACTACGCAAGACTTACTAAGCACTACTGACTAATAGGTGACCAGTGGGCAACGACATCGGGCGGTTCTCTGATCCCGGACTGCTGATCCTCGCCAGTCTCGCCTCGGGGGCGAAACACGGCTACGCCATCCTGGAGGACATCAGCAGCTTCAGCGGGGTCAGGTTCGAGCCCGGCACGCTCTACGGTGCCCTCGCACGCCTTGAGCGCGAGAGGCTGGTCGAGGCACTCGAGCCCGCCGGCCGGCGAAGGCCGTACGGGTTGACGCCCTCCGGGCGCCGGGTGCTCGAGGCTCGCCTCGCGACGCTCGATCGAGTTGTCAGCGTCGGCCGCGAGCGGGTCCGCCGGGCGCCGGGGAACGTCTGACATGCGGCAAAGGGGTTGGCTGCGAGCAGCCAGCGGGATTGCCCTCCGACTCTATCCCGATGGATGGCAAGCCCGGTACGGACCGGAGCTCGAGGACATCCTCGACCACCGCCGGCTGTCGGCGTTCACGGTCCTCGATCTGACGCTTAGCGCGCTCAGCGCCCACCGCAACCCCGAGTTCGGAATCACGGAGGTCTTCTCAATGACGGCACGGCTGCGGTCCAGCATCGTCTCGATCCTGATCGCCCTGGTGATCTTTGCAATTGCCTGGGCGTCCGTCCTGAGTGTTCGCGACCCACTCCCGGCCTGGCTCGCGGCGGTGGACACGCACCCGGATCTGCGCTTGGCCGTGGGTCTCGTCCAGCTCTCGGGCGCGGTCGCCCTGCTGGCGATCGTCGGCGGCGGCCTCGTGCTGCTCGCCTCCGCGTGCCTGCGCCGCGACGACGCGCGCCGCGGGACCGGCCGCCCGCTCGCGGTCGCAATGGCGGCGTTCGCGGTCTTCCTTGGGCTGCTGGTCGCCGCGGCAATCGGCCTGTTCGGCCCGCTCAACACGACGATCGGACCCGGTCCCGCGAGCGGACTCTGGGTCGCGGGGCTGGTGTGTTGTGTGGTCGTCGGCGTCGCCGCGGTCGCCCGCGCAGTCGCGCGCTCGGCACCCGATGCGACGGCGATCCGCCTCTGTCTGATCCTCGGACTGGTGGGCGTGATCGGAATGGCATTCACCGTGATCGGCAGCGTGTGGCTTGGCGCGGCGGTCACGCTCGACGCGCCCGAGATCGGCGCTCCCCTCCTGTTGATCATCTCGATGGTCGTAGCGGCACTGTGGGCGGCTGCTGCCCTCTGGCGGGCCGCCGGCGAGATGGCGCTCCAGCGCCGTTCCCAGTGAGCCCTGACGGCACGAGCGTCGCCAGCGCGCTGTTCGCCCGGCCGAGCAGAAGGTCGCCTTCCCAGTGTCCGGGCACCGCACGGTCGACGGCCTCGGCCGGGCGGGCGCTGATGTTGACCGCGTTCCGGAGCTGGCCTTGCCTTTGGCCACTCGTGCCGCACGTGGGCGACGGACCAGGCGGCGCGAGCGCAGGTAGCGGGCCAGCTCCTTGCGCAGCGCGCCCCGCGGCTGCACGAACAAGGACATGTAGATCGTTTCGTGCGACACCCGCAGCTCCCGATCCTCGGGATACGCTCGTCTTAAGCCAGCCGGCGATCTGCTGGGGCGACCAGCGTGACGCGAGCTTGGCTTCTGCCTAGATGTCGTTCTTCTCGACCTTGTTGACGAGGACGGACATCGGCGTCTGACCTTCGAGCCCGGCGTGGGGACGGCGGCGATTGTAGGCGTCGACCCAGCCTGGCAGTGAGGCCAGCCGCTCGTCGTTCGAGCGGAAGAGCCGGGCATACGCCCACTCGCGCTGGAGCGTTCCGATGAACCGTTCGGCCCATCTATCGTTCTGATTAGGATCAGCGAGACGGACGGCGCCGTGGCCGGCGAACCGAACGCGATGGCTGCGCTTCGATGTGCCGCCGACGGACAGGTCGGATGGTCTGGGCAAGGAGTGCCAGCGATCGCCGGCCACGGGGCGGC
>JBBSFD010000047.1:0-22743 GCA_038239115.1 Candidatus Limnocylindrales bacterium | reverse complement strand
GCCGGTCGGGACCGACCAGGGGGCTCATCGCCCTCGCCGGGGTCGCCTGGGGGATCCAGGCTCTCGGTGGGCACCCACCGTATTGGGTCCTCACCGGCATCGCCGCGGTCACGGTTCTCATCACGCAACGGCCGCGTCTCGGGACAATCCGACGAATCATCGGCTTCGGCCTAGTCGGATTTGGGGTCGGCGCGGTCCAACTCATCCCGACCCTGCTGCTGACGACGCTGTCAACGCGAGCGACCGGAGTCGGCTCGGACGCGCTCTTCGAATTCTCGGCGACGCCTTTTGATTTCCTTGCCGTCGCCTTCGCGAACGCGTTAGTCCCGGCGACCGGGTCGCCGTGGAACCTCTTTCAATCGTGGTATCCCGGTGGCAGCGTGTGGTCGACGCTCGAGGTCTACGCGTTCGTCGGACTGCCAGCCCTCGCCTTCGCTGCGATTGGACTGCGGACGAGGCGCGGGCGACCAATCCTCGCCGTCGCCATCGTGGCGATCCTCATCCCGCTGCTGGGCGTCCTGAAGCCGGGCATCTGGGCGGCAATTCCAGGGCTCGATGGCTTGCGCCATCCGATTCGGGCCTACCTGATCCTGGATTTCGCGCTCGCGATTGGGGCCGGCCTCGGCATCGCCCGAACGGCCCGAACCCGCAGCGTGAAGCCGGCCGTCGCACTCCTGGGGATCGCGATCGGCGGCTACGTCGTTGTCGCGGCGTTCGCCGGGCTCGTACCCGGCGCGTTTGATTCCATCGTTCCGCTCATCTGGCCGTACGTCCCGGCCGGACAGGAGGACACGATCCGGACACTGGTCACGGGGTCGATGATCCGCCTCTGGCCAGTCGCACTCGAGCTCGCATTTCCCGGCGCGGCCATCTTGTTGCTCCTCGCCCGACAGCGTGCGGCGCTGACGCGGCTGGCGGCGGCGGCCCTCATTGGCCTGCCACTTGCGCTCTTTGTGCCAGCGGTGAACAGCAGTCAGCCGGAGAGCACCTTCTCGCTAGCTGGTACGCCGGCTGTCGCCTCGCTGCAGCAGCTCGCCCCGAGCCAGATCCTGACGATCAACGAGCCCTTCTACCCTGGCTTCCCCGACCAGCTCTCCGGTGTCGGTTTCCGTGAGCCGCATGTCTACACGTCGCAATTCGGCCTGTCGCTCCGCCTCCAGGCGGGGGAGGACCTCATTGCCGAGCTCCGGAACGCCGGTGCAGGATCTCCACTGGCTAAGGCCGTTGGGGTCGATACGGTGGTCGTATTCGGCAGTGCGTGCGGCCCGAACGAGATCCTGTACGACCCGAGCCTCGGCGCTCACATCTGTCGTCTGGACGGTCAGCTTCGGCCGCCGTATTGGATGCCCGCGAGCGCGATCGTGACTGCCACGACGACGGGCAGTCTGCCCATCGCCCCGATCGGCGCGATCGTTGATCCGCAGCGGGCCCTCACTGGTGCGAAAGAAGCCTCGGTCGGCTCCTGGACGAACGGTTCAGCCTCGATCGACGTCAATGCACCGAGCGCCGGTTATGTGTTCATCGACCGATCCTGGTGGCCCGATTGGCAGGTGACCGTCGACGGTAAGAGTGTTGTGCCGGACGAAACCTGGAGTGGCCAGCTCGTGGCTGTCCCGGCGGGCTCCCATCTGATCGAGGAGCGGTTCGTGCCCTGGGATCTCTTCCTGGGGGCCTCCGTCACCCTCATGACGTTGCTCGGCCTGGTTGTCTGGACTCGACGCTGGCGGGTGGTGGCCGGTACCTCAGGACGCGGCCAAGATGACGGATAGGTCATTGCCGGGCCGGCCTCGATCAAACGATTCTCCGGGCATGGCCAAGCTCGTTGCGATCGCGCTGCTCTGGTTCTATTGCGGCTGGTACGCGGGCGCGT
This sequence comes from Candidatus Limnocylindrales bacterium, assembly GCA_038239115.1. Classification (GTDB taxonomy): domain Bacteria; phylum Chloroflexota; class Limnocylindria; order Limnocylindrales; family CSP1-4; genus Palsa-1033. The sequence continues at coordinate 20,873 of JBBSFD010000047.1, read as the reverse complement.
TTCTCGCCTACGCGTTGGGGGTCTCACCGGCGATCGGCCCGATCCTCGGGGCGGCAGTAGCGGCGGTCGTCGTCAGCTACGTGCGCCGGAGGATCTCGCTCGAACCGCCCTCGGTCCCACGGGACGAATCCATCAGCGCGGCCACTCGACAGCCGGCGGTCCGTTCCTAAGGTTCTCGATACTCCCGAGCGAGCTGCCTACGAGCACCCGGACTTCTGCACTACAGAGTCATTTCCCGCGCCGGACTAGCATCCAGATCCGGCTCGGCCGACCCTCCTGGTCGCGGTCCGGATAGAACGCCTCCGGTCGCCTCCACGCCCGCCGGGGGCGTTCTTTTTTTATTCGATCCGTGTGCTTTGGGGCCTCGCCGGTTCGGCTGACGGCAGCCCTCGGCATGCGGCCGGATGACCCACCAACACGTCACAGGACCTTCGGCTGACGCGCCGCACAATCGGTGCCAGCACGCACCACCGAAAGGTCCTGCTCAAGGTCCAACTGCGAGGATCAGCCGGCCACCCCCCAGAACTCGTGGCAAGCCCCGTAACGCCCATGTCCCCGGAGTCGTTATTGCATGCATGAGAGTGCCGTCGACAAGATCGTGGCGAAGGCCCGCACGGGCGATCCGTCATCGATCGGCTCGTTGTACGACCTCTATGCCGCGCGCGTCTACCGCTTCGTGCTTGTCCGCGTCCACCAACCGTCGGACGCCGAGGACCTCCTCCAGCGGATCTTCCTCAAGGTCATCGAGGCCTTGCCCGGCTACCAGCCGCGTGGCCTGCCATTCGCCGCGTGGCTCTTCCGGATCGCCCGGAACACCGTGATCGATCACGATCGCACTCGGCGCGAGCACTCGACCCTCGACGAGATCGCAGAGCGTACCGATCAACGGGCCGGGCCGGAAGAGCTCGCCGAGGTTGCCTTTGAGCGCGCCGCCATCCGCGCCGCCCTGGAGCTGCTCACATCCGAGCAACGCGACGTGATCACCTACCGCTTCTTCGCCGGCCTCTCGCCCCGCGAGATCGGCGTGTTGATGGACCGTCGGGAGGGGGCCATTCGAGCCCTCCAGTTCCGAGCCATCCAGACGCTGCGTGAGAGCCTCGCCACGGGTGCGGACCTCCTGGCGTCGGGGTTGAGCGCATGACCCTACGGCTGCCGGCCGGTTCGATCTTCGAGCTTCGTCCGAAGCATCGAGCTGAACGCGAATTCGCCCAGCGGGTCGAATCCGCCTTCCGGGCCGACGACGTCGCGCTCGCCCGGGTCCGAGCTTCGATCCTGGCCCAGGCGTCGGCTCGGAGCGTCACGACCACACGTCCTTCGCGATGGACCGGCTCATTCAGCTGGCGCCTGGCAGCGGTCGCGGCGGTTCTCGTCGTTGCCCTTGCTTCAGGGTTCGCAATCATTCGTTCTGTGCCAGCCGGGTCCTCGCAGGCTGTGGTACCCGGCGGGTCGGCGACGGCTTCCCAAGCCGCGAACGGCGCGTCGGCCGACCTCGACCAAGCCGATACCTCGCTCAAGCTGGTCCTGACCGCGTTCCGGACCAGCGATGCGGCCGATCTCAATTTCGTCCTTGTCGCCTACCAAGCGCGCCTGGCTGCGATCGCAATCGACGTCCGCCGCCCTGGGACTGACGTTGCGGCGGCTCGAGCCCGCCTCGTCAGCCAGGCGTCCTCCCTGGCCGGGATCGCCTCGTCGGTGACTCCGGCGAATGCCAGCCTCTTCAAGCAGGTCAGCGCAGACCTGGCCGGGGTCATCGCGTCCCTGCCGAGCAAGCCCACGCCGGCTCCGGTCAACCCCGGTGCTAGCCACAAGCCGACTCCCATGCCGACCTCCACAGCGACCCCCACGCCGACCAAGAAACCCGTTTCGACCGCCACGCCCGGAAACGGCAAGAGCAATGGGAAGGGCAACGGAAACGGGAATGGCAATGCCGGCGGCAACGGGAACGGGAACGCTGGCGGAAACGGTAAGGGCAACCGGAACGGAAACGCCAGCGGCAACGGGAACGGCAACGCGGGCAGCAACGGCAAGGGGACCGGCAAGAACCACTAACCCTCGGCCGGGCTCGGCCCGCATGCCCAGGACCTTCGTAACGATAGGACCCGGACCATCGTTTCTAGAGACGGACTACCCAGCACGTCAATCGGAGTCACTGTCATCGGATTTTTCGCCCGCTCACGCAACGTTGACCAGCCTGTCGCGGCTTCCCCGCGTCGGCGGCGCCGTGTCGTCCGGCTGTCCGCTCCAAGCCGGCACTTCCGCGGTCAGAGCTTGGTTGAGTTCGCCCTCGTCATGCCTGTGTTCCTTCTGCTCATGCTCGTGGGCATCGACTTCGGGCGCATGTTCTTCTCGAACATCGAGGTGAACAATGCCGCCCGCGAGGCCGCCGCCTATGCGGCAGCCAATCCCAGCGATACAGCGGGGATCAACCTCCATGCCGTGCAGGAGACGAGCTCACAATCCCAGGCGGGCGAGAGCGCCCTGGTCGTCACGACGACCTGCGCCGACAACCTCGGCAACTCGATCGCCTGCAGCGCGGCCTCTGGCGGGGCGGGCACCGGCAACTCGGTAACCGTCAGGGTGAGTGAAGGGTTCAGCTTCCTGACCCCGCTCATCAACCTGATCTTCGGCGGCAACCTCCACATGAGCGCCTCGGCCAGCTCCGCTGTACTCGGTTTTGCGGCGGGCGCGGGCGGAACGCCCCCGCCGAGCTGCCCGGTCCCGACAGCGGCGTTTGCGCCGACGAAGAACGGCCTGACGGTCACGCTGGACGCCTCTGCCTCGACGCCGAATACCGGTCAGTGCGCGATCGCCGGCTACGACTGGGACATGGGCGATGGGGCCAATCCCAACCCGCCTGTGACCGGCCGGACGACGTCCTATACCTACCTGGCTGCCGGTACGTACACGATCACGCTGACCACGGGCAACTCGAATCCAACCAATGGCACCTCGAGCCAGAGCGTCACCGTGAGCCTGGCGACGCCCACACCAACCCCGACGCCCACGCCCACGCCCACGCCCACGCCGACAGCTACCCCAACGCCTTCATGTACGGTCCCGACGTTTACGTGGCAATTCACTGGCCAGGGCAACGGTCAGAAGAAGCACGAAATGACGTTCTACGGGGCGTATTCGAGCGCACCGGCGCCCTCGTCATGGAGCTGGACATTCGGAGACACCAACAGCGACACGGGTCAAACGGTCTCGAATGACTACAACAACGCCGGAACTTACACGGTAACGCTGACAACGAAGAACGGCGCCTGCGTCACCTCCGTGACGCATGCAGTGACGGCGCCGTGATGATGATCCTCCGCGGCCGCCGTCGAAAAAATGGTCAGGGTCTGGTTGAGTTCGCGCTCGTCATTCCGATCTTTCTCTTGCTTCTCTTTGGCTTGATTGATGTCGGCCGGCTGGTGTACATGAACTCCGTCCTGTCCCAGGCCGCGCGCGAGGGAGCGCGCGTGGCGTCCGTTGAGGCGAGCTGGATGGGTTCGTCCGACCCGAGTTGCGGCTCGACGGGTGGGCCCGTTTGCCCGGCGAATCTGGCCGCTCTCAAGGCGGATGTGACCGCCGCCGCCAACCGCATGGTCGCCCCATTTGGGACGATCGCCACGGTCTACATCAGCTGCGACCCGCAGGGCAGCGCCCCAAGCGGCTCATGGACGACGGCATCCTGTTCAAGCAATGCGCCCGGGGCGCCGAACTACGACGTCGTATCGGTCCGGGTTCTCCTCACATTCCGGCCGATCACGCCGATCGCGAGTTCAATCGTCGGCAACGTGACTACTTCAGGCTCGGCCACGATGGTCATCAATTAGGTGGGCCCAATGATCCGAATTCGATCTGCACATCGATCATCGCCCGGCGCTCGGGGCCAGGTCCTCGCCCTCTTTGTTCTTAGCCTGCCAGTCCTGGTGCTCGCTGTTGCCCTCGTCGTCGATGGCGGGACCGCCCTCGCCCAACGCCGAGGATCACAGAACGCATCGGACTTTGCCGCCCTCGCCGGCGCGCGCGTCGTCGCCGAGTGGATCGGCGGCGACTCGGCTAACGGGACTGATACGACGGTCGGTGCGACGATCGTCCAGACCGTCGCGGTAAACGGGGGCACGCCGCTCACACTTGGTGCCCCGAGCGGGCCTACGTATGTGAACGCCACCGGAGCGAGCGTTGGGTTCGTGGGGACCGGAACCATACCGGCAGGCACGGTCGGCGTACGAGTCTCTTCGGCTCGGACCTGGACGCCGTATTTCCTAAGCATCATCGGAATCAGGAACTGGACGGCGAGCGCTGTGGCTACGGCGCGTGGTGGGTTCGCGGCGGGCGGCCCTCCGGGCCCCGTGTTTCCGATCGGCATTGCTGAGGCGTTCTTCAACGGCCGGACTCCCTGCTCCGCGGCAGTCAACACCGGTGCCAACTGCGTGCCTCAGCACCTGACGCCTGGGGGCCTGAATGTGCCCGGCGGCTTCGGCTGGCTTAAGTTTGGTTGCTCCGGCTATGGTTTGGGCCAGGGCGCCAACGGCGGCTGTTCCAACAGCAAGCCATTTCTCCAGAGCGAGATCGGCCCGCCGGTCACCAGCTATGGCTGTTGCACCGCGGTTGGGCTGACCGGTAGCGCCGACAAGATCGGCAGCCTGCCCGGCAACAAGGCGAGCGCCGACTGTTCCTACTACATCAACAACAAGGTCGTCGTGACGATCCCGGTCTGGGACTCCTCGGGTGGCAACGGTTCGGGCGGCTGGTACCACATCGTCGGCTTCACTGGCTTCCAGCTCACGGCGTGTGACGGGGGAAAGGACATCGAGGGCGTGTGGCGCGTTCCGTTCTCCACGGGACCAACGACGACCACGCCTGGCTTCGCCGGCGCACCGCTCGCCGTGCAGTTGATCAAATAGCGCCCGGCTCTCGCAGAGCAGACTTCGACCCACCTAGCGGCGCCAGTGCTGCTAGGTGAAGATGGACAGGTGATTTCGGCCGGGATGGGCTCGTGCCAAGCGTGATTAGGGGCGCTGCCGAGCTCTGTTGAGCGTGGCGCGAGCCCCGGCCGAGGCTTGAAGCCGGCGTCCCGGCGTTAAGTCTTCGCCCACGAGCACTGGCGCTGCTGGATGGGAAACGGCGCGGCGATCTTCAGCCGTGCGCGCGGCGCAGTAGCATCTGGCCGGTGACGCGGCCCAAGCTCCCGGCCTTTCTAACGTGATGCAGGACGTCATCCAAGTCCGCCAGGTCGAGGGTCTGCAGGAGATCGAGGCGCTCCGGGCCCTGCTCCGGGAGGACCTCACCAGGGCGCTCACGGTCGACTCGGACTCGGACATCGCTCCAGGTTGGTCGAACGTTTCCTCCGGACGGGCGCTCAGCGTGTTCGCAGGCGCCGGGGCGTCGTCCTCCCACCAGAGGCGGTCCGGCGTTCATTGTGTAAGGAGTCCGCGACATAAGTATCGAAACGATTGTCGCGTCGTCATCGCCTCACTCGTCCTGGCTTTTCTGAGGCGAGCCGCAGTACTCGGTAGGGCTCGCCCACCGGTGGTCGCTACCGTTGAGCTCGCCCCGCCTTTGCGTCCGGACATCCGCCCCGCGGTGCCGAACGCCGAATCGCTCAGGACGCTTCCACCCGACGTCTGGCCGACGCGGGCGAGATCCTCGGCGCTCGCGCCGCGGGTCCACGTGATCGACTCGTCGAGCGCGGCGAAGCCGAGCGACTCGTACAGGGGTCGGCCGAATGGCGTCGAAACGAGCACCGAGCCTGTCATGGACGGGCGCAGGACTTCATGGAATGCGGCGGTGAGGACCGTCCGACCGGCCCCGCGCCGGCGGTGGGCTGGCATCGTCATCATTTCCCACACCGCGCAGCTCTCTGCATCCCAGCTCAAAGTCACAGCGCTGATCGGCTCACCGGAGTCCCAAGCGACCCACGATCCGAGTCCGTCGCCGACGAGCCTGTCGAGGGCGAACTGGCGGCGAACGATCTTCGGCGGCATCTTGATCGCCGCCTCCAGGATCGCTTCGAGTCCGACCAGGTCGTCCGCTGCGGCCACCCGCCGTACCCCGAAGCCGGACGTCGTGACGGGCACGAGCGTGCTCGAGCCTGATCGCCACATGAGAGGCTCGGGCACGGTGGTCGGGCGGAAGCCGCGCTCCCCGAGGACGCTTCGGACGGTCTGGTCGACGCCGCTCGAGACGAACACGAGGGCGGGCGTGTCGACCGCGTCGATCTTCGCGACGAGTTCGGAGGCCTCCGCTGGGCCCGCTGGCGGGAAGAGCGCGCAGAGGTTCAGCTCGATGTCGGGGATCCCGGTCAGAACGGCGAACCAGCCGTCGGCGAGGTGGACCGAGACAGTCAGCCCAGGGTCGCGGTAGCGGATCAGGTGCCGGCCGAAGACCTGCCAGACGTCCTCCGGTGATTTCATTCGTGGAGCATAGCGGCGGCAATTAGTGGGACGGCTCTCCGCCGTTCTGACGATCCTCGCTTCGTCGGTGATGACCTGCATGGCATGCCAACGGGGTAGCTGAAGCTCGCGCACCGAGCCGCAATCGATCCAGCTACTCGAGGACGAACTCGAGGAACACCTGGTCGCGAAGCGGGATCCCATCGAGCAACAGTCCTTCCGGATAGCCCGTCGCTGGCCCAAAAGCGTCCTGCACTACCCGAAACATCCGAAAGCCACGGCGCTGGTAGAACCGAAGCGTGGTGACGGCCGCAGCCGCGGTGGAGACGATCAGCCGATGGGCCTTGCGCTCGCGACAGCTCGCGATCACCGCCTCCACAAGCTCACGGCCGATCCCCTCACCCTGGCGGGCCTCGAGGACGGCGAGGCTCTTGAGTTCGAGCGCGCTGACTTCGTCCACATCCACGACTTGAGCATGACCGACGATGTCCGAGCCGTCCCGAGCGACGAAAATCTCACCGAGGGAGACGTAGGTGGCGATATGGGTGGCCGAGCTATCGGCCAGTCCGAAAAGCGACAGCAACGCGCTGCGATCGCCTTGATAGCGCTCGATTCGCACGCAGGCCTCCCCGGCGATGGTAGCAGCAGAGACCCACCCGGCAAGGAGGCCCCAGGCAAAAACCCCTGGCAGACCAGTGGACCAGGAGGTCAGTGCCGGTGCCGAAGGCAGCGTCGCTGCGGTGATCGCAGAGCCCACCTCGGTTTAGGATGGTCGGGTGCTACGCGGCTTCGAGTTCGTGGCGGTATGTCGAGAATTGGCGTCGGCCCGCGCGGCCATGGGCGGTCGCGTGACCATGGGGGGCCAGGGCGAGGCGGAACTGGGACAACACGGCTATGCCCACGGCCCGAATGGCATGCGAGTCGCGTCGGCTTCGCCACCGAGACTCGGTTCTCGGGGGGGCATTCCGCCCGGCGAACCTGCCGATCCGCCCGGACGGGCTGATCTCACGGACTGCCTGCGGCGTTGGGCGCCCATGGGGCTGGCCGCGCTATTCCTCGGCAGCGGCACCCTTCACCTTGTCCGACCGGGGCTCTACCTGAACCTGATTCCGAGAGCCCTGCCGGCTCCCGGGGCGATCGTCTTTGCGAGCGGCATTGCCGAGCTCGTTTGCGCTGGCGGGCTGCTCGCCGGGGCCCGCTGGGCCGGGCGAGTGAGCGCGCTCCTCCTGCTGGTCGTCTTCCCGGGCAACGTGTCGGTCGCGATTGCCTCGAGCGCAGATCCGGCGGCTTCTCCCCTCCTGGTCGCCGCAGCATGGGTGCGTCTGCCGCTCCAGGTGCCCCTGATCTGGGCGGCCCTCCAGTCGCCGAGCCGCTGAGGGCAGCCGAGCCGTCGGCCGCGCATCAGGCTCTATCATCCCAGGCGCGGACTGATGAAGACCGTCGCTCCATTCCGACGAAACGACGAGGGCTGCGCACGTGCCAAGCCACATCTTGCTGATCCGCCACGCCGAAAAGCCGCTGGGAGAAGCGGTGCCCAATGGCATCGACGAGGACGGGATTCTTGACCGCGAGTCGCTCACACCTAGGGGTTGGCAGCGTGCGGGCGCGCTCGTGCCCTTCTTTGCTGGGCCCGATGATCGTCTCGGTTCGTCTCGATTGCCTCGACCGACCCATCTCTTCGCGTCGCAGGTCGGTCCTCAAAGCAGTAGTCGACGACCCGCCCAGACGATCGGTCCATTGGCCGGACGCCTTGGCCTCTCGGTTGATACGCGGTTCCAGAAAGGGGAGATCGACCAGCTGGCAGCGGCCATCGGCGCTATTCCGGGAGTCGTTTTGGTGTCGTGGGAGCACCACCTGATCGGCGCATTGGCGGGCAGTCTGCTTGGGCAGGCGCCGGGCACTCTCCCGATCTGGCCCGACGATCGCTACGACGTCGTGTGGGTCTTTTCGACGGGCGGCGGTTCCATTCGATTCCGCCAGGTCGCTCAGGAGCTGCTCGTCGGGGACACACCCGCCGTGCTGGTATAGACGCGCCGGTAGCGCCGTCACGCGGCATGGATCTGCAACGCGAAACGTCCGGGCTGAGTACGCCCTCAGCAGAGCCAACCGATACACAAAGGATCAGGTTGACGTTGGCAAATCCCTGGCGGCGGACCAAAAGCGCAACGCGAAGGCCCTGGCGAAGCCGGGGCAAGGCGACCGCGGGGATCGGCCCACCAAGTAAGGAGTCCGAGCGACGAGGGCATCGGCAACGTCAGGGCGAAGGCGGAGCCGGAGCAGCGAGTGCCCTCCAGGGCAGTCACGAAGATCAGAGGCCAACCACCTGATTTCGGCCCGCACGTTTGGCCTGGGCGAGCCACACGTCGGCCAGGGCAAGGGCCGCCGAGATCGCCCCTTCGCCATCGAGCTGGGCGCAGCCGGCCGAGACGGTCGTTCGGAGGGCCTCGCCTGTCCCGCTCGGCACCGACATGCGGGCAAATGCGGCCCGGACTCCCTCGGCCACCTTGGCGGCGTCCGCAGCAGTCGCTCCCTCGAGGATCGCGACGAACTCTTCGCCCCCATAGCGAGCCACGAGGTCCCCACCCCGGAAGCGCTTCTTCAGGAGGCTAGCGAACTCGCGCAGCACCGCGTCACCGACCTGGTGGCCGTACTGCTTATTGAGCGCCCCAAAGTGATCGAGATCGAAGATGACGACCGCGACCGGCGGTCGCGGGTCTGCCGTTGCCCGTCGCCAGCGCTGCTCGATCCCGGGCAGGGCTCGATCAAAGAACCGGCGGTTGTAGAGGCCGGTCAAGGCATCGTGACTGGCGCGCTTGCGGAGCGTGGCGTTGCGGGTCTCGAGCAGCTCCCGTTCGCGGGCCAGCCGGGCTTCGCCGCGCTGGCGGCTGGTCACGTCCCGGGCGACCGCAAACGCACTTGAGTTGTCGGCGCTCATGCGCGACATCCATTCGAGCCAGCGGTAGCTGCCGTCCTTGTGGCGGTAGCGGTTCTTGAACGCCTCGACCCGTTCGCCCTGGATGAAATGGCGCTGGGCCGCGGTGACCGTCCGGGCCATGTCGTCGGGATGAATCAGGTCGAACAGGGCTGTCCCGATGAGCTCGTCCGGGGCATATCCCAGGGTGTCCAGCCAGGCTCGATTGGCACGCCGGAACCGGCCGTCAGCGTCGAACACCGCGAGCATGTCGAGAGACAGCTCGAAGAACTGGTCACGCTCGAGCTCCGACACCGCCCGTTGCTGTTCGAGGTTGGCGGCCCATCGGGCGGAGCCGAGGATCGCCACGACCGTCAAGGTGACGATCCCGATGACCATGAGCGCCGTGCCGTAGCTCGTGCCGTACAGTCCCGCCCGCTGACCCTCAACCCGCAGCCAGGCCATCGCCAGCGGTGTGACCACCGCCACCAGGAGCAGCCGGCGCATCAGGGTCGCGCTCGAGGCGGTGCCCAGGACCGGGGTGAACGGGCTATCGGCGAGCAGCCCGATCGCCCCGAATGCGAGCACGATCATCGCGAGCGCCGCATTGAGCGCCATCTGAGTAGATCCGGCAAGGAAGACCGGGACTCCGCCATCGAGGAGCACGACGAGGATGCCCAGGCACGCGACGGCGATCGCGCCCGTGGCCAGGCCCAGGACGAGGCGCCGTCCATAGCCGCCAGTTGCCAAGATCGCGGCCACGCCCAGGAAGCAGAAATCGACGGCGGTCAAGGCCGACATCCGGCCGGAGGCGACAGTACCTAGCTGGCTCCCGGTCTCCGTGAAGAGCCACTGGTCGATCCCGAAGCTGCGATTGGCCAGGTACTCGCCCAGGGTGGCGAAGGCCAGGAGCGTTGCCGCCGCGATCGGGACGAGTCCAGCACGGCGCCAAGGGCGTATGGGGCGAGCGAGGAGCGCCAGGCCCGTGCCGAAGAGGACAAAGCAGGCCGCCGCGTTCGGCTTCATCGTGACCAGGCCAGGAAGCATCGACTTGAGGGCGTCGATGTGGGTGGCCCAGCCCAGCAACACGAGCCCGCCCACGATCGCGGTTGCCGCACCGGCAGCCAGGGCGAGCAGCCCGGGATGGGCAGGCTCATCCGCGCCATGTGCGACTGCGCTGGGCGCCAGGGTGGTGCGTCGGAGCGTCGTGATATGCAGAGTCGCGTCGTCCACTACTGTCTGGCCGTCCCAGGCATCATCGATGAGTGCCCAGCCCGGGATCATCCGCCCGAAAGTCAGCGCGCATCTGTCCGGATGTCCGGGTCCCCGAGCAGCGAGTTGATCGGCGAAACGCTCGCGCGATCGCGACCGCGGCCCGGAGACGATAGTGCGTACGGGCGTTTGGCCCGCCGGGTCGAATTGCCATCCGAACGTATCCTCATCGTCGAGGTAATCGACATGTGGAACCGACGACGTGCCGTCATCCTCGCCCTCGGTTTGGTTGTCGTGGTGTCCGCGTGCGGCTCGTCGACCCCGGGCGTGGCGGCGAGTTCGACAGCATCTGGCCCGCCCGGGTCCGCGGCCGCAGCCACCCAGACACCGTCCCCAGGGCCCTCAGCGACGTCGTCGGCTGGCTCCTCGCCAGGGAGCACCCACGCCGCGGTTGACCTCACCTTCAGTGGCTGGCGGAACGTAGCCGCCAAAGGCACGCTCGGCAACTGCTCACTTGCGCCCCTGCCGGATGGAACGACGGGATTCCTGTTCAACGCGTCCGGGACGGACTACCCCGGCCTCGGGACCGGCGTGATGATCCAGGAGGTCGCGGGCCACGCGGCCACCCTGAACTGGTTCATCGGCTCTGGGATCGGCTACACGAATCGCGGCGGGCCCGTGATCGCGGTATCGGTCGATCACCACACGGTCACCCTCGACCTGGCGCTCATTCCGGTTCATTCACAGGCGACGCAGGCCCCCGGTCCAGAACACCCGAAAGGAACGGTCACGTGCGGCTGACCGCGGCAACGAAGCTGGCTGGGTGGTGGTAAGCTTGTCCCGGCCAGATCTACCGCCAGCCACGGTTCATGGGAGAGTGCACATGAAGCCAGCGCCGCGCTGTGTCCTGGTCATCCTCCTGGCCGTTGGCCTTGCCGGATGCGCGAGCGCCGCGACATCGGCTAGCGCCTTGCCGGAGCTCGCATCCACTGCCATTGGGTCGGCCAGCCCGTCCGAAGCCCCCAGTCCGTCGGGCGGTTCTTCGTCCGCTCCGACCACGGCCGGCCTTGGCGTTGCGGTCAACCTTACGTTCACCGGGACGACGCCGTTCACGGCCATCGGCTCGGCCGGCCGGTGCACGCCGATCACCTATGGATCAAACCAGGCCGGCCTGGTATTCGATGCGAGCGGGGTAGATTACCCGGGTCTGGGGGCAGCGTTCGGGGTCGAGGTGAGCGACCTTCCGAACATCAAGTGGCAAGTCCAGGGCGACACGTACTACATCGGGACGAGCGGACTGTCCCTGTCGGCCGACCACCACACGATCACGCTCGACGTTCCGCTCAAGGGCGCGGTCCCGGCCGGCGCGATCCCGCCCGGCCCGGAACATGTCCAGGGCACGATCGTCTGCCCGTAGACGATGGGCCGATCGGGTTGGCCCTCTTCAGAGCGGATCGTCCGAGCGCGAGAAGGCGGGAGCGCTGGGCCCCGCCCTTTCTGTAACCCTGTCCCCAAAAGGGGCTGTTACCAGGTCTTCTCTTCCTTGGTCACGACGACCTCTTCATCCTTACGCTTGCTGTCGAGGGCCCCGGCCGTTGCCCCAGCGGCGGCGCCGATCGCCCCGCCGATGACCGTTCCGACCGGCCCACCAACGACCGTCCCGATGACGGCGCCGCCGATCGCGCCGCCCGCAGCGCCGCCGACTTCCTCGTCGCCGTGCGGGACACCCTTCTCGAGGGTCTGTGTTGTCTGGGTCGGGGCTGCAGGGGTCGTGGTCTCAACCGTTTCGGTCTGCTCAGCGTCGTCGTCAGTGACGGTCTTGCGCTGCGTCATCGGGTCGTACGTCATCAGGTGGTCTCCAACTGAACGTGTCTTGGTTGCACGCCTGACGCTACCTTCCCTCTGCGGTTTGCCGCGCAGGCCATTGATTCGGCCGCTGGCCTTGCAATATTGCTGCAGCGCGCAAGAGGTGCTGTGGCAGGAGGTTCGTCGACCCGCCGAGCGATTGCCCGGTGCTCCTCGTCAAGTCCGTGGTGTTCATGGGGATCGACCTGGCTCAACTCGCCTGAGCTCCTCCACCTTCGGGCACGACCGGGTCCAGCTCTGCCACCAGGGCGAGGTGGTCCGAGGCCAGCGCGCGTTCGGCGCCGGCTGACATTGGCTCGCACGTGCGCAACGCGGGCACCAGGTCAGGTCCGAGCATGAAGTAGTCGAGGCGCACGCTCGGTGCGACCGACGGCATGGTGAACCCGGGGATGTCCGGGTGGAGGCGCCGGTACGCGTCGACGTAGCCCGCCTCGGTCACGGCAGCGATCGCCTCGGTCCGGATCCCGCCATCGAACCGCAGGAGCAGCCGGATCCAGCGGGGCAGGAGTGGGATCGTCGGGGCATCGCCCGGCGCGATCGCGTTGAAGTCACCAACGATCGCCGCACGGGTGGAACCGCCGTTCGTGGCGATCAGGCCCACCAGCTTGGCGACCTCGATCTGCCGGCGTCGCTCGCCCCGTCTCGACAGCCCGGCCGACAAGTGGACTCCGAAGATCCTCATGTCGGCCAGGCCGAGCTCGAGGGTCGAATGCCCGAACCCGAGCTCGTGCCAGGCCGTCGTCCCAACCGGGAGCCGGCTGAGCGCCGCGACCGAACGACCGGGCTCCGCAATGACGGTAGTCAGCTCGAGCCGTGCGGCGATCGTCTCTACGGTTGGCCGGTGGGTGGCTTCCTGGAGGATGACCACGTCGGGCCGCAGCTCCGCCAGCGCGGCGCCGATGGCCTCCCCTCGACCGATCCCGCCGAAGCGGACGTTGTAGCTGGCAATCCGCAACGTCACCCGGGGGATTCGTCGACGACAGGGACTTGGTCGTCGGGGACCTGGCCCAGGAACAGGTGGGGCGTGCCCTGGGTCGCCGACCGAATGTCCAGGAACCACTCCGCCATCGCCTGGATGCTCACCGGGCGGCTCACCAGGTCCTGGGCCTCCGACCGGGCGGCGTCGAGCGCGGGCGCCACGGCCCGGTCGTGGTCGCACAGCGGCCGGCTGTTCACCCGCGGCAGGTAGAACCCGTCATCGGCAAACAGGTCCATCGTCCCTGGGCCGCTGATGACAATATCGAGGTCGCTCGTGCCCGGTCCGGCCGCGTCGAACGGCTCCTTCGTTTTGTAGCTCTCGCCGCTGACCGCGCTGCCGCGCAGGAACAGCCGGGTACCGGGTGGCAGGACGGGCGTGAGGATCGAGACCAATCGGGCCAGCGTGGCTTCGTCGCCGTTGAACGCCCGATCCAGCGTCGTCCTGCGCAGCTGTTCGGGATCCTCCGCGACGAGGGGCGGATCGGCCTCGATGCCCAGGGCGTTCAAGACCGTCACCGGCCAGCGCGCTCCAGGCGGCGGACGAGTGGCCGCGAAAGGCGGGTCACCGCCCAGCTGACCGGCAGGAAGCGGGTTGGCAGGAAGAACAGGCTCGCTTCGGCCAGCTCTTTGGTCACAGGATGGCGAACGGCGGCCAGCGCACGGACTCGAGCGTAGGTCGGGTCGGCGAGCTCACGAGCCAGGCCCATCCGGTCGTGCGCCGCCCGGCGGCCGAGCTCTCGCAGCTGGCCGGAGCGGATCGCCTTCCAGGCGGCCGCGCGGGTCGCCGGGAAGGTTCCCATCCCGACGAGGCGGGTCAGGCTGGTAATCCTGGGCATCAGCAGGTCACGCTTTCGACTTGGAGCGGGAACTGCGGCTCGACTTCGCATCCAAGGTGGGCTTGCTGGCGAACTCTTCGAGTTGCTTCTCGCTCATCCCGGTCTCGGTCTTCTTGCCCTCGCGCTTGCGCTCGAGCTCGGCACCCATGAATCGACGCTGCTTCTCGGTGCTGGATGGCATTCGGCGCCTCCCTTCCGCCTGATGGTCACCCCCAGGGCCTTACGCCGGTGCATCAGCCCGGGCGGCCACGTTGCAGCCGCATGCGGTTGGGCGTTGGCCGGGTCAGCCGTCGGAGTCGTCGGCTGCCCGTTCGGCCAGCTCCTGGTCGATCAGGTCGACCAGCCGGGCCAGTCGCGCGGAAGATCTCCCGGTACATCGGTTCGAGGCCGAGCATCGTGGCCCGGCCCTTGGCGGTCGGTGGCTGGGCATAGCGGAACTGGATCCTCGTGCCATTGGTCGTCGGCTCGAACTCGATCGTCTCGAGCATCTTCACCTTGCCGTCGGGCGTGTCGTGGGTCCCCCGGTCGGTCAGGTAGTCGTACGGCCGCCAGTCCAGGATCTCCTCCTTGACCTCGCCGTTCGCGCCGTGGACGCAATGGTTCGTCGCGCCGACGGCTCGGCGGCCGCCGGGGGCAGCGTCCAGGATCACCTCGGTCACCCCGACCTGCCAGCTTGGCCGGCGGCCGGGCGCGGTGATGAACTCCCAGGCCAGCTGGGGCGGAGCGTTGGTGTCGACGGTGAAGGTCAACCAGGAGGCCTTTGGCGTCACGATCACCCGCCGCTGGCTCTCCTCTTCCTGCCAGCGTCGCTCCAGGTCCAGGGCCCACGTGCCGACCTCGCCGATGAACTCGTAGGTCTCGGCCAGGGGCACCATCCCGAGCGCCGCGGGATCGATGGCCACGGCGTCGAGGCTGGCCTGGGTGAAAAGGGCATATGCGTGGATGCCCAGGCGCTCCACGACTTCGTTCTTGAGCAGCCGATGGACCACGATCACGTCCGAGCCGAGGAGCTCGTCGTGGCCGGCGACCCGATGGCGGAGCGCCTCGCCGCTGTGGACCACGAACTTGAGATTCAGGTCGGGGATCCGGGTGCAGGCATTGCACTCGCAGGATGTCGCCTGGCTCACGTCGCGCCGCCGCCGGCGAAAGCCGAAGTAGCAGCGCTCCACCGTGTCGAGCGGGATCGAGGCATCGAGCTTGCCGGCCGGGGCGAAGACGAACGCGGCGTCGCCCTCCAGCTTGGCCAGCCGGAACGTGGGCCGGAGCGCGGTCACGATCGTGCTGACCAGGTCGGCCAGGATGTCCTGCGAGTGATCCAGCTCGACCCCCGTGAGGTAGCTCGTATAGCCCGATATGTCCGCGATCAGGAGGCAGACGGGCTCAGCCTGGAGCATGGCCGCTGGTCACCTCAGTCCCGAGCGCGGTATTGGCATCCATCGGCGTACTGTAGCGGTGGCGGCAGTCCAATTTTCAAACTCGGGAGAGATGCGTGGAGCAGACTGATCGATTCGGGACGCTGGCCCCAGGGCCACCGGCAGACCCGTTGGCGGGGGAGCGCTACCTGCTGCTCGCGGATATCTCGGGATATACCGGTTTCATGACCGGCGTCGAGCACGAGCACGGGGTCGACTTCGGCAACGGGATCCCGGCCGCCTACGGGGTCCTGGCCGAGCTGCTCGACTCGGTGATCCAGGGCGTCGAGCCCGACTTCGGACTGGTCAAGCTGGAAGGCGACGCGGTCTTCGCCGCGGCCCCGGCGAATCGCCTGGACAGCCACGGTGATGCCGTCCTCGAGACGATCGGCGCGATGTACCAGTCGTTCATCAACCAGCGCACGCGGGCCATCCCGGCCAACGACCACGTCTGCATCGCCTGCCCGGCGGTGGCCCACCTCGATCTCAAGGTGATCCTCCATCGAGGCCCCTCGGTCCGCCAGGGCGTCGGTGCGGGAAGCGACCTGGTCGGCCCGGCAGTCACCGTCGCCCACCGACTACTCAAGAACACGATCCGGGACCAGATCGGCTACAAGCCCTACTTGTTCATCACCGACGCCGCGGCCGGCGGCCTGGGCCTGGCCGATGTTGGGCGGGCCCATCGCGAGGACTACCCCGATGCGGCCCCGGTCCCCGGCCGGATCGTCCAGCTCACGGCGACGATCCCGGACGGCGTCGGCCACTAGGCCAGGCTGAGGGCCGAGTAGATCGAGCCGAGGAAGCGGCTCGGTACCGACTCGAGCCGACGCGTATCGCGAAATCCGGACTCCGCCGCCAGCTTCGTCCATGTGCCAAACGACAGCGGGTACGGCACCCATGGGTTGCCGCGGTCCGCGTCGTACTCGACCAGGACCAGCCGGCCGCCCGGCCGCAGGTAGCCCCGGACGAGACCGAGGACGGCCGGCTTGTCCCGCTGGAAGTGGAGCGAGTTGGCCATCACGATTCCGTCGAGCGGCGGCAGCTCCACGGGCCCGCTGAAGTCGGCGATCAGGGGGATGACGCTGACGTTCGGGAACCGGTCCCGGAGGGCCCGGCCCTGGACCTCGAGGGCGCGTTCGTCGCGGTCAACCGAGTAGATCGAGCCGCTCGGCCCAAGGAGGTCGGCCAGCGCCAGCGTGAACGCCCCTTCCCCGGAGCCGAGGTCGGCCCAGGTCGGGCCGCCGCCCTGGACGCCGTCGCGGAGCAGCCGGACGTGGTCGTGATGGTCCATCGCACCCAAGAGTCTTGGCGATTTCTTGATGCCTTGCTTGCCTGTTTCCCCGAGCTGCCGCTGGCAATGTCAAATCGTTGTTCGGTGAAGGCTTAGGCGACGGCGGAGGCCGGATGCGGGCAGGCGGGCAGCGTGTTGCGTCGAATCCACGCACGATCCAGCTTCCTATCGGCGGCCGGGGCCACGATCTAGCCCTGCGACCGTGCCTACGACGTGTTCAAAGAAGGATTTGGCAGGGCCCGGAGCGGCATGGCGGCGGAGGCGGATGGCGGCCGCTTACTCGGAAATGGCCAGGGCTACCGCGTCAGCCGCGCTCATGGCCCGGCCAGCGGCCCATGCCGCCTCCAGGCCCGACGCGTCCAGGCGCGCCCGTAGACGCTCGACCTCGGCGTCGTACTCCTTGCCCTCGTCGACCGTCATCGGGTCGCCGGACGCCTCGCGTAGGGCTTCGGCGGACCCTAGGAGCTGGGCCGCCATGGGTCCATCGCCCCGGGCGATCGCCGTGAAGGCCATCGATTCGAGCTGGTTGGCCACGGCGCCTCGGTTGCCGGTGCGCTGCCAGCCCACGATCGACCGGCGGTACTCGGCGTCGGCCGCGTCGATGTCGCCCGAGCGGCGGAGCGCGTGGGCAAGCTCGCTCTGAGAGGACAAGCTGAAGCGGTCATCGCCGATGGCCGAATAGTGCTCGGCCGCCTCGCGGAACCAGTGTTGGGCCTCGATGTCCCAGCCCGCCCGGCTCGCCACCCGGCCATGCATCTGGAGATTGCCCGCGATGGCGGCGGGATTGCCCGACCGTTCGGCTGCCGCAGACGCTTGCTCGAGCCATTCGTAGGCGGCGTCCGGATCAGCCTGGGCATCGATCATCGCCAGGCCGGTCAGGACCGTGGACTGGCGGAGGGGATCGTCGAGATCGGTGGCGAGCTGGAGCGCCTCGATGGCGGCGGCCCGCAAGCCGGCGCTGTCTTGGCCGCCCCGGGTCATGATCTCGGTCTGGATGCTCAGGACCAGCGCATCGGTGATGGCGGCCGCATCGCCCGAGGCGCGGGCGATCGCGATCGTCTCGTCCCCAATCGCGCCGACGGTGTGCCAGCCCGCGTAACCGGACATGTTGAACGAGGCAACCATGACCCGCGCCGCGAGCAGGGTCCGCTCGGCCTCCGGCATGGCCGACGGCGTCGAGCGCCAGCTTCGAAGGACCTCCAGCGCCTGACGCATCCGATCGACGCCTTCGGAGCCCTGGCTGCGCGATCGCCAGTACGCCCCGAGGGCCGCGTACATCTCGAGGGCCACCGGCAGGTCGGTCTCATACGCCCAATCCAGGGCAGTCCGCAGGTTGTCGAGATCGGCTTCGATACAGTCCAGCCAGGTGACCATGTTCGGGCCCGCGATCCCGGCTCCCGCGTCCGCGGCCAGGCGCCGGAACCAGCCCAGGTGGCCGGATCGCCGCTCGGCCGCCTCGCCGCTGGCGACCAGCCGATCATTGCCGTATTGGCGGATCGTCTCGAGCATCCCGTAGCGGGTCGTGTCGGCGTGGGTGACGACGAGGAGCGAGCGGTCGGCCAGGCGTCCCAGCCCATCCAATGTCTCGAGCCGAGCCACGCCACTGGGCGGCGCCGCGGGATCGTCCTCGTCCCCGGCCACGCCCGCCGCCGCCTCGAGCGACCAGCCGCCGGTGAAGACCGACAGCCGGCGGAGGAGTTGCTGGTCAGCCTCGGTCAGGAGGTCCCAGCTCCAATCGATCAGCGCCTGGAGGGTCTGCTGGCGGGGCACGGCAGTCCGCCGACCGCCGGTCAGGAGGCGGAAGCGGTCGCCCAGCCCCTGTGCGATCTCGGCGGGGGACAGGACATTGGCCCGGGCCGCGGCGAGCTCCAGGGCGAGCGGGATGCCGTCGAGCCGCCGGCAGATCTCGACGACACTGGCAGCATTCGCCGTGTCGAGCCGGAACGACGGCAGCGTGGTCGTGGCCCGCTCGACGAACAGCGTGACGGCCTCGGTCGCCGCGATCGACTCGAGATCGAGCTGGTCCATCGACTCGGGCAGGGCCAGCGACGGCACTGGGTAGGTCGCCTCGCCGGGAACCCCCAGCGCCTCGCGGCTCGTGGCGAGCACGCGCAGCGAGCGACACGTCCCCAGGAGCTGTTCGACCAGGCCGGCCGCCGCCTCAATGAGATGCTCGCAGTTGTCGAGCAGTAGGAGCAGGTCCTTGCCGCGCAGGAAGTCGGTGAGCGCGCCGATCGCCGGTTGTGCCGGGGAAACCTGGACGCCCAGCGCCCGGGCCACCTCCGAGGCGACGAGCTCGGGCTCGCGTAGCGGGGCGAGCTCGACGAGCCAGGCTCCATCGACGTATCGCTCTGCCAGCTCGTCGGCGACGTGGAGCATGAGCCGCGTCTTGCCCGTGCCACCAACACCGACGAGGGTCGCGAACCGGTGGGTTCCCAGGATCGCCCGGATCTCGGCCGCTTCCCGACTGCGCCCGATGAACGTGGTCAGGTCGGCGGGCAGGTTCGTCGGCGCCGCTCCGGAGCGGAGCGCCGGGAAGTCGGTGGTCAGGCCCGGTGCGGTCAGCTGGTAGACATGCTCGGATCGGGCGAGGTCCTTGAGGTGGTGCTCGCCCCGGTCGAGCAGCGCCGCGCCGGCTGGAAGGTCGTCGGCGACGAGCGCCGCGGCCGCCGCCGACACGAGGACCTGGCCGCCGTGGCCGATCGCCAGCACCCGGGCCACCCGGTTGAGCGATGGCCCGAAGTAGTCATCGTGACGAACCTCCGCATCTCCGGCGTGGATGGCCATGCGGACCAGGAGGGGCGTGGTCGTGGGCCAGGGGTGGGCCTCCAGGGCTCGCTGTCCGGCCAGCGCCGCGCGGACCGCCGCGCCGGGCCGCTCGAACGCCGCGAGCAGCCCATCGCCGGTCGTCTTGAAGACCGTCCCGCCGGCCTCCTCGACGGCCGTCCGGAGCAGGGCGTCGTGCGCCGCCAGGGCAACGACCATCGCCTCGCGCTGCTCCTCCCAGAGGCGCGTGCTGCCCGCGATATCGGTCATCAGGAACGTGGCGGTACGGGTCTCCCCGGGTTGGGTCACGTGGCCCAGCGTACGCGTCGCGGCGACGGCCGATCAGGCGCCCGGTCACAGCCGGCTGGCGGGCGCATCGGCGGCAGGACAGCTCTCGGAGCAGCTGCCGCCGGCACGGCCCGTTACGTGGCCGGGAAGGTCTCCGACACGACCAACGTGGCCCCGCCGTGCAGGACGGGGCAGCCCTTGGCGGTCGCGACGGCAGCGTCGAGGCTGTCGGCCTTGATGATCGAGTAGCCCGAGATCCCCGACGTGGCGTCCATGACCGAACCGTCGGGCGAGATCGCCTTGGAGTTCGAGATCGGATTCCCCCCGTCGATCAATGAGTCCCCGAGCTCCCCGAACCAGTCGGTCCAGGCCTGCATGACCTTGGCCCCTTCCTCCTGGGACTCGGGCATGCTGCCGCCATAGAACGTGAGTAGAAAGTTCGCCATCTCGATCGTCCTCCGTATCGCTGGCCAGGCCGACCGCGGCGGTCGCCGCAGTTCCAGAATCTGGCCCGTCACCATTAACGACGAATGAACCCATCCGGAATCGACATCGAGGATCGATCAGCTCGCGGGTTCGAGGGGCTGGCCGGCAGGGCTAGGATGGACCGGTGATCGAGTTTAACGCCTATGCCGCCGACTGCCGCCTGTTCGGAGGCCTGGAGCCCGGCGACGGCCGGCTGAGCGACCTGCTCAACGCCTCGGCCGAACTCCGAATCAGCGGCGCCCGGATCGAGAGCATCGTCGACGACCGGGTTGTCAGCCACCCCGATCTACAGGTGCCACTCAACGAGCTGTACGCGGTCCTGGCGACGGGCATCCGAGGCGACCCGACCCGTCGGATCAGAACCCGGACGATCGAGGTGGTCGCGGAGCTCGGGCCGTACGAGGTGATCGGCGAGATCCACGGCACGCCCGCCTCGAATCCCCT
>JBBSFD010000046.1:0-23321 GCA_038239115.1 Candidatus Limnocylindrales bacterium | reverse complement strand
GACCGACTGGGCCTGCGGCGCGCAGCTGATCGCGTCATCGTCACAGTCGGGCTCGAAGCCCTGGTCCAGGTAGTAGCCCCAGCTGACCCCGGCGGCGTGGAGCAGGAAGGTCAGGTCGGTCCAGGCGTACGGCCGGGGCTTCTGCAGGCTGGGCAGGCCGGGCTCGTCGATGTTGCTGATGCAGCTTTCCGGATCGCCGATCAGGCCGCATTTGGCCGACCACGCCGAGACCGTGAACAGGTGCGCGGGCAGGCTCCACGAAGCGTTCGGCTCGAACATCGCGTCCTGCAGGACGAAGTCGCGGGCATAGGCCCAGTAGTTGGGGATCTCGGCCGCCGTGTCGTAGCCCAGGATGTCCAGCGGCCCGCTCCCGGCACAGCCCGGATTGAGGGCGTCCTGGCAGCTCTTGCGCGCCATCTCGTCCTGGGCCACGAAGCCGTCCATGCGGCCGCCGGCAATATCGGCCGTGGCAGCGGCCTCGCCGTGCGGGCCTCCGGCAGTCCGGTCACGATGATCGTGGTACGGCCGGTCGCAACCTCCGCTGGCCGGGTCGGGCAGGCAGGCGCTCGGCTGGCCGTTCGTCATCGGGATCCCATTCGCCCCGGGAAACGTCCCGAAATAGGTATCGAACGAGCGGTTCTCCTGCATGATGATCACGACGTGCTTGATCCGGCCGATGCCACCAGGCGGGCCGGCCAGGATCGTGGCCGGCGGCCCCGAGCCGAGCAGCCCGGAGCCGAGCGGCGCGGAACCCAGCGGCGCGGAACCCAGCGGCAGGCTCGGGCCGGGATAGGGCTGGACCTGGGCGCTACAGGCGGCCAGGAGCAGGGTCCCGATCAGTACGACGATCGACCCGCGTGTACCACCCCGCCGCGGCATCTGCATCGCGGCATGGTATGCCTCCGGCCGGAAATGTCAGGCTAGGCGGCTAGCCCCACGTCGCGGCGACGCCTAGTAGCCAGGTCCGCCGCCGCTGCCTTGATTGCAGGCCGCGAGGATCAAGGGCAGGGCGACGAGGGCCAACGGGACGAGTCTTCGAAGCCAGTTGAGGGCATTCACGAGTTGCCACCTCCTGACCCCATCTACGCCCTCGAGGGCGGGTCTGGTTTGACGCTCCGTTGTCAGCCGGTGTGGGACAGGCCGCCGAGGCGCTCGGTCAGCCGCAGGTTCTCGGCGTAGTCGATCGGGACGTCGACGAGCGACGGGCCATCGTGTTCTAGGGCGCGCATCAGGGTCGGGTAGAGATCCGCCGCCGATGATGGCCGGAAGCCGGCCAGCCCGAACGACTGGGCGTAGGCGACGAAGTCCGGGTTCGTGAGCTCGACCCCGAACGGCCGGCCGAACTCGCTGCGCTGCTTCCAGTCGATGAGCCCGTAACCATCGTCGCGCCAGACGACCACGGTGATGTTGGCCCCGATCCGGCGCGCGGTCTCGAGCTCCTGGGAGTTCATCAGGAATCCACCGTCGCCGCACAGGGCCACGACCCTTTGCTCGGGGTGGACGAGCTTGGCTGCGATCGCGCCGGGCACGGCGATGCCCATGGCCGCAAAGCCATTGGAGATGATCACGGTGTTGGGCTCATACGTCTGGTACAGCCGCGCCAGCCAGATCTTGTGTGCCCCGACATCGCTGACCACGATGTCCTTCGGGCCGAGGGCCCGGCGCAGGTCGGCGATTGCCTTCTGCGGCCGGATCGGCCAGCCGTCGTCCGCTTCGAAGGCCCCCAGGTCGGCCAGCAACGCCGTCCGCAGGTCCTGGTGGACCAGCGTCTCGCGGGCCGCATGGCGAGCGTCAGCGTCGCGCCCGGCGATCCCGCTGGGCAGCACGGCGGCAAGGAGCCGGCGCAGGGTTCTGCCGATGTCGCCGATCAGCTCCACCCCGGGCCGATAGGCAACATCGACCTCGGCCGGTTGGGTGTCGATATGGATGATCCGCTTGCGTCGGTCCGGGTTCCACTGGGCCGGCGAGTATTCGACCAGGTCGTAGCCCACCGCCACGACGAGATCGGTCCGATCGAACCCGGTCATGACGTGGTCACGGGCCTGGAGCCCAACCGCCATGAGCGAGAGGTGGCTGCGGTCATCGATCGCGCCCTTGCCCATGAACGTGACCGCGACCGGTACGTGGAGGCCCTTGGCGAAGGCCCGGAGCTCGTCGGCGGCGTGCCGCCGAAGGACGCCGTTGCCGGCCAGGACGAGGGGACGCTCGGATTCCGCCAGGAGCCGGGCCGCGTGGGCGATCGCCGCGTCGGTTGGCTCGGGCAGGTATGCCCGGCTCGGCTCGATCGGCTGTGCTTCGTCGTCCACCTCCGTGGCGGCGAGGTTGGCCGGAAGCTCGATATGGGTCGGACCCGGTTTTTCGAGCTCGGCCAACCGGAACGCCTTGCGCACGATCTCGGGCACGGCGCCCACGTCCTCGACGCGCTGGTTCCACTTCGTCACCGGCTCGAGCATCCGGACGATATCGACGAACTGGTGGGCCTCCTTGTGGATCGTATCCGAGTCGGCCTGGCCGGTGATCGCGACCATCGGGGCATGGTCAAGGAAGGCATCGGCGATGCCGGTGATGAGATTCGTGGCACCCGGACCAAGGGTCGCCATCGCGACCGCCGCGCGGCCCGTGAGCCGGCCATAGACGTCGGCCATGAACGCCGCACCCTGTTCGTGGCGGGTCGTGACGTGGGTCACGGCCGACTGCCGGCTGAGCGCGTCGAGGATGGCCATCGTCTCCTCACCCGGGACGGAGAAGACGTATTCGCAGCCCTCGGCCTCGAGGCAGTCCACGAGCAGGCTGGCGGCGGTGCGGGCGCGTTTGGGGGCCATTCGAGCGAGTGTACGGGCAAGGGCCGGGGTACGATCAGCCGGTCTCCGTGATCAGTGGAGGGCCCAGTCCGTCATGGCCAGCTACACGCTGAACAACCGGGCGGTGGCGCACGCCCGCAAGCTCATCAAGGCCGGCAGTTACGTCCTCGACAGCGACTGGGGCGAGGTCGCCCCGACCGCAGACGAGGAGAATGCCTACCTCAAGTCCCATTCGTGGGACGAGTACGGGGCCTGGTATCTCGGCTTGACGGACGACGCCACCGATGAGACGAAGGGCCGCTATGCGTTCGTCTTCGGCGACTTCCGGCGGGTCCATCGGACGGGCCTGATCGCCTGTGTCTACCGCGCCGCCGAGTGGCGCCACAAGGCGGTCGAGCTTGCGGCCCACAAATTGCTCCAGGAACTGGATCGCAAGAGCGGCTGATGCCCAACACGGCCTCGATCCGCGGCTTCGCCGGCGAGCTCGTCAAGCCGGGCGACGACACCTACGACGGCCATCGCGAGGTCTGGAACGCGATGGTCGATCGACGGCCGGCCCTGATCGCCCGCTGCACGTCGGCCGCCGACGTGGCCGCCGCGATCCGTCACGGGCGCGCTGCCGGCCTCGACATTGGGGTCAAGTCGGGCGGGCACAACGTCCTCGGGCTATGCGTCCCGGAGGGCGGCCTCATGATCGATTTGGGCTCGATGAGCGGGGTCGAGGTCGATCCGGGCCGGCGCCGGGCGATCGTGCAGGGCGGGGCCTTGCTCCGGAGCCTCGATCGGGCGACCGAGCCTCACGGCCTCGCGACCACCGCCGGGAACGTCGGCCACACCGGCGTCGGCGGGCTGACCTTGGGCGGCGGGATGGGCTGGCTGGCGCGTCAGTTCGGGTTGTCGTGCGACAACGTCGTCTCGTACACGTTGGTGACCGCCGACGGCCAAACCGTCCGAGCGACGGCGACCGAGCAGCCCGACCTGTTCTGGGGCCTGCGCGGCGGCGGCGGCAACTTTGGGGTGGTGACGGAGTTCGAGTTCCGCCTCCACCCGACCACCGGCCGGGCTCTGGTCGCCGACCTGACGATCGACCCCGATCACGCGGTCGAGGCGCTGCGCGCCTGGCGTGACCTGCTGCCCGATGCGCCCCGACCAGCGACGCTCACCGCCGACCTCGGCGCGGTCAACGGGCGGCCCGTGGTCGTCCTCGGCTTCGTGTGGGTCGGCGACATGGACCAGGCCCGGATCTATCTCGAGACGTTCCGGCGGGGGATCGGTCCGACCGTGACCGAGGGCGTTGGGGAGATGAGCTACACGGCGCTCCAGGGCATCGCCGACGAGCGCCATCACCACGGCCTGCGCCGCTATTCGACCGGGAATTACCTCACCGAGTTGCCCGATGCCGCGATCGACGCGTTCCTCGCTCGAGGCTTGCCGACGGGTGCCAGCCCGGATTGGGGCCGTCAGCCCGGATCCGGCTTCCAGGCCCACGGTGGGGCGATTGCCGAGGTCGGCGAGGCCGATTCCGCCTTCAGCTTCCGCGACACCCTGGTCGAGTGGTCCGGCGGCGCGACCTGGGCCGACGCTGCCGAAGACGGGGAGCGGATGGCCGCGACGCGCCGGCTTGGCCAGGCCCTTCAGCCGTTCGCCAGCGGGGTGTACGTCAATGTGATCGCCGATTCCGGGGGCGATGGCGTCGGAAGGGCCTATCGGGTGGGGCAGGCGGGCCGGCTCGCCCAGCTGAAGCAGACCTGGGACCCGGACAATGTCTTCCACCAGAACCAGAACATCCGGCCCGCGCCCCCGACCTGACCGCGGTATCGCCCAAGGAGGCCCAGATGCGCATCCTTTTTGCCACCACGGCTGGAGCCGGCCACTTCGGTCCGCTCATCCCCTTCGCCAAGGCGGCGATGTCCGCGAAGGCAGAGGTGATGGTCGCCGCCCCGGCATCGTTCGAAGCTGCGGTTGCCAGCGCAGGCTTTCCGTTCCTGGCCCTGGGCGAGCCTCCGGTCGAGGAATGGGGCCCGATCATGGGCCGCGTCCGGGGCATGACCGAGGAGGAGGGCAACCGGCTGGTCGTCGGCGAGATCTTCGGGCGGCTCGACGCTGGCCGGGCCCTGCCCGCCATGCTCGCCGCCGTCGACGAGTGGCGGCCTGATGTCGTGATTCGCGAAACCTCCGAGTTCTCGTCCCTGGTCGCAGCGGAGGCTCGCGGCCTACCGCACGTGCATGTTGCGATCGGCGTGCTGGCGGGCACCGCCCGGGCCTTGCCGGCCGCTGCGCCGGCCATCGACGACTTGCGAACGTCGCTCGGTCTGGCGGCTGATCCAGCGATGGCGACCCACTTTCGCGCGCCGACCTGGACGTTCAGTCCGGTCTCGTTCGAGGATCCGAGCGATCCGGGACCGGAGCAGGTCGGGCGGTTCCGGGATCCAGGCGCCCGAGGGGCTGCGGACGGGTCCGCGAAGGGCAGCCTGCCGATGGTCTACGTCACCTTTGGAACCGTGGCTCCCAACATGGGCTTCTTTCCGGCGCTCTATCGGGCGATCCTCGAGGCCCTGGCCGACCAGCCGGTCCAGGTGGTCATGACCGTGGGCCGGAGCGTCGATCCGGCGGGGCTTGGGACCCTGCCGGCCAACGCCAAGGTGGACCGCTGGATCGATCAGGCGGAGGTGCTCGGCCAGGCCAGCTTGGTCGTCAACCACGGCGGCTACGGAACCGTGATCGGCTGCCTCGCCGCCGGCATCCCGCAGGTGGTTCTGCCTCTTTTCGCCGATCAGCCGATCAACGCAGCCCGGGTGGGCGCGCTGGGCGCCGGGATCGCCCTGCCTGGCAGCGGCACGCCCGACCCGGGGCTAGCCCTGGCCTCGGTCCCGGCTGTGGCCGAGGCAGTCATGCGGGTGCTCGGCGACTCCTCATACCGCGAGGCCGCCGAAACCGTCGCCGCCGAGATCCGGGCGCTGCCGACCGTCGATCAAGCCATCGCGACGCTGGCCTGAGTGGATTCAGGGCTCTGAAGGGGTCAGTTGCCGCCCAGGACCTCAGGCGCCGCGTCGGGATTGCGCTTGCCGGCGCCAGACGGTTCGTCCAGGTGGTCGCTGTCCTCCCAGGCGGGTTCGCCGGTCTCATGGTGGCGCTCCCGCCCAGCCTCGCGACGGTCATGGCGCGGCAGAGGCTCCAGATCGGTAACCTCGGGACTCCCGGTAAGTGCGTTCTTGATTCGGTCCAGGAGTGACATTCGGGTGATCCTTCCGTTCGCGCAAGCGCATGCTCAAGGAGCAATCATGACGATGAACGCAACGAGGGGCGCCGGGCGCCAGACGCTTGAGGTTCCCCTCTGGCCGGATCGTCCGCGGCATTCGATGAAGGTCCTATTCCCAGCCGTGCCCCGGTCGGACCCGATGCCGGCCATCGTCCTCTTTCGGGGTGGTGCGTACGCCAGCTCGTCGGGCAGCGGCGCCGGGACCGCCGAGTGGATCGCGGCGCAAGGAATGGTCGGCATTGAAGCGGCCTACGGTGCCGCGAACACGAAGACCTTCTACCCGGCGAACTACGCGGACGGCGCCCGGGCGACCCGGCTCGTCCGGTCGCGGGCTCGAGAGTGGGGGATCGACCCGGCCCGAGTGGCCGTCCTGGGTTATTCGGCCGGCGGGCACCTGGCTTCCCTGGTCAGCACCCAGCCATCCGTCTATCTCGATCCCCGGGATGATCTCGCTCCGGACATCTCGGCCCGACCCGACCTGGTCATCCTTGGCTATCCCGTGATCTCGTTCGTTGACGGCTACCGGCCGGGCGCCTTTGTCGGTTCGGTCGACAACTTCTTCGGCCAGAACAACCCGAACGAGACGCTGCGCCGACAGTTCTCGAACGAGCTGCACGTCGAACCTGAACATCCGCCGGTCTTCATCTGGACGACCGCGGACGACTCGCTCGTGCCGTTCACCCATTCGACGCTGTTCGCGGAGGCCTGCCATCGCGCCGGCGTCCCGGTCGAGTACACCCTGTTCCCTCACGGCCCGCATGGCATGGGGCTCGCGCTCGACGCCCGCAATGAAGCGCGCGGATGGACCGCCATGCTGCTGACGTGGCTCGCCCAGCAGTGGGGAGATGAACAGAACCGATGAACGGCTGGGAGGATTTCGCCATCGCCCAGGTCGGCGCCTCGGCCGCCCTGGCCGGCCTCGTGCTGGTGGCCGTCTCGGTCAACCTCGACCGCGTGCTGGCCGAGCCTCGGCGCCGCCCCGAGTCGCCGAGGCCCTGATCGCGCTGCTGGCACTGCTTGTGGCCGCGACCGCTCTGCTTGTGCCGGGCCAGCCGCTCTGGCTTGTCGGCGCAGAGCTGCTCGCCGTCGGCGTGACATCGTGGACGACGATCATCGTCTTTCAGCGCCGCGCGGCACTGGCGTATGCCGCCAACCATCCGACACCCTTCACTGGGAAGAAGCGCTTGCTGACGGCCTCGCTCAGGGTCCTTGGGCAGTTGGCCTCACTGCCCTTCGTGGCTGCCGGCGCGATGCTCCTGCTCGGAAATGACGCCGGCCTGTACGGGGTTGCACTGGGCGCCGTCGGCTCGATCGGACTGGCTTTCCTGGATTCCTGGACGCTCCTGATCGAGATCCACCGGTGGACGAACGGGTAGGCAGGGCTAGGGAGCGGGCGTGAAGAGTCTCCCCTCCATCGTGAGATGCGGCGCCCACTCGAAGTCCGCTGCGCCTGCGAAGCGCAGGTAGGCGCCCAGGGCAGCGCGCATTGCGTCAACGAAGCCGTCGATTCGTTCCGGCGCGAAGCCCTTCTCCCACCAGACGTTGAGCACCTCCACGCGACCTCGGCTCCGGTCGATGCGCGGCTCGATCAGGCCGATGAAGCGGTCGCCAAAGACGATCGGGAGCACGTAGTAGCCCCAACGGCGCTTTTCCGGCCGGAAGAAGCCTTCCCACACGTACTCGAAGTCGAACAGGCTCGCCAGGAGGCCGGTGTCCCACAGCAGCGAGTCGAACGGGGCGATGAACGCGACCGAGGGCGTGGGCTCGGGCGGGTCCTCCAGCAGGGCGAGCTCGTCTTCGACGACGAAGCGCTTCCCACGCACGCCCTCGACATCGATGGGCACGATCGCGCCGATGTCGACCAGCTGCTTGTGGAGCGTGTCGCGTCCCAACCGCTCCGGGGTCGACCTCGGCGGTGCGATGCGGTCGAAGGAGCCGCCTGCACCGCCGGCACCCAGCAGGCCGTGGGCCCGGTACCGGGACAGGAGCCTGTGCCGGAGCTGTTCTGGCACCGGCAGCTCGTGCGCGAGCAGCTCAGACGGGACCAGTCGTTCGATGAGGTCGTAGTAGCGCAGGTTGGCCTCGCGCCGCGCCAGCCCGATCACACCCGCGACGGTGTACGCCTCCAGGACGACGCGCACGACGTTCTCGGGCATCCCGAACCAGTCCTTCGGCGCTCCATGCTCCGGTTCGAAATCTCGTGCCGACAACGCGCCCTCGGCGCGGATCCGACCCAGCACGCGCTCGGCCACGACGGCGTTCTCGCTGAGGATCGCGGCGTGGAAGCGGGGTCCCTTGCGACCGATCCCGTGGCGGAACCAGGGCAGCTCGGTCATCGGGACGAACGACAGGGCCTTGTTCGTCACCTCGAAGATCTCGCGGCGTTCGTAGAGCAGGTCCGACCAGGCGGGCTCGTAGCCAGCCACGCGAGCGTGGAGCATGAGATCGTGGTTCCGGCCGGCAACCGCGATCGGATCGAACTGGATCGACCCAAGCGCTCTGAGGACCTCGATCACCCCGTCGGGGCCTCCGGGAAGGGACCGCGCAGGCGCCAGGAAGTGCCGCGCCATGAGAAAGCGACGCGCCGACTCAGCAGTGACTCTCACCCTGGGATCCTAGGGGCAGCTCCGTGACCGACTACGGAAAGGAGGCCAGCGGTCCCCGACCGCGCTCTCTCCACGCGATCGAATCGCCGGGCCAATGCTCGACGTGAAAGAGCGAATACTCGCCGTCGATGTACTCGAGCTCGACGCTGCCCTTGGCTGTCACGTCAATCTGTGGAGCAGCTCGCACCACGTGGTCATCCGGATTCAGGCCCGTCCGGCACGCCTCGCAGATCGTGACCATGCGTCGATCCTACCGCACGCTCATTCCGTTCGTAGGACCCATCCCGGCGGAAGGCCTCCTAACTCCATCTGAGCAGTCGGACTCTTGATTGCGGGGACACGCCCGGGAACGCATCTCCCTGTCTTGGCTAACTCCTCACAATACGATCCATGGGTTACCGCAAGGAGCGCGAGGTCGGGCCGGCCGGGCGGCTGCCGCGCCGGGATGTCGGCGGTGATCGGATCGTCCTGGCGACTGTGCTCGCCTATGCCGCGCTTGTCCTGGTTGGCATCTACCGGGCGGCGCGTTTCCGGCCATCTGGGCATCGCCGATAGCTGACGCCCCGGCCCGGCCCGCCGGTCATAGCGGATTCACGGGCTCGCCGGCCCGTGATCGACGTGCGCTACCCGCGCCTACCTCGTCTCGACGGCGAGACCATCCCAGATCCCAGCAACGGGACTGGCTGGCGCCCCCACCCTTGCCGCGCCAACGATGCCGGCCAAGTTGCCTGAGGCCGCCGGAACGAGCTTGGACTTGGTCTTGAGGAAGCTCGAATACTTCGAGAAGTCCTTGGCCAAGCCCCCGCCGATGATGATCAAGTCGGGCCACAGGTAGTCCTCGTAGGCAGCCAGCAGCTCGTTGAACTCGCGACCCCACGCTTTCCAGCCCAGGTTCCTGCGCTTGCGCGCCGCCGGCGAGACACTGGACTCGGCATCCTTGCCGCGAAACTCGATATGCCCGAGTTGCATGTTCGGGACGAGCTCACCATTGCTGAAGAGGGACGAGCCGATGCCGGTCCCTAGATCCAGGAAAAGAACGACTCCGGCCTGGCCCCGGCCCACGCCATAAGCCATCTCGCCCACGCCAGCTGCGTCGGAGTCATTGAGCACGACGACCGGGCGGCCGAGTCGTTCGCCGAGGAGGCGCTCGACGGATTGACCCACCCAAGCCTGCTCGCCGTGGGGGGCCGTCATCGCCTGGCCCGATCGAATCGCGGCAGGAAACCCGGCCCCGGCCGACATCTCGGACGTCAGGACGCCGGAGGACCCAAGCTGGTGGACGACGTCGCCGACGGTGGCCAGGATCGCCTCGCGTGTCGGAGGCTGCGGGGTGGGCTCGCGCATCCGCTCGCTCACCAGGGTGCCTGTTTCGAGGTCGACGACCGCAGCCTTGATACCGGTCCCGCCGATATCGATCCCCAGGCCATGGCCAGTGAGGACAGCGGTCGATGCCGGGATGTGCGTGTATTCGCTGGACACGGTTGGGATCGGCTCGGCGGCGCTCATTGGCGCGAGCATACGCCCGCGCTTCCCGCTTCTTGGCTCGCCAAGGGGCTGGGCCGCCGGAGGGCGCCGCGGCCGGCTAGGGCCACCTTGACGGCACACTGAGGAGCGTCGAGATTCCTTACCAGCCAGCGAGAGGCCGAGCCGTCATGACCAGCACTTATCTCATCGATCAGATCGAGCGCGAGCCTCGGATCGAAGTTCGCCCCAGACCGAGGTCAGCGGCCTCGTCGGGAGCGATGCGTTCGAAGGCGTGGACCTGGTCGAACGCGTTTCACACCAGACGTCGAAGCTGGCCATCGGCGGGCTCTTCGTCTTCATCGGTGCCAGGCCAGGGACCCCGTGGCTGGACGACCAGCTCGCCGTCGATGAGGACGGGTTCCTCCTGACCGGACCAGACATCCCAGTGTCACAGCGTGTTCCAGGCGGTCGGACCCCGCTCTTCCTCGAGACGAGCCGGCCGGGGATCTTCGCCGTCGGCGATGTGCGCAGCGGTTCCATCAAGCGCGTTGCCACAGCCATCGGCGAAGGATCCATGGCGGTCCGACTCGTGTTTGACCGTCTCGGGGATTCCGGGGCGTCCGTTTTGGGCCCGCTTCGCGAGCACTGACCGCGACTGGACGCCTAGGATGGGCGGCGAGGCCGTGTGAAAGGAGCACCAGATGACGACCAACACGAACGAGCCCTTGAGCTTCGAAACGGACGTCAAACCCCTGTTCCGCGAGCGCGACCGCCGATCGATGGAGTTCGCCTTCGACCTCTGGTCGCACGACGATGTCAGCGAGCACGCTGACGACATCCTCGCCCGCCTCGATGCCGGCACGATGCCGTGCGACGGCGGTTGGTCCAAGGCACAGGTCGATCTCTTCCGGCGTTGGATCCAAAGCGGAAAACGGAGCTGACCAGACTGAAGTGAACATGGGGCACCATGAACGCGGGGTCGCGCAGGCGGGCGTACGATCCGCCCCGAGGTAGCGATGCTCAATCTCCTCGCACGCAATTGGTGGCTGGTCGAGATCCGGGGCGCGGCGGCAATCGCGTTCGGCACACTTGCGTTCCTGTGGCCGAACCTGACCTTGAATCTGCTGATCGCCCTGTTCGCGGCATTCGTCCTGATTGATGGGACCGCCCTCCTCATCTCCCTGGCCCGGGGTGAGCCGGCCACGCGCGGCCATCGCTGGTCGGTTGCCCTGATGGGCATCCTGGGGGTGGGCGTTGGGATCGCCACGATCATCCTGCCCGGGATCACCGCGCTGGCCCTGCTCTACCTCGCGGCGTTCTGGGCGATCACCCTCGGCATCTCACAGGTCGTCGTTGCGCTCCGCCTTCGACGTGAGATCGCCGGCGAGCTATGGCTCGTGATCGGCGGTCTCGTGACCACGTTGTTCGGCGTGTTCCTGCTCGTGTTTCCGGGCGCCGGCCTACTCTCGCTGGTCTGGATCGTGGGGGCCTGGGCAATCGTCTTCGGTTTCACCAACCTGATCCTGGCCTGGCGCCTGCGCGGTCTTCATCACGACATCCTGCGATCCCGGATCGTGACCAGCGCGCGCTGAGCTGGGACATGCGGCAGCTCCGACGCTGGCTGGATCCCAACCTCGGCCGGGCCGAGCCCGACGATGCGACCGCGAGGATCGAGAGGGACTCGTTCCGGTGGGGATTGAGTCTGTAGCTGCCACCTAGACGACAACTTCTGCGGGCGGCGGGTGCGACAGGAAGAGCGGCATCGACTCGCTGTAGCCGTAGGCGCCTGCGTCGAGCACGGCGAGCAGCTCGCCGACCTCGGGCACCCCGATCGGCAGGTCACGGGCCAGGATGTCGATCCCGGTGCAGAGCGGCCCGGCAATCGTGACCGGCTCGCTACGGGGGCTGGCTGGGACGGCAGCGATCCGTCGGATCCGCTGGGGCTGCCGGACGAGGGCGGGCCGGAGGAGATGGTTGATCCCACCGTCGACGATCGCGATCGAGTGGCCTCGGACCCGCTTCGTGTCCAGGACCCGGGCAACGTAGATGCCCGCCGGGCCGACGAGGAAGCGGCCCGATTCGACGAGCACCTCCGTTTCCGCAGTGATCGGATCCGCGGCCCAGGCGCCACTGAGTTCCTGGAGCCTATCCCCGAGCTCACCGATGTCGAGCGCCGACTCTCGATCCGCGTACGGAATCCCTAGTCCGCCGCCGACATCGATCGTGCGTAGCGCGAATCCCAGCTCGACCGCCAGCCCACGACCAAATGCCATCGTTCGTTCGGCGTGACGCACGAGCACTCCATCATCCAGGACGTTCGAGGCGCCGAACGCGTGGATCCCGCGCAGCTCGAGCCATGGCGAGTCGAGCGCAAACCTCGCCGAGGCTCGGAGGTCGTCATCGTCCATCCCGAACTTGCCCGCCCCGGCATCGATGATGATCCGCGTCTCCTCGGCAGCAGGCGATTCGCCGGGTTCGAGCGAGCGTCGCAGGAGGATCGGGACCCGCCGGCCGGCGGTGGCCGCGATCGCATCGAGGCGGCGCAGCTCGCCGGGCGACTCGACTGTGATCATGCCGATGCCCTGAGCGACCGCGGCGCCAAGCTCGGAGTCACGCTTGCCCGGCCCCGTGAAGACCACCCGATCCGCGTCGAACCCCGCCGCGATGACGCGGGCGAGCTCACCGCCGGAGGCGACGTCGGCCCCGAGATCGAGGCGCGCGATCCGCTCGAGCACGGCCAGGTGAGGGGTCGCCTTGACCGCGTAGGCAAGGCGGAATCGCCCAGGCAAGGCCTCACCGAGCGCCGCGACCCGGCGCTCGACGACGGCCAGGTCATACAGGTAGAACGGCGTGTCGTGTACGCCGGCGAGCTGCTCGAAGTCGAAGGCGGCGAGGTCGAGCGTGAGCTCGCCGGCCGTCGCCGGGCTTACAACGGCGATGCTCATCGCAGGGCGCTCTCGAGGGCGACCCGGGCGCTCGTCCCATCGTCACGGTACTTCACGATCAAGGCCGTTGCGATCCCCAGGCCGTGCTCCCGGGCAAAGGCGTCTCGGGCCGGGCGGGTTCCGGAGACCACCACCGCTCCGGCCGGCACGACCAGCGGCTCGTCCGCCGAGCCGATGAGGATCTCCTCGTTGACTAAGTCATAGAGCGCCGATGTTCCCGTCAGATTGACTCCAGCCCCGCTCGACGCGGGTCGCACGTCCGTACTGGCCAGCCGCCTGCGCGAGGATCGCCGATTCTGCGGCCAGACAGTCGGCGATCGCCAGGTCACCACAGGTGAGCACGGGTGGGACCACGACCGTCGGTGAGAAAGATGGCGACGCAGTCGCCGACGACGCTGCGGTCGGCGTTGCCAATGAGGCTGTGAATGAAGAAGGCACCGGTGTGGCGCATCCGGTCACCATAAGACAAAGCAGCGCGGCGGTCAGAGTCTTCATCGCTGAGTAGACGGTGCCGGTGCCCCACTGGTTGCCAGGACGGGTGCAACAGCGCCGACGATTCTGCAACGAACCATCGGTGCTGTCTGTTTCCCTCTTAAGGCAAAGGCCCCGGCTACAGACCGGGGCCTTTGAAGCCGTTTACGAAACCTTCCCGCTCGACGCTTCTGCACTTGTCCCGTTACGGGTGCGCCGGGGGGCATTCCTATTGCCCATATAGTCGGCCATACGCGCCTGCCGGGGATGGGCCAACAGGCCCGAAATCGACAGCCATGTGGCCCCTCGCCGGGGACCTGCGCGCGTCCACCCGATGACCCGCGGCTAAGCGCCTCGCGATAGGATCGACCCGACCCCGGCCGAGCGTCCGGCCGTTTCGATCCCGCTCTAGGCGGCCAGCCGAGCCGGGCCTACTTGATCGTCGTTTGAGGATCGAGGATCCCGGCCACCAAGAGGAAGGCTCCGGCCACGATCATGATCGGACCCCACCATTCGACTTTGATGAAAAAGAACGAGTGATCCCGGCGGTCGACGACCGTCTGGCCCGTCTTGGGATCCACCAGCTCACGGGTAGTGTCGCGGTTCAGCCGCTTGCCCAAGTACCAGGTCACGATCCCGGCCAGGATGAGGAAGAGGCCGAAGACCGGTGCGACCCACCGCCCGTCCGCGCTCGCGGCCTCGCCGATCCCTCCTCCGATCAGGGCCGCCAGAATGAAGAGCCCTTACAATGACAATCCCCCAGCCACGCCATATCAACAGCATCGCCCGTCTCCCTCAGCACGCCACGACCCCGAGCGCGGGGAGATTAGCAGGCTGGCCATCGGCTCGCCGACCTCTCGGGGGCGGCCAGCCGCGCCGGAGCAACCGCGGCTACGATCTTGCGGTGGATACCACCGAGAGGTTGGTAAGGGTCGGGGACGACCTCGAGCACATGTGTCGTCGCCTCTTTGCGATCAAGCGCGAAGGGACGGGACGGAGGTCAGAAAAGGCGACGACCGAGCTGGCCCGGACGATCCTTTACTGGTCGATCGCCGTGCGGAGGCTCGCCGCGTCCGGCTCGACGGCCTGGGCAGAAGCACAGCGTCGATTTCCGCGAGACCCAGACGACCCGCCCTTGCCTGAGTTCGAGGACCCGTTCGCGGAGTCATCCGCGCAACTCGACCTCGTGATTGCACAACTGGTGGACGATATGGCCATCGAAGCCTTGGCCTACTGCGAGCTCGTCCTCAGGGTCTGCATGCCCATCCTCAAACCTGGAGACAGGATCCCGCCCTGGTGGGCAAGGTTCATGGCGGTCCTGGATGCATCGCCGGACGACGTAATGACGGCCTCGGCTCGCCAGCTCGACATCACGCTCGCGGGGGCTCGGGACCGCCTGATCGTGCACTGGGACCCGGACGGCTGGCATGTTCCGGGGTTGGCCAGCTGGGGGGCTGTCTCGCTCGGTCGGAAGCACTTGAAGCCGGAGCGAAAGGCACAGGCCCTCGCCAAGCTGCGGTCTGTCTCTGACGAGCTCGAGCCGTGGTGGCCATCGGATGACTTCGAGCAGTTGCTCATGACTGTGACTGTCTTCGCGGGTCGACTGGGCCGGCTCCAGCGCAAGCGGGTCCTCGATGCAACGGCGATCGCCGGCATTGACGCCCCACCCGTGTCAGACACGGCCGAGGCGGCCCTCAGGTTGTTCGCGCTGCATGCAGACCATCTCGACGCACTAGCGTCGCGGCAAACCTAGACGCTTAACTGGATGACCGACTTTGCCGCTGGCCAGGCTGCGCAGCTCCGGGTCGCTGGTCAGGCGTCCACGCGTCTCCTGCAGGGCCGGGCCGGCACGCCGCCCGGAACCATGATCTGGGGCGGGTTCTCAGCCAAGGTAACGCTGAGGTCGACGGACCGACCGCAGTGTCACCCCCTCTCGCTAACACCAAAGGAACGTTTGATGGCAGCACGTGGCGAGGGTTGCTCGGTGTCGCAACCGAGGCCTTAACAGCTCTCAGGTTGGCTGGCGAGGAAGGATTCGAACCTTCGATCTCCTGATCCAGAGTTAAAACGCCAGACACAGGCCTCGCGAGCCATCGCGTGAGCGTGGCGGACAGTCATCTCTGTCCGATTCCGGGATGAATCAAGCGCGCATCCCGGGACTAGTTAGGCGCATATCGTAATCCGTGAATGAATCAAGCGCCAACCCTTGCCTTGGACCTTACTGATACAGCAGCCTCGGGTGCTTCAGAGCGGTCTGATATTGCGACATCGCTTGGGAAGCAGACACTCTACCAGCTGAGTTACTCCCGCTCGGGAGTCCCCGATCTCAGCAAACCGCCCGCAAGTGTCGAGGAGGGATAACCGCGAAGCGAACCTAGACCCGAGCTGGACGAGCCGAATCCGACACGATGGCCAAATCGTGGATTCGCCGTGAGCCTCCCCGGAGCCGACCAGATTCAACTGAGCAGATCAGGCGCATCATTCCCGGATGGGCGTACCAACTCCAAAGATGCGCAAGATCACGGCGAACGTGTATATGACCCTGGACGGCCGCGGTGCCTTTCCGGAGTATCCGATTTCGGGTCCGCCCTCGACCGAGCCCAACCCGCTTTTTCGCCACATGTGGTTCGACCGGTTCGACGACGTTACGACCGTAGTCATGGGTCGGCGATCCTTCCTCGGGCACCAGCAGACGTGGAGCGAAAAGGCGCTGGAGCCGGGCGAAGCGGCTTGGCTGCTCGACTACCGGCGCTACCTGGATCGCGTCGACAAGGTCTGCCTCTCGCGCCGGCTCGCGTCCACCGACTGGGAGAACTCGAGGATCCTGAGTGGGGATCTCGCCGAGATCCTGGCGAACCTGAAGTTGGAGAAGGGCGGGAACATCATCCTCGAAGGCGGTCCCGCGGTCGTCCGTGAGTGCCTCCGTCGCAATCTCGCCGACGACTACTGGTTCTTCGTCATGCCAGTGGTTTACGGGAAGGGTCCCCGGTACTGGGGCCCGATGGACAGCCAGACCACGCTCAGCCTCGTCGAGACGAAGCCGGGTAGGAACAAGGAAATCCTCCTCCACTACGAGGCCGTCGGGCAGGACCCGCCCTAGGGAGGCGACTGATCGAGCGTGGACGGTGATCCGGGTTCTCATCGATCGAGCGGCCGATTACGACGTGCTCGACTACATCGGTGCCTCCCCATTGGAAGACCTGGTCAATGAGCACAGGGCGAGGCTCGTCGACAGGATCGCAACCCAGGCAGCCACGGACCCGCGCTTGCGAGGGCCCTGCGCTACGTCAATGCGCACGCTGACGTATCACCGGTGCTCATCGATCTTATTGACACGGGCCAACCCGGCCAGTGGTATCGATCCCGACCTGGTGAACGATCCGCATGCAGCGCCGCGGAATCCCATGCGCGCCGGCCCAGGCCAGATGGAACAGCCGACACTGGCCACCTGATGGTCCGGGCTGCTGCCAACGCCTTAGCCTTTCCCGACGTGTTCGCGGAGCACCAAACTATCCACCGAGCGACCAGGGAAACGGGTCCGGCATCGCGCACCACGAGGGTCGCCATTCCGGGGAGACCGTCATCGTACCGTCGAGACCCGTACGAAGAAAATCGCGTGACGAGGATCAGCGTTGAGGATGACCGGTGGTCCGTGAGCGTTCGCTCCTACGAGCCTCCTGCCGTTGGTTCGAGCAGGACGACAGGAATCGGGCGTGTCGTGTGCTTCTGGTACACATCGTATCGACCCCGAGCCCCGGGGTGCATGATCGGAGCGAGACCCATGTTGTGGCGGTTGACCACCGGCCACAATCGCTCGCGTTCCTCGGCCGAGGCGACCGTCGCCCGTGCGGCGAACTTGTGCCGGCCGATTTGGACGTCGACGTCCGGATTGGCTTGAAGGTTCAGCAGCCAGTACGGCGGCCGATCACTCCCGCCGTTGGAGGCCACCACGACGAGCCGTTGGCCATCTCGAACATAGATCAGGGCGCAGATGCGCGGTTCAGCGCTCTTTCGTCCGATGGTCGTCAGGAGCAACGCCTGGCCGGCGACGAACCGAGAACCGATCAACCCTCCGGAGTGCCGGTAGAGGAACGAATGCACCTTGAGGTAGGGCCATTGCAGGGTAGCCTCGAGCGTGTAACGCACTTTTGTCATGTCTCCTGTCGTGTGCCAGAGGACTCCACTCTCGAGATGGAAGGCGAGCAGATCACCGCCATCGCGTCATCGCGTGGCGGTGATCAGGCGTTCACGATCGAAAACGGAGGCGACCATCCGCCAGCCGAGTCCGTCGAGAGCGAGCAGCAAGACTCCAAGGCCAACGGCCAAAGCTAGGGATACGGGGATGACGTTGTACGCGATTAGGTAGAGGACCACGACCGGTGGCAGATTGGCGAGTGCGCTCAGCTGTTGGGCGACGCGCAGGTCGCTTGAGCGGCTCGAGATCGCGATCCCAACCCAGATTGACCAAGCCGCCAGGAGTGGCGTAAAGACAAGCTGGGCGAGAATTACTGGCCCGTTGACAACCGCCGCTGCGACGCCCGGCTGTGCGAACAGCTCGACGATGGCGAGGAAGAGCATGTACACCACCAGCGAAATGGCGAATGAGGGGACCAGCACCGCGAGCGCCTTGCCCAGCAGGAACTCCTCGCGCGGAATCGGCGTCGTGAGCACGGGCTCAAGCGTGCCCTGCTGGCGCTCGCCGACGATCGAATAGGCGGCCACAGTTCCCGGCACGAGCGCTGGGATGCCGAGCAAGATTGCGAGCGGGTCCCCGCTCACGAGGCCGGCCGATGCCGCAGCGGGTAGTCCGAGGATCTGGATCAATGGGGCCAGGATGAACAGTACGGGGATAACCGCCATCGTCCAGACAATGGCGGTGTTGCGCCGATACTCGCGGAGCTCCTTGCGGACGATGGCTCGCACGCGCCTCTTGCGTATGGTCAATGCGGGCCTGCCTCCTTGTCCTCATCGATGAGCTCGAGGTAGACGTCCTCGAGCGAGTGCTGCGACTCGCTGATCGACAGCACATCTGCTCCTGTGCCCACCACGGCACGGGCTACTGCTGGTGCAGCGACTGCCGCGTCGGACACGCTCAGGAAGTAGGTGGCGAGACTGTCCTCGCGCCAGCTATCGACCGCCGGAAGGCCGCTGAACACGACGCCGGGCTCCGGGAGCGGCTGGCGGGTTCGGATGGTCAGGGTCTTCGCGAAGAGCCGGTCACGCAGCTCCGCGGGCCGTCCAATCGAGCGCAGCGTCGTATTGAGAATCGCGACACGGTCGCAAAGGCGTTCGGCTTCTTCGAGGCGATGCGTCGTGAGAAAGATCGTGACCCCGCGCTTTCGAAGCACGTCGATCAGCTCGTGGACGTCGCGTGCGGCCACGGGATCCAGACCCGCGGTGGGCTCGTCGAGGAACAGCACTTCCGGGTCGCTGAGGAGTGCCCTCGCCAGGGCGACCCGCTGGCGCAGACCCTTGGACAGCGTGTCGCACGCATCGTCGGCCCGCTCGACCAGGTTGACGGCGCGTAGAGCCCGCTCAATCCGACCCTTTGGGTCGTCGATCTCGTACAGATCAGCAAACAATTCGAGGTTCTCGACCACGCTCAGGCGCAGATACAGGCCCGGCGACTCGGGCATGATCGAGATCCGCCGGCGGATCTCCACGCCGTTCGCCGGAGTTAGTTCGAGTCCTGCGACCGTCGCCGAGCCTGATGTCGGGGCAATGAGCGTGCCGAGCGTCCGCACCGTCGTCGTCTTTCCGGCTCCGTTCGGGCCGAGGAAGCCAAAGACTTCGCCGCGGCCGATCTCGAACGAGAGGCCCTCGAACGCCACTCGGTCGCCGAAGCGCTTGCCCAGGCCGCTGGCAGACAGCGCCGGCCCATCGCCCCGGAGGTGATCGGGTGGGATCTGCCCGTCGTCGCTTGCGATGCCCGTCACTCCCGGCCCCGGTTGCCGAGACGGTTCGCAACAGCCCGCAGACGGGCGATGTTTCTTTCTGTCCAGAAGACGAGGAATACGGCGGTGAGCTGAACAAGACACAGGACGATTGCGATGGCGACATCGGCTGGCGCGAACGCGGCGGACCCTTCGGCCAGTGCCCTGATGAGGCAAAGGGCATTCGCGGCAAAGAACAACGCGGAGGCGACCTTCGCCCAACGATGTCCACGGCCATTTGCCCAGGCCATCACGAGCCAGAACGCGGCAGCGATCCCGGCGGCGATGATGAGCGGTTCGAACTGGCCTGCCACCTCCGCACCCCACTGGACATCCGTGTATCCAGGGTTGCTCGCGAATACGCTCGATCTGACATCGCCCAGCGTCGCCAGGATTGTCATCGCCGCCCCGAGCTCCAACAGAGCGCCGGCGACCATCAATCGAATCGCTACGCGCGCCGAACGGTGCCCCTTGGGCAAGTTTGGTTGGAGACGCATCCGAAGGCCGTTGGTCATGAGATCGATGCAGTCCATCAACCCTGGCTGCTGCTGGCCTTCTCGGGCGCCTGCCATCAACACGCCAAGGATCTCGTCCTCGTGCTCGCGCCGGAACGCCGCCGGATACCACTTGAGCCACCGGCGGTAGCCTCTTTCGAGGTCGGCGCCGTCGGTCACTCGGGCTTGGCCTTCGTCGTCTCGAGGCGCCCGAGTGCGACGGTGGCATTGGACTGGATCCGTGTCGCCTCAGCGGATAGCTGGATTGAGCCTTCTGCCGTGAGCCGGTAGTACCGGCGCAGGCGGCTGTCCACGATCTCTTCCCGGTCGATCGCGATCCAGCCGTCGAGGCGCAGGCGGTCCAGCGC
The DNA here is from genome assembly GCA_038239115.1 of Candidatus Limnocylindrales bacterium. Taxonomy (GTDB): domain Bacteria; phylum Chloroflexota; class Limnocylindria; order Limnocylindrales; family CSP1-4; genus Palsa-1033. The sequence continues at coordinate 2,980 of JBBSFD010000046.1, read as the reverse complement.
GGCGTACAGCGTGCCCGCGCGGAGCCGGACCCGACCCTCGGAGATCCTGGAGACATCGGCGATGATTCCGTAGCCGTGCTGACTCGACGCAGCAAGGGCCGTGAGGATCAGGAAGGTCGCCTCTTGAATCGTGCGCTTGGGCATCTCGGCAGTATATATCGTCGGACTGTAGATACCCGGACTGGTCCTCTTCGTCGCTAGCGGCAGGTCGTATCACAGACCCCCGTGGGGCCGCATCGGTGACCGCGGCGTCATCGCCGAAGATTGCGTCGTCACCCAGAATTGGATTACGGCGCCGGCCAGAGAACAGGTAGGTCACAGCCGACCGAGGACAGCCGCGGCGAGGACTGTCTCCGGTGCCAACCCGAGGTCGGGCAGGGTGTCGATGTACTGCCCGCCGAGGAGCAGCTCGAACCCGACGGTGCCTGTGCGCACAAAGAGCTCGGCAGCGTTCCCGGCGCGATTGAGGGTCAACGCCTCGTCGCCCACGCCTGGGACCGAGGTCAGCGCCTGTCCGGTTTCAGCGGCTTTTGCCTTGATCACGGTCCAGTCACCCACGTCGAGTTCGACGCTGGCGCTAAAGTCAGCGGTCGACCATTGACAGTCGTCGAGCGCCCCGATCTGCATGCCCTCGCCGAGCGGCTGTCCGGCCGCGTTGTCAACTTCCGACTGCGTGAGCAGGGAGCAAGGATCAACGGAACTGCCGGCGACGGTGCTGGAGAGACTCGCCGCAGCGGCGCTCGAGGCCTGGGTAGGCGCCGACGCTCCGGTGTTTGGCACCGATGTCGCCGCGCCACTCGGGGCTGAAGTCGTCGCCGGCGCGCTCGCACCCGAGCAGGCACTGAGCAACAGCGTGCAACCGGCTGCGACAAGGAAGTTCCTGTGCTGAAGTCTTCTGATCATGAAGCTCTCATTCATTTTGGGTTGTGCCGTGGCCGATGGCGCCTGCTCGGGCGATAGACGGGCTGATGCCCCCTCCGTTTACGCCACGCCGCAGAACCGAGCGCATCCGTCCCGCGTTCGAGGCCGCCGGCGCCACGCCGGGCCGTGGCCGGCCCCTCGAGATGTCCCGGTAAGAGCACGAAGGCGGCATATGGCTCGGGCGCTCTCGGAGATCACCCAGCTCTCGGGCAAATGCCCCCGGCGCGAGCGGGCTCGAGCCGCGCTGCGGTCCAGTACGCAGTTCCGATCAGCCGACGGGTGCCGGCTCCGGGCGCCTGCCCGGGACAAGGCCCGTCTGAAGCATGAAGCCGAGTTGGTCGGCGACGCCCCAGTGCTCGACGAGCTTGCCGTTCTCGAAGCGCGCGATGTCGATGACATCGACCACGACCGGCTTGCCGGTCGGCGGGTTCCCCATGAACGATCCAGTGTTTACGCCCCGGGCGCGGTTTCGCGTCCAGACCTTGTCGCCGTCCGCGACCAGATCCTCGATGGTCAGCGAGAAGTCCGACATCCAGCGATGGAGAGTGCGGCTGACTTCCTTCGCGCCTTGGGACCCCGGGTTGTTGCCGCGCTGATGCTCGATGGCGTTGGGCGAGACGAGCTCCTCGAGGGCATCGACATCGCCTGTCGAGATGGCCTCGATGATCTTGCGGGTGGCGGCGATATTGTCTGCCTGGACAGACGAGGGGGACACCGGCATGACTGACTCCTTACTGCACTGTCGCTATAGTTGTAACTAGAGTGATACATTAGTTCTGTGGACGATGTCAAGACCCCGCCGGACCGGGTAACCGCAGCGCCTCGTCATCGCGACAGGGCGGAGACCAGGGCCCGGATGCTCGATGCCGCGCATCGGCTCTTTCTCGAGCGCGGCTACTCAGCCACGACGATCCCGGCCATCGCCGAGGCCGCAGGCGTCGCCGTGCCGACGATCTACTGGGCGTTCGGATCAAAGCGCGCGATCGTCGGGGAGATTCGCGAGGCGTGGTTCGCCCAAGCCCAGACTGGGGCGCGCATGCGGGCGGTCCTCGCGACCGACGAGCCGGGCGCGCGAATCGAGGCGTACGCCCGGTTCATGGGCAATCAGTGGGCGACGGGCGCGGAGGCGCTGGCGATCCAGCAGGATGCCGCGCGCGCGGATCCAGAGGTGGCTGCCGAGATTGTCACGGTCCTGGAGGGCCGTGCCGAAGCGCTCCGAGCAGTCGTGGCGCCTCTTGGGCCGTACCTTCGCGACACGCTCACGGTCGACACCGCCCATGACCTTCTGCTCGCACTGAGCATGTTGGAGCTCTATCGGGAATTGCGCGGCCGCGGATGGTCGGACGATGCGTACCAAGCCTGGCTCGGGGGCGTCCTCCGGGAGCAACTCCTCGGGCGCCCGACCACGGGATGACCGCTGCTCAGAGGATCCCGGGCCGTTCTATTTCGAGCGAGGTCGCCATCGCGCAGGGCTCCCTTTCTAAGTCCCTGGCCTATGCTCAACAGTGGTTCGGCATCATCCCTGGGACGGCCGGCAAGCTGCCGGGTTGTGAACTTTCAGGGATCGTTGCGTCAACGCGATCCGCAAGCTCCTGACTTGTTTAGATGGCTCCAGCACCCGGGCCTCGCGGGCCGTTAGGGTGCGAGGTCGGTGACCGGCTGGCTCCCACGCTCCTTGCCCGCCAGCACGGTGTGGCTCGCTCATAGCGTGCCCGCCGGCCACCGACCGCCGCCGACATGGCTCGATAGAGGCGTGAAATGCTCCCCTGAACTCAGGTTGCCCCCCGTGGTGCTCCGGCCACGGAAGATTGAGGAGGGCAGCGCGTGATCACCATCGGCATCGACCCGCAGGGCGTCGCACACGGCCCCCGACGGCGGCGGTCATCGGGTGCTGGGCTGGACGACCGAATCCAGCGCTCTTTGGACCGGTGTCGGGTACGAGTGCGAGTGATAGCGTGAAACGGACCCACCCAGGGGCGGAATGATCGGCTAAAGCAGGACCACCTTGACCCTCCAGCCATCCAGTACGGTGCCGGTGATTGAAGCCGCAGCCGCCCTG
>JBBSFD010000045.1:0-23660 GCA_038239115.1 Candidatus Limnocylindrales bacterium | reverse complement strand
CGCCCGCGTTCAGCAGCTCGAAGAAGACTTCCATGGTTTCGACGGCACCCATGGCGGCAGTGTAAGCGACCACCCGGGACGGCTGTGGCGGACCTAGAAGCCGCCGCCCGCCCCGCCTCCGCCACCGCCCGAACCGCCGCCTCCGAAGCCACCGGACGACCCGGACGACGACGGCGAGTTGCCGATCGTGCCCAGGGCCGACATCATTCCGCCGACATCCGGCACGATCCCGCTCGAGAACAGGCTGCTCCCGCCGAACGACGAGCCGGCACCCCCGCCGCTGAAGCCCAGCCCGCCGGCGGTGCCGTACCAGGCCGGGAAGTAGGCGTTGGTCGGGGCCGTGCCGTGCTGGACATCCTCGATCGTCCGGCCCAGGACCGACTGGACGTCGTCGTTGAGGTCAAGGGCCACCCCCCAGACCACGGCCAGGTCGGGACTGTCCAGCCAGTCGAGCTTGGCCCCGGCCACGACCTCGTTCATCGAGCGCGCCTGGGCCATGGTCGCCTCCAGCGTCCGCCGATAGGCCTTGAGCTGGGCGTCGATCATGGCTCCGTCGCGCGTCCGAGCGGGCATCGCCCGGGATACCCCGATGGTCACGACGCCGGCCGCGGCCAGGCCCACCGCAACGAAGGCCAGGCCGGCGATCGGGATCGAGCTGCCGACGATGAAGGTCACGATCGCCGCCCCGATCTCCAGGGCGCCCCGGCCGGCGTAGCGGCTGGTGACCTTGCCCGGAGCCTGCACGAACCAGCCCTGGGCCACGGCGTGGTCCTCGAGCTTGGCATCGAACTGGGTCGTGTACTGACCGAATTTGGTCAGGTCGGTGTGCTCGATTCGGCCGGCCGACCCGGCGATCCCCTGGAGCATGACCAGGGCGAACTTCTCGGCGTCGGTCAACGGCTGGCGAGCCGCCCGGGCGCGGGCCGCCTCGACCGCCGGATCGGTGGCGGCGGGCACGTCGGTCACCATCGCCAGCACCTTGGGCTGGCTCGGGTCGGGCACGTCGAACGCGAGCTGGCCCCGATCGGCCAGGTCGAGCAGGGCCGTGGTCAGGGCCCGCCGGCTCGCCCGGCCGTCGTAGACCAGGGCGGCCGAAGCCGGGGTCAGGTCCGGGGGCGGAGCCGGCATGAACACCGACGGGTCGTCGGTGTAGACCGCATCCCGGCCGCGCCGCCACCAGGCGTAGGCGGCCGAGGCGCTGGCCAGCAGGAATACGAGGGGGGCGACGACCAGGCCGAACAGGGCGTTGGTGATCCGGGCCTGCGAGAGGGCCTCGGCGTTGGCCGGGGTGGCCGCGTCGTCGACGTCCTGGAGACCTGCCGTCAGCGCCCCGGACAGGTCGCAATTCTCGAGGTAGGGCGTCATGTCGTCGCTGAAGATCGCGTCGCGCTGGTCGTTGGACAGGTAGGCCGCCCGGTAGCCCGGACCCGCGTACAGCTGGACCTGGCCATGGCACTTGCTCGAGTCCAGGTCGAACAGGATGACCAGCCCGTCGTCGAAGCCCTTCCGGCCAACGCCCCACTGGTCCATCAGCGCCTGGGCATCCGAATCGGCCTGGCTCTCGGACACGTCGTCGCCGACGACCTGGCTGTAGACCACGACCTCCGCCCCGGTTCGTGCCTGGATCCCCTTGATCGTCGCCTCGGCCGCCGCGATCGTGGCCGGATCGAACACCCCGGCGGTGTCGTACACGCGCTGGTTGGGTACCGGATCGGGATAGGGCGGCCCGGCGGCCAGTCCGATCGAGGCGATAACCGGAGTCGCGCTCGCGGCCAGGACGAGCGCTGCCAGGAACAGCCGAGCCGGGCGCCTCATCCCCGGATGGTACGGCCGCCGCGGGGCCGAGCGAGGGTCAGCCCGCCATCGAACTCGAGCAACACCTGCGGCGGCCGGGGCCGGCCGTTGTAGCTCGAGCCCAGCGAGGCGCCATACGCTCCGGTGTCCCGAATGGCCACCAGGTCGCCCCGGCGCAAGCGGGGCAGACGGTGCAGGCCGAAGGAATCGGTCGACTCGCAGATCGGGCCCTCGACCGCGGTCGGCTCCTGGCCGGCCGCCTCGAGGTCGCCCGAATCCGCCGGACCGAGCGGCCACGAGCGGCCCTCCGAGGTGAGGGCAACGACGGCGTGGCGGGCGCCATAGAGGGCCGGCCGGATCAGCTCGGTCAGCCCCGTGTCGAGCACCACCATCGGCCCGTTGCGCCGGCGGACGTGGAGCACCCGGGCGATCAGGAAGCCGGCCCGGGCGACCAGGAAGCGGCCCGGTTCGACCGCCATCCGGGCGGGCCGGCGATCGGCCGGCAACCCCTTGATGAGGAGGCCGAGCTCCTCGCCGAAACGGGCCGGCCGCGGGACGGGCGTGTCGAGGTCGAAGACCGGGAAGCCACCGCCGAGATCGAGCGTGTCGAAGTCGGGCAGCGAGCCGCCGAGGAGCCCGACGATGGCCAGGGCTCGCCGGACACCGTCGCGCCAGGCATCGACCGCGCCCAGCTGCGACCCGATGTGGACCTGGATGCCGCGCCAGCGGAGCGGGCCATCCGGTCCGCCGCCGGCCTCGATCGCGCCCGCCAGCTCATCGTCGGCCAGTCCGAACTTGCTCGAGCCCGCGCCGACCGCCAGGCCGGGGGTCGTCTCGGGCTCGACCGCGGGGGTGTAGCGCAGCAGGACGTCGAGGCGGCCGGCACCCCGGCGGGCGGCCCGCCGGGCGACCTGGCCGAGCTCGGCCGCCTCCTCGACCGACTCGAGCGCGGTCCAGCGAAGCGGCTCGCCCCGGACGGCGGCGGCGCCCACGGCACGCAGGTCGGCCGACGTCTTGCCGATGCCCTCGAGGGTGATCCGATCGTTGGCGATGCCGGCCCGCCGGGCGATCGCCCACTCGCCCAGCGACACCACGTTGGCGCCCAGGCCCAGGTCGCCCAGGCGGCCGACGATCGCGGGCACGTCGTTGGCCTTGATCGAGAAGTGGCGCAGGCACGGGTCGGGGAAGGCCTCGGCCAGCTCGGTGGCGGCGGTGGCCAGGCCGGCCACATCGGTGATCGCGAGCGGTGTCCCGAACCGGCCGGCAGCCCGGCGCAGCGCCCCTGCCAGGAGCGGCAGGCGATCGGCCTCGACCGGCGACGAGCCCACGATCAAGCCGCCGGGCCCGTCGTCCAGCCCTGGCGCGGGCAGCTCAGCCGGGTCAGCGGCTGGTCTTCACGAAGGGCAGCAGCCCGATCAGGAGGGACACGATGCTCAGGACCACGGCGCCGACGATCGCCGCCACGATCGTGGTGAAGCTGAACGAGCCGGGGAAGCCACCCACCACGAACGGGATCTTGACCTGGCCGGCGACCCAGGCCACGCCCAGCAGCACGACCGCGTTGACCAGCAGCCCGGACAGGCCGAGGATCATCATCGAGAGCGGCAGTGACAGGATCTTGAGGACCGGCTTGACCAGGGCATTGGCCACGCCGACCACGATGGCCACGACCAGCACGCCGCCCACGCTGGCGTCCTTGCCGAAGCTGATGTCGGGATAGATCAGGGACGTCAGCCACAGCGCGATCGCCGTACCGACGGTCTGGACCGCAAATCCGATCATCGGAGGACCTCCTGCTGGGCGTAGCGATCGAGGCGGGCCTGGAGGCCGGCCTTGACCGATGGCCACTCGGTGTCGATCACGCTGTAGTAGGCCGAATCGCGGGCGCGCCCGCCGGGCATGACCATGTGCTTGCGAAAGATCCCTTCGAACTGGGCGCCGATGCCCAGGATGGCGGTCCGCGACTGCTCGTTGAGGGCGTCCGTCTTGAGCTCCACCCGGCGCAGGCCAAGGGTATCGAACGCGTTGCTTAGGCCGAGCAGCTTGGCCTCCGTGTTGATCGCCGTCCGCTGGAAGGCCGGGTCGAGCCAGGTCCAGCCGACCTCGAGCCGGAGGTGCGCCGGCGCGAGAGCCAGATAGCGGGTGCTGCCGACCACCCGATCGGTCGCCTGCTCGATCGTGACGAAGGGCACCTCGGTGCCGGCCTCGGCCGCGGCCAGGGCGGCCTCGACGATGGCAGCCATGCCCGCCGGGCTGGATCCGTCGAGCGGCATCCAGCGCCAGATGTGGGGGTCGCGACCGGCCGCCGTCAAGCCCGCCAGGTGGGTCGTCGAGAGGGGTTCCAGGCGGACACGCTGGCCGCGCAGCTCGACGGGCCGGATCGCGACAGGGCTGCTCACCGCCCGAGTGTACGGGAGCGCTAGACTCCACGTTCCGCCCAACCCACCCCTGTCAGGCTCGTCCCGGGAGGAGCTCGTGTCCTCGTTCGCGGCCCAGGTCGAAACCTTCTTCGCCGAGTACTTCGAGCTCGACCCGCTATCCGCCACGGCCGCCGGGATGCACCTCCACGACGCTCGCTGGCCGGACCTGACCGAGGCCGGACGGCTGGCCCGGGTAGCCTTCGCCGAGCGCTGGCAGGCGTCCTTCGAGGCGATGGCCAAGGCTGACCTGGATCGGGACGAGGATGTCGACCGGCGGCTGCTGTTGCAGGTCCTCGACGAGATCCATTTCAACGACACAGAGCTGCTCCAGCTGGCCTGGGATCCGCTCGAATGGGTGTACGTGCTGGGTGGCGGGATCTTCCCCCTGATCGCCCGCGAGTTCGCCCCGCTGGCCGCGCGACTGGCCTCGGTCGCCGGCCGGCTGGAGGGCCTGCCGGCGGTGGTCGAGGCGGGCCGGGCCGGCCTGGTGGGTACGCCCGATGGCCGGCCCGTGTCGCACCTGCACACCGAGACGGCGCTCAGCCAGCTGGCCGGCATCGGCGAGCTGATCTCGGACGCGCTGGCCGAGGCCGAGCGCGCGGCGCCGGGCGATCCGGCCGTGGCCGCCGTCCTGGATCGCGTGCGCGCCAGCGCCGACGGTGCGACGACGGCCCTGGCCCAGTTCGAGACCTTCCTGCGCGAGGACGTCCTGCCCGATGCCCAGGGCGAGGGCCGGCTCGGCCCCGAGCTCTTCGCGGCCAAGCTCCGCCGGACCCTGGGCGATGATGAGCTGACGAGCGGGCGGGTCCTCGGGCGGGCCGCTCACGAAGCAGCTGCGGTGCGGGCCGAGATGGTCCGCCTGGCCGGCGAGCAGTGGGCCACCTGGTATCCCGACCTGGCCCGCCCCGCCGACGAAGGCGACCTCGTCCGGATGGTCCTGGACGCGGTAGCCGGCGAGCATCCCGCCGCCGAGGAGGTGCTCGACTTCTGCCGGGCCGAGGTTGGCCGGATCGGGGCGTTCTGCCGCGAGCGCGAGCTGATCGGCCTGACCGACGAGCCGCTCGAGATTCGCTGGACGCCAGTCTTCCTGCGCGCGTTTGGCGGAGCGATGCTCGATTCACCCGGGCCCCTGGACAAGGGCCTCACCTCGTTCTTCGCAATCTCGCCGATTCCCGACGACTACACGCCCGTGCAGGCCGAGAGCTACCTGCGCGAGGACAACGACCGGATGCTCCGGGTCCTCACGATCCACGAGGCGATTCCCGGCCACTACCTGCAGGGTGCCTACGCCAACCGCTGCCCGTCCCTCGTCCGGGCCGTGTTCTGGAGCGGCGTCTTTGCCGAAGGCTGGGCGGTCTACGTCACCCAGGTGATGATCGACGCGGGCTTCGGCGCGGACGATCCGGCCCTCCTGCTGACCCACTGGAAGTTCTACTTGCGGTCCTCCCTCAACGCGATCATCGACATCCGGATCCATGCCGGCGAGCAGTTCGGCGGGCCGATGTCCGAGGCCGAAGCGGTCGAGCTGATGGTCGTGGGCGGGTTCCAGGAGGAGGCCGAGGCGCGCAACAAGTACAACCGGGCGCGGCTGTCCTCGACCCAGCTGTCGACCTACTTCGTGGGCTCCATGGCGCTCTGGCAGCTCGAGCTCGAGGTCCGCCGCCGGAAGGCCGCCGAGGCGGGCGACTCGGCCAACCCGGCCGATCCGGCCGTGGCCGTCGTGGAACGGGCCATCCCGGGAGGCTTCGGGCCGACTCCCGGCTTCAACCAGCGCCACCACCTGGAGGCCGTCCTCGATCACGGGACGCTTTCGCCGTCGCTCCTGCGCGAGCTGGTCCTGGCCGACCTGGCCGCCGGCTGAGCGCCAGCCCGGCCAGGATCCGGTCGACCCGGTAGCCGGCCTTCTCCGCCGACCGGGCCAGGGCCGGCCAGCGCCGGGAGCGGGCCGTTCCGGTCAGCTCGGCCAGCGCCGCCAGCCAGGCCAGCCAGGCCTCGCGCTCGACGTACTCGCCGCCATCCCAGGCGTTGACCCGCAGCGCCGACCGAACGGCCGAGTCGCCGAACCATCCCTGGACCGCCGCCGGGGCTGAGCCGAGGAGCGCCGGACCGGCGCCAGCCAGGGCCCGCACGATCGCGCTGCTTCGGCGCAGGTCGGCCAGGGCCTCGGCCAGGCTGGGCACGGCCCGCCCGGCCAGCCGGCCGGCCAGGGCCGACCACGGTTCGTCCGGCCCATCGGCCACGACCCGCAGGTCGACGTACACCCGGCAGCCATAGGTCCCCAGGCTGGCCGCGAAGCCGTCGGTCGCGATCTCGCTGGTTGAGCGGAGCTCTTCGAGACCGCTCATCGCGTCGCGCAGGATGAGCCAGTGGCCCGGCTCGTCGGGCAGGTCGAGGCTCTCGGCAATCGAGGACCGGACGAGGGGCCGGTCGCCGTCGACCGTGCGCTGCGCGAATGCAGCCGAGAGGCGCAGCCGGCCCTCGGTCTGGGCGTAACGGTTGTGGAACAGGACGAGCGAGGCGCCCGAGCTGCCCCGGTTGGTGTAGGCGAAGACATCCTCGTTGACCACGCCCGGGGCCGTCTCGAAGTCGAACAGCCGGAAGTGGCTCGAGCCGGCAAACTCGGCCCGCCGGTGCAGGAGCGGGAAGATCGTCCGGTCGTGGTGGGCCAGCAGCCCGGCGTCGACCGCCTCCTCCAGCCGGGCCTGCCGGAACTCCATGCCGTATTGCTCGTGAAAGCCTTCGGCCTGGCCGTGGCCGAACATGGGCAGGCCGGGCAGCGTCGCCAGCATGGCCGCGACCCCGAAGTACTTCTCGCCGGTGCCGAACTGCTCGACCGCCGTCTTCTCGTCGGGGTTGCTCATGAAGTTGACGAAGCGGCCCAGGATCGCCGGGTCGAACTCGAGGGTGTTCTTGATGACCAGCCGGTAGTCGGCGTTGAGCTCGTCCCGGAGCATGTTCATGAACGCGCTGTTGTAGACCCGGTGCATCCCCAGGGTCCGCACGAAATAGCCTTCGAGCAGCCAGAACGCCTCGGCCAGCAGGAGCGTGCCCGGGGCCTCCAGGGCCACCCGGTCGACGACCTCGCGCCAGAACTCGTGGGGCACGAGCGCCTCGAAGGCGCGCCGGCTGAGGCCCTGCCCGGCGCGCGAGGGGATCGCCCCGCCCGCGCCCGGCTCGGGGAACCACAGGCGTTCGATGTGGCGCTTGACCAGGACCATCGCGGCGTCGAACCGGATGACCGGAAACTGGCGGGCCACGGCCACGATCGTCTGGATGACCGCCTCGCGCACGGCCGCCTGCGAATAGTCGAGCTGGGCGGTGTCGTTCCACGGGAACGAGGTGCCATCGTTGCCGTGGTAGACGTAGCGGACCGCGCCGGTCGCCCGGTCGGTGCGCTGGAACACCACCGCCGCGTCGCTCGCGTCGTAGTAATGGTCCTCGATCCGGATGCCGACCCGCTCGTCGTCGGAGAGGTCGGGTCCATTGAACGAATAGGCCGGAAAGGGCGCCTCTGCCACGCTCAGGAAGCGCTCCGGATGGTCGATCACCCAGCGCGAGTCGATGCCCATGTGGTTGGGCACCATGTCGCTGGCCAGGCGGACCCCGTGCCGGCCGGCCCGTGAGCGGAGGTCAGCCAGGGCAGCCGGGCCACCCAGGTCCTGGGCAATGACGTAGTCGTCCAGCGAATAGGCCGAGGCAACCGCCTCGGGCTGGCCGCGCAGGTGCTTGATCCGGGCCGAGGCGCGGCTGCGCTCCCACAGCCCGATCAGCCACAGCCCGGTCATGCCCCGCGCCGCGAGCACCGCCAGCTCTGCGTCGGGGACGGCGTCGAGCGTCCGGATCTCGCGGCGATAGGCTCGCGACAGCTGGTCGAGCCAGACGTAGGTGCTCTTGGCCACCAGGACCAGGCTGGGCATCCACTCGGTGTCCAGGCTGAACTGCTCGGTCTCGGCCGGGTCGGAGCCGAACGTGTAGACCTCGGCCGGGCCGGCCTGCCCGGGATCCGCCTGGCCACCCCGCCAGGCCAGCTTGGCCGCGTGGTCTTCCTCGGCCAAGACGTCGAGGGCCACCAGCAACCGTTCGAACAGGTCGTCGAGGAGCGGGCCGAAGCGATCGGCCCAGGCCCCCCTGATGTAGCGCAGCTGGTCGGCCAGCGAATCGGGCGCGGCCCGGGCGGGCTCGCGCAGGAGCTCCATGAGCGAGCGCGCGTCGCCGGGAAAGGCTGGGCTGCCATCGAGGCTCGTCTCGAGGGCCGCCTGGAGCGTCGCGACCGCGGCCGCCCGCTGGCTGAGCGGCTCGAGGTCGATGAGCTCGCCGAAGGGGGCCACGGCCGGGTTGTCCGACAGGACGCCCAGCAGCACGAGCTGGGCCAGGGCAACGTCGGGGTCGGCAGCCTCCGGCTCGTCCAGGCTGCGCGGGAACTCGAGGGGGAAGGCCGCCAGTGTGGCATCCAGGCCGGCCGGGCCGACCTCCGCGGCCAGCTCGTCGGCGGCGACTCGCAACGGATCCGTCTCGGCCAGCTCGCGGTAGTGGTCGATCAGCCGTCCGAGGATGGCCACCAGGATGCCCGCGGCCTGGAGATCGCCGGGGCTGACCGGGCGATCGGAGCTGCCCGGTGCTGGCGTCGTGCCCGTCGTGGGCGTGGATTGCGAGGCCGTTCGCCCGGCGGCCAGCCGGCCCGCGATCGTGCGGGCCGTGGCCACGTCCGGCTCGAGGGTCAGGTCGGCCAGGTGATAGCGCTCCCGGGCCAGCCGGGCCAGCCGGAAATCCCGGTCAGTGGGCCGCCGGCCGGCCACTCAGCGGGCGGCCCCGACGGCGGCCGGCCGGCCGGCCGGCGAGGACGACGGGTCAGGCGCGGGCCGTTCGAGCTGGACATGCTCGATCGCCCGGCGCAGGAGCTCCAGGCCTGATGGGTCGAACTCGTACTTCCAGGCCCGGACGCGCTCGGGCCGGCTGAACCGGTCGTCCAGGCCCAGGGCGATGGCCTCCCGCGAGAGCAGGATCAGGTCGGCGTCGTGGTCGATCGTGTCCAGGGCAGGCTCGGAGTCGATCACCGCCGAGATGATCTCTACGCCCGTCGCCCCGGACAGCCGGAGGGTCTCGGCGATGTTGTCGGTGCCGGTCTCCGACGCGCACACGAGGCCCACCCGGGCACCCGACGGCAGCGCCGCGATCTCGTGGACGAGCTCCATGTAGCCCGGACCCACGATCATGGCGATGACCGGGATGCCCAGGCCGACGGCGTAGGCCAGCGCCTCGTCGGCGTGGAACGTGGTCGTGGCGATCAGGTCGTAGTGGAAGCGCTCGAGGCGCTCCGGGATCTCGTGCAGAAGGGTGGCGTCGGCTTCGATCGTGGCCGGGAACGCCTCGGCGATCCGGGCCGCGTCGTAGACCGCGTCGGCATTGGTGCATTCAGCGAAGAGGACCCGGACGAGCTCGCCCGGATGCTTGCGCTCGGCCGCCGCGGCGAACGTGGCCGCGGCGACCTCGTCGGCGGTGAAGCCGGCCGCGCTGCCTCGCCGGAGCATCTCGGCGACGATCCCGGCCAGGGCCTCCTGGCCCCGGCGCTGCGGTGGACGATCGGCGACGTGGGTGCCGGCGCCGTGCCGGCTGGTGACGTAGCCCGCGTCGGCCAGGCGCTTGTAGACCGCCCGAATTGTGTTCGGATTGACCCGTAGCGCCGCCCCCAGCTCGCGCACCGGGGCCAGCCGGGCGCCTGGCAGGAGCCGGCCCGAGTCGATCTGGTAGGCGATCTGCCAGAAGATCTGGGTGCTGATCGGGACGTCCGAGTCGCGCTCGACATCGAGTCCCCGATTTGTTGTTGACATAGTGTGATGGTCCAAGTAGGATTTGGCCTAGGCCACTATATCAAGATCCGGACTGGCTCCCCGGACCGGCTCGCTATCGAGAACGACGATGACCGCGCTGATCGGATTGTTCGCCATCACTGCCATCCTCGCACTATTGGGCGGGGCGGCGCAGGCCTGGGGTGCGGACTCGCGCGAAGGCGCGCCAGGCGACGTCGTGGGCGGTCCAGCCGGGCAGCTCTAGCCCGTCACTCGCATATCCCCGGGGACTCTGCGGCCCAACGCCGCGAATCGCCCCACTCTCGTCAGCCCGCTGGCGCGCAGGTCCGCGGGCTGACAGATTCCCGGGGCCCGGAGCACGCCGGGTCCGGTTCGAGTGGCACGGTCGGTGCGGCCGGCGCGGCCGGCGCCCTGGCTCGCACCTGCCCTGGCTGGATCGAGGAGCCGGCCACGGGCTGAGCGCTGGACACCGTTTCTGGCGAATATCAGCCCCCGTAGTCCTGGGCTGGATCCGGCCCAGAATCTGGGCTGAATCCGGCTCGCGCGAAGCCAGTTCACGCACGATGATCGATACAACGGTCGGCCGACATCCTCCAAAAGCGGCTTCATTCCGGCCGAAGACTACGGGGGCTGATATTCGCCAGCTTTGGCCCGCCCGAGGCGCCGGGCTGGTGCTCGAACCCGTGGCCTCACCGGGCCCTTCGCGCCGAAACTGGTTGCGCGTGCAATAATCACGGCGTTGGCCCAGGCAGTCCGGAGGGGCGGGCGCCGGCCGACGGTTCGGGCACACGAGGCACCAGACCCATGATCCACTCAGCGGCCACGCCGGCCAGCTCGCCGGTCCCACCACCGTTGAATCTCGGGAGCACGCCCTACCAAGCCGGCGTGTGCAACATCGGCCCGGCTGAGATCGCCCGCCGGCGTCAGTCCGGCCAGATCGGCGCGCTGATCACGATCGCGCTGCTGGCGGTGCTCATCGCGCTCAACGTGCCGGCGCCGGCCCGCCTGCTGATCGCCCTGCCGGCCGCCGGGGCCGCCTCGGGCTATCTCCAGGCATTCTTCAAGTTCTGTGCCGGCTTCGCCTCGAAGGGCGTGTTCAACTTCGGCGCCCTCGGCGGCGAGGAGCAGGTGGTCGACGCCGCCGATCATGCCCGCGATCGAAGCCGCGCCAACCAGATCCTGCTGGCCAGCCTGGCCATTGGCCTGCTGGTCGGGCTCGTCGCCGTGGTCCTGCCGCTATGACCGCCACAGCCGAGCCACGCCAGGACGAGCCCTCCGAGCTCGACCTCGTCGAGCGGGTCGCCGATGCGATCCGCGCTCATAACATCGAGGCGATCGTGGTCGACACCGGCGTCCAAGCGCACGACGCCATCCTGGCCATGATCCCGGACGGAGCCGAGGTTCATTCCGGCAAGTCGAAAACGCTGGAGGACATCGGGATCCATGCCAAGCTCATGGACTCGGACCGCTATGACGCCATCCGGCCGCGGATGATGGCCATGGATCGGGCCACCCAGAGCCGCGAGATCCGCAAGCTCTCGACGAGTCCCGACTTCATGCTCGGCAGTGTCGCCGCGGTGACCGAGGACGGCGCCCTGATCGCCGCATCGGGAACCGGCAGCCAGCTGGCCGGCTATGCCGCTGGCGCGGGCCGGCTCATCCTGATCGTCGGCAGCCAGAAGATCGTGCCGAACCTCGACGCGGCGCTGCGCCGGATCGACGAGGTTGCGTTTCCCTACGAGGACGAGCAGGTCATGGCCCGGCTGGGAGTCCACACGATCCTCGAGAAGCTCCTGATCATCTACGGGGAGTGGACCGCCGGACGGACGACCGTGATCCTCGTTCGCGAGCCGGTCGGGGTCTAGGCTCCAGACCCGCGCACGGCCTGGGCCTCGTCCTGGGCGCGATCGCGGGTCGTCGTGATGGCCTGCTCGATCCGGACGCTCAGGCGCTCGCCCGGCTGGAGCACGATGAGCCAGGAGAACAGCTGACCACTGCCCTGGTAGATCCGCTCGAAGCCTTCCTCGGAGTTCGAAACGGTCTCGATCGGCGCCCACCAGGCCTCGGCTGCCGGCTCCAGCCGGGTCTCGAGTCGGATACCGATCGCGTCGTTGCCGGCCGCGACATGTTCGAGGTCCGTCCCCGAACCGCTGCCGTCGTGGGCCAGGCGCCGGCCGTCGACCTCGTGATAGGCGACCGGGCTGGCGCCACCGCCGAGGAGCATGAGCGACCACTCGAGCCCGAAGCGGGCCTCGATCCGATCCAGTCCGCGATGCTCGAGCAAGACCTCGAGGGCGAGCGTCGGGGCGCGCCGGGTCCCTCCGATCGTTATGCGCTTGTCGACCAGGACGGCCTGACGAGCGCCGCTCTCGACGGAGCGGACCGAGCCCAGCCGGCGGGCCAAGAGGTGCTGGCGATCGAGCTCGACCAGCTCGAACGGGCCATCGACGAAGTCGCCCAGCTCGGTCTCGTCGGCCGCGGCGAAGGCGGCCGGGGAGGTGTCGACCGGCACGAACCGGACCAGGCCGGAGCGGCGCTCGTGGCTGTCGTAGTGGATCCGTTCGGCCAGGCCGGTCTCCTTGGCCCGGAGCGTGTCATGGATCGAGGCCACCCCGTGGGCCGGCGCGAAAGGGCCACCGTCGGGGGCCTCGATCAGGGCCCGGTGGTAGGCCTCCGGCCGCCGGCGCAGGACGCTGGCCAGGGCATGCCGGACCGGCCGGATGTCCCAGGCTCCGATGCCGGCCCCGGCGTCGAGCTTGATGCCCAGGACCTGGCCCGGGCTGGCCAGCCGGACCTCGGGGATTCCATCCAGGTCGAGATCGAGCAGCGTCCCGCCCCGGGCCAATCCACGGGCGACGGCGCCCTTGGCGGCCTGGTCGGCCAGGTCCTCGGCCGCGATCAGGTGCTCGGCCGTGGCCAGGCGCATGTGGGCGATGTAGATCCCGCCGAACAGGCCGTGCCAATAGCAGTCGTTCGACTGGCCCTGGTAGAGGTGGTCGAGGGCCCGCGCCAGGGCCGGCGCGTCGGCGGCCATGGCCGCGACCTTGGCGCTGGTCCGGAGCATCTGCTTGTGGAGGTCGTTGATCTCGCGGTAGCGGACCTGGAAGTTGCGCCAGAAGCCGCCCCGCAGGTAGCGCGCATCGGGGTTGCCGGCCCGCACCGCCGCCCGGAGCAGCCGCCCGAATTCGCGGCCCTCGTCCGGCGGCAGGGCCCACTCGCTCATCTCGGCGTAGGACCCGGTGGGCACGTAGATCCGGCCGATCGGCGTCTGCCGCTCGAGCCAGCATGAGGGGGTCACGCAGGTCAGCCAGTCGGCGTTGGCCTCGACGGCTTCGAAGAACCGGTCGACCCACTGGCGCGACCCCCAGCAGTGGTCCCAGGTCGTCGGCCAGGCCCCGAACTTCTCACCGTCATCGCCCATCACCCCGATCCGCCCGCCGTCCTCGGTGGCGTGCTCACGGAGGTAGCCAATCACGTCATCGACCTCGCCGAACGGGATCCGGTAGCGCAGGCCCTGCTCGGTCCCGAAGACGGTCAGCAGGTGGCCCTGGTCCTCGGTGGTGTAGGCGCCCCACAGGCTGGCCTCGGGGATGGCCGCCGCCCGGAAGTGGGCGTCATCGAGGATCGTCCAGTCATAGCCGGCGCGGGCCAGGGCGCTGGGCAGGTCAGGCTCCCAGACCCGCTCGGCCAGCCACGCCCCGCGGGGCCGCACGCCGGTGGTCCGCTCGAGCTCGTCGGCCATCCGCTCGAGCTGGCCGATCCGGTCGCGCTCGGGCAGCGAGGCCAGGACCGGCTCGAAGTAGCCCCCGCCCAGGAGCTCGATCCGACCGGACGCGACGAGCGTCCAGAGGCGGTCCAGGAAGCCCGGCTGCTCGCGGGCCAGCCAGTCGAGCAGGGGCCCGGAGTAGTGCATCGACAGGCTGATCCCGGGGTGCCGTTCGATCGCCTCGAGCATCGGCCGGTAGGCCTGCTCGTAGACCTGCCCGATCACCCAGCCGAAGTTGCCGACCGGCTGGTGGTTGTGGATCGCGAGCGCCAGGGCGATCCGGTTGGGCACGCTGCTCAGCCGGCTCCGGGCGAGGGGACGACGGCTCCGGGCGAGGGGACGACGACTCCGGGCGAGGGGACGACGACTCCGGGCGAGGGGACGACGACGCCGGCGGCGGGCAGGTACAGCTGCTCGGTGTATTCGTGGAGCATCCGGGTGGTCGAGAAGCGCCAGATCGTCGAGGCGATCGAGGCGCGCATTCGCTCGGTCCAGCCGGCCGGCACGCCGCTCGGGCCGCGTTCGTAATAGCGCGGCACGATCTCGTCCTCCAGGATCCGGTACAGGTCGAGGGCATCGGCCCAGTCCTGGGCGCCTTCGTCGGCGTTCTGGTCGCGGCCGCCGATCGCCCAGCCGTTGTCACCGGTCCAGCCCTCGTCCCACCAGCCATCGAGGACGGAGGCATTGATCACGCCGTTGTGGGCCGCCTTCATGCCGCTGGTCCCCGAGGCCTCGAGCGGCCGGCGCGGATTGTTGAGCCAGACGTCCACGCCCTGGACGAGGAAGCGGGCGATGCGCATGTCGTAGTCCTCGAGGATGAACACCCGGCCGCGCAGGCCGGCCGAGAGCGACCGCTCGAAGATCTGCTGGATCACGCCCTGGCCCGGCCGGTCCGCCGGATGGGCCTTGCCGGCGAACACGATCTGGACCGGTCGATCCGGATGCCACAGCAGGCGGGCCAGCCGGTCGGCGTCGGTGAACAGCAGGCCGGCCCGCTTGTACGTGGCAAAGCGACGGGCGAAGCCGATCGTCAGGATCTCGGGGTCGAGGACCTCCTCCAGCTGCTCGAGCACGATCGGGGCCTCGCCGTGGCGGGCGAACTGGCTGCGCAGGCGCTTCCGGGCAAACATCGCCAGCTCGCTCTTCTGGCGCTGGTGGGCGGCCCACAGGTCGCGGTCGGAGATCCGGTTGAGGCGCTCCCAGAAGCGCCCGTTGCGGGTCCCCGGGTCGAGGTCGTCGAGGTCCGCGCCGAGCGTGTTCAGGTACAGGCCGTTCATCTCCGTGCCGACCCAGGTCGGGGCATGCACGCCGTTGGTGATGCCCAGGATTCGTGGTTCGCCGAGCATCGGCGACCAGGTCGCGTTGGCGGTTGCGGCGTGGAGCTGGCTGACGGCGTTGGCCACGGCCGACAGGCGCAACGAGAGGGCGGTCATGTCGAACTGGCGAGGATCGCCGTCGACGCCCCGGCCGAGCTCGAGCAGGCGCTCGATGTCGACGTGCTCCGGTTCGAGCAGGGGACCGGCGATCCGCCGGACGAGGTCGGCGTCGAAGCGCTCGTTGCCGGCCGAGACGGGGGTGTGGATCGTGAACACGCTGGTCGAGCGGACCTGCTCGAACGCCTGCTCCAGGCCGGACCCGGCGGCGACGAGCTCGCGGGCGCGCTCGGCCAGCAGGAACGCGCTGTGGCCCTCGTTGAGGTGCCAGACGGCCGGTTTGATCCCGAGGGCCCGGATCGCCCGGGTGCCGCCGACCCCCAGGACCAGCTCCTGGTGGAGGCGCATCTCGCGGCCGCGGACGTACAGGATGTGGCTGATCGGCCGGTCGGCCTCCTCGTTCTCGTTGATGTCGGTGTCGAGCAAGAGGGCGGGAACGCGTCCGACCTGGGCCACCCAGACCGCCATGTGGAGGGTCCGGCCGGGCAGCTCGAGCGACACCCGGAGCGGATCGCCGTAGCGGTCGGCGACTTGCAGGACCGGCAGCCGGGCCAGGTCGTAGTCCGGGTAGGCGTGCTCCTGGTGGCCGTCGGCATCGATCGTCTGGCGGAAGTAGCCCTTGCGATAGAGGAGGCCCACGCCCACGAACGGCAGGGCCATGTCCGAGGCGGTCTTGAGGTGGTCGCCGGCCAGCACGCCCAGGCCGCCCGAGTAGATGCCCAGGCTCTCGTAGAAGCCGTACTCGGCGCAGAAGTAGGCGATCGGGCCGTCGAGGGCCTTGCTGTAGTGACGCTGGAACCAGTGGTTGCGGCCGTTGGCCAGGTAGGCGTCGAGCTCGGCCATGACCTCGGCGTACTCGACCAGGAAGTCCTGGTCGTCCAGGAGGGTCCGCCAATCGACGGCGCCTTCGAGCACGGCGACCGGGTTGCGATAGCGGGTCCAGGCGGCCGCGTCGATCCGGTTGAACAGGACCTTGGCCCGGGGATGCCAGGCCCACCACAGGTTGTAGGCGAGCCGGCGCAGGCCCTCGAGCTGGGGCGGCAGGCGGAAGGGCGCACCGGGCAGCGTCGGGACGCGGACGAGGGGATCCATGCGCGCCGAATGATAGGCGAGCGCGCGGCGGCCAGGCGCGTCACCGACAATGGCCCGATGCACGTGGTCTCGATTGCCGCCGAATGCGAGCCCTGGGCCAAAGCCGGCGGCCTGGGCGACGTGGTCGACGCCTTGGCTCGCAGCCTCGGCCGGACCGGGGCCCTGGATGGACCGGTCGAGGTCTTCCTGCCCAACTACCGCTCGGTCAACGTGCCGCCCGGTCTGGCCGTCGACGAGCTGCGCCTGGTCGTGCCCGGTCCCTACGGCCCGCCAACCGCCGGCGAGCCCGGCGGGGCGGGCCCGGTCGTGATCCGCTCGGTCCTGAGCCACGGCTATCGGCTGCGCCTGGTCGACGCCCCGGCCGCCTTCGACCGCGACGCGATCTACGGCTACGACGATGATCCGTGGCGCTTCGGCCTGCTCGGCCGGGCGACGCTCGAAACGCTCCGGCTCGAGGCTCGACCGGTCGACCTGCTCCATGTCCACGACTGGCATGCCGCCGCCGCGCTCGTCCTGCGCGACCGGTTCTACGCCCGGGACGCGATCGTCGGCCGGGGCCGGCTGGCCTCGATCCTGACGATCCACAACCTGGCCTACCACGGCTGGGTCGAGCGGGCCGACCTGGCCAGCCTGGGCCTCGCCCCGGGCGACCCGGTCGTCGCGCCCGATGCTGCCGGGATCGACCTGCTGTGGGCCGGGATCGAGCGGGCGGACCTGGTCAACACGGTCAGCCCGACCTTCGCGGCCGAGGCCCTGACCCCGGCGGTCGGCTTCGGCCTCGATCCGACCCTGCGCTGGAAGGCGCGCCAGCTGGACCTCGACGGGCGGCCACGCTTCTTCGGCATCCTCAACGGGATCGACCCGGTGGTCTGGGACCCGGCCGCAGATCCCGACCTGGCCGCCGGTTATGACCGAACGGACCTGACCGGCAAGGCCGCGTGCCGGTCCGACCTGCTCCAACGGGCGGGCTTCGATCCGGGCGACCACGGCGCGGTCCTGGGCATGATCGGCCGGCTCGACCCCCAGAAGGGCTTCGACCTGCTGGCCGAGGCGGCCCCGCGCCTGCTCGACGGCGGTGTCCGGCTGATCGTGCAGGGGAGCGGCGATCCGGCCCTGGCCGAGCCGTTCCGGGCGCTCGCCCGGCGCCGGCCCGATCGGATCCTTTTGAACGAGCGCTTCGACCGAGCGATGGCCCGCCGGATCTACGCCGGGGCGGACCTGTTCCTGATGCCCAGCCGCTTCGAGCCGTGCGGCCAGGGCCAGATGATCGCGCTGCGCTATGGAACCCCGCCGATCGTCCATCGGACCGGCGGCCTGGCCGACACGGTCATCGACCAGCACCTCCAGCCAGCGGCCGGGACCGGCTTCGTCTTCGAGCATCCGACCGCCGATGGCCTGGCCTGGGCCTGCGAGCAGGCCATGGCGACCCGGGCCGACGGCGAAGCCTGGGCCGGGCTCATCGATCGGGCCATGGCGGTCGACCATGACTGGGCCTCGGGACCGACGGCGGCCCATCTTGCCGCCGGCCGGCGGGCGATCGCCCTGGCCACCGCCCCAGGGCCTAGCTCCCGCAGGCCGGCGCGACGGCCGGCCGGCGCGCCGGGCAGCCCGACTCCGGCCCCGACTCGTCCAGGGCGGCCGCGCTGATCGTTCGGGCGTGTCAGAATCGGCAACCCAGGTCGTCGCCAGATCGCCGGAGGCATGCATGGCCCGCCAGTTCGTCGTCGAGCTCCCCAACCAGCCCGGATCGCTGGCCGCGCTGGCCGAGGCCCTCGCCGCGCGCGGGGTCGACCTCCGGGCGATCGGCGGCGGGAGCATGGGCGAAGTGGGCCACGTGATCATGACCACGGCCGATGACGACGGGGCCCGGGCCGTCCTGGAGGCCGGCAACTACGCGTTCGTCGAGGGCGAGTCGATCCTGGCCGAGGTCGGCGACCGGCCCGGTGGGATGGCCGGCGTGACCCGGGCCCTGTCCGACGCCGGGGTGAACATCCTGGGCCATCTGTTCCTGGGCCGCTGGGGCGACCGGGCGATGTTCACCTTCGTGGTCGATGATCCGGACAAGGCCCGGCCGATCCTCGAGCGCAAGCCCTAGCCGCGATGCGCTTCGACCGGATGATCAGCGCGGTCGACGCCCACGCCGCGGGCGAGCCGGGCCGGGTGATCACCGGCGGCGTCCTGAACGTCCCGGGCAGCACGATGCTCGAGAAGATGGTGTTCCTGCGCGACCATGGCGATGACCTGCGCAAGCTGATGCTGCGCGAGCCGCGCGGCTACCCCGCCGCGAACTGCAACCTGATCCTGCCGCCCACGATCCCGGGAGCCGACGCCGGCTACGTGATCATGGAGCAGGTCGAATATCCGGCGATGTCGGGCAGCAACACGATCTGCGTGGCCACCGTCCTGATCGAGACGGGCATGGTCCCGGTCGTCGAGCCGGTGACCACCCTCCGGCTCGAATCGCCGGCCGGCCTGATCGAGGTTCGGGCCGAGGTCCGCGATGGCCGGGTCCTGGGCGTGACCTTCCGCAATGTGCCGGCCTTCGCGGTCCACCTGGACGCCACGGTCGAGGTGCCCCAGCTGGGCTCGGTCACGGTCGACGTCGCCTGGGGCGGCATGTTCTACGTCATCGCCGAAGCCGCTCAGTTCGGCCTGCGGATCACGCCGGACGAGGCCGGCGACATCGCCCGGGTCGGCGAGATGGTCAAGCTCGCCACCCAGGAGCAGCTGCCCGTCAGCCACCCGGACCGTCCCGAGCTGTCCGCGGGCGTCACGATCGCGCAGCTCTCGGGACCGGCCCACCTGCCCGGCTCCAGCCGTCGCAACGCGGTGATCGTCTCAACCGGCCAGGCCAGCTGGGACCGGCCGGAGAGCTGGACCGGAGCGATCGACCGCTCGCCGTGCGGCACGGGCACGAGCGCCAAGATGGCCTGTGAGCACGCCCGCGGCCGGCTGGCCCTGGACCAGCCGTTCGTCCACGAAGGCATCCTCGGCACGACCTTCACCGGCCGCCTGGTCGAGGAGACGACCGTCGGTGGCCGGCCGGCCGTGATCCCCACGATCACCGGCCGGGCCTGGATCACCGGGTTCGCCCAGTACGTCCTCGCGCCCGACGACCCGTTCCCGACCGGCTTCACCCTGACCGATATCTGGGCGAGCGCCTCAGCCGGTTAGAACTGGGGCTTGACCGACATCAGGAAGATGATCAGGACGAGCAGGACCGTCAGGAAGATGCCGCCCATCTGGGCCCGATTGGCGAGGGCCAGGAAGGCCGGCGGTGGTGGCCCGGGAGGCGTCCCCGGAGCCGGCGGCGGGGCGCTCTCGATCATGTGGATCATCGCCTCGACCGTGCGCGACTGGACCAGTCGTGAAACCGATCGCGATGACGTAGAGCACGATCCCCAGACCCAGCCAGTGGGTGGCGGCCACATCGATCGAGAGGGTCGCGATCAGGCCGATTCCGGTGACGGCCTGGAACAGGCCGAGCGGGATGATCAGCTTGCGTTCGATCGTGTCGGTCAGCTTGAGCCCGAACATGGCCATGGTCGGCATCTGGCGCGACTGGCGGGCGATGATCGGGAATACGAACGACGGGCCGAAGGCGGCGATGGCGCCCAGCACGTGCAGGAACAGGAAGATCGTGGCGAGTGGGGTCAAGGGGAAACCTCAGCTGCTCGACGGTCTTGGGTAGGTCCGGGCCATTGTGGCCCGCCCAGGGCGCGCCTGTCGGCCCGACCCGCAGCTCAGGCCTGCTCAGGCCGGGGGGAAGCGGCCGGCCGAGGGCTGGATCCCGAGGCGATCGAGCAGGTCGTCGAGCTCCTCGAGGGTGAGCGGATCGAGGGTCGGCGCCAGGCCTCGGGTCCGATGCGTGGCAAACACGCCGCGACGGCGCAGGACCTCCTTGCGGATCGCCAGGCCGATGACCTGCTGGGCCTCGAACTGGATCAGGGGCAGGTAGCGATCGAAGAGCAGGCCCGCCGAGCGCAGGCTGGCCGCCTCGACCAGCTCCCGGACCGCACGCAGGATCTCGGGATAGGCGAAGCCGGTCATCGTGCCGCAGGCGCCCCGGCGCAGCTCGCCCAGGGCCGACACCCCGCCCAGCCCACCGAAGACGTCGAGCTCGGGATCGCCGGCCAGGATTCGCCCGATCTTGGCCGGCGTGGGCGGGTCCTCGACCTTCATCGTCCGGCTGCCACTGGCCTGGGCGGCCGCGAGGAGGGTGCTGACCGGGATGAGCACGCCGGTCGCGTTGGGCTCGTCCTGGATGACCAGGGGCAGGCCGCCCGTCGCCGCCTGGCGGAAGTAGGCGGGCAGCTGGTCGACGTTGCGCAGGAGCGGGGGAGCGGCCACCATCGCCGCGCAGGCGCCCAGGTCCCGGGCCTGGCCGATCAGCTCGAGCGTGCTGCCCAGGGCCGCCCCGGAGCAACCGACAGCGACCGGCAGGCGTCCGGCCGCTGTCGCGAAGATCGTGGCCAGGGCGGCCGCTCGCTCGGCCGGGCTCAAGGCACCCGGCTCGGCCATCACGCCCATCACCGTCAGCCCGTCCACGCCCCAGTCTGCGCTCGCCTCGACCAGGCGGCCCAGGCTGGCCGGGTCCAGCTCGCCCTCGTTGTCGAACGGGGTCGGCACGATGTACCAGGTGCCGCGCATTCGCATCAGCGTCCCTCGCCCGGCTCGGCTGTCGCCCCGGACAGGTCCCAGGTCAGCATCACGTGGCTCGACTCCGCGGTCGTGCCGCTGCGCCGGTAGGTCGCCAGGGCGGCGTCGTTGTCGTGGTCGGTCAGCACCCACAGGTCGTAGCAGCCGTGGGCCCGGGCGATCGCCAGGAGGGCCTCGACCAGGGCCGTGCCGATGCCGCGGCGTCGGAATGGCTCGTCGACGGCCAGCTCGTACAGGAACATCTCGGTGCCCTTGTCGGGGTGGGTCAGCTCGACCCCGCTCACGAAGCCGGCCGCGACCCCGTCCACGAAAGCCATCAGCAGGTAGTGGCCGGGACTGGCCAGGAATCGTTCAGAGGTGGCTTCATCCGGGAGCGCGTCGAACAGGTGGCCGGCGGACACGATCTCGGGACCATCGCCCGGCCGGAGCTGCCGGATCACGGGCTGGGTCACCCTGCGTCCACGCGGCTGAAGGTCGCGACCTGGGCACGATTGGCCAGGTAGGCCCCCTCGAGCTCCATCACCGGCTCGAGGCCGGGCTGGGTCCGGCGGCCGCGACGGTCCGGGTCCAGACCCAGGCCGCCCCGATCAGCAGGCCCTGGCAGATGAACGACAGCCAGAGCATCGTGGCCAGCAGCGCCACGAACGCGCCGTACACGTGGAGGGAGCCCACCAGCCGCGGGGCGAGCAGGGTGAAGAACTGGGTAAGGGCCGCTCCCGCCACGCCGACCACGATGGCCGGTCGGAGGATGACCCGCCAGGCCGGCCGGCGGGTCGGCACGTAACGGTAGATCAGGCCGGCGATGGCACAGAAGAAGAGAACGTTGAGCACGACCGAGCCGGCCACCGAGGCGGCCAGCGTGGCGAGCGGGCCGACGCCGTCCGGAATCGAAGCGGCCAGCCCGCTGACCAGGCTGACGCCGACGAACCCGGCTACGCCCAGGGCGACCACGATGAGCACGGACAGGATGCCCCGAAGCCCGCGCTGGACGGGATTCCGGCGAAGGCTGCCCTCGAAGATCCGGGCGATCGCGTTGTCAAGCGAGTCGTACAGGCGGCTGGCGCCCCAGGTCAGCGCCACGAAACCCAGGACCGAATTGGCCAAGGCCCCGCTGGCCATCCCGGTGAGGGCCGTGTCGAAGAAGATCGCGAGGGGTGGGAAGCGCGCCGAGAGGTCGCTGATCAGGCTGGCCAGGCGGGCCGGGTCGGACAGCACGAGGCCGGCCAGCCCGATCAGCAACAGGATCGCCGGCAGCAGGGCGAATAGGGAGTTGAAGGCCAGCCCGGCCGCCAGCAGGCCGCCGCCGGCCTCGTCGTAGGCGTGCATCACGCCCATGACCCGCTGCACGGCCGGGATGTGCACTACCCGGGCGATCAGCCCGTTGAGCCGTTTCACCAGCTCAGGATTCCGGGATCAGGCTCGAGCCGCGGCGCTGCGCATGACGGCCGAGCCACCGCCCAACGGCATTGGAACCTCCGCGAGATGATCCTGCGCACGGCCGCCGGAGCAGGCGACGCGCCGGTCGGCCGGAGTATCGCACGTTCGAATGGGCGCCCGGAACGCTTCCTAGGGGACGAGCACCGGCAGGGCGCCCGGCCGGATCCAGGCCTCGAGCGACCGGTCGGGATACGTGTCGCAATCGATCGCGGTCGGCGGGGGGGGGTCGCCGTCGACCCGGACGTGGCGGCCCGACAGCCGGATTGCCGAGCCGGAGCGGGAGGTCCCGAGCGTGTCCGACGTGAGCAGCTCGAGGGCGCCCCGGATCCCGCCGACCAGGCCGCCACGGGGCAGGATAAAGACGTGCAGCAGGCCGTCCCGCGGGTCGATCGGCAGGCGCGGCCGGAGCCGCCCGGGGATGGCCTCGCCGCAGTTGGCGATCAGGATGACGAAGGCCTCGACCTCGCTCCGCTCGCCATCGATCGTGACCACCGTCGGTCGGGGCGTGAGGTGCTCGCGCAGGCGCATGGCGCTCATGAAGTACGCGGCCACGCCATAGCGGGCCTTCATCTGGGCGGTCGTGGCGGCAATCAGGCGGGCATCGAAGCCAGTACCGCAGGCGACCGCGAACGACTCGGGTTGCCCCACAATGGCTCCCTCATCGCCGAACGTGCCGCGGCCGACGTGGACGCTGCCCAGGTCGAACGGCTGGACCGAGCCCGTGGTCAGGTTGGCGATCGCGTTGGTCAGGTTGCGCGGCACGCCCACCGATGTGGCGTACAGGTTGCCCGTGCCGCAGGGCACGATCCCGACCTGGATGCCCGTTCCGGCCAGGGTCCCGGCGGCATCGCGGACAGTCCCGTCGCCGCCCAGCACGACCACGATCGAGGAGCGATTGGCGATCGCCTGGGCGGCCGCCGTCCGGACGGATGCCGTTGTGCCGGCCTCGCTCACCAGGACGTCGCCCACGCCTCGCGCATGGAGCGCCATGATCGTCCGCTTGACGAGCCGGGCGCGGGGTCCGGCCGCCCGGATTCGCGACGCTAATGGGCTGACGATCAAGGTTGCCGAGTTCGAGTCGGGCATCTGGCCAGCCTAGCCGGTTCGTTTCGCGTGGTAGCGTTCCGCTTGCCGGCGGGAGTAGCTCAGTTGGCAGAGCGTCAGCCTTCCAAGCTGAATGTCGCGAGTTCGAACCTCGTCTCCCGCTCCAACAGTCATGGACAGGCACAACGGGACACGCAGGTGACGATGG
>JBBSFD010000044.1:0-24401 GCA_038239115.1 Candidatus Limnocylindrales bacterium | reverse complement strand
GGTCGAATCCTCGAGCACGCCCCGGAGCATGGCGGCGGTCAGGGGCGCGGCATCCTGGCCGGCCAGGTCGCGAGCCAGCTCACCACCGATCTCGAGGGTCAGCCGGCGGATTCCGGTCCGGCTGAACTGGCTGATGAAGCGACCCAGGATCTCGGCCAGGCCCAGGTACGGGCCGACCGCCTGGGCGGTCTCGGGAGTGAGCAGCGGGGCGTTGACCGCATAGCGCGCCGGGCGTCCCTCGAGGACGTCCAGGAGCTGGGTTGCGACCTCTTCGGCGACCAGCACCTGGGCCTCGGCGGTGGATGCCCCCAGGTGCGGCGTCAGGACCGTGCTCGGGGCATCGAGCAGGGGCGAGCCAACCGGCGGCTCTTTCTCGAACACGTCGATCCCGGCCCCGCCCAGCTGCCCCGAGCGGAGGCCGTCGGCCACGGCTGCCTCGTCGAGGATTCCGCCGCGGGCGACGTTGAGCAGGAAGGCACCGCGTTTCATTCGGCCGATCTCGGCGGCCCCGATCAGGCCCCGGGTCTGGCGGGTGAGGGGCACGTGGACGGTGATCGCGTCGGCTCGTTCGAGCAGGCCGGCCAGGTCGACCAGCTCGACGCCCTGAAGCGCGGCGCCCTCGGCCGACACGAACGGATCGACCGCAATGACGGTCATCTCCATCGCCCGGGCACGCTGGGCGATCGCCTGCCCGATCTTGCCCAGGCCCACGATTCCGAGGGTCCGGCCGCGCAGCTCGACGCCGCTGAACTCGCTCCGCTTCCATTCGCCCCGGCGGACGGAGGCGTCGGCGGCCGCAACCCGCCGGGCGAGCACGTACAGGAGCGCCAGGGTGTGCTCGGCGGCCGCGATCGTATTGCCGGTCGGCGCGTTGACCACGGTGATCCCGGCCCGGGTGGCGGCCTCGAGGTCGACGTTGTCCACGCCCACCCCGGCCCGGCCGATGACTACGAGACGCTTGCCGGCCTCGATCATGGCCGCGTCGACCTGGACCTGGCTGCGCACCACGAGGGCGTGGTAGTCGGCCATGATCGCCTGGTAGTCGGCCGGGCTCAGGCCGATCCGCTCGTCCACCTCGTGCCGTTCGCGCAGGAGGGCGAGGCCCTCCGGAGCTACGTTCTCCGCAACGAGGATCCTCACCCGCCCACGCCGGCCGGCGCTTTCGCGGCCGGCCCCACGCCCATCCGCTCCAGGGCGGCGGCCTGGGCGGCGGCGATGCCGGCCCCCGGCTGGACGTTGCGTTCGAACCGGATCGAGACCTCCTCGAGCACCCCGATCGCGTCCAGGATCTCGCCCAGGGTGACCGAGCCGAGGTGACCCAGCCGGAAGATCTGGCCAGTCAGCGGTCCCTGCCCCCCGGCCAGGACGACGCCCTCGGCCTTGACCGCTCCGTTGAGGGCTTTCCAATCGAAGCCGTCCGGAACGCGGGCCGCGGTGACCGTTCGCGAATAATGGGCCGGGTCGGCGAACAGCTCGAAGCCCAGGGCGGCCAGGCCGGCCCGGGTCGCGACGGCGCAGGTCTCGTGCCGGGCGAAGATCGCCTCGGCGCCCTCGGCCGCCATCAGCTCCAGCCCGGCGTCGACCTGGTAGACCACGGCGATGGCCGGGGTCCAGGGCGTCTGGCCCAGGGCGTGCGACTCGCGGTGCTTGCGCAGGTCGAGATAGAACCGGGGCATCGTGGCCGTCTCCATCGCCGCCCAGGCCCGCTCCGAGGCCGCGACCATGGCCAGCCCCGGCGCCGCCATCCAGGCCTTCTGCGAGCCGGTCACGACCACGTCGATGCCCCAGGCGTCCATCTCGAAGGGCACCGCCCCCAGGCCGGACACGCTGTCGACGATGATCAGGGCCTCAGGCTGGACCTCGCGCACGACGGCCGCCAGCCGGGCGATCGGGTTCATCACCCCGGTCGAGGTCTCGTTGTGGGTCAGGAGCAGCGCCCGGTAGCCCGGATGGGCCTGGAGCTCGGCCCGCAACTCGGCTGGCTCGGCCGCCTTGCCCCATTCGATCGAGAGCTTGGTCACGTCCGCCCCGTAGACGCTGGCAATCTTGGCGATCCGGTCGCCGAACGAGCCGATCGAGACGGCCAGGACGCGATCGCCCGGCGACAGGGTATTGACCACGGCCGCCTCGAGCCCGCCCGAGCCGGCGCAGGACAGGATCGCGACATCGCTGGTCGTGCCGAAGAAGGGCTTCATCCGGGCCAGGATCCGGCCCAGCATGGCCGCGAACTCGGGCCCGCGGTGGTTGATCATCTGGCGACCGCCGGCCTCGCGCACGGCAGGCGGCAGGGCCGTTGGCCCGGGGATCCGGAGGTTGGGCTCGAAGCGATTCACGGGGCGGCTCCTGTGACGAGGCGGGCCGCCGAATCGTGCCATGGATCGGCCCGCTCGATGTTACCGGCCGGCCGGGGCTGGCCCAGGACTAGCCGCGCGGCCGGTTGCGGTGCCGAGCCCTGCGTTCGGTACGCCGGAAGATGAGCCCGAGCAGGGCGATCCGGAGGTGGCGCTGGGCCAGGAGCAAGGCGTCCATGCGGGACGGCTCCAGCGTACGCCGGCCGTAGGCCACCTCGACCTTGGCCACGGCCACGGTGTGCAGGTCGGGCCGGGCGCTGGGCAGGATGTCACCCAGCGATCCGGCGTATTCGTAGACGGTCTGGTTGGCCCGCGGGCCGAAGCCGAACCGGCGGGCGAGGCCGACGACGACGCCGTAGATCCGGTCCGGCTCCTGAGCCTTGCGCGGCCCGCGCTGCCAGGCCAGGAAGACCAGCCCGCCCATGATCGCGGCAAGGAGCAGGCCGATCACGATGAACCCACCGCCGCCCGGTCCGCCGGTCGAGCCCGCGCCGCCCGCGGGGGGCGGCTCTCCGAGGTTCGGGGTACGCCGGGAGTCGGTCGCGTCGGGTCCGATCGAGCCGAGGGGCTCCGAGCTGATCGTGGGCAGGGGCGTGACCTTGGCCCCGCTGACGATCGGCGGGTCCTGGCCGACGCCGCCACCGGTCGGATCGAAGGTGATCCAGCCATAGCTCGGAAAGTAGACCTCCACCCAGGCGTGGGCGGCGCTCTTGAGGATCAGCTCCACCCCGTTGGCGTCCGGCTTGGACGGCAGGAAGCCTTCCACGAAGCGGGCCGGGATGCCCTCCATCCGGAGGAGCACAACCATCGTGCTGGCGTAGTACTCGCAGTAGCCGATCTTCGTCCGGGCGAAGCACTCCGCGACCCCGTCATTGGCGCAATCGATCTTGGACAGGTCCGTCGAGTACTTGAAGCCACCCTCGCTCTTGAGATAGGTCTCGATCGCCTTGCTGATGTCATATGGGTTCTTGGCGTCGGGATGGGCCGCCTTGATCGCGGCCAGCAAGGCCAGGGTGTTGGGTCCCTTG
The DNA here is from genome assembly GCA_038239115.1 of Candidatus Limnocylindrales bacterium. Taxonomy (GTDB): domain Bacteria; phylum Chloroflexota; class Limnocylindria; order Limnocylindrales; family CSP1-4; genus Palsa-1033. The sequence continues at coordinate 21,022 of JBBSFD010000044.1, read as the reverse complement.
TCCACGACCGGGTCGAGCTGGAGGTAGTAGCCGCGGACGGCGGCCGGGTAGGCGGTGCCGGCAACCCGCAGCTTGTTCGCGGTCAGGGCGTTTGGGTCGGCGGCGCCGGCCGTCGTGGCGGCGAAGTTGGGCACCTGGGCGGTGACCTGGTAGTCGGCGGCGCCGGACTTCGTCACCAAGCCAGCGAACCGGTTGGGCGACGTCCCCAGGTAGCCCACCGAGGTGCCGATGGAGACATTGGTCGGCAGGTCTGGGCTGAAGACCGCGGCCGGATCGTAGTTGATCTCGCTGACCTGGAAGGTGAGCGATTTCCGATCGAGCAGACCGGCTGGATCGTCGAGCGAGTCTGTGATCAGGGGGGCTCCCGCCGCAACGTCAGTGTTCTGGGGATTGGTCACCGTCCAACCGTGGCCGTCGAAGTCGTCGTAGGCCACCGCACCCCAGTGGTAGTCCCCGCCATCGGGCACCTTGATCGACAGGACCGGCGTCTGATCGGTCACCCATTCGCCGCTGATCCGGGTCGAAGACAGGAAGTCGACCGGCGAGATCCGGGTGCCCGAGCCGCCGCCCCGGAAGACTGCCTCGAGGCCGTGGGTCATCTCGACCAGGCGCTGGTCGACCCCGCGCCACAGGCTGGCGAGGGGGGCTGAGGCGGCGGTCGAGGTCAGGATCAGCGCACCCAGGACGGCCACCGTGATGAACGCAGTGCCACCCCGCAGGTAGAAGTTTGAGAGCGAGCCGGCATCTCCCAGGCGATGGCGCAGCCAGGTCGAGCGCTCGTCCAGGGCGTGCAACCGGATCAGCAGGAACAGGGCCGCCAGGCTGAACCAGATCAGGATCCCCAGCTGCTCGTCGAGGGTCAGGCTCATGTTCAGGACCAGGGCGATCCCGGACATGATCACGGCGTTCAACGGGCGGTGATGGCCGAACACGGCATAGCTGGTGAACTGGCCGTTGGCCCAGCAGATGATCCCGAGGATGAGCATGAAATGGCCATATTCCTGAGTGAACGCCTTGCCCCGGTAGGCCAGGTCGAGGTAGGCCCCGATGGCCGAGCTGGCCGTGGCCACGAAGGCCGGTCCCGGCATGAAGTCGCCGCCGTTCAGGACACCCCCGACCATGATCGGCAGGAGCAGCCCGGCGAAGATCGCGCCCAGCAGGTGGGCCCGCCAGCGCGACCAGCCGACCTTGGCCGAGATGAAGCCCCAGCCGACTCCGCCCGCGGCCGCGAACGGAAGGAACGCGGTCAGCTCGCCCTTCCCGATCACCCAGCGGGCGTCGGCGATCGACCAGGCCAGGCAGGCAGCCAGGACGAACACGAGCAGCAAGCTGATCCAGCCCTCGGCTGGCTGGCGCGGAATCGAACGCAGCCGCTCGCTCATCGGCCGACCCGGGCGAGCTGCGCGCCGAGCGCCCGGTCGGGGCTGATCGGATAGGTCTTGAGCTCATATTCGGCCAGGGCATAGCCCAGGGCCCGGGCCCCGGCGGTGGCGTCCGGGTCGGGCGACGGGTCGACCGGGCGCACCGCGACGACGACGGCCGCGACGCCCCGCCCGCGCAGGCTGGCCAGGGGCCGGACCCAGGCCCGATCGAGCGATGGCGTGATGACCACGGCGGTCATCCCCCGGCGCAACCGGGGCAGGCTCGACAGGAGGCCCTCGACCAGGGGGTTCGCCCCGTCGCCCTCGACCGCAGCCAGGAGCTGCATCATCTTCAGGTACTGGCGGCCACCCCGGTCGGCGGGCAGGACGGCCATCCGCCGGCCGTAGGCCGTCAGGCCGACGGCCCGGTTCTCGCCCAGCGACTTGGCTGCGATCGAAGCGGCGGCCCGGACCGCCAGCTCGACGCTCGACTCGTTGCCGCTGCCGGTCTGGACGCGGCTCTCGAGATCGAGGAACAGCCACACGTCGGCGGTCTGCTCGAGGTCGAACTCCTTGACCTGGATCTCACCCTGGCGGGCGGTCGACTTCCAGTGGATCCGGTTGAAGCCGTCGCCCGGTGCGTAGGGCCGCACGCTCGTGGCCAGCGGGCTCGTCTGGAGGGTTCGCTCGGGCGCCGCATGGCTGCCCTCGATGTTGGCCGAAGGCAGGCGCCACAGGGGCAGGGCGTCGATCCGGGGATAGACCACCAGGCTGATCGGCTGGCCGACGACGGCCGAGGCCTCGAAGAAGCCGAACGGGTCGCCGGTCCGGACCTGGAGCGGCTCGATCCGGAAGTGGCCCCGGCGGGTAAGCGGCACCCGGGCGATCCACGAGCGTTCGGCGCGCGCGCCGATCCCGATCGCCCGGCCCGGGATGGCCACCGGCAGGCTGGTGGGATTGTGGACCTCGAGCCAGGGCTTGGGCAGCCGGCCGGCATTGCGCAGGGTGTAGGTCACCTTGAGCTGCTCGCCCACGTGACCGGTCAGCTGACCGACGGCGTAGCCGGCCTCGAGGTCGGCCAGCCCGAGCCGGGTCAGGACGTAGCTGCCGCCCACGACCAGGATGGCCAGGTAGAGCAGGTAGAACAGGAAAGGCAGGCCGGACGAGAACGCGGCCAGCACCAGGACGACGGCCAGGGCGATGATCGACAGGCGTCGGACCATCTGGCTTGGGCTCCTAGCGCGCCAATCGCTCGGCGGGACTCGCGTCGGCGGCGGCCGGGATCTCGCGCGGGCCGTGGAGGGTGGGCGATTGTGCCCCGACGGGGACCGTGTCGAGCAGCTCGCGCACGATCTGGGCCGGCAGGACGTCGTGGATCGTGGCGCTGGTCTTGATGATCAGGCGGTGGGCCAGGGCCGGCTCGGCCAGTGCCTTGATGTCGTCCGGGATGACGTAGTCCCGGCCGAGCAGGCCGGCGTAGGCCTGGCTGGCCCGGTACAGGGCGATCGAGCCGCGGGGCGAGGCGCCCAGGTACACGTCGGCGTGGCTGCGGGTGCCGTTGACCAGGCGCACGATGTACTCCGAGACGGAGCTGTCGACGTAGACCTCGCGGACGGCCGCCTGCATCTCGCGCAGCTCGTCGTTGGTGCAGACCTCCTCGAGCTCGTCGAGCGGATGGCTGCGCTTCTGCTCGTCGAGGATCACGATCTCCTCGACCGGCTGCGGATAGCCCAGGCGCAGCCGGAGCATGAACCGGTCGAGCTGGGCCTCGGGCAGGGCGAACGTGCCCTCGTACTCGATCGGGTTCTGGGTGGCGATCACCAGGAACGGGTCGGGCATCGGGTAGGTGGTGCCGTCGATCGTGGCCTGGTGCTCTTCCATGCACTCGAGCAGGCTCGACTGGGTCTTGGGCGTCGCCCGGTTGATCTCGTCGGCCAGGACCACCTGGGCCATGATCGGACCCGGCCGGAATTCGAACTCCTGGGTCTTCTGGTTGTAGATCGACAGGCCGGTGACGTCGGACGGCAACAGGTCCGGGGTGAACTGGATCCGCCGGAAGGTGCAGCCGAGGCTCCGGGCCAGGGCCTTGGCCAGGACCGTCTTGCCGGTGCCGGGCACATCCTCGATCAAGAGATGGCCGCGGCACATCAGGGCGACCATGGCCAGGCGCACCTCGTGGTGCTTGCCGACGATCACGCGCTCGACGTTGGCGACGACCTTCTCGCCCGTCTCCTGGATCTTCGTCATCGGGCTCCCTCGGTGACGGGTGCCGGTCGAAAGGGCCGACCGGACGGGGCTGAAAACCGGCCGGAAACCGGTTCTTGGGCTTTGACGTGTCGGGTGATCCTACGCCACGGACGTTCGTCCGGTTCATCCCGTGACGGTCGGCCCGTCCAACAGCAGGACAGCGTCCGACGGGGCACGATACGCCGATGACGCCGAACGAAGAAGAGCGAGCCCGGCGAGAGCTCGATCCCGAACATGCCCGGCTGGCCGAGCGCGACGCCGGCACGGCCCACTGGGATCGCTGGGGCCCCTACCTGTCGAGCCGGCAATGGGGCACGGTCCGCGAGGACTACTCGGTGGACGGCGAGCCGTGGACGTTCCTGACCCACGACCAGGCCCGCTCGCGGGCCTATCGCTGGGGCGAGGACGGCCTCCTGGGCTTGAGCGACGACCACGGCCGCCTGTGCTTCGCGCTGGCCCTCTGGAACGAGCACGACCCGATCCTCAAGGAGCGCCCGTTCGGCCTGTCCGGGCCGGAGGGCAATCACGGCGAGGACGTCAAGGAGCTGTACTGGTTCCTGGACGGGACCCCCAGCCACAGTTACCTCAAGGCCGCCTATGCCTACCCCCAGGCCGCGTTCCCGTACGCCGACCTGGTCGCCGAGAACGCCCGGCGAACGAAGGACGACGACGAGTACGAGCTGGTCGACACCGGCGTCTTTGCCGACAGGCGCTGGTTCGACGTCCAGGTCGAGTACGCCAAGGCCGGTCCGGACGACATCCTCATCCGCTTTCGGGCGACCAATGTCGGCCCGGAGGTCGCCCCGCTCCAGCTCCTGCCCACGCTCTGGTTCCGCAACACCTGGTCGTGGGGGCGAGGTGGCACCCGCCCCCGCCTGCGGCCGGCCGAGGGCCCGGCCGGGGCCGATGGGCAGCGCCGGAGCATCGCCGGCGAGGACGAGCGGCTGGGCCAGATCCGGCTCGACATCGACGGACCCGGGGAGCTCCTGTTCACCGACAACGAGTCGAACGCCGAGCGGCTGTGGGCCAGGCCGAATCCCCAGCCCTACGTCAAGGATGCCTTCCATCGGCGGGTCGTCGACGGCCAGCTGGACGCCACGAATCCGGATCAGGCCGGCTCGAAGGCGGCCAGCCGGCACCGCTTCGAGCTCGCCCCGGGCGCGACCGCGACGCTCCGCCTGCGGCTGCGCCTGGGCCCCGCGGATCCACTCGACCCGTCCGCGCTCGACCCGTTCGCCGGCTTCGAGGCCGTGTTCGACCAGCGCATCGCCGAGGCCGACGCGTTCTACGCCGGCTTCGGCGGTCAGGGCCTGAGCGACGACGAGCGGCTGGTCCAGCGCCAGGCCTTCGCCGGACTGATCTGGTGCAAGCAGTTCTATCACTACGATGTCGACGAATGGCTCGACGGCGACCCGGCTTCGCCGCCGCCCCCGGACGCCCGCCGGGTCGGCCGGAACGCCGACTGGCGCGAGCTCAACACCCGCGACATCATCTCGATGCCCGACAACTGGGAATACCCCTGGTTCGCGGCCTGGGACCTCGCGTTCCACGCGGTGACCCTGGCCCTGATCGACCCGACCTTCGCCAAGAGCCAGCTGCTCCTGCTCACCCGCGAGTGGTACATGCACGCCAACGGCCAGCTGCCCGCCTACGAATGGCGCTTCGGTGACGTCAACCCGCCGGTCCACGCCTGGGCCGCCTGGCGGGTCTATGCGATCGACCGGCGCCTGAACGGCAAGGGCGACATCGGCTTCCTCGAGCGGGTCTTCCACAAGCTCCTGCTCAACTTCACATGGTGGGTCAACCGCAAGGACGTCGACGGCAACAACGTCTTCCAGGGTGGCTTCCTGGGGCTGGACAACATCGGCTTGTTCGACCGTGACGCGCCGCTGCCCGGCGGCGCCCACCTTGGCCAGGCGGACGGAACGGCCTGGATGGGCATGTTCTGCCTGAACATGCTCTCGATCGCTCTCGAGCTGGCCCGCGACGACCGGGTGTACGAGGACATCGCGACCAAGTTCTTCGAGCACTTCCTGTACATCGCGGGCGCCCTCAACAACATGGGCGGAACCGGGGTCTCGCTGTGGGACGACGAAGACGGCTTCTACTACGACGTCCTCCACTTCGACACCGGCCAGGTCATCCCCCTGCGGGTCCGCTCGCTGGTCGGGATCATCCCGTTGCTGGCCGTTCAGGTCCTGGAGCCCGAGCTCGTCCAGGCCCTGCCCGACTTCGAGCGCCGGATGGGCTGGTTCCTGGCCAACCGGCCGGCCCTGGCCGGCAACGTGGCCAGCTGGACCGAACCGGGCGTGGGCGAGCGGCGCCTGCTGTCGCTGGTCCACGACGACCGCCTCGAGGCCATCCTCCGCCGGATCGTCGATCCGGACGAGTTCCTGAGCCCGCACGGGATTCGTTCGCTCAGCCGGGAGCACCTGGCCAAGCCCGTCAACCTGACCCTGCCCGGTGGCATCGAGGCATCGATCGACTATGAGCCGGCCGAATCGCGGACCGGCATCTTCGGCGGCAATTCGAACTGGCGTGGACCGGTCTGGTTCCCGATCAACTACCTCCTGATCGAGGCGCTGCAGACGTTCCACCACTACCACGGCGAGAAGTTCCAGGTGGAGATGCCCGCCGGATCGGGCAACTTCCGGGAGCTGGACGACCTGGCCAGGGACCTGGCCGATCGCCTGGCCGGCCTGTTCCTGCGCGATGCCGATGGCCGCCGGCCGGTCCTGGGCGTGGATGCCCGGCTCCAGCCCGACCCAGCCTGGATCGACCGGATCCCGTTCTACGAGTACTTCGATGGCGATAACGGCCGGGGCGCCGGGGCCAGCCACCAGACGGGCTGGACCGCCCTGGTGGCCAAGCTGCTCGAGCAAACCGCGCGGCGCCGCCGGCGCCAACGCAAGAGGGCGGCGAGAGGGACCTAGCTGACCCTAGCCCCGGATCAGGGTCAGCGCTCCCACCCACAGGGTCATCGCGCAGCCGATGCCGCCCATGACTGCCAGGAAGAGCTCACCACCGATCCACGCCGCCGCGGCCATGGCCCCGAACAGGCCACCCAGGACGAGCGCGATGACGGCCAGACCGATCCGCTCGAGGAGCGGCCGCTTCTCGCGCGACGGGCCGGACGGATGGGGCGAATCGCTCACCGGTTGAGGGTCTTGAGCCACAGGCCCATGAGCGAGCCGGCGATCGGGGCGGCCCGCGCCGAGCCATGGCCGCCCTGTTCGACGATCACCGCGATCGCCACCTGGGGGTTGTCGGCCGGGGCGTAGCCGATGAACCACGAGTTCGGCTCGGCGGCTCCACCGATCTGGGCGGTGCCGGTCTTGCCGGCCGTGGGGATGCCGGGGATCGCGGCCCCGGTCGTGAAGATCCGGCCCCAGTCGCTCTCGACGGCCAGGCGCATGGCCGAGCCGATCGTGCCGGCCACCGAAGGCGGCATCACGGTCCGCCAGACCTGCGGCGCAATCGTGCGCGTCCCGCTTGGACCGACGATCGCGCTGACCAGCTCGGGCTGCATCAGGATCCCGCCATTGGCCACGCTGGCGGCCACGAGCGCCATCTGGAGCGGGGTCGCCAGCACCTCGGCCTGGCCGTAGGCGGCGTTGGCCAGCTCGACGTCGTCCTTGAAGCCGCCCCCGAACGATCCGCCGCCGTTGGTGACCTGGCTGGCGGCGGTGGGCAGGTCGAACGGGATCGGCGCGCCGAAGCCGGCCCGGCCCGCCCAGTCGGCCAGCGCGGCGCCGCCCGTGCGCAGGCCGGTCAGGGCGAAGTAGATGTTGCAGGAGACCTCGATCGCCTGGTCGTAGTTGAGCGCCTGCGAGCCGGTGAAGTCATGGTGCCCGTCGCGGACCCGGAAGCCGGACACCAGGAGGCCGGTCTTTTCCGCCGCGGGCTGCTGGGCGTAGGTCGTCGACGGGCTGATCGCCCCCGAGCCCAAAGCCGCGATCGAGGTCACGATCTTGAAGATCGAGCCGGGCACGTACAGGCCCATCGTGGCCCGGTCCAGGAACGGCTGGCCGGCCGCGTTGGAGATTCGCTTGAAGGCGGCCTGGGCCGTAACCGGGTTGGCGATCGCGCTCGCGTCGTAGGTCGGGGTCGAGGCCAGCGCGAGGACCCGGCCCGTCCGCGGGTCAAGCATGACCACGGCGCCGCGATCCGAGCCGAGGGCCTTGACCGCGGCCTGCTGGAGCTTGAGCGACAAGCTCAGGTCCAGGTCGTCGCCCTTGCTCTGGCGCGGGCTCAGCTTGTACAGCAGGTCGTCCAGGGAGTTCGTTCCGCCCAGCCCGGACAGCTCGGCGTTGTAGGCCCGCTCGAGGCCGGCCGTACCGTAGATCGTGGACGCGTAGCCCACCACCTGGGCCAGCGACCGGTCGGCATAGACCCGGTAGGGCTCACCGTTGGCGTCGTTCTTGTTGCTCGCCAGGACCGCCCCGTTGCGGTCCAGGATGCGGCCCCGGACGGAGTTGCGGCTGGCCGCGATCACGAGCGGGTTGTCGGGCGCGCGGCTCAGCTCCGAGGCGCGCACGACCTGCCAGTAGCCGGCGCCGACCGAGATCAGGGCGAACAGGATCGTCAGGATCAGCCCGACCCGGGCGATGCCCCGCCCGATCGGCACCCGGTCCTGGGGCGTCATCGCGCCTGCCGGGGCGCCGGTGGCGGCTCGACGCCGCGGTCCGACAGGGCCAGCAGCAGGCCGACGGCCAGCCCGTTGGCGAGGAGCGACGAGCCGCCGTAGCTGATGAACGGCAGGGTGACCCCGGTCAGCGGGATCAGCTTGAGGTTGCCGCCCGCGATGATGAAGGCCTGGACGCCCACGACCAGGGTCAGGCCGGCGGCCAGGAGCGACCGGAAGTCGTCCGCGGCCGAGGCGGCAATGCGCAGGCCCCGCTCGATCAGGACCAGGTACAGGCCCAGGATGGCGACGACCCCGATCAGGCCGAGCTCCTCACCCAGGGCGGCCAGCGGGAAATCGGTATGGATCGCCGGGATGGGCAGGCGACCGCCGACCAGGGGCAGCCCACCGCCGAAGCCGGTGCCCAGGATCCCGCCTCGGGCGAAGGCGTACAGCGACTGGACGACCTGGTAGCCCTTGCCGCTGGCGTCCAGGAACGGGTTGACCCAGATGTCGACCCGGTCGCGCACCGTGCCGAAGACCTGGTAGGCGAGGAAGCTGCCGGCCAGGAACAGCAGGAGGCCGATGACCACGTAGCTGGCCCGGGCGGTGGCGATGTAGACCAGGGCCAGGAAGACTGCGAAGAAGAGGAGGGCCGCCCCGAGGTCGCGCTGGATGACGACGATCCCGAGGGCCATCGCCCACATCGCGAGCATCGGCAGCAGGTACGGCAGTGGCGGCAGGTTGAGCGGCCCCACGCGCATGTTGGCGTCGATCAGGAGAGGTCGAAACTCGGACAGGTAGCCGGCCAGGAAAATCACCAGGATCACCTTGATGAGCTCCGTCGGCTGGCCGCTGAACGGACCGATCTGGATGGTCAGGAGGGCCCCATTGACCTCGCTGCCGAGCAGGAACGTCAGGAGCAGGAGGCCGATCCCGGCGGCCGCCCAGGTGTACTTATAGCGGCGCAGCCAGGCATCAGAGCGGACGGCAATGGCCAGGATCGTGATCACGGCCAGGGCCAGCAGCAGCCAGCCCAGCTGAATCGAGGCCAGGCCGAAGTTGCGCCCGGCAACGGACTGCGCCACGAGCGACTGGGGCAGCCGTTCCATCAACAGCAGGCTGATCCCGCCGAGCAGGCCGACCGTCGGCAGCAGGACCTGGTCCGCGCGCCGGCCGGCCAGGATCAGAGCGAGGTGGGCCAGCACGAGGGCGCCCAGGTAGATCGCCAGCTGGCCGGCGTCGGCCGGCAGCCAGCTGAGCTTCTGGCCGGCCAGCTGCCGTTCGGTCAGGCCGAGCGAGAGGCTGCCCAGGACGAGCACAACCGCCACGATGACCAGCAGGCCGGACTCGCGCCGGCGGCTGCGTGGCCGGATCGGGCTGAATGCCCAGCGGCCCGATGCGCTCGCGCTGGCCGTCATCGACGCGCCCGCTCGAACCGGAAGCGGACCCGCCCGACCTGCAGCTCATCGCCATAGCCCAGCGGGTTGAGGCCCTCGATCCGGGCGCCATTGAGGAACGTGCCGTTGGTGCTGGCCAGGTCCTCGACATACCAGGCCCGGCCACGAAACGCGATGGTGGCGTGCTCGGTGGAGGCAAAGTCGTCTTCGACCACGATCGAGTTGTTGACGTCCCGCCCGATCGTGGCCACCGCGTCCAGGCCAAAGACCGTGCCGCGCGGCGGCTCGGGCACGTCCGAGCCGATCACGACCAGCCGGGCGAGGGCGCCGCCCGGGTTGCGGGCTGCCGCCCGGAGATCATTCAGGAGCAAGCGCGCCACCCAGAACATGAACAGGTACAGGCCGCCCAGGAAGGCGATCCGGACGATCCAGATCGCGACGACGTAGGGATCCATCAACCGGTCGGGACGGCTTCGACCACGAATACGGTCATGCCGATCTCGATCCGGTCACCGGCTCCCAGGGCCACTTCCTGGACGGCCACGCCGTTGACCCGCGAGCCATTGGCACTGTCCAGGTCGGTCAGGACGAGCATCCCCCGGCGGGCCTGCAACCGGGCGTGATGGCGGGACACCCGCCGATCGTCGAGGACGACCTGGTTGTCGGGTGCCCGGCCGATCGTCAGGAGCGCACCGTCGATCAGGATCCGCCGGCCCTGACCGTCGGGCTGTTGCTCCCGCAGGGCGGCCAATGGGGCCTGGACGATGGGGGCGTCGAAGGCCCGGGTGCCTTCCAGCGGGTCTTCATCGTGGGGCACGCCCGGGACAGGTCGGGCCGGGTTGCCTGGCCGGTCGACGCTGACCCGCACTTCGGCCGGGTGGACGCTCCGGTCGGCCACCAGCTCGACCGTGGGCGAGTGCTCGAGGGTGTAGCCGTGGCCGCGGGCGAAGCCCAGGGCCTCGTCTGCGAGGCTGGCCGCCAGCGCCCCGGCCCGCGAGCCGAGCGCGCTGATATCGGTCGGAGCGAGGTGGACCCGGTACCGGTCGGGTACGAGCGTGCGACGCCCGACGGTCCTCCGGTTAGCCTCCATCGCGCGTTCGATTCGACGCTGAATCTGGATCGGTTGGAGGGGTGAGTGGAAGAGGCGAGCGGTGGGACGCTCGAGCAACCGCTCGAGGAAACGCTCGACCGCGGCGATCGGCTGCATGGTCGGCCGGAGTCTAGCAGGCTGCCCGGAACGCCGGCCGCACCGGCCGGCCCGGAAGCTGCCCGGTGGCCGACGTGGCCGTACGATCAGGAGCCCTCAGGGGTACCAGCGGCTCAGGGCCCGGATAGACCCCTGCGATATACTCTCGCCCCGCTCGGGGAGCGCGATCGCCCCGGCTGAGTCCCTCGCGTGGAAGTCGCATGACCGAGATCATCACCGAGTCGTTCTGTGAACGGTGTGGCACCCGCTACACCTTCGAGGCGGCCATTCCGAAGAAGCGCCGCATTGGCAAGCTCAAGGTCCTGTCCAAGGGACTCAAGAACTACGTCCTGAGTGACGATGCCTCACTGGACGAGGCGCTGGCCGAGGCGCGCTCCGACGCGCAGCGCGAGGTCAGCGGCGGCCAGCTCGATGCGTTCCACCAGACGTTCCAGTTCTGCATGTCCTGCCGCCAGTACACCTGTGCCAACTGCTGGAACGAGTCCGAAGGGCGCTGCCTGACCTGCGCCCCGCTGTCGATCGCCGCGCCGGGAATGCTTCGCTCGCCCCTCGATGACCTGTTCGCCGGGGGCGGCATGGCCCCCCTGGTCAGCCCGGATCCCGTCCTCGAAGCCGCGCCGGCCGAGGGGACGCTCATGGTCGGACCAGGGCCCATCGACGAGGCGCGGCCGGCTGCCGTGATCGGCTCGGCCTGGCCCACGGTCGACCTGGTCCGGGCGTCCGATGCGGCGCCCATCGCTGAAGTGGCGGCCAGCGTGGCGCCTGAGGCGCCGGCCGAGCCGGAGATTGGGACCGAAGCCCTCGCGGCCGAGTCGGCCGAGTCGGCCGCGCTCTCGTCGGCCGCTGAATTCTGGATGCGCCCGTTCACCGGCTATGCGCCGGTGGCCGAGCCAACGAATGGCAACGGCAACGGGCACCACCCCGACGAGCCCGTGGGCGAGCTCACCGCTGAGGCGGTCATCCTGGCTCACGAGCCTGAGGCCGCTGCCGACCCGGCCACCGAGCCAGAGCCAGCTGCGACCGCCGAGCCCGAGCCGGCTGTGATCGCCGAAGCGGCGCCTGAGCCGGTCGCCGAGCTGGAGGTCGCGGTCGTCCCCGAGGCGGTTGCCCAACCGGCCGAAGGGGCCGAGCCCGAGCCCGTCCCGGTTGCCGAGCCCGTCGATGTGACCGAGCCGGTCGCCGTCGCCGAACCACCGGCAGTCGAGCCGATCGAGGACCCGGCTGCCGCCCAGCGGGCCGACGAGCTGGCCGCCCACACCACCCGCCTGCTTGGCCGCTTCCGGGCGGGAACCGCCGGTAGCAAGTCGACGCCCCAGATCGAACCGGAGACGCCCGAGCTCCTGCCGGCAGCTGCGGTCGCCGCGGCCGAGCCTGCCGTGGAGGACCAAGGTCACGTCGCCCCCGCCCTGGCGGCCGGCCCGACCGAGACTTCGGCTGGATCGGGCACGGACGTCGTCGAGATGCCCAGCTGGCCGGTGGTCGACCGGCGCCGCCCGGTCGCACCGCCGCCGGTCTCACCCGTGTTCCCTGTCGCCCCGCCGCCCGAGATCCCGGTCCAGGCCCGGTCCGTCGCGGCGCCAATCGTTACCCGGCAAACGGCCCCGCCCCAGTGGCCCGCCCCGCGCAACCCCGGTCCAGACCTCAGCGTGCCGCCCTTCTGGGCCTCAGGCGACGCGGTCCGGGCGAGCCGGGAGGCGGGCCTGTGGAACGCGTCGGCCCAGGAGGTCATCGGCACGGCCGGCCTGGTGGCGCCGCAGGCCGGCGTCCAGTCCTGCGTGAAGTGCGGCCTGTCGCTGTCGGCCAACGCCCGCTTCTGCCGCCGCTGCGGCTCGTCCCAGGGCTAAGGATTCGGCTAGAGCTGGTTAGAGCTCTTCGAACAACCCCGGCTGGAGGTCGTCCGACCGGACGTGGCGAGGCGCGGCAATCAGGGCCCGGATCTGACCCCGCCGGACATAGCGCCGGCCGCCGAGCTTGATGCTCTGGAGCCGGCCCGTCCTCGCCCAGGCCCCGATCGTCGCCGGCCGAAACCGGACGTTGGCTGCGGCCAGGATGTCGGCGGCCTGGGCCAGGGTGATCCAGTCCGATGGCGTCGGCACGGTCAGTCCCCCGAACCGCCGGTCGGGCCGGCCTTCTTGGATGTCGAGCCAGCCGGGGAATCGTTCGAACTCACCTTCGGGCGGGCCTCGCCACCGTCCTTGCTCCGGCCTGCCGCTTTGCTCGATTCCTTGGTCTCGCCCTTACCGGTCTCGCTGCCCGACGAGGAGCCGTCGCCGCCGTCAGAGCCGCCTTGCGAGCCGCCGCCGGAGCTCGAGTCGGACGAGCCCGTTGCGCCGTCCGAGCCGTTCGAGCCGTTCGAGGCCGACGACTCGGCCGCCCGGCTGGCCTTGGCGTGAGATGCGCTGCGATCCTTCTTGGCCCAGCCCGAACCCTTGAAGTGGATCGTGGGCGGGTTGAACGCCTTGCGCAGGGTGCCCACGGCGCCACAGGCCGGGCAGGCGCTGGGCGGTCCGCCGTTGATCGAGTGGACGATCTCGGTGGTCTTGCCGCAGCTTGAACAGGTGTAGTCGTAGGTGGGCATCGAGTCGGAGGCTAGCCCCGCAGGAGGCGCATGCCGCACTTGGGGCAGTAGAACGCCCGCTCGTGCGCAGAGGCGAAGCCGCAATGGGCGCACACCACGCCCCCCCGGCCGGCCGCCGGAACCGGCCGCTCCAGGGCGGTCAGGCCCATCGAGTACTGGTTGGCCATGATGTTGGTGAGCATCCCGCCCAGGATCCGGGCGCCGTTCCGGTCGGTGTCGCCGCGGACTCCGCGTCCACCCCAGCCGACCACGGCCCGCAGCACAAGGTCGCCGTTGGCTTCGTCCCAGTGCGACGCGATCCCGCCCACGATCGCGCTGTATTCGGGATAGCCCGACGTGTCGGTCTCACCGTCGAGCAGGCCGCACACGAACGTGTCGAAGGCCAGGTCGATGGCATCGATCGACTCGAGCACGACGAGGGCGTGCCGGGTGACCGGTGAGTTGGCGTGATGGGCGTTGAGCCACTGCATCGCCTCGGACGGATGGACGATGGACGGCGTTGCCTGGCTGAACTCGATCGGCAGGGGCTCGACCATCTCGACGTCGCTCTTGGCGATGCCAGTCAGCATGCCCGGGATCTCATCCATGGTTCGCGGACCGGCCTTGAACCGGACCCCGGCACTGCTCTTGCCGGCGTAGTACAGCTTGAGCTGATACTCCTGGGCCGTCGTCTCGTCAGGCAGGGCCGTGGCGGGCGCGGGTTCGGGCGCCGGCGAGGCGCCGGAGCTCTTGCGACGCAGGAATTCAGGTGGCACGCACTACTCCCCGTGGTCTCGGCAGGTGACCTACGTCAGCCCGCCCCTGGCCGATGATAACCCGGAGGCCGCCGCCCGGATCACGGACGGGAAGTACCGGGCCCAAGCCTCAGCCATCCGTGATGACGACGCTGATCGTGCTGGCGGCCCCGGCCCTGGCCGAAACGCCACCGGAGCGGGTCCGGCGGACGTCCAGGTCCAGCCGGTCCTGGCCCACGGTCAGGCCGCGCAGATGGATCCGGTCCAGCGCCGAGGGCAGGCGCGGCCGGTCCAGGAAGAGCCGCCCGGACCGCGCCGCCGGCCGGAGCCCGAGCAGGGTTCGAACGAGGTGGAGGGGCGCCGCCGACGACCAGGCCTGGATGGCACAGGCCCCGGCGGCCGGCTGAGGCCGGCGATCCCCGGGCCTGCGCTGCTCGCCCCGGAAGAGCTCCGGGAGGCGAGCCTGGGGCAGGGCGCCCGCGGCCTCGAGCAACCGATCGGCCACGCCCACGGCGGCGTCGTCGAGACCAGCCCGACGCAGCCCGCCCACGATGAGGGCCGTGTCGTGCGGCCAGACGGAACCGGTGTGATAGCCGCCGGGGTCGAACGCCGGCTCTGACGCGGCCAGGGTTCGGATCCCCCAGCCCGAATCCATGTCAGGCGCCAGGATTCGTGCAGCAACCAGGGCAGTGGCGGCCGGTTCGAGGATGCCCGACGCGAGGACTTGGCCGGCATTCGAGGCGACGGCGTCGGCAACGTGGTCCTGCCCTCCGAGGGCCATCGCGAGGATCCCCCGGTCAGTCACCCAGAAGGCCGGCTCGAACCGTGCGCGGAGCCCGGCCGCCCGCGCGGCCAGGACGGCCGCCAGCTCGTCCTCGCCCCGCCGCCGGGCCAGTCCGGCCATGCGGATCCAGGCGTCGTAGACGTAGCCCTGCACTTCGGCCAACGCGATCGGCGGCGGGACGACCGCCCCGAAGCGGTCCCGAACGGCGTCGGGCGAGTCCTTCCAGCCTTCGTTGGCCAGGGCACCGGGCCAGCCGGCGTAACCCAGGAATCCGGCCGAATCCGGGCCGACCCGTCCGTCGATCCAGGCCAGCGCACGCAAGGCGTGCGGCCACAGGCCATCGAGGAGCTGGTCGTCGCCCAACCAGTCGTCGGCCTCGGCCAGCAGCCCCAGCCACAGTGGAGTCGCATCGACGCTGCCGAATGATGGCCCGAAGGGGACCTCGCCCAGGCGGGCCATCTCGCCGGTGCGCAATTCGTGCAGGATCTTGCCCGCCTCGGCATCCGAGCTCGACCTGGCGTGGCCAGCCTGGTGGGCAGCCAGGACCGCCAGGGCCTCGACCGCCACGCCCGGCCGGAAGGCGATCGACTCATAGGCCGTGAGGAGCGAGTCGCGTCCGAAGAGCGCGGCGTACCAGGGCAGCCCGGCTGCCACGAACCACTCGTCCGGCCCCGGTCCGTCTTCGGCTAGCAGCTCGAGGTCATCCAGCGCTCGATCGAGCACCCGCTGGGTCGCCAGGTCGTCGACCTCGATGCCCGTGGCCCGTTGGTCGAGCGAAGCCTCGACCCGTCCCCTGGCCGGTGGTGGCCGCCCCCGTCGGCGGACGCGGCTCGCGGCGCGCGCCAGCGCATCGGCTCGATCGACGACATCGGATTCGCCCGGGGTCAGGCGCCAGCTGGGCAGGCTGGCGGGCTCGTCCGGCGTTGACCGCCAGCTGAATACGGCCACCTGCTCGCGGCCACCCCGGCGGAGCGAGCCACGAACGGTCGCCGGCCGAGGCTCGACCTCGACCGCCAGGGTACGCAGGCGGCGATCGAGTCCGAGGTAGCCGAAACGCGCTCCCCGATCGGTCACCTGTGAGGGCAGCAGCTCGCCCCGGCGACGGCGGCGGAACCCGCGAACCTCGAAGATGTCGAGCGCATCGAAGCCGATGGTCAACCGGATGACCATGGGCCGGCTGGAACGGGACAGTTCCGTGACGCTCAGGCGCTCGGCCAGGCTCGAGCCCAGGCGCCGCCCTCGGACGAGGCGGATCCCAGGCCGGCCGGCGACGCCCAGCGGGATCGAATCGGACGCGGTCGGGCCGCCTGCGTGGGCGGCCGCGGTCGTCTGAATCACCGGCCGCCCGCCGATTCGGAGCTCGAGGCGGCAGGCGAGACGGGTATCGCCCAGGTACAGGCCCAAGCCTGCCCTCGGGCCCGTCGTCGGGCCCTCTGCGCTCGGCTCGATCGCCCCCAGCTCGTCGCTCAGCAGGCGCAGGCGATTCGCCTTGAGCAGGCGGAACCCGGAGTCGTCCGCCGGCGGGTCAGTCATCGACCAGGATGATCGCCTCGAGCGGCTGGAGATCGAGCCGGTCGGCGGCCAGCGGTCCTCGGTCGTGGGTCGACAGGCGAACCGTCCAGGGCCGGCCCGATGGCGATGCAGGCAGGGTCAGCCCGACCGCGGCCGGGCCGAAGCCGAGGATCACCAGGGCCGATTGATCAGCCGTGCTGCGGAGGTAGGCGAAGACGGACGGGCGTCCCACGTCGACCGGCGCGTACGACCCGACCATGAGCGCCGGCAAGGAGCGGCGCAGGGCGATGAGGCGACGGTAGTGGGACAGGATCGAGCTCGGATCTGCCGACTGTCGGGCGACGTTCCGGGTAGCCAGCTCGGGGCTCATCCGAAGCCACGGACGGCCGCTGCTGAATCCCCCGTTGGGACCCGGCCCCCAGGGCATCGGCGTGCGCGCCTGATCGCGGTTCCACCAGCCGGATCGTCCCGATCGGAGGGCTGCCGGATCCTGGATCTCATCGGCCGGGATGGCGACGTCGCGCAGGCCGATCTCCTCGCCGTAGTACAGGAATGGGGTTCCCCGCAGGGTCAGGAGCAGGCTGGCGGCGACCTTGGCCCGGGCATCCCCGTGGCCGCCCGCGTCAAAACGACTGGCCGCTCGAGGCTGATCGTGATTGGACAGGACAACCGTGGGCCAGCCGGTGGGCCCGAAGGCTGCTTCGCGCCGGGCGACCGCCGCGGCGAAGGCGCGGGCTGACCAGGGTTGGCTGATCAGGCTGAAGTCGAAGATGAGATGGCCCGGAGCGGCGTAGGTCGCAGCCTGTTCCACGGAACCCTCGAACAGCTCACCAACGGTCATCCGACCGGGAACCGCGTCGACGATCCGGCGGATCTCCCCGAGCAGCTCGATCAGCTCGGGCTGGTTCTTGTCATACAGGTGGACCTGGCGGCTGTAGGCGGTCCGGCCAGCCCGCCGGCGCGGATTGGAGCTGAAGGCGGCCTGCTTGTAGAACGCGTTGAAGACGTCGAATCGGAAGCCGTCCACGCCTCGCCCGAGCCAGGTCCGAAGGACATCCAGGAGGGCCGCTCGGACATCCGGATCGCGCCAGTTCAGGTCGGGCTGCTGGGGCAGGAAGGTGTGCAGGTAGAACTGTTCCCGGTCCGGATCCCAGGTCCAGGCGGGTCCGCCGAAGAACGAGACCCAGTTGTTGGGCCGGCGAGGCCGCCCGCCGCGGCCCCAGCCCGCTGGGTCTCGCCAGATGTACCAATCGCTACGCAGCCCGGTCCGGCTGGCGCGCGACTGGACGAACCACGGGTGGAGGTCGCTCGAGTGATTGAGGACCTGGTCGAGGATGACCCGAATGCCCCGTCGATGGGCCTGGCTGACCAGCTCCTCGAAGTCGGCCAGCCGGCCGAACAACGGATCGATTCCGGTGTAATCGGACACGTCGTAGCCCAGGTCGAGGCCGGGCGAGGGATAGATCGGCGAAAGCCAGATCGCACCGATGCCGAGCGAGTCGGGGCGGCCGTCGTTGAGGTAGTCGAGGTGGGCGATGATCCCGGCCAGGTCGCCCACCCCGTCGCCGTTGGTGTCGCTGAAGCTGCGCGGGTAGATCTGGTAGACGATGCCCGTTCGCCACGAGTCGGCGGCCCCGCCGGGGTCAGAGGCGACCCTCCGCGCAGGGCCTGCGGGGGGCACATCCAGCGTGTCTCGACCTGGGTCAGCCATCAGGTTGGGATCATCCCGGATTTCACTTGACGTGGCACACGTGGCGGGGATAATGCGCGTTACTAACGCGAGTTAGTCTCGACCAAGCGAGTGTTCAGGTCAAGTCCGAATCGTGTCGGAGGCCCCTCCCGCGGAGGCGCTCATGAGCGAACGACCGAGCCGCCCGACCAGTGCTGACGTGGCTGCCCGGGCAGGCGTTTCGCGGACGACGGTGTCGTTCGTGATCAACGGCCGGTCCGACGTGCAGATCCCGCCGGCGACCTGGCGACGGGTCGAGGAGGCAGCTCGCGAGCTGGGCTACCACCCCCACGGTCCGGCCAGCCAGCTGGCGGCCGGGGCGAGCCTGACGATCGGCCTGGTGATGCGCCAGTCGGCCGAGCAGCTGGCCGCCGACATGAACCTGGCCAGTACCCTGTGGGGCCTGGCCGCGGCGGCCCGGGCGGATGGCTACCGGGTCCTGGTCGAGCCGCTGGCGCCGGCCGACGGCACCTATGCCGGCCTGCTTCGATCGCGGCGCGTCGATGGCCTGGTGGTGTCGGGCCCACGCGATGACGACGATGAGCTGGCGGCCCTGGTGCGGGACGGGTTCCCGGTCGTGATCCAGGGTTGGCGGGCGGACCTGGACGCACCGAGCGTGGACGTTGACAATCGGGCCGGGGCACGTGGCGCGCTGGAACACCTGATCGGCCTGGGCCATCGCCGGATCGGCTGCATCACCAATGCTCCCCTCCACTACACCGCCGCCGTCGAGCGGCTGGGCGGCTACCGAGACGCCCTCGAGTCCGCCGGAATCGGATACGAGCCGGGCCTCGTGATCGAAGGAGCGTTCGACGCCGCCAGCGGTCACGTGGGCATGGCCGAGCTCCTTCGACATGGCCGGCCGACGGCCGTGTTCGTGGCCAGCGACGTCGTGGCCATCGGGGCGTTGCGGGGCCTGCGCGATGCCGGGCTGCCGGTGCCGGGCGATGTCGCCGTGGTCGGCTTCGACGATATCCCGATCGCCGCCCACGTGGACCCGCCCCTGACCACGGTCCACCTTCCGGCGCGTGCCCTGGGCGAGACCGCCGGACGGTTGCTCCTGGACCGGATCGCGGGCCGGCCGGTACCCTCCCGGACGCTCCTGCCAACGGAGCTGATCGTACGTGACTCCAGTGGAAGCCCCCGCACCCGCGGAGGGCCGTGACGCCGTGGGACAGGAGGAGCCATTTGGACAGTCCCCAACCCAGGCCTCCATGGCAGAGGCCGCGAAGGAGAAGAGGAGAGATCGCGTGAACCATCAATCGAGAATCGGGCTACGACGGATCGCCGCCGTGGCGGCCGCGGCCGGCTTGATTGCCGCCGCCTGCGGCAGCAGCGCATCGGCGGCACCCCCGGCTTCGGCGGCTGCCGGGGCGAGCGTCGCCCCTAGTATCCCGCCGGCGTCATTTGACCCGGCCCAGCTCACCGCGGCCAAGACCTTCGCCGCCACCCTCGGCAACGTGGGCGGTTCGGTCAACGTGCTGGCCGTGTGGGGCGGCACCGAGCAGGCCCAGTTCCTGGGCATGCTCCAGCCGTTCGAGGACGCCACCGGAATCAAGGTCAACTACACGGGCACCCGGGATGAGCCGGCGGTCCTGACCGCCGGCATCGCCTCGGGCCAGCTGCCCGACGTGGCCGGCCTGCCCGGTCCGGCCCAGATGATCCAGTACGCCGCAGCCGGCAAGCTGCAGGACCTGTCGAAGCTGATCGACGTGGCGGCCTACAAGTCCCAGACCCCGGACCCGCTGGTTCAGCTCGGTACGACCAACAGCGAGCTGGCTGGGATCTTCCTCGACGTCTCGGCCAAGGGCGACATCTGGTACGACCCGGCCGTGACCGGCGACCTGAGCACGACGCCGCCGGCGACCTGGGACGCTTTCACCACCCTGATGACCACCCTCAAGGCCAAGGCCGCCACGCCCTGGTGCTTCAGCGTCGAGTCAGGCGCGGCATCGGGCTGGCCGGCTACTGACGTGCTCGAGTCATTCATCCTCAAGAGCGTCGGCCCGGACGTCTACAACAGCTGGTGGGCTGGCAAGACGAAGTGGAGTGATCCGGCAATCAAGGCCGCCTTCCAGGATCTCGGCACGATGGTGACCGGGAGCTACGGCGGAGCGAACCGGATCCTGACCACGAACTTCGCCAACGCTGGCGACCCGATCTTCGCGACGCCCCCCAACTGCCTGTTCCTGCACCAGGCCAGCTTCATCACCGGCCTCGGCGCATTCAAGGACAAGACCGCCGTGACCGACTACAACTTCTTCCCATTCCCGGCCGTCAATGCCCAATACGCTGGGGCAGTCGAGGGCGCCGGCGACCTCTTCGGGGCGTTCAGCAACACCCCCCAGACGGCTGCCCTGATGAAGTACCTGGTTAGCTCCCAGGCCCAGCAGCTCTTCGTAGCCGGCGGTGAGTTCCTGTCGGCCAACAAGGGCGTGACCAACTACCCCAGCCCGATCAACCAGCGATTCGGCGCGATCCTGGCCGGCGCGACTTCGTTCGTGTTCGACGCCTCGGACCAGATGCCGGCCGCGATGCAGACCGAGTTCTACAAGCAGCTCCTGGTCTTCATCCAGGATCCAACCAAGCTGGACAGCGTCCTGGCCGACCTCGACTCGGTCCAGGCCTCGAGCTACACCCCGTAGGCACCGGCTCGACCGGCAGCGTCGTCATGGACGCGAGCGGGCGGCCCGTGGCCGCCCGCTCGTGACCCTCGAACACAGGAGGCGGGTGGATGGATCCTAGATTGATCACGGCGCTCGTGGTCGTGATCGGCGTCCCGGCGGTCCTGGTTGGCTACATCGTGGCCACCGAGCAGGTCCTGCGGGTCTTTCCCGCTCGGCTGC
>JBBSFD010000043.1:0-25338 GCA_038239115.1 Candidatus Limnocylindrales bacterium | reverse complement strand
TGCGATCGACCAGTTCCGCTGGTACGACTACGACGTCGCCATCATCGACTGGCGGATGCCCGGCGCCGAGGGCATCGAGGTGGTGGCCTGGGCCCGGCGCAACAGCAAGCCGACCGCGCTGCTCATGCTCACCGCGCGCGATGCGCCGGCCGACCGGATTCGGGGCCTGGACACCGGCGCCGACGATTACCTGGTCAAGCCGTTCGACTTCGGTGAGCTGCTGGCCCGCGTTCGGGCGCTCCAGCGCCGGCCGCGCGGGATCGACGGTCCGGTCCTGACCAAGGGTCAGGTCGCTCTCGATCCGGTGAGCCACTCGACCACCGTCGCCGGCCGACCGCTCAACCTGACCGGGACCGAATACCTGATCCTCGAGCTGCTCCTGCGCCGGTCGCCGGCGGTCGTCGACCGCAAGCACATCGCCGAGCACGCCTGGGCCGACGAGACGGATCCCCTGGGCTCGAACGCGATCGACGTCCAGCTCAGCCGGCTGCGGGCCAAGCTGCCCAATGCCGGGATCCGGATCGTGACCGTCCGTGGCGCCGGTTACCGCCTGGAGGAAGCGTGACCGCGATCCGTCCGCAGGCCGTCCGGCAGCAGTCGATCCGGGTTGCCCTGGCGACCACCGCGATCGTGGCCATCGTCTACCTGATCGTCTCGGTGGCCGTGGTCGCGATCGTCGACCGGAACCTGACGGCCCAGATCGACAGCCAGCTGATGGCTGCCCTCCACCGGTCCGTGAATCAGCCCTTCCCGGGCAATGGCGGCGGTGGCGGGGGAGGCGGCTACTTCCCACCGCCCGACTCGGACCGGCCCGGCGGCCTGCCCTTCCTGACCTGGACCGTCACCTCAAATGACATCGTCTTCGCGCCGGCGTCGAATCCGGACCTGCCGGCCGCGTACGTCGGCGTGACCGACCCCCAAACGGCCACGATCGAAGGCGTCGACATGCGGATCGCCGGGGCGGCCGCCGGCGACGACCACGTGATCGTGGCCCAGAACCTGGACAGCGTCGCCCAGGCCCAGTCGACCCTGGTCCTGGCCGAGCTGCTCATCGCACCGCTGCTCCTGCTGGTGGTCTTCGCGGGGGCCGTCGCGATCGGCCGCCGGGTGGCCAGCCCGATCGAGCAGGCCAGTCGCCGTCAGCTGGACTTCACGGCCGATGCGTCGCACGAGCTGCGCACGCCGCTGTCCGTGATCGAGGCGCACACCAGCCTGGCCCTCGCCCAGGATCGCAGCGAGGCCTGGTATCGGACCGCGTTCGAGCGGGTCGACCTCGAATCGAAGCGGATGCGACGCCTGCTCGACGATCTGCTCTGGCTGGCGCGCTTCGATGCCACGAGCGCCCCACCCAACGTCGAGCCGGTCGACCTGGGCGTCCTGGCGGCCCAGACCGCAGATCGTTTCGGAGTCGTGGCTGAAGCCCGTCACCTCAAGCTCGAGGTCCACGTGCCCGACGAGAGCATGGTCATCAATGCCCCTCCGGAATGGCTCGATCGGTTGCTCGGCGTCCTCCTCGACAACGCCTGCAAGTACTCGCCCGAAGGAACGGCCGTAACGGTCAGCGTCGCGCCCGAACGGACCCGGCTGAGCCTGATCGTGGATGACCACGGGCCGGGCATCCCGGAGGAGGAGCGAGCCCGGATCTTCGATCGCTTCCATCGGGCCACCGAGGAGCAGGGCGGGGCCGGCCTGGGCCTGGCGATTGCCGATGCCATCGTCCGGGCGACCAACGGCCGCTGGCGGGTCGAGACGGCGCCCGGCGGCGGCGCCCGGATGGCCGTCACCTGGGACCGCGCCTGATCCTCGCGTAACCGTTTCGAAAGAGACGGTAGCCCAGTGTGCGGGCATGACAGCACAGCCACGGGTCCGCCGATCCGCCTTCATGCGCCAGGTCATCCGCTTCGGGACGATCGGGCTCCTGAGCACCCTCGCCTATGTCCTGCTCTACAGCGTGTTGCGCCTGGTCGAACCGGCCGCCCTGGCCAACGCCCTCGCCCTGATAGCAACCACGCTCGGCAATACCGCCGCCAACCGCCGCTTCACGTTCGGGGTTCGGGGCCGGGACAGGCTGATCCACCACCGCCTGGCCGGCCTGGCCGGATTGGGCCTGGCCCTGTTCATCACGACCACGGCGATCGGACTGCTGGACCAGCGCAGCGGGCATCCCAGCCGGCTGGCCGAGGTGACCGTCCTGGTCGCCGCCAATGGCGTGGCCACGGTCTGCCGCTTCGTCCTGCTGCGGGCGCTCGTCGCCCGCTCGAATCGAACCTCCCAGCCATCGATCAGCCTCGAAAGGACTGCCTCGTGACTACCGTCCTTGGACCCGGCCGCGAGGCGGATCTGCCCCGGACCCGGCGGCTGCCGAGCCTGCGTGCCCTGCTGAGTGGGCGGGCCGAGGCGGCCGCCTGGGTCCGTCCGGTCCAGCTCGGGCTGGCCGTGCTGGCCACCCTCGTCTACTTGGCCAACCTCACGATCAGCGGCTACGCCAACACGTACTACTCGGCGGCGGCCCTGGCCGCCTCGAAAAGTTGGTCGGCCTGGTTCTTCGGCTCGTTCGACGCGGCCAACTTCATCACCGTCGACAAGCCGCCGCTGGGCACGATGCTGATGGGCCTGTCGGTCCGCCTCTTCGGGCTGAGCTCGTGGAACATCCTCCTGCCTGAGGCCTTGGCGGGCGTGGCCACGGTGCTCATCCTGTTCGTGGTCGTCCGCCGCTCGTTCGGGCCGGTGGCGGCAACGATTGCGGGGCTGGTCATGGCCCTGACTCCGGTCGCCGTCCTGATCTTCCGCTACAACAACCCGGATGCCCTGCTGACCCTGCTCTTCGTCGGGGCGGCCTGGGCCGCCCTCGAGGCGATCGAAACCGGGCGGCTGCGCTGGATCGTGGTCGCGTCGATCCTGGTCGGCCTCGCCTTCAACACGAAATACCTGCAGGGCTTCCTGGTCGTGCCGGCCTTTGCCCTCACCTGGCTGGTGGCCGCCCCGGTCAGCCTGCGCCGGCGGATCGGCGGACTGCTCGTGGCAGCCGTGGCCCTCCTGCTCAGCAGCGGCTGGTGGGTCCTGGCCGTCGAGCTCATCCCGGCCGCCGCCCGGCCGTTCATCGGCGGCAGCACCAACAACTCGGCCATCCAGCTGCTCCTCGGCTACGACGGCCTGGCCCGCATCTTCGGGAGCGGCGGGAGCGGCGGGGTGGGTGGTGGCGGAGGCGGCGGGGGCGGGGGCTTCAGCGGAGCCACCGGCATCCTGCGCCTGTTCAATGCCGAGTTCGGAGGCGGGATCAGCTGGCTGCTCCCGTTCGCCCTGATCGCGTTCGTGTCCGGCCTCACCCTGCGCGGACGGGCAGCGCGAACCGACCGGGCCCGGGCGGGCTATCTGCTGTGGGGCGCGTGGCTGGCCGTCAACGGGCTCGTCTTCAGCTTCATGTCCGGGATCATCCACAGCTACTACTCGGTCGTCCTCGCACCGGCGATTGCGGCCCTGGTCGGCGCCGGCGTGGTCGAGCTGTGGGCGCTGCGCGAGCGCTTCCGCTTCGGCGGGCTGGCTCTGGCCGGGGCGATCCTGCTCAGCGCGGCCTGGAGCTGGCAGCTGCTCGAGCGCTCGCCCGACTTCGTGCCTGGGCTCGGCGTGGTCGTGCTGATCGTCGGTGTGATCGTCGCGATCGTGCTGAGCCTGCCAGCGACGGCTGACCTTCGGCGGACCCAGGCCCTGGCCGTCGCGCTCGGCCTCGGCGTCCTGCTGGCCGGCCCGGCCGCCTACACGATCAACACGATGTCGACCGCCTATTCCAGCGGCGACCCGCGGCCCGGTCCGGCCGTGGCCGCGGATGCGAGCCAGGGCGGCTTTGGCGGCACCGGGCGAGGCGCGCCTCCGGGCGCCGGCTTCGGCGGCGGAGCCAACGGTCCGGCAGGCTTCGGCGGTGGCGCGGCCGGCGGTGGCGGGGCCGGCGGTGGCGCGGCCGATAGCGCCCTGGCCAGCTACCTGAGTGCGAACCAGGGCCAGGCAACCTGGATCGTGGCCATGACCTCGGCCATGCAGGCGGGCACGCTCGAGCTCGCGACCGGCGAGCCGGTGATGGCCATGGGCGGCTTCAGCGGAACCGATCCAGCCCCGTCACTCGCCCAGATCCAGGCGTACGTGGCCTCGGGCCAGTTGCGCTACGTCCTGGTCGGGGGAAACGGTGGCGGCAACGGCGGCGGCTTTGGAGGCGGGGGCTCGACCGCCTCGGCAGTGACCGCCTGGGTCACCTCGGTTGGGAAGGTCGTCGACTACGGCGGCAGCTCGGGGACCCTGTACGACCTCTCCGGCGTCGCCACCAGCGGAACGTAGGAGGTCACCAGCGATGTGTTAGCAACCCGTCAGGACATTGTCAGCAGCCACAGGTAAGGAAGATCATGATGGAACCCTTCAATCCCCTGGAGGCAGGCATGCCTCCCCAGACCGCAGCCCCGGGGACCCACCCCGGTCGGCACCTGACCGGCGTTCGCCGGATGGTCGCGACGACCCTCCTGTCCGTCGGCATGATCGCCATCGGCGGGGTCGCGATCGTCAACGCGGCCAGCCCCGCCCCGTCGGCCTCGGGCGCTCCCAGTACGAGCACCCCGGCCACGGGCACTCCCGCTCCGGGATCCTCGGCCCACCCGGGCCGTGGCTCGTCCACCAGCCCGGGCGATTGCCCCAACATGGACAACGGCACAACCGCACCCGCCGGCTGACCGTTTGACCTCCGATCCGCTCGGCGCGCCTCCGCGTTGCCGGGCGGATCCGATTGACCCCCGTCCCGCGGCCAGCCGATCCCGGCGACGCCGACCAGGAGAAGGACTCGATGGCAACCGCAATCCCGGCCGGAACGGCCAGCCACCGGCGACGCAACCTGCTGATCGTCGTGGCGATCGTCGTGCTCGTGCTCATCCTGGGCGGGGCGTACGGCCTGTGGTACCTGTTCCTGCGGCCGTCCGGGCCGGCCGCGGTCAGCGCTGACGGGCTGATCGCCGTTCCAACCACCTCGAGCGTGGTCCTGCCGGCTGGCGGCACCGACGGCACCTGGAACGTCGACACGTCGATCGGCTCGTTTGCCGACTCGACCGCTTCGTTCGTAGGCTACCGGGTCCAGGAGCAGCTCGCCTCGATTGGCGCGAACACAGCCGTTGGCCGCACACCGAACGTGACCGGCACGCTCACGATCGCCGGGGCGAAGGTCACGGCGGTCTCGATCACGGCCGACCTGACCGCCCTCCAGAGCGACGACCAGCGCCGTGACGGGCAGCTGGTTCATGGTGGGATCGAAACAAGCACGTTTCCGACGGCCACGTTCAGCCTGACCGCGCCGATCGACCTGGGCAGCGTTCCTGCCGACGGCCAGGAGATCGACGTGACGGCCACCGGCAACCTGACCCTCCACGGCGTCACCAAGTCGATCCAGATCGCGCTCAAGGCGCGCCTGTCGGGCTCGATCATCGAGGTGGCCGGGTCGACCCCGATCCTGTTCAGCGACTACCAGATCCAGAAGCCCAGCTCGTTCGCGGTGCTGTCGATCGCGGACCAGGGCACGCTCGAGCTGCAGCTCTTCTTCAGCCACGCCTGACCCGGCCCCGGGCCCGGTCAGGCTCTCGGGCCGCACGCATCCGGGCGGCTAGGATTGGCAGATGCATTCGGTGGCCATCGTCACGATCGTCTCGAGCTTCCTGGCGTCGGCCGTCGAGTTCGTCGAGGCGGTCACGATCGTGCTGGCCGTCGGGGTCACCCGGCAGTGGCGTTCGGCCCTGATCGGGGTGCTCGCAGCGTGCCTCAGCCTGGTCCTGCTGGTGGCGATCTTCGGGACGGCCCTGGCCGTCCTCGTCCCGATCGGGGTCCTGCGCCTGGTGGTCGGCGGCTTCCTGGTGATCTACGGCCTGCAGTGGCTGACCAAGGCCGTCTTGCGGGCCGGCGGGGCGAAGGCCAAGCACGACGAGACCGCACTGTATGCCGGCCACGTGGCCGAGCTGGTCAACGAGCCACCGGTGGCCACGACCGGGATGGACTGGATCAGCTTTACCGTGGCCTTCAAGGGTGTCCTGCTCGAGGGCCTCGAGGTCGCCTTCATCGTGGTCACCTTCGGAGCCAGCGGGGACCTGCTTGGGCCGGCTGTTCTCGGGGCGACGCTGGCCGGGATCCTGGTCGTGATCGTCGCCGTGATCGTCCATCGGCCTCTCGCGCGGGTGCCCGAGAACGCGATGAAGTTCGCGGTCGGGGTGATGCTGACCGGCTTCGGCACGTTCTGGTCGGGCGAAGGCGTGGGCATCGCCTGGCCCGGCGAGGACCTGGCCATCCTGGCCCTCCTTGCGGGCTACCTGCTCGTGGCCCTGGCCGGGGTGTGGCTCGTCCGGGCGAGCCTCGAGCGAGCCGATCGGATCGCCGCAGCCCGGTCGAGCGCATCCGGGGCCGGGGCCGGCCGGCCATGATCCGCTACCTCCGGGCCTTCTTCGCCTTCTGGTCCGACTTCCTGATCGGTGATCGGCTGGAGCTTTTCGTAGGACCGATCCTGGCCCTGCTCGCGGCCTGGCTGCTGGTCGGAGCGGGGCTGCCCGGGGCACTGGTCGGGGCGCTCCTGTTCGTGACGGTGGTCATGATCGGGGCATTCAGCGTGGCCCTGGCGACGCGCCGGTGACCTTCTTCCAGGCGATCGCGCTCGGCCTGATCCAGGGCGTGACCGAGCTGTTCCCGGTGTCGAGCCTGGGTCACTCGGTCATCCTGCCGGCCCTCTTCGGCTGGAACGATGTGGTCGCCGCCCAGGCCGCGTCCGAGTCGTACTTCCTGGCCTTCCTGGTGGGCCTCCACGTGGCCACCGCGCTGGCCCTGGCCTGGTATTTCCGGGACGACTGGCGGCGGATCATCGGAGCCATGCTCGGTTCGATCACCCGGCGGCGGATCGACTCGGCCGATGCCCGGCTCGGCTGGCTGCTCATCGTGGCCACGATTCCGGCCGGCCTGCTGGGGATCATCTTCGAGCACGAGCTGCGCGTCGTCTTCGCCACGCCTCTCCTGGCCGGCATCCTGCTGTTCATCAACGGGCTGGTCCTGCTGGCCGGCGAGCGCCTCCGACGCCGCTCGAACGGCCCGCGCAACCGGCCGATCCGGCTCGGTCCGGCCGCCCGCGACGCGAGCCACGACGGCCGCCGGGAGCTGGCCGCCCTGGAGTTCCGGGAGGCGGGCGCAATCGGCGTCGCCCAGGTCTTCGCCCTGCTGCCCGGAATCAGTCGGTCCGGGATCACGATGGTGGCCGGCCTGGTCCGCGGGCTGGACCACGAGGACGCCGCCCGGTTCTCGTTCCTGCTGGCGACCCCGATCATCCTGGCCGCAGGGATCTACAAGCTGCCCGACCTGCTCGGCCCGAACGGGGCCGGGGTCCAGGCCCAGGTCCTGGCCGGCAGCCTCGCCGCCGCAATCGCGGCCTACCTGTCGGTCCGCTTCCTGACCCGCTACTTCACGACCCGGACCCTGACCCCCTTCGCGCTCTACTGCCTGGTTGCCGGGCTGTTCACCGTGATCCGATTTCACTGAGGGAGCACAGCTGATGGACGAGACCCCGCCAGCCCAGCGGCCACCGGGCGGTCATCACCGGCGCCTGCTCGTGGCGCTCGCCAGCGCGGTGGTCGCCGCGCTCGTGCTGTGGCGCCTGCGACCAAACGAGCCGCCACCAGGGTCCGTGGCGAGCCCTCAGGCTGGACGGGGCACCGACGACCCGCTCAGCTGAGGTTGCGGATGTCCAGGACGCTGCCCCAGTGGAGGACCCGCACGGCGACCAGGACGCCGAAGGCAGCCACGACCAGGATCGCCGCGGCCGCGATCGAGCCGTCGAGGTCGCCGCCCTGGAACAGGCTGTAGACCACCAGGGGCAGGGTCTGGGTGCGGCCCTGGACGTTGCCGGCAAACATGATCGTGGCCCCGAACTCGCCCAGTGAGCGGGCCCAGCACATCACCAGGCCAGCGGCCAGGGCGGAGCCGGCCAGGGGCATGCTGATCGAGCGGAAGAGCTGGCCCTCCGTGGCGCCGTCGACCCGGGCGGCATCCTCGAGGTGGCGGTCGACCGAGGCAAAGCCCAGCCGGGCCGAGCGGATGAAGAATGGCGCCGAGACGAACGTCTGGGCCAGGATCACCGCGATCGTCGTGAACGGCAGCTCGATCCCCAGGATCGCCAGGGGCTTGCCCAGCAGGCCTTCCCGGCCGAGGGTCAGGAGGAGGGCCAGGCCGGCCACGGACGGCGGCAGGACGATCGGCAGGTCAACCATCGTTTCCAGGATGGTCTGGCCCCGGAAGCGGCGCCGGGCCAGCAGATAGCCCAGGGGCAGGCCCAGGACCACGCTGATCAGGAGGCTGACTGCGGTCGTCTCGAGGCTGAGCGCGAGCGCATCGATGACGACCTGGTCGTTGAGCGCGGTGACCAACGACCCATCGAGGACGGCCCGCACGACGATGACCGCGACCGGCAGGCCCAGGCACAGCCCGACCAACCAGCCGACGAGGTACAGCAGACGACCACCGGGCTCGTGTCGCTGGCCCCGGCCCGCGGGCGGCCGCCCGCTCACGAGCCGGACTCGGGGAAATCCTCGAGCTCGACCAGGACGTCGGTCGCCTTGACGACCGCCACCACCCGGGCGCCGACGATCAGCCCGAGCTCGTCGGCCGCCTCGGCCGTCATCAGGCTGACCAGTCGATGCGAGCCGGCCACCATTTCGATCACCGCCGTCACCGAATTGCGTGAGATGTTGGTCACGATGGCCGGGAGGCGGCTGCGGGCCGACTGGGCGATGATCGGTCGATCCGCCGCCGAGGTGCGCCGCTCGCGCAGGAGCCGGGTCACGTCGGCGATCGCGACCAGGCGCTGGCCGCCGACCGAGCGTTCGGTCGCGATCCGGCCTTCCAGCTCCCAGCGACGTAACGTGTCGACCGACACGTTGAGCATCTCGGCCGCCTGGCCGATCCGGACGCGGGTAGTGCGGGGGTTGCGCTCGACACCCATGGGCCGAAGTATCGGCTGCGGGCCGACCCAATGTCTAGGTATTCACCCTACCCGTCAGCGCTGTTCCCGCGTTCCGAGCTCAGTCGTCGACGGCTAGCAGCACCTCGGTCGACTTGATCAGGGCAACCACCTTCGTGCCAGGTGCCAGGCCCAGGCGTCGGGCCGACTCGGCGGTGATCGCCGCGACCAGCTCCTGGCCACCGTCGAGCTCGACCACCACTTCGGACATCACGGCGCCGGCGGTGACCGCACGAACGGTTGCCGGGAACTGGTTCCGGGCGCTGATCTTCATGGGGCGACTCCTTCGTCCTCGAACGCCGCCATCTCAGGACGGCGGCAGGAACCCGAAGGATGCCAGAATCGGCTGGCCGTCCGGTCCGGCGAACCAGGTCAGGAAGGCCTGGGCCGCGCCGGCGTCCTTCGAGGCCTTGACCACGACCCCGGCATACGTCGCCAGGACGTTGGCGCCGGCCGGGACGGCGATCGGGGTCACCTTGGTCGACGTCTTGGCGTCGGTCACGTAGACGATCGCGGCGTCACCTTCGCCCAGCTCCACCTTCGACACGACAGCGGCGACGTTGTCCTCCTGGGAGACCACGTTGGCGTTGTACCTGGCCACGAAGTCGGCGGGGTAGCCCGTCTGCTTGGCCAGGTTGGCGACGAGCATCGTGGCGTACTTCGTGATCGGCACCGTGGCCCCCGCGCCGATGATCTTGATCCCGGGCTTGGCCAGGTCGGCCGGACCCTGGATCGCGGCCGGGTTGGCGGCCGGCACGATGACCGTCAGCAGGTTGCCGGCGAACTTCAGCGGGTCGCCCGCCGCCAGGCCCTTGGTCACCAGCTTGGCCGGGTTGGTGGTGTCGGCCGACAGGAAGACGTCAGCCGGTGCGCCCTGCTCGATCTGAGCCTCGAGGGCCGACGAAGAGTCGGTCGAGATCGTGATCGTCACGCCCGGATTCGCCGCGGTGAAGGCGGTCTGCGCCTTGGCCAGGGCGGCCTTGAGCGAGGACGCTCCATAGATCGTGAGCGAGCCGGTGAGGCCGGAGCTCGGGGCGGCTGCGCTCGGGGCGGCAACGCTGGGGGCCGCGGTGGGCACCGCCGTGGCGGCCGAGGAACACGCCCCGACGACCAGGGCGAGGACGGCGAGCAGGGCCGCGAGACGGTACTTCATGGTCGGGATCTCCGGTACGGAACGCTCGGCAATACCACGCAGTATTGGCTCAACGATCCGGGATGTCTAGGTCTTGGAGGGTGCAGGCGCGGAAGTCCGGGTCGTCCCGCCGAGGCCTCTGGGAGCGGCTCGGCTCGACTACCATGGGTCCCGATGACCGGTCCGAACGATGCCTTGATCGAGCGCTTCTACGCTGCCTTCGCCAGGAGCGACGGACCCGCGATGGCGGCCTGCTACGCGCCCGTCAGCCACTTCCGCGACCCGGTGTTTCAGGGCCTCGACGGAGCCCAGGCTGGGGCGATGTGGCGAATGCTCAGCGGCTCGTCGCGGGACTTCAGCCTGGAGCTGCTGGAGCACGACTCGGACGCCACATCGGGCACGGCCCACTGGGTCGCCCACTACACCTTCAGCCAGACGGGCCGGCCCGTGGTCAACGACGTGCGTGCGTCGTTCCGATTTGCCGACGGCCTGATCACGGATCACGTCGACACGTTCGACTTCCGGCGCTGGGCAGCCCAGGCGCTCGGCCCGCGCGGCCAGCTCCTGGGCTGGACGCCATTCGTTCGTTCGGCGGTCCAGCGTCGGGCGCGGGCCAGCCTCGATCGATTCCAGGCTACCGAGGCAGCGGCCATCGGCTAGCCTTGCTGGGCGCGTGCGACTCTCGAAGGGAGCACGTCCATGGCTCATGCCGTTCCAGCCGCACCCGCAGTTGCGGTACCCGCCACACCAGCGGCTGGCGCCGCCGCCGTGGCCGCCCCGGCCATCCGGCCCAATCCGACGGTCTTCGTCGTATCCCTGGTCGTGGTCCTGGCCATCGCGGCGGCCCTGTTCGCCTATTTCGGCCTGGCCAGCCTGCCGGTCGGCCGGACACCCCAGCAGGCGGCCGGTTATTTTGGAATCCGGCTCATCCCGTTCGGCCTGGTCCTGATGATCGTCGGATTTGCCGAGACCCTGGCCCTGGCGATCGGACAGGCCCTGGCCAGCCCAGCGGACGGTCCGGCCCGTCCCCGCACGATCGGGCTGTCGACCCTGGCCGAGCTGCTCCGGGCGGTCACCGGCCTGTCGGCGACGCCGGCCGGGATCGGCGCCTTGATCACCCTGCTCGGCGCCTTCCTGCTCGTCGGCTCGGGCGCCGCCGCCAGCACGATCCCATGATCAGCTGGGGGGATCTGCCTCGCTGACGGGCTCAACCGGAGTCGCCGGGCCGAAGATGGCCGCTGCCCGGGCCACGTTGCGCTCGTGGCGGACCGTCCGCTGCCGGAAGAACCACCAGAAGCCGAGCGCGATCGCGCCGTAGATGGCGACCGTGACCAGGATCGTGTACAGCCCGGTCGGGCTGGGGTTCGGGGTGAAGCTGCTGACCGGGTACAGGATCACGTGGGCGAAGAACAGGATGGCGATGCCCCACACCACGGCCCAGCGGCGCCGGCTCCAGCTGAAGAGCGAATCGCCGGCGAGGAAGCGGAGCGGGATCAAGGCAATCGCGGCACCCTGGACGGCACCGATGAACAGGTCAGCCAGGACCTGGTTGATGACCGCCCCACCGTCGCCGCTGACCAGGCCCACCGATGGCTCGAACGGGATCCGCAGGAACCAGGCGGCGATGCCCACTCCGAGCAGGACGGCCATGCCCCGGAAGGCCATCCGGCCCTGATCCTCGGCACTCAGGGCGATCCCGAAGGTGAAGCCGCCGATGATCCCGTAGACATAGCCCGGCTGGACACCCGTCAGGCGGGTGATCAGGACGCAGGCGGCGGCCAGGATCAGGGTCCACAGCGCGACATGGACCTTGCCCCGGACCTGGAAGCGCGACCGGACATAGAGCTCGCCGGGCACCTGCGATACGGCCGTCCCGACGGCGATCCCGAACAGGGTCGTGCCGAAGGTCCGGGCCGCGTTCGAGAACGGGAACGAGTTGTCGAGGAACGCGTAGAGGAGGGCCGCCAGGAGGAGGTAGATCCCCAGCCCGGTCCAGCTGTGGGACCAGGCCACGAGCTGCCGGCCGATCTTCGTGGCCAGGCCGGACTGCGCTCCGGCGCGACGCAGTCGCTTCGGCCGCTTGCGCCGGATCCAGCGCTCGATCAGGGCCCGGTTGTCGCCCAGGGTGCTGTTGAAGATGGGGGTCGGCGCTCCGAGCAGGAGCATCACGAACGCAGTGATGCCCACGCTCCGGGCGACGTCCTGGGGGGCGAGCGAGATGTCGAGCGGGCCGGGCAGGACGTAGGTGATCGACGGCGCCGCAGCGGCCGTGTCGAGGCTCAGGGCGGCGACCTCGTTGGCCGCCCCTTCGCTGACATACGTCCGACCGGTGCTCGGATCGTTGACCGCGGAGGAGCCTCCGACCACCCCATTGATTGCTCGCTCGAAGGTCAGGCTGCCCGTCGGCCCAATGTCGAACAGGTTGGCCCGGGCCTGACCCGGGATCGGGACGAGGAGGCGATCGGTCACCGGCAGGAGAACCGCCCCGCTCGGCGCAGCGCTGGCGGCTGAGCTCAGGTCCGAGCTCACACTGGTCAGCCGGCTGAAGCTGCCGTCGGCCGCGTACGAGAAGGTCGAGATCCGGTTCGGCCCCGATTCGGGCAGGAACAGCACGCTCAGGTCCGGGTCGACGACCGGGGTCCGCGGTCCCGTCGCGGGCAAGGCCTGGCCGATCGCCAGGGTCCTGGGGTTGATGATCACGACCGCGCCGGGCAGGCCGGGCCCGGGGCTCTCGGTCACGAACAGCCAGCCGTGGGTCGGGTCGAAGGCGAGGGTGTCGGCGGCTCCGACCTGGATCCGGCCGGCGATGGCCAGATCCGCGCCGATGACCAGGATCTCGTTGGCCGTGGGCAGCGCCACGAACAGCCGGCCGTCGGCCGCGTCGTAGGCCAGGCCGGCCGGATTCGAGGGCAGGTCGATCTCGGCGATCAGGTTCGGGGTTGAGGCCCGGCCGTCGATCACGGCAATCCGGCAATCAGCCTCTACGGCCACGAAGACCCGGCCGCTGTCCGAGGCGGTCGCCAGCGCTCCCGGGAAGTGTCCCACCGCGATTCGCCCCTGGACGTGGATGTCGGCCGGATCCCGGGGCTGGCCGTCGATCACGTCGACCGAGCCGGTCGGACGGCCGGTGCTATCCAGCCCGCCCTGCGAGTCGGTCACGAACAGCCGGCCGCGCGACCCGCCGGGATCGGCCGCGAGCCCGCTTGGGAACGACATCTTGTCGGCGGCCTGGCTGCCGATCTGGCCGACGATGCTGGCGTCGCTCGAGGTCGCCTCCGGCGGCGGGCCGGCGCCGAAGCCGCCGAAGGTGCAGCCAGGGGCTGGACTGGGATTGACGGTCACCACGCCGCCGACCGCCGCGCTCGGGCTGGCTGCGGCACTCGGCGCGGCGCTCAGGCCGATCGACGCGGCCGCGGACGGCACGGTGGTCTGGCGGATGAACGTGTAGGTCCCGGTGTTGCCGTTGGTGTCGGTCCCGGATCCGGTCATCGACTCGCCGTCGGGCGCCACGGTCGCGTCGCTGGTGGCCACGTAGGCCGTCCCGTTCTGGGCGATGATCGAATGGAGCTGGTTGCCGGTCACCGTGCCGCTGGCGGTATAGGTGTCCCCGTTGGCGGTGCCGCTCACGGCTCCAGTCGTGAAATCCTCGTTGGTCCAGGTGACCGTATTCGGGAAGTCGCCGATGTTGGAGTGGTAGACCCCGGCCCAGGTGCCCCGGATGTCGACCGGAGCATCGGCCGCGGCATGCGCGCCGAAGCCAGGCACGACCACGGGCCCGAACAGGGCCAGGGCCAGCGCGAAGGCCAGGAACGTCACGACCAGACGGCGCATCACGACCTGCAGGAGTGGCCCGACAGCGCGAGGGGGGGATCGGCTGTCGGGCCGAGTGGAATCTAGCCGATTCCAGGTGAGGTCAGGGCGGCCGCGAATTCGGCCATGCTCTCGAACTCGAAATCAGGGCTGAAGATCGTGGGCGGCGTGGCTCCGCTGCCGGAACGGCCGTGGCGGCGGTTGATCCAGGCGGTCGAGAGGCCCAGCGCGTGGGCCGGGGCGTGATCGTGGTAGAGGCTCTGGGCAACGTGCAGGTGGCGCTCGGCCGGGACCCCGATTCGCTCCCGGGCCAGCTCGAAGTTAGGTGGATTGGGCTTGTAGCTGCCGAGCTGCTCAGCCGTGATCACCCAGTCGAAGGCGACCCCCAGCCGTTCATTCGAGCGGGCGAACAGGTCGGTGTCGCAGTTGGTGATCACACCCAGCTTGAAGCGCCTGGCCAGCCGAGCCAGGGCCGCCGCCGAATCGGCAAAGGCCGGCCAGTCTGCGACCGATTCGGAGAAGCGTGCGACTTCGGCCGCGGTCGGTTCCACGCCCAGCTCGGCGCACACCCCGTGGAGGCAGCGGGCCAGGACCTGGCGATAGGGCAGGTAGGGCCCGCCCTCGGCGGCGGCTTCGTGGCGGGCAAAGCTGGCCAGCAGCTCCTCGCCATCGGCTTGCACACCATGGGCGTCGAGTACCGCCCGTAGCGCGGTCAGGATTCCGGTCTCCCAGTCGATCAGGGTGCCGTAGCAGTCGAAGGTCAGGACCTCGAATCGGCCGAAGTCGGTCGTCTCTCCGGTCGTCCCGTCGGCGGCGCTCATGGCCTCACCGTGCGCAGCTCGCGGGCCGCTTCGGCGAACAGCCCATTGAAGATCCGGGAGGTCGACGGGAAGGCGTGGATCGTCTCGGCCAGGACCTCGACCTTGACTCTTGCCTGGATGGCCAGGACGCACTCGTGGATCGCCGCCGATGCGTCGGGTACGGCCAGGGCCGCCCCGACCAGCTCATGGCTGGCCCGGTCAACAACGATCGTGACGTGCCCGAAGTCGGCCTCGACGGAGTAGCCCTTGGCCGTGGTCGGGAAGTCGGCGACCTGCTCGAACGCGTCGAGGCCGGCCTCGCGGGCCTGCTCCAGGCTGAGCCCGACAAAGGCCAGCTCCGGATCGGTGTAGGTCGCCCGCGGCAGCGCTCGGTAGTCCGGGCTGATCGCGTCACCGAGGGCCAGCCGCACGGCCCGCTCGCCCTGATAGTGGGCCTGATGGGTATGCAGCTCGGGTCCGGCCGGATCGCCGATCAGGAACAGCCCGTCGGCGATTCGCAGCCGGCCGTCGCGCGGCAGGGCGCCCCGCTCGGCCGGATCGATGCCGACGGTCTCAAGCCCGAGGTCCTCGACCGGGAACGTCCGGCCGACGGCCAGCAGGATCGCGTGGCCGGTGGCCCGGGATCCGTCGTCGAGCTCGATCGCATCGGGTTGGACTGGGTCGGCGGCGGGGTGAGCGCGCACGGCCCGCACGCCCAGCCGGACGGTCACCCCGTCGCGGCGCAGGGCCTTGAGCGCGGCTTCGGCGTTGCGCGGGTGATCGGTCGGGATGAGCCGCTGCCCGGACTGGACCACGACCGTGGGCACCCCGAACCGGGCGTAGACCTGGGCAAGCTCGACGCCGGTGGGTCCTCCGCCCAGGACGAGCAGGCTGGCGGGCAGGTCCCGGGCGCCGGTCGCGTCGCGGTTGGTCCATGTCCGAACCCGCTCGATCCCCTCGATTGGCGGGACCTTGGTCTTGGAGCCGACGGCCAGGACGACGTTCCTGGCCTCGAGCTCGTGCCGCTCGTCATCGTGGCTGACCGCGACCCGGCCCGGCCCGGCCAGCCGGCCGATGCCCCGGAAGACCGTTGCCCCGGCCTTCTCGAGCGCGCGCACGTGACTGCCGTCATCGGGATAGGCGATGCCCTCGCGGTTGATCATGTAGTCGCGCCGATCGGACGCCCGGGACCAGGGGTAGTCGGCGCCCGAGGCGTGGCGCTCCGCCGCGTGGAGCAACGACTTCGAGGGAATGCAGCCCCAGAACGGGCACGAGCCGCCGAACAGGTCGCGGTCGACCACGGCCACGCTGGCGCCCCGGCCGCGCGCCTCGTAGGCCGCGGCCTCCCCGGCCGGGCCCGCCCCGATGATCACGAAGTCGAACGGATCCATGGGCTTCCTCGTGACGGGAGTGATCGTCGAATTGTCGCCTGCCGGACACAGAAACGCCCGGTCCGTGTGGACCGGGCGCCTGGTCTGAGCCGAGGAGGCTCAGGCAGCCTGAACCTTGATCGCGCGGGGGCCCTTGGGGCCCGACTCGACTTCGAAGGTGACGTGCTCGCCGCCGACCAGCTTGTCAAAGTCGATCGACCGATCAAGCCCGTCGCGGTGGAAGAAGTAGTCCTTCCCGTCGTCGGCGGTAATGAAACCGAAGCCGCGATCGGAGATGACCTTCTTGACGCTTCCGTTGGCCATGATGGAGTGATTCCTGTTCTCTTCTCGGGTAGAGGGATGCGGCGCACGGCCGGCTCGAGAAGGGAACCATCGACCTAGCGGAGGCCCCTCGGCAATCAAGGGGAGCCCACAGCATACACCCAATGGTCCTGACGGCGCGCTGACGAGCGTATCGGCGGTCCTGGACGACGACCGGGCGTTCAGGACTTCGTCAGGAGACAGCGCGACGATGGCAGCCCGGGCCCGCCGATCAACCCTGGGCGACCCGAGCCGACTTGCCTGGGAAATCGAAGGTGCCTGTTATGCGTTTGAAGATCCTCGCCGCGGTCGGCTTGATCCTCGTCGGCGTGGCGGCGATCGGTGTCGTGATCGTCGGTCCCTCGTTCGGGTCGAGCTCGGCGACCCAGTACATCACGGCCACGGCCGCGGTCACCAACGTGACCCAGACGGCCGCCGCAACCGGCTCGCTGGCACCGAGCGTGACCTATGGGTTGGCCTTTGGCCGGGGACCCGCGATCGCCGGGAGCGCCTCGTCGTCCTCCTCGTCCTCCTCTTCGTCTTCGTCCGCCTCGAACGGCTCCGGCTCGATCAGCTGGCCGGTCAGCTCGGTCAGCGTCCAGCTGGGCGATAGCGTGACCAAGGGCCAGGTCCTGGCCGTGGCCGACAACGCCAGCGCAACCCTGGCCCTGTCCACGGCTCAGTCGAACCTGGCCATCGCCCAGGCCCGCCTGGCCAGCGACGAGGGCGGCCTGACCTCGATCAACAAGGCCATGGCCCGCCTGTCGGTGACCCAGGCCGAGCAGCAGCTGAGCAACGCCCGGGTCAGCCAGACCCAGACCCGCCAGCAGAACAACCTGACCATCGCCAACGCCAACAGCGCCCTGAGCCAGGCCAAGGCAACCCTGGCCGCGGACCAGGCGGCCAGCGCGCCGGCCCAGCAGATCAGCCAGGACCAGGCCGCGGTCACGAATGCCAGCCAGAACCTGGCCCAGGCCAAGGTCAAGGCCACCCAGTCGAACACCCAGGCTTCCCAGAACGTCGCCTCGGCCAGCCTCCAGGTGACCGCGGCCGAGCAGGGCTACCAGAGCAAGACCGCCCCCGCCCCGGCCCTCACGATCCTGACCGACCAGGCCTCCGTGGCCAGTGCCCAGGCCTCGGTCGCGACCGCCCAGACCACGGTCAACCTGGCCCAGATCACGGCACCCGCTGCTGGCATCGTCACGGCAGTCTCGGTCGTGGCTGGGCTGGATGCCCCATCGGGCGACGCGATCGAGCTGGAATCGAGCCAGATGCAGGTCACGGCCAGCTTCGCCGAGACGGACCTGCCCAGCCTCAAGGTCGGCCAGGCGGCCAGCGTCGCGATCACCGCCACGAATGAGACCGCGACCGGCAAGCTGACCCAGATCGATCCGGTCGCCTCGACCTCGGGCTCGTCCTCGATCGTGACCTACTCGGTCGTGATCGCCCTCGACTCCACCCCGGCCGACGTCAAGGACGGCATGTCGGCCAGCGTCTCGATCACCACAGCCGAGGCCGACAACGTGGTCGCCGTGCCGGCCATCGCCCTGGTCGGATTGAGTGGCAGCTACACCGTCCGGGTCATGCAGGCGGATGGCTCGATCACGGCCGTGCCGGTGACGGTCGGCCTGACGACCACCCAGTTCGCCGCGATCACGAGCGGGATCACCGCCGGCGACACGGTCGTCGTGGGCACCTCTACCCCGCGCACGACGACTGCCGGCACGACGACCAACCCGGGCAGCCTGACCGGCGGCTTCGGGGGTGGCTTCGGTGGCGGTGGCACGTTTACCCGAGGGCGCGGAACCCAGCCGTGAGCCTGATCGACCTGCAGGGGGTCAGCCGGATCTATGACCTCGGCCACGTCCAGGTGGCCGCCCTCCAGGGTGTCGACCTGGCCGTTGAGCAAGGCGAGTTCCTGGCCATCGTCGGCCCGTCCGGCTCGGGCAAGTCGACGATGATGAACATCCTGGGCTGCCTCGACCGGCCGACTGCCGGCACCTATCGCCTGGCCGGCACCCCGATTGCCGAGCTGGACGACGACGGCCTGGCCCGGCTGCGCAGTCGGACGATCGGGTTCGTCTTCCAGAGCTACAACCTCCTGCCGCGCACCTCCGCCCTGGAGAACGTGGCCACGCCCCTGCTGTACCAGGGCGTGCCCCGCAAGGAGCGCCACGCCCGCGCCCTGGCCGCGCTCGAGCGGCTGGGCCTGGGCGACCGGGTGGACCATATTCCGACCGAGCTGTCCGGTGGCCAGCAGCAGCGGGTGGCGATCGCCCGGGCCCTGGTCACTGAGCCGGCCCTGCTCCTGGCGGACGAGCCGACCGGCAACCTCGACAGCACCTCGGGGGCCGACGTGATGGCCGTCCTCAAGGAGCTCAATGCCGCCGGCCGGACGGTCGTGATGATCACCCACGACGCCGACGTCGCCGCCGTGGCCGGCCGCCAGGTTCATGTTCGAGACGGGCGGCTCGTCGCGTGAGGACGATGGAGCTTGTCCGGCTGGCCCTGTCGCGCCTCGGCTCGTCCCGGCTGCGGGCGTTCCTGACCATGCTCGGCGTGGTCATCGGGGTGGCCTCGGTCGTCTCGCTGGTGGCCGTCGGGCAGGGTGCCACGAGTGGCATCACCAAACAGCTCCAGGGCCTCGGCACGAACCTGCTGACCGTCAACCCGGGCGCGACCACGACCGGCTTCACCCGCGGGGCGGCCGGTTCGGCCAGCACCCTGACGGTGGCCGACGCCCAGACCATCCAGGCCCTGCCCGGTGTGTCCGCGGTCGAGCCCGAGACGTCGACCAGCCAGCTGGTCGTGGCCGGCAGCCTGAACACGACGACCTCGATCATCGGCACGACCGGGGCCTACACAATCGTCCGCAACTTCGACGTCTGGCAGGGCGCGACCCTCAACGGGGCGGCCGTCGATGCCCACCTGAACGAGGCGGTCGTCGGGGCGACCACGGCCGACGACCTGGGCCTGACCGCCAGCTCGATCGGCAGCACGATCAAGATCGGTGGGCTGCCCTTCCGGGTGGTGGGCATCCTGCAGGCCAAGGGCAGCACCGGCCCGACCAGCCAGGACGACCAGATCCTTGTGCCGTACACGGTGGTCGAGGACCAGTTCGTACCGGGCCAGACCGTCCGCTCGATCGGAATCAGCGTGGCGACCGCCGGCCAGATCGACACGGTCAAGGCCGAGATCACCACCCTGCTCGAGAGCCGCCACGCGATCGCCCCCGGTGGGACCGACGATTTCACGATTGCCGACCAGGCCCAGCTGCTCACAACGGTCGGCGGGGTCAGCACGCTGCTGACCGTGCTCCTGGCTGGGATCGCCTCGATCTCCCTGCTGGTGGGCGGGATCGGGATCATGAACATCATGCTGGTCTCGGTCCGCGAGCGGACCCGCGAGATCGGTATCCGCAAGGCGATCGGCGCGCGTGGCCGGGACATCCTGGCCCAGTTCCTGGTCGAGGCCCTCGTCCTGTCCCTGCTGGGCGGGATGATCGGGATCGTCCTGGGCATCGCCGTCTCGGCCCTGATCGGCCAGCTGGCTGGCTGGGGCTTCGTCTTCGACCCGATCACGCCAGTCGTGGCCGTCCTGTTCAGCCTCCTCGTCGGAATCGTGTTCGGCGTTTGGCCGGCTCGCCAGGCGGCCCGGCTCGATCCGATCGTCGCCCTGCGCTACGAGTGACCTGTTCATCCGGCCCCGCCTCACGGCGCCGGCCAAACCGGCCTCGAAAGGAGTCCCCTCGATGACCCAGGAATCCACACCCGGTGCAGTCCCGCCGCCCAGCTGGACGCCCGATCCGGCCCAGGTGCCGGCCTCGGCGGCTGCGCCCTCGCCGACCCAGGCCGCAGCCGCCGGTCCTGTAACGCCACCATCGCCGGTCGCCCCGCCAGCGCCGGCACCCACCTCGTTCGCTCCGGCGCCCGTCGCCGCGACGGTCGCTCCGCGCAAGAATCGGGCCTCGGCCGGGACGGCCCTCCTCCTCGTGGGCGCGCTCGTGGCGATCGGTGGAGTCGCCTTCGCGGTCGGCCGGGTAACAGCACCCGCGGCCGCAACGGCGGCGACGGGCTTCGGCGGTCGGGGCACCGGCGGCGGTGGGACCGGATTGGGTGGCAGCCCCGGCACCGGCGCTGGCGGATTTGGCGGCGGAGCCGGCTTTGGTCGTGGCGGAGCTGGCGGCGGCGTGAGTATCAGCGGGACGGTGGTCTCGGTCGATGCGACCTCGATCCAGGTCAAGCTGGCGAACGGCACCACAGAAACCCTCAACCTTGGCAGCAGCGTGACCTACCGCGACGCGAGTGCCGGTTCGGCAGCCGACGTGACGCCCGGCGCAACTGTGGAGATCGGCCTCACGGTGGGCGCTGGCGGCAACGGCCCGACGGCCAGCGGCAACCCCCGGCCGAGCGGCGGCCTTGGTGGCGGCTTCGGTGCCGGCTTCACCGGCACGGTTGGCACCATCACGGTCGTCAAGTGACAGCGGCATAGTTCTGCCATGCACATCCTTGTCGTCGAGGACGATCCGCGCCTGGGCCGGATGCTTCGGCGCCTGCTCGGCGACGACCGCCACGTCGTCGAGCTGGTCCGCACCGCCGAAGAAGCCACTGAGCTGCTCGAGTCCGAGGCCGCCCTCGATGCCCTGATCCTCGACCTCGGCCTGCCCGATCGTTCCGGCCTGGAGGTGCTGCGCGAGCTGCGCCGGGCCGGCTCGGACCTGCCGGTGATGATCCTCACCGCGCGCGACGCCATCGACGACCGCGTCCGCGGCCTGGACGCGGGCGCCGACGATTACCTGGTCAAGCCCTTCGCGTTCGAGGAGCTAGCGGCCCGACTCCGAGCCCTGGCCCGGCGGGCCGACCGGGCGCCGTCTGGCCCGAACCTGGTCAACGGCCCGATCGTGCTCGATGAAGCCGATCGGGCGGTCAGCGTGGGCGGCGCCCCGGTGGCCCTCAGTCCCCGCGAGTTCGCCCTGCTGGAGTGCTTCCTGCGCAACACCGGCCGCCTGCTCACCCGCGACAACCTGCTCGATGCCGCCTGGCCGTACGGGTTGGCGGTCACCCCCAATACGGTCGAGGCGTACGTCCACCGGCTGCGCGAGAAGCTCGGCACAAGCGCCGGGACCCTGATCCGGACGGAGCGGGGGATCGGCTACCGAATGGTGGCTGGATGAGACCGGGCCCGGCATGAGCGCCGGCGGGGCGCCCGGTGCGGCCGGCGATGCACGCCTGCTCCGACGCACCTGGCGCCGGCTGATCTTCTGGAGCGGCGGGATCACCCTGGTGATCCTGGTCGTCCTCGGCGCGGCGATCTACCTGGCGGTCGATCGGTCCCTCTCGGACAGCACGGAGCAGCGCCTGCTCCTGCGGGCCAGCCAGATCTCCGCGATCGTCGGCCAGACGCCCGGCCAGCCGGCCGGCTTCCCGCAGCAATTGCCCACCGGACTGGCCTTCGGTGGACCGTCCTCGGGCACCCTCGCCCTGGTCATCGGACCAGGCAATGAATCGGTCGGTCCCCAGAACTCACGCTTCGATGGCCTGCCCGACATGGCCGCGGTGGAGGCCGCCCGGAAGGGCGCTGTCGACGTTCGCAAGACCTCGGTGGCGGGCACCCCGATCCAGCTCGTCAGCGAGCCGGTCGTCCGTGACGGGCAGACGTACGTCGTCCAGATCGTGGCCGACCGGACGGCCGAGGCGCGCGCCCTCCAGCAGCTGGTCGCGGTCCTGCTCATCGGCGGGGTGGCCG
Organism: Candidatus Limnocylindrales bacterium; assembly: GCA_038239115.1. Taxonomy (GTDB): domain Bacteria; phylum Chloroflexota; class Limnocylindria; order Limnocylindrales; family CSP1-4; genus Palsa-1033. The sequence continues at coordinate 3,147 of JBBSFD010000043.1, read as the reverse complement.
CCTTCGGCCTGTCGGTCGTGGGCGGCGCGCTCTATGCCCGGCGCGCCCTGGTGCCGATCCGCGAGTCGCTCCGCCGCCAGCGCGAGTTCGCCGCCGACGCCAGCCATGAGCTGCGCACCCCGCTGGCCGTGGTCCGAGGCAGCGTCGAGCATCTCCAGCGCCATCCGGATTCGACGATCTCGCAGCAGGTCGAGACCCTCGACGACATCAAGGCCGAGACCGACCACCTGACCCAGCTGGTCGAGTCGCTCCTGCTCCTGGCCCGGGCCGACTCAGGCGCGATCGAGATCGAGCACCAGCCGCTCGACCTGGCCGATGCCACGACCGCCGCCCTCGAGCCCCTGACGGGCCTGGCCGCCGACAAGGGTGTCACCCTGCGCCTCGATGCCCAGCCCACGCCGACGGCGGGCGACGGACTGCGACTGCGCCAGCTGGTGACGATCCTGGTCGACAACGGGATCCGGCACAGCCCGGCCGGCGGCAGCGTGACCGTCACGGTCCAGCCCGGGGGCGATCGCGCCGTGCTGACGGTCAGCGACCAGGGGCCCGGCATCAAGGCCGACGATTTGCCTCATGTCTTCGAGCGCTTCTGGCGCGCCCCGGACGCTCCTTCGGGCGGGGCCGGCCTGGGTCTGTCGATTGCCCACTGGATCGTCGAGCGCCACGGCGGCACGATCGAGGCCACCTCTCCCGCCACCGGCGGCGCCCGCTTCGAAGTGCGGCTTCCTTCGCGCTGAGTGCCGCGGCGCTTCCCGCGAGTCCAGGATCGGGGCACGCGCTCACGCTTGACGGGATCGGGCCGCGACCGTACGCTCAGCGTCGCAACTCAATCTCCCTTGCGAAGCCTATGCAAGGGCTCCTGTCGGGTTGGAGCAACTGATGCTGACCGTGTTCCTGATCATGCTCCGCGAGGGCCTCGAGGCGGCCCTGGTCGTGGGGATCGTGATCGGCTACCTGATCAAGGTCGGTCGGCGCGATACGCTGCGCTGGGTATGGATCGGCATCGTGGCGGCCTTGCTCGTCTCGATCGGCGCCGGCGTCCTCGTGTTCCTCACGATCGGCGACCTGCCTTCGTCGGTGCAGGAGCCGATTGAAGGGCTGGCGGCCGCGTTCGCGGTGGTCGTCCTGACCTGGATGCTGTTCTGGATGCGCCGCCAGGGTCGTGCCCTGAAGGGTGAGCTGGAGGGTCAGATCGATGCCGCTCTGCAGGCCGGCTCGACCGCCGCCCTGGTCAGCCTGGCCTTCGTCGCAATCGTGCGCGAGGGCCTCGAGACGGCGCTCTTCCTGCTCGCCCTCTTCCGTTCGGCGGCGGCCACGGGCGAGCTCGGGCCGGGCCTGCCGCTGGCCGGCCTGGCCGGCCTGGCCGTGGCCTGCCTGCTGGGCTGGGCGATCGTCCGAGGCGCCGTCCGGCTCAACCTGCGCAGGTTCTTCACCCTGACCGGGATCGTCATCATTTTCGTGGCGGCTGGCCTCGTATCGTCGGCGATCGGTGCCTTCGTCGATGCCGGCTGGCTGCCGACCGGCAACCCGGCCCTGAACCTGACCGGCCTGCTGCCCGAGACGAGTCCGGTGGGCGCCCTGCTGGCCGGCCTGTTCGGCTACCGGGCCCAGCCGACGACCCTCCAGCTAGTCGGCTACTTCGGCTACCTCATCCCGGTCCTGACCCTGTTCGTGGTCGGCGCCAGGTTGCGGATGCCCCGCCGGACCCGGTATGCCTGACCTGAAGCGCCTCATGGCCAGGCTGGCCACGCTCGGCGCGCTGATCGCAGCGGCAGTCCTGGTCGTTGCCTGCTCGGCCTCCGGCGCGGCACCATCCCTCGCAGCCAACGGCGCGAGCCTGGTCCCCGTCGCCTCCGTCCGCCAGGTCCATGTCTCGATCAGCGATGCCGGCTGCTCGCCCCAGGACCTCCAGGTCCCGGCCGGACCGGCCACCTTCGTCGTCACCAACCAGGGCTCGGGCAGCGTCCTCGAGTACGAGATCAACCAGGCCGACCACGTGATCGGCGAGGTCGAGAACGTCGTGCCCGGGCTCGATCGCACGTTCACCTTGAACCTGAAGCCCGGGACCTACCAACTGAGCTGCCCCGGCGGAACAACGTCGGCCAGCGGCACCCTGACCGTCACGGAGTAGCCCGCCCATGAGCCCACTGCGGCCCGCCGCCATCGCGCTCGCCGTCCTGTTCGCCGCCGCCGGCTGTAGCAGCGCCGCCAGTCCCGGCGTGGCCTCGAGCAGCGGTCCGCAGGTGCCGGCGTCGATCGGGCCGGAGGCCAGCATTCCGACGGCGGCGGACAGCGTGGCCGCCTACCGAACCTACCTCGAGACGAACGCGGACCTGCTCGTCCAGAAGACGAAGTCGTTCGTCGATGCGGTCGTGGCCAACAAGCTGGCCGGTGCCCGCGAGCTGTATGCCGGTGCTCGTTACCCGTACGAGGCGATCGAGCCCGTGGCCGAGAGCTTCGGCGACCTCGACCCCCAGATCGACGCCCGGGAGAACGACGTGCCGGCGGGCGGGACCTGGACCGGCTTCCACCGGCTCGAGAAGGCCCTGTGGGTCGCCAACTCGACCGCCGGCATGGCCGCGATCGCCCACAAGCTGATGACCGACGTCACGACCCTCCAGGGCCTGGTCAAGACGGTGGAGCTCGATCCGGCCACGATCGCCAACGGCGCGGTCGGGCTGCTCAACGAGGTCTCTTCGTCCAAGATCACCGGCGAGGAGGATCGCTACTCGCACACGGACCTGTCCGACTTCGAGGCCAACGTGATCGGCTCGCAGGCCGCCTTCAATGCCGTCCGGCCCCTCGTCGTACCCCGCTCGCCGGCCCTGGCGGCCATGATCGACCAGCGTCTCGCGGACGTGCTGGCCGCCCTGGCCGCGTTCAAGAAGGGCTCGAGCTACGTCTCGTTTATCACCCTGACGACGACCGATACCCAGAACCTGAGCACCCTGATCGACGCCCTGGCTGACCCGCTCTCGCAGGTCGCCGCGATCGTGGTCGCGGCCAACTAGTAGATCGTTCCATCAATACACTTACGTCTGATCTATACTCGCCATGCTGATCTACCCCACCGCTGTCGGAGGCGAGCATGGCCGGAAGGACGAAGCGCGCGGCGCTGGTGCTGAGCCAGGACCAGGAGGCAACGCT
>JBBSFD010000042.1:0-25404 GCA_038239115.1 Candidatus Limnocylindrales bacterium | reverse complement strand
GGGCCGCGTAGGAGGCCGCCCTGGTGGCGGAGATCGCCCGCCGGGTGGGTCGGGGGGTCGACCACCAGCTGGGCTGGGAGGGCGCCCCCGCGGGGTCCGCCTTCATCGCCTGGATCGCCGAGAAGCGATCGGCGAACTCGCCCCGGAGCTTCGCCAGGGCCGGCGGTTCGAGGTCCAGCTCCAGGGCGATCTCGTCGACGGTGAAGCTTTCGGCGGCGTCGATCGTGCCGTCGATCGCGGCCACGGCGAAGCACGCCCGCAGAATGTCCAGGCGCTGCTCGCTGCTGGAGACATCCTTGAATTCGCGGGTGACCAGGTAATCGTCGGTGCCCCCGGTCGTCAGCGCCTGGAGCTTGGCGGTCTCGACGACCAGGGCCGCCTCGGCCGCATCCAGGCCGGTGTGCTCGACCAGGACCTGCTCCATGTAGCGGCTCGCCTCCGGGCTCACGGCGCCATCGGCGCTCGCCGCACGGGCGACCACGTAGGCGGCGCAGGCGACGAACCGGGCTCGATCAGGGGGCAGCATGTCGAGCCGGGCGATGATCCCGCGGACCATCTCCACCTCGGCCACCGACCCGGCCGGGGGTGGCAGGGGAGTGGCCTGGGACGGCGCGAAGAAGCGGCTCAGGAAGCTCATTAATCTCCGACGAAGGGCGTTGGACCGCCCTGAGTCTAGCCGCGATCGAGCCCGAGGTCTGGCTTGGGCCAGCCTACGAGGCTGACGGGGCGACGGACGGAGCAGCCGAAGGGGCGACCGAAGGAGCAGCCGAAGGGGCGACTGAAGGAGCGGTCGAAGGCACCGTCGTGGGCAGGCTCGATGGGGCGAGGCTGGGCGCGGCACTGGGCAGGGCCGACGGAACGACGATCGGTGCCGAGCTGGGCGCCGTTGTGGCCGCGGGCGTGCACGCCGCGACGGCGGCGACGAGGCTGGCAGACAGGGCAACGGTCGTGAGCAGGCGGTTCATAGGATGGTCCTCCGCGCGGGGAACGGGCCGACAGGATCGGCCGCGGTAATCAGTTGAATGGTGGAGGACCGACCTGAATTCATCCTGAACGCAGGCTATGGACAGCCTGCAGCCTGGGCGGGCGTCTGTGGTCCGGGTCTAGCGCTATTGAGTTTCACACGGGGATCGGCAGTCCTGCCTCCTTGACCGCCAGGACGAGCACCAGGAAGGCGAGGCCGGGAAGCTCCATCTCAGGCGCGGTCGAGCAGCCCGGCCACGACCGGCTGAATCCGCTCGAGCCAGAGCGCGTACTGGCGCGCCGACGGATGGAGCCCGTCCCGGGCGACGAGCGTGGGATCGGCCGCGGCGTGTTGCGAGAGATCGAAGATGTCGACCGCGGCAATCCGGCGGTCGCCGGCCAGCCCGACCATGATCCTGTTGAGCGCCACGATTCCTGCCCGCTGGTCGGCGGGCTGGCCGAAGCGCGCCCCGGCTGGCGTCACGGTGTAGTCCGGGATCGTGACGACCAGCAGGCGGTCGACCGGCAACAGGGCCTGGAGTCGGTCGAGGGCCCGGCCGGCGTGGTCCTGATACGTCTCCGGGCGGACCCCCTGGACAACGTCGTTGACCCCGATCAGGAGCGACGCGAACTCGGGGCGGAGCCGGGCAAGGCGCGGCAGCTGATCGTCCAGCACGTCCTGGGAGGTTCGGCCGTTGGCGGCGAGATTGGCCACCAGGTCGAGCCGGCGCCTGCCATCAGGGCCACGAATTGCGGCAAGCCGACTCGGCCAGGCTTCGTCGGCGGTGACGGAAGTGCCGATCGTGTACGAGTCGCCGAGCGCAACATAGCGGAGTGACATTCGATCATTCTGGGTAGGTACGACAGCGTTTCGCGGATGAGACTGGAGGGAGCACCTGATGGCGTCCGAGGACCTGGTCCGCCAGTACATCGAGGCGGTCGCCGCCAATGATTTCGAGACGATGGCGAAGCTCCGCGACAGCGACTGGCACGAAGACTGGCCGCAATCGGGCGAACGAGTGCCCAGCCACGAGGCGTACCGCCAGATCCACGAGCACTTCCCGGGTGGGATGCCCCGGGTCGAGCTCACGGATATCGCCGGGGCCGAGGACCATTGGGTCGTCACGCCCAGCATGACGATCCAGCGCATTGCCGGAAGCGGTGACGTCTGGACGGTCGAAGGTACGAACACCTACTCGAACGGCGAGATGTACCACTTCGTCCAGCTGCTGCGGATCCACGAGGGGAGGATCAGGCACGCGACGTCCTATTTCGCGGCGCCGTTCGCCGCGCCAGCCTGGCGCGCGTCGCTGACCGTGCCGATGGACCCCGGGCGGCCGTAGCCCATGGAATTCAACGAGGTCGTCCGTACCCGACGGATGGTCCGCCACTTCGCGACCGAGCCGATCGATCTCGACGTCCTCGAGCGAATCGCGGCCACCGCTCAACGGGCGCCGAGCGCCGGCTTCAGCCAGGGCCAGCGCCTCGTCGTGGTGACCGAACCGGACCTGCGACGTCGACTCGCGCTCCTGTGCGGTGAGCTGGAGTACACCGAGGCGGGCTTCGATTCGTGGATCAGCGAGGCGCCCGCGCTGTTCATCCCGTGCGTCAGCGAAGCGATCTACCACGCCCGCTACCGGGAGGCCGACAAGACCGAGGAAAGCGGCAGCGAGATCGACTGGCCGGTCCCGTACTGGTGGATGGACGTGGGCTGCACCGTGATGCTGATCCTGCTCGCGAGCGTGGACGAGGGTCTGGCGGCAGGCTTTGCGGGATCCGATGCGCCTGGTTACGTCGAGATGCGCGCGATCCTGGGCATCCCAGCTGAATTCTCCCCGGTGGGGGTCATCCCCGTCGGCCGGCCCCTGCCGGACAAGCGCTCAGCCTCGCTCAAGCGGGGCTGGATCGCAAACCCGGAATTTGCCCGCTGGAATCACTGGTCGTCCGGCTCGTAATGGTCCCGGAGGAGGGAGTCGAACCCTCATGCCCTTGCAGGCGGCCGATTTTGAGTCGGCTGCGTATGCCATTCCGCCACTCCGGGCCATCTGGCAGTGTAGGGGAGCGCTGACTCGATTCTGGCGCGGCCTTGGGCCAACGTACGTTTGATGGCAGACCCGTCCAGTGGCGGAGTTCGACGGCTCAGCGGCCGATCGTTCTCGCCCGCCCAGGCTGACACAACGTTGATTGCCGCCAGCCGACCCATGGAACCAGCTCGGCAGGCCCGTCGTCTGGCCGAATGACGATGCTAGACTCGGCCGGCTTTCCCAGTGCGCTCCGGAGGAGCCGTTCGCTCGTGGGGGACCTGCCAACGACCGAGACTCCCGACGGTCCTCAGCCCGAGGAACGAGCGCAGCTCGACGGCCCGCAGCGGCGCGACCTCATCCTCGTTGAACGTGCCCAGGGCGGCGACCTGGCTGCGTTCAATGACCTGGTGAGCTGCTACCAGGACCAGCTGTTCGGGCTGGTTGCGCGCATGGTCCCTGATCATGACCAGGCCTCGGACGTCGTCCAGGAGGCCCTCTTCTCGGCTTATCGGAACCTGGCGAGCTTCCGCGGCGGTAGCGTCAAGAGCTGGCTCAGTCGGATCGCGATCAACGCCGCGATGGACCTCCAGCGAGCGCGTAAGCGCCGGCCGGTCCAGCCGTATCCCGAGCTCGAGGACGAGTCGTGGCAGCCGCCGGCAGGCGAGGAGGCCGATCCGGAGCGGCAGGTAGTGACCGCCGAGCGGGTCCGGGTCCTGAGCTCGGCCCTGGCCGCGATCGGCGACGACCAGCGGGCCGCCATCGTCCTGTACGACGTCCAAGGCTTCGACTACACCGAGATTGCCGAGATGACCGGGGTCAGCCTGGGCACGGTGAAGTCGCGCATTCACCGCGGGCGGCTGGCCCTCCGGCGCGGACTCGAGGACCACATGGAACTGTTTCGTGGCTGAGGGCGTCGAATGAGCATGCCTGCCCTCAACGACAATCATGGCCCCATGAATCCCGAGCACGCCGGTCACGACGAGACATCGATCGCCGGCCTGGCTGCGGCCGACCTGGACGACCGGGAGACGGCCGCAGCACGCTCGTTGGTGGCCAGCTGCCCGGATTGCGCCCAGCTCCACGCCGACCTCGTCGCGATCATGGCCGCGACGGCTGCGCTGCCGGCCCCGCGCCGGACGCGCGACTTCCAGCTGACCGAAGCCGATGCCGCTCGCCTGCGACCGTCGGGTTGGCGGCGCCTGGTGGCCGGCCTGGCCCGGCCCCGGGTCGCCCTCGGCCGGCCCCTGGCCGGCGGCCTCGTCGCCCTCGGGATTGCCGGTCTGATCGTGTCGGCCAGCCCGGCGATCTTCCAATCCGCGGGCTCAGCCGAGACCAGCGGAGCCGCGGCCGCGCCGATCAGCGATCAGGCGGGACCCCAGGCCGGATTCAGCGGGGCAGGCTCAGCGACGGACGGCGGAGTGCCGGCTCCCTCCGCGGCCGCATCGGCGGCTGCGCCGTTCCTGGCCGGTTCGTCGGCTCCGGCGGCCTCGACCGTTCCGGAGACGACGCCGGTCTATGCCGGGGTCGCGTCCGCCGGACCGAATCCCATCCCGGCCGCGAGCAGCGCGCCGGTGGCGATAGTCCCGGCGCCGATCGCCTCGGACAGCAGCGCCACCAAGTCCGCTTCGCTAGTCAACGCGCCCGGCGCGGCCCCGTCGCCCCTGCTCATCGGCTCGCTCGTCCTGCTCGTCGCCGGGCTGGTGCTGCTTGGGCTGACCTGGGCCAGAGGCCGGTCTACTCGTCCCTGACCAGCCGAGCCGAGGTCGGTCGTTGTCCGCCCTCGGCGCCCGGGCCCCGGCGGTAGGCGCTGGCGGCTTCGCGGATCGTGTCGTACAGGTTGGCCTCGCCGATCTGCTCGGCCAGGCCGTAGCGATCGAGCAGTTGGCGGAGCTGGTCGCTGATGTCGGCCAGGACGAGGGTCACGCCCATGGCCCGCAGCTCCTGCTGGACCTGACGCAGTGAAGCTGCGCCCGAATAGTCGATGTCGCCGATGGCCCCGCAGGCAACGACGAACCATCGGACGGCCGGGTCCGCCGCCTTGACCAGCCCCAGGACCTCGGCCATGAACCGGGTGGCGTTGGCGTAGTAGAGGCTGGCGCCAAACCGATACACGATCAGGCCGGCCTCGAGCTCACCGCCGGTCGCCTCCGGCGCGGCCCGGTAGCTACCGTCTGGCGCCTCGACGAGCAGGCTGTCGTAGGGCCGGTAGCTGTGATACAGGTGCTCGACGACGGACAGGCCCATCGCCAGCAGGATGCCTTGTTCGACCCCCACGATGATCACGGTCAGGGCGGTCAGCGCGGCGACGGCGAACTCGGCTGGCCGGACCCGCAGGACATCGCGCATGCCCTTGGTGTCGATCAGCCGCAGGCCGATGATGAACACGACGGAGGCGAGAACCGCCTCGGGCAGCCTGGCCAGGGGCCCGGTCAGGAACAGGAGGACCGGCACGACGAGGAGGGCCGCGGTCAGCTGCGAGACCTGGGTCCGGCCACCCGCGCTGTCGACCATCTCGGTCTTGGTTGGGCTGCCGTTGACCACGAACGCGCCGGTGATCGCCGCCGCGCCGTTGGCCAGGCCAAGGCCCACCAGGTCGACGTTCTCGTCGAAGCTGTCGGAATACTTCAGGGCGTACGCACGCGAAGTGGCCGCGCTCTGGGCCAGGATCACCACCACCATGGCCAGGGCCGTCGGGAAGAGCTGGACGACATCCTCGGTCGAGAGCACCCCACTGGGCAGGCCCAACTGGGGCAAGCCGCTTGGGATCACGCCGAGGACGGCCACGCCATGCGCCGCCAGGTTCAGCGCCGAGCTCGCGGCGATCGTGACGATGACCGCGATGAGCGCGCCCGGAATTCTGTGATTGACGCGCTTCAGGCCGTAGACCAGCGTGAAGACGACGATCGAGACGCCGAGCGTGGGCAGGACGGTCTCGTTCGGAATCAGGCGGACCGTCGCGACGAGCCGTTCGAGCGTGCCGCCGGGCTGGGGTGCGATCCCGAAGATCCCGCCGACCTGGCCCAACGCGACCTGGATGCCGACGCCGGTCAGAAAGCCGATGAGCACGCTCCGGGACAGGAAGTTGGCAATGAATCCGAGACGGAGCAGGCGGGCCACGAGCAGCAGCCCAGCGCACAGCAGGGCGCTCAGGCCGGCCATCGCCACGTAGGAAGGCGAAGCTGCGACCAGGCCCAGGCTGAGCAGGCCGGTCGACATCATCACCGCCGTCGCGGAGTCGGCCCCGACCACCAGGTGACGTGAGGACCCGAAGATCGCGAAGGCGACGATCGGCACAAGGATCGTGTACAGGCCCGTGATGACGGGCATGCCCGCGATCCTGGAGTAGCCCATCACTTCCGGGATCGCCAATGCGGCCAGGGTGATCCCGGCGAGCGCGTCGGCGCCGATCCGGGCGCGTTCGATCGGCAGGACTCCCCCCAGGAGGACTGGCGCCTTCTTCCGTTTCAGGGGCAGGCTGCTGGTCGTGGCCGGTCCTCAGTGGCCCTCGGGATCTGACCCTGGCGTGGGGTCGGAGCTGGGTGCTCGACACTATAGCCACGCTGCCGGGCCGATCCGCCCGCCGGGTACACTGAACGGACCGTCCCCGTCCGACTGCCCAGCCGAGGCCTGCCGATGGAACGCCTGATGCTGCTCGACGGCAACGGGCTCATCTACCGCGGATATTTCGCCCTGATCAACACGCCCCTGACCACCTCGAAAGGGGAGCTGGTCAACGCCGTGTTCGGGTTCTGCAACATCGTCCTGCGGGGCTTCCAGGACATCCAGCCGGACTACGCCGCGATTGCCTTCGACCTGCCCGGACCAACCTTCCGGCACGAGCAGTACGCCGCCTACAAGGCCACTCGCCAGCGGATGCCCGATGACCTGCGCGACCAGTTCCCCAAGGTCCGCGAGGTGGTCAAGGCACTCCGTATCCCGGTCTACGAGATGGCCGGCTTCGAGGCCGACGATGTGATCGGGACGCTGACCGTCGAGGCCGGCCGGCGCGGCCTGGACACTACGATCGTGACCGGCGACCTGGACATGCTCCAGCTGGTCACCGACCAGACCCGCCTGATGACTACCCGGATGGGCGTCCAGAACACGATCATTTACGACCCCGCCCGGATCTTCGAGCGCTACGCCCTGCGGCCGGACCAGATGATCGACTTCAAGGCGCTCAAGGGCGACTCGACCGACAACATCCCAGGCGTGCCCGGGGTCGGCGAAAAGACGGCGGCCAAGCTGATCGGCGACTATGGCAGCCTCGACGGGCTGTACGAGCACCTCGACGAGGTCCAGCCCGTTCGGCTCCGGGCGCCTCTGCTCGAGGCCCGCGAGCAGGTCCTGATGGGCCGCGAGCTGATGCGGATCGTGCGCGACCTGCCGGTCCAGCTGGACCTCGAGGCGGCCCGTCTCGGCGACTACGACCGCGAGACCGTCATCCGCCTGTTCCGCGAGTTCGAGTTCCGGAGCCTCATCGAGCGGCTGCCGCCGCTCAAAGGCGAGCGAGCCGAGGACACGGCGGCAGCGATCCGGGGCAGCCTGGCGACCGGCGGCGACCCGATGCGAGCGGCCCAGGTGCCCGGTTCGGCCGTCCGCGGTTCGGCCGGCTGGGGGGCGGGTGAGGGCCTGCCACGCGGCCGGGCGGGGGCCGGCGGGGAAGCCTCGGGACTCCAGCTGGCCCTCGATTTCTCGTCCGTCGACGGCGGCCGGCCGGTGCCTGTCGCCAGTCAGTCAGGGGCACTACCGGCCGACGGCAATGGACCCGCCGATGGATTGGCCGAGGGTCCGCCGACCGCCGATCTCGCCGCGACGCTGGCCGCCGCGATCGAGAACCCCGGTGGGCTGATCGAGATCGTCACGGGCGAAGGCATCGAGGGGATCGAGCCGTGGCTCGCCCGCCAGTCGGCCGTCGGCGTCGCCCTGCTGGCCGATGATCCCCGCCCGCGCAAGGGTTCCGCCCTGGCCCTGGCGGTGGCCGGCCTGGACGGGCGAACGGTGGCCGGCGAGGGACCGGCCGACGTGGCCCGCCTGAGGGCCCTGGTCGAGCGCCTCGAGGTTCCGATCGTCGGCCACGAGGTCAAGCCGTTGCTCGTGGCCCGCTTCGCCGAGGATCCGGCCGGAGCAGGCACGGCCATCGCCTTCGACACCCAGATCGCGGCCTACATCCTGAATGCCTCGCTGCGCAGCCAGTCGATTGCCGATGTCGTGGCCGAGCAGCTCGACCTGATCCTGCCCCCGGCCAAGGACCTGCCGGCCTTCGCCCGGGTCGGCCTCGAGGCGCTCTCCGCCCTGGCCGCCCGGGGACCCCTCGAAGCCAGCCTCGAACGCGAATCCCTGGACCGCCTCTTCCGCGAGATCGAACTGCCGCTCATCCCGGTCCTGGCCCGGATGGAGGCGACCGGTGTCGCCCTCGACCGCGTGGCCCTGCGCTCACTGGCCGACGAGTTTGCGATCGAGATCGCCCGGCTGGAGGCCGAGGTGTTCGCCAGCGTCGGCCACGAGTTCAACCTGGGCAGCCCCAAGCAACTCGAGCAGGTCCTGTTCTTCGAGCTCAACCTGCCCAAGGGGCGCAAGACCAAGACGGGCTACTCGACCGACGCCAGCGTCCTCGAGGACCTGCGCTCGGCCCACCCGATGGTCGCCAGCCTGCTCGATTGGCGGACCTACACCAAGCTCCGTTCGACCTACGTCGAGGCGTTGCCGACGCTGATCGCGGACGACGACCGGCTTCACACGACCTTCCACCAGGCGGTGGCCGCGACCGGCCGCCTGAGCTCGTCCGACCCGAACCTCCAGAACATCCCGATCCGGACGCCGCTCGGGCGCCGGATCCGGCGGGCTTTCGTGGCCGGCGGACCAGACATCACCCTGGTCGCGGCCGATTACTCCCAGATCGAGCTGCGGATCCTGGCCCATGTCTCGGGCGACGAGCACCTCAAGGACGCCTTCGCCCGGGGCGCCGACATCCACCGCGAGACAGCCGCCCGGGTGCTCCACAAGGCGCCCGAGGAGGTCAATGCCGACGAGCGCTCGATGGCCAAGATGGTCAACTTCGGGATCGCCTATGGCATGAGCGACTTCGGCCTGTCGAGCCGGGCCAACATTCCCCGGGCCGAGGCCCAGGAGTTCATCACCACCTACTTTGCGACCTATTCCGGAATCAGCTACTACATGCTCCACATCAAGGACGTCGCCCGGCGGCAGGGCTTCGTCACCACCCTGCTTGGTCGCAAGCGGGCGATCTCCGAGCTCGATGCACGCAACCCGACCCTGCGCGCCGCGGGCGAGCGGATGGCCATCAACATGCCCATCCAGGGCACGGCCGCCGACATCATCAAGATCGCCATGATCCGGCTGGACGAGCGCTTGCGCGAAGGCGGCTTCCGGGCGCGGCCGCTGCTCCAGGTCCACGACGAGCTGCTGCTCGAGGTGCCGCGCGACGAGGTCGACCGGCTGATCCCGGTCCTGCGCGGCACGATGGAGACGGCGGTAGCCCTGGACGTGCCCCTGACGGTCGATGTCAAGGTCGGCGACGACTGGGAATCGATGGCCGTCTGTCCGCGTGAGGATCCCGTCTCCGCCGATGCCTGAGCTGCCCGAGGTCGAGACCGTCGTGCGGGACCTTCGGCCCCGGATCGTCGGAGCCGAGATCAGTGCCACCCGCTCGAGCTGGTCGAGGACCCTCCGGACCCACGAGGCAGCCGACTTCGAGGCCGCGATCCGCGGGCATACGATCGACTCGATCGAGCGGCGGGCCAAGCTCCTGGTCGTCCACCTGTCGGGCGGCCTGGCCCTGACCATTCACCTGAAGATGACCGGCCAGCTGTTCGTCGTGCCGGCCGACACGCCCGAGGACCCCTACCTGCGCCTGGTCCTGGCCTTCGCCGATGGCCGGGAGCTGCGTTTCCGGGATATCCGCAAGTTCGGCCGGGTCGGCCTGTACGAGCTCGATCCGGCCAGCGGCGAGCTCGTCACCGAGCCGGGCGGGACGGCGGTGCTGGCCGGATTCGGGCCGGAGCCGCTCGATCCCGGCTTCGACCTGGGCCACTTCCGGCGTCGGATCCGGGCTCGCAAGGGCCGGCTCAAGTCACTTTTGCTCGACCAGTCGTTCATCGCGGGGATCGGCAACATCTACGCCGACGAGGCGCTGTGGGCCGCCCGGCTCCACCCGCTCCGATCGGCCGCCACGCTCCGGCCGGCCGACGAGCGCCGCCTGTACCTGGCGATCCGGCTGATCCTGGTCGAGGCGATCGAGCAGCGAGGCAGCTCGATCGACGACTACACCGCGCCCGACGGCGATGGCCAGATGCAGGAGCGGCTCAACGTCTACCAGCGCACCGGCGAGCCTTGTCCGCGCTGTGGCCGGCCCATCCGGCGGATCGTGATCGGCGCCCGGGCGACCCACTTCTGCTCATGGTGCCAGCGCCTGCCGGCTGCCGATCGGCGCTCCCTGGAGCGAGCCGGCGGGATCAAGATCCTGCGGGCGATGAGCACTGGCGGTGCAACGGATGATGCCGGCCGGACCGCCCGGACCCGGCGGACCCGGGCGGCTGCCGCAACCCGGCGGGCCGGCGCCCGGTCCAGCGCCGGCGGCGTCCCGGCCGACCCGAGCCGCTGATGTCGATCCTGCGTTTCGAGAAGGTCAGCCGCGAGATCGGCACGTTCGTGATCCTCGACGAGATCGAGGCAGCCATCGCCCTGGGCGAGCGGATCGGCCTGGTCGGGCCGAACGGAGCCGGCAAGACCACCATGCTCCGGATCGCGGCCGGGATCGACGAGCCGGACCTCGGAGCGGTCAGCCGGAAGCGCGGCCTGAGCATCGGCCTGCTCGCCCAGGAGGCCCACTTCGACGTGGCCTTCATGGCCGCCCCGGACCTGCGCACGGCGGTCCGGTCGGCCGCGGCGGAGCTGCTCCAGCTCGGCGAGCGCCTGGGCGAGCTCGAAGGGGCCAACCAGGTCGAGGAGCCGCTCTATGCCGACCTCCAGCATCGCTTCGAGCTGCTGGGCGGCTACACCCTCGACCAGCGCGTCGACGAGACCCTGTCCGGGGTCGGCTTCAGCCGGGATGAGTGGACCAAGCCACCGGCAGCCCTGTCCGGAGGCGAGCAGACCCGGGCGGCCCTGGCTCGGCTGGTCATCGCGGACCCCGACCTGATGCTCCTCGATGAGCCCACCAACCACCTCGACCTGGGCGCCCTGGAGTGGCTCGAGGAGCATCTCCGCCGGCGCCGCGGCTCGCTCCTCGTGGCGTCCCACGACCGGGCCTTCCTGGATGGCACAGTCGAACGGGTGTGGGAGCTGCGCGACCGGCGCCTGACAGTCTTCCGGGGCGACTACGCCGCCTATCACCGCCAGCGGGTCGAGCGCGACGCGCGCCTGGACAAGGACATCTCGACCCAGGCCGAGCAGATCGCCCGCGAGCAGGACCTCGTCCAGCGCTATCGCAGCCATCGCAAGTACGCCAAGATGCACGAGCACGAGGCTCGCCTCGCCCGCCTCCAGGAGGCGAAGATCGAGGCACCCAAGGCCAGCCGCAAGCTGCGCCTGCCGACGGCTGCGCTGGTCGGCGGGGGAGGCCCGTCACGCTCGGGCGAGATCGTCGTTCGAGCCGAGCAGCTGGTCGTGGGTTACCTGCCGCGCTCCGTGCGAACCGCCCCGGACGGTCAGCCCGGACCCGGCTCCGGGCCGGCCGAGCCGCTGGCCATCGCCCGTGTCCCGTTCCTGGCCGCCCAGCGCGGCGAGCGAATCGGCATCGTCGGCCCGAACGGAGCCGGCAAGACCACCCTCCTGCGCACGATTGCGGGCGACCTGCCGCCGCTCGATGGCGTGCTGACGATCGGCATGGGCGTGTCGATCGGCTACCTTGCCCAGCTGCGTGGTGCGGCGATCCCGGGCGAGACCGTCCTGGCCGCCCTGACCTCGGCCATCTCGATCACCGAGGGCGAAGCTCGCGGCTACCTCGCCCGGTTCCTGTTTCGAGGCGACGACGTCCTCAAGGAGGTGCGCCTCCTGTCGGGCGGCGAGCGCTCCCGCCTGGAGCTCGCCCTGCTCGGCATCATGCCGTCCAACCTGCTCCTGCTTGACGAGCCCACCAACCACCTCGACATCCCCGCCCGCGAGGCGATCGAGGCCTTCATGAGCGACAGCCCGGCCACGCTCCTGGTCGTGTCCCATGACCGCCGGCTGCTGGAGACCGTGTGCGATCGGCTGTGGGTGGTCGACGATGGCCAGGCCGCCCCATTCGACGGCGGCTACAAGGCCTGGCGGGCGGCGGTCACCACGGGCTGGACCGTGGCTGGCGCGATCCAGGCGGAGTCCGTCCGGCTGCATGGCACGGGCCCGCGCGGCGGCACCGCCAAGGTCGGCCAGGTGGCGGGCAGCCGCCCAGCGCAGGGCGCCGAGGCGTCGCCGGCGACCAAGTCCGACCCGCCGCCGGGCAAGCCGGGCCCCCCGCCGAAGGCCGGCGCCCGGGCACGCCAGCCGAAGCTGTCCAAGGACGCCTATCGCAAGCAACGGGCCGTGCTCGACGGCGAGCTCACCCGGCTGGGCCTGCGCAAGAACCATCTCGAGCTGGCCCTGGGCGATCCCGCCGTCGGCGCCAACTTTGTCGAGCTGCGCCGGATCACGAGCGAGCTGGCCGACGTCTCGGCCGGCCTCGAGGCAGCCGAGGAAGCCTGGCTCGAGCTGGAGGACCGGGCCCCGTGAGCGGACCGTTAAGGCTCGGCCTGACCGGTCCAATCGGCTGCGGCAAGTCGACCATTCTCGGCTTGCTCGCCGCTCAGGGCGCCCTCGTGATCGACGCCGACCAGGTCGCCCGCGAAGTGACGTTGCCCGGGTCCCCGGCCGCTGCGGCGATCGTTGCCGCGTTCGGGACGGGTGTGGCGGGACCCGACGGCGGCCTCGACCGGGCGGCCCTCGGAGCGATCGTCTTCGGCGATGCGGGGCAGCTCCGGCGCCTCGAGGCGATCACCCATCCCGTGATTCGCGAACGGATCCTGGCCGCGATCCGCGACGCCGAGGCCGCCGGTGTGCCGATCGTCGCTCTCGAGGCGATCCGGCTCGTCGAGGCCGGCTATCCGGCCCTGCTCGACGAGGTCTGGCTGGTCAACTGCGACCCGGCCGCCCAGCGTCGCCGGCTGGCCCAGCGGGGGCTGTCCGAGGCCGATGCTTCCGCCCGGATCGCGGCCCAGGCCGGACTGGAGGCGCGGGTCCGACCCGTCGCCAGCCGGGTCCTGGACACCAGCGGCTCAATGGCCGAGACGGAAGCACGGGTCGGCGCCGCGCTGGCTGCTGCGCGCCGATCCGGAGATCCGCCAGCGGAGCGGTAGTTGGCCGCCGCCGACCTGGTACTGAAGATGTCGCCGTAGGCGAACAAAACGAGGCAATCTCCGAGCCGGGGCCGGCGAGCGCATGGCCGATATGCCGATTCGTTCGCCGACCCCGAACATTTCGGAGGGTTTCGATATGGGACGTCGGCAGGGAATGCATGGGCTTGACGGTTTTGTTCGCCGTGGGCGAACGCGTCGGTAATGCCACTCGCGTTGGTCGTGCCGCTCGCGTTCGTCGTGCGAAGGCGTCGCTCCTGTCACGCGCCCCGGTCCTGCCGCTGACGAGAGGCACCGAAGGGGCGATCCAACCGAACACGCGTTCGGTTCGTGCGCTGAGTGATATCCTGAAGGCCCCGCTCCAGGAGCCGCTGATCGCCCGTCATGCCTGACTTCCGCCTCGTGGCCGACTTCGAACCCACCGGTGACCAGCCGGCGGCAATCGCGCGCCTGGTCGACGGCCTGGGCAAGGGCGTCCGGCACCAGACCCTGATGGGCGTGACCGGCTCGGGCAAGACCTGGACCATCGCCAACGCGATCGCCCAGTACCAGAAGCCGACCCTGGTCCTGGCCCACAACAAGACCCTGGCCGCCCAGCTCTACGCCGAGTTCCGGGAGTTCTTTCCGGACAACGCGGTCGAGTACTTCGTGAGCTACTTCGACTACTACCAGCCCGAGGCCTACCTGCCCCGCTCGGACACCTACATCGAAAAGGATTCGAGCCGGAACGACGAGATCGACAAGCTCCGCCACGCGGCGACCCACGCCCTGTTCGAGCGCCGAGACGTGATCATCGTGGCCAGCGTCAGCTGCATCTATGGGCTGGGCGCGCCGGTCGACTACGGGGCCACCGTCCTGCGCCTGCGCCGGGGCGGCAAGTACCGCCGCGATGCCGTCCTGCGCCACCTGGTCGACCTGCAATACCAGCGCAACGACCAGGCCCTCCAGCGGGCTCGCTTCCGGGTCCGGGGCGACACCCTCGAGCTCGTGCCGGCGTCGGACGACCGGGTCATCCGGGTCGAGTTCTTCGGCGACGAGGTCGAGCGGATCACCGAGGTCGACCCGCTCACGGGCGAGCTGGTGGCCGAGCGCAACGACCTCAACGTCTACCCTGCGACCCACTTCGTGACTCCGGCCGACAAGCTCAAGGAAGCGCTGGTCGACATCGAGGCCGAGATGGAGGCGCGGACCGCCGAGATGGAGGCCCAGGGCCGCGTCCTGGAAGCCGCCCGGCTCCGCCAGCGGACCGTCTTCGACCTCGAGATGATGCGCGAGCTGGGCTATTGCACCGGGGTCGAGAACTACTCCCGCCACCTGGCCCGGCGCGAAGCCGGCAGCCGGCCGTGGACCCTCCTCGACTACTTCCCGCCGGACTGGCTGCTCGTCGTCGACGAGAGCCACATGACCATCCCCCAGGTGGTCGGCATGTACAAGAACGACCGAACCCGCAAGGAGATCCTGGTCGACTTCGGCTTCCGGCTGCCGTCCGCCCTCGACAACCGGCCGCTCACCTTCGAGGAGTTCGAGGCGACCGTCCGGCAGGCCGTCTACATGTCGGCCACGCCCGGCCCGTACGAGCTGGAGCGGAGCGAGCGGATCGTCGAGCAGATGATCCGGCCGACCGGGATCGTCGACCCGACGATCGAGGTCCGCCCGACCGAGGGCCAGATCGACGACCTGCTTGACGAGATCCGGGACCGCGTCGAGCGCGGGCAGCGCTCCCTGGTCACGACCCTGACCAAGAAGATGGCCGAGGACCTGACCGACTACCTGCGCGAGCTGGGGGTCAAGGTCCAGTACCTCCACAGCGAGGTCGACACCCTCGACCGGGTCCAGATCCTGCGCGACCTGCGCCTCGGCGTCTTCGACGTCCTGGTCGGGATCAACCTCCTGCGAGAGGGGATCGACCTGCCCGAGGTCACCCTCGTCGCGATCATCGATGCCGACAAGGAGGGTTTCCTGCGCAGCTCCTGGTCGCTCATCCAGATGATTGGCCGGGCCGCCCGGAACACCGGCGGCAAGGTCGTCATGTACGCCGACACGATCACCCAGTCGATGCGGGCGGCGATCGATGAGACCGACCGGCGGCGGGCGATCCAGACCGCCTACAACACTGAGCACGGGATCGAGCCGACCACGATCGTCAAGGAGATCCACGACATCAATGAGCGGTTGCGGGCCGTGGCCGAGACGACCGACGTGTACACGGCCGACGGCCCGGCCGGCCGGTTCGGGCCGCACGACCTGCGGGCCGAGTCGCGCGAACAGATCGAGAAGATCGTGGCCCGCATGGAGGCCGACATGCGCAATGCCGCAAAGAATCTCGAGTACGAGCGGGCGGCCATGCTCCGTGACGAGATCCAGCAGGTCCGCCTGCGGGTGCTCGACCAGGACGCCTCGACGACCGTCGCCCGGGCGGCCGAGGCAGCCGCCAGCCCGCCGGCGGGCTCGAGCGGCTCGCGTTCGACCTCCACCCGGCGGCTGGGCCAGCGGGCCGCCCAGCCGGCCGCGCCGGCCCTCGAGGTGACCACGATCGAGGTCCTGCCGGCATCGGCCGAGGACCCGGCGGACACCTTGGAGGAGTCAGTCGCCGCCGCGACCGCCGCCGATTGGCTGCCCGGAATCCGTGATGAGCATGAGGACGACGGCGGCTGGCAGGCGCGCTGGCTTGACAAGCCGACCTGGGACCACTCGGTGACGCCCAACGTGATCAAGCGGACGGGCCAGCGCCCTGGCCAGCGTCCGGGTCGTCGCCGGCGCTAGGGGCAGCGGCGAGACAGAACGCCTGTTCCAATCCTCCGGAACCCGATAGAATATGGGTGTGCCCAATGATCAGCTCATCGTCCGCGGGGCCCGCGAACACAATCTGAAAGACATCACGGTCGCGATTCCGCGCGACCGGCTGGTGGTGATCACCGGCCTGTCCGGCTCGGGCAAGAGCAGCCTGGCCTTCGACACGATCTATGCCGAGGGCCAGCGCCGCTACGTCGAGAGCCTGTCGGCCTATGCCCGCCAGTTCCTGGGCCAGATGGAGAAGCCCGACGTCGACCAGATCGACGGCCTCAGCCCGGCCATCTCGATCGACCAGAAGGGCACCAGCCGAAATCCCCGCTCGACGGTCGGCACCGTCACCGAGATCTATGACCACCTGCGCCTGCTCTTCGCCCGAGTCGGTCATCCCCATTGCCCCCAGTGCGGGCGCGAGATCGAACGCCAGACGGTCCAGCAGATCGTCGACCAGGTCCTGCGCCTGCCCGAGGGCACCCGCCTGCTCGTGCTCGGACCCCTGATCAAGGACCGCAAGACCGAGGGCGACCGGGTCTTCGAAGCGGCCCGCAAGCAGGGCTTCGTCCGGGTCCGGGTTGACGGCGAGGCCTACGACCTGTCCGATGCGCCGTCCCTCGACAAGTACAAGCGCCACACGATCGAGGTCATCGTCGACCGCTTCGTCGTCCGCCGGGCGGAGGCACCCGCGGACTGGGGGCGCGACGCCGACGGCCGGCCGGTCGATCCCAGCACGGGTGCGGCCCTGCCCGACCCCGACCTGGGCCGGCTGGCCGATTCGATCGAGACCGCGCTCCGGCTGGGCGAAGGCGTGGTCGGGATCGCCTCGTCGCCGCGCGAGGGTGAGCCACCCGAGTTCGACGAGCGGCGTTACTCCGAGCGCTACACCTGCCCTTATGACGGGACCACGATCGACGAGCTCGAGCCACGCAGCTTCTCGTTCAACTCGCCCCATGGTGCCTGCCCGGCCTGCACCGGCCTGGGCACCCGACTCGAGATCGACCCGGAGCTGGTCATTCCCGACAAGACCCTGTCGGTGGCCAAGGGCGCCCTGCTCCGGCCCTGGGCCCGCATGCCCATGGCCGACTCGTGGTTCGGCAAGGTCGCCGAGGCCGTCACCAAGGCCCACGGCTGGGATCCCGACGCCCCGATCGGGACGCTCCCGCCCGAGGCGCTCGACTACCTGCTCAACGCCAAGAAGGGCGAGCAGGTCGTCATCGGCTATCGCCACCAGCGCGGCGAGAACACCTACACGGCCAGCTTCGAGGGGATCATCCCCAACCTCGAGCGGCGCTACCGGGAGACGGATTCGGAGTTCGTCAAGGCCGAGCTCGAGCGGTTCATGGTTTCCCGGCCCTGCCCGACCTGCAGCGGCAAGCGCCTTCGGCCGGAGGCCCTGGCGGTGACGGTTGTCGGCCGCAACATCTGGGACGTCTCGACCCTGTCCGTCTCGGATGCCCTGGCCTGGTCGGAGGAGCTGTCCGGCCACCTGAGCGATCGCGAGCGGACGATTGCCCGACAGCTGCTCAAGGAGATCGCGGCCCGGCTGGGCTTCCTCGTCGACGTCGGCCTCGACTACCTGACGATCGACCGGACCAGCTCCACCTTGTCCGGGGGCGAGGCCCAGCGGATCCGGCTGGCGACCCAGATCGGGGCCGGCCTCATGGGCGTGCTGTACATCCTCGACGAGCCGTCGATCGGTCTCCACCAGCGAGACAACGCCAAGCTGATCGCGACCCTGACCCGGCTGCGCGACCTGGGCAACACGGTCCTCGTGGTGGAGCATGACGAGGAGACGATCCGGACGGCCGACTGGGTCCTCGATATCGGGCCCGGGGCAGGCGAGCATGGTGGTGAGGTGATCGCCAACGGCCCCCTGGACGTCGTCCTGGCGGCGCCGCGCTCGATCACCGGCGCCTTCCTGCGGGGCGATCGGACGGTGCCCATCCCCGCCCGCCGCCGGCGGGGCAATGGCAAGAAGCTGGTCCTGCGCGGCGCCCGCGCCCACAACCTCAAGAACATCGACGTCAGCTTCCCGCTGGGCACGTTCACCGCAGTATGCGGCGTCTCCGGCTCGGGCAAGAGCACGCTCGTGACCGAGATCTTGTATCGCGAGATCGCCCGCCAGCTCAACGGCGCCCGGGACGAGCCGGGGCCGCACGACTCGCTCAAGGGTGTCGACCAGATCGACAAGATCATCGAGATCGACCAGAGCCCGATCGGGCGGACGCCTCGGTCGAATCCGGCGACGTACGTCGGCCTGTTCGGGCCGATCCGGGAGCTATTCGCGGGCGTGCCCGAGGCCCGCGTGCGGGGCTATGGGCCGGGCCGCTTCAGCTTCAACGTCAAGGGTGGGCGCTGCGAGAACTGCAAGGGCGACGGAATCCTGAAGATCGAGATGCAGTTCCTGCCGGACGTCTACGTCCAGTGCGAGGTCTGCCACGGCAAGCGCTACAACCGGGAGGCGCTCGAGATCCTGTTCAAAGGCCGCTCGATCTCGGATGTCCTCGAGATGACGATCGAGGAGGCCCTCGAGTTCTTCAGCGCCGTGCCCAATGTCAAGGTCAAGCTCCAGACCCTGTTCGACGTCGGCCTGGGCTACGTCCATCTCGGCCAGCCGGCCACGACCCTGTCGGGCGGCGAGGCCCAGCGGGTCAAGCTGGCCACGGAGCTGTCGCGGCGGACCACCGGCAAGACGCTCTATCTCCTGGACGAGCCGACGACCGGCCTCCACTTCGCCGACGTCGAGAAGCTCCTCCAGGTCCTCCATCGGCTGGTCGACAACGGCAACACGGTGCTGGTCATCGAGCACAACCTCGACGTGATCAAGACGGCCGACTGGCTGATCGAGCTGGGGCCGGCCGGCGGCTTCCGCGGCGGCCGGATCGTGGCCGAGGGGACGCCCGAGCAGGTGGCCAAGGTGCCCGACTCAGCGACCGGTGAATACCTCGGCCGGGTCCTGCGCGGCGAGCCGCTCATCCCGCTGAGCGGGCTGACCTTTGCCGACGACGCCGGTCGGACTGGCCCGGGCCGGCGCGGCGTGGCCGACGGCAACGGCGTCCGCGAGGCGATCGCCCTGCCGATCGAGGCGCCGCGCAAGCGGGCGGTGAGCAGCCGCTCGTGAATCGCGCGGCGTCGGCCAGCCCGGGTGGTCCGCCGCGCCACCAGCTCGGCCTGATCGATGAGCGCGGCCTGATCGCGGCGCGCGCCGCCGACGCCGTCCTGGCCGCGGCCGAAGCCCGCCAGCTCGTCCGCTGGGTGGCCTTCCTGGCGCCCTTGCCCGATCGCCTGCGCGACGGCGACCTGCGCGATCTGCGCTCCGCGGCGACCCGTGCCCGGGCCGCCTTCGGGCCCAAGGACTCGATCCGTGACGCGCTGCCGGCCGAGGTCACCGAGCCGTTCGTCGATGCCGTCGACCGCCTGATCCGGGAGCTCAACCGGCATGACTGGGCGGACCGCCAAGGCTGACCACCGGGCCTGACCTGGTTCACGGCCGGGGAGACAGCTCGGCCGGGCTGAATGCCTCCCTCAGGAACATCGACGGTGCCGCTGGGTCGTAGAGCAGGGTGAGCGATCGCCGGGCGCGGGTCCAGGCGACGTAGGCCAGCCGGCGCTCCTCCTCCAGGGCCCGGACCGGATCGGCTGCCTCGTCGAGCGCCCGGCGGCTCGGGAACCGATCGGCATCCTGGAGGACGATCACGTGGTCGAACTCCAGGCCCTTGGTGCCATGGGCCGTGGCCAGGGTAAGCGTGGCAGCGCCCTGGCGGAGCGTGTTGGCGCGGGCCTGGTGCTGCCGGATCGCGCCGGCGAACGTGGCCACATCCCGGAAGCGCGGCGCCCAGCCGAGCATTGCGCTGATGATCGACCCACTGGCTCCAGGTGCTCCGCGAAGGCGGCCAACCAGGACCAGGGGCAGGGCATCAGGCTCGGCCTGAGCCGCCCGTTCCAGGTCGGCCAGCACTCCTCCGACGGCCGGATCGTCCAGGGGCAGTTCGATCTGGCCGGACCTGAATGGGATTCCCTGTTCGACGGCCACTGCCGCGGCCGGCAGCAGCTCCTGATTCGTTCGGGCCAGCACGGCCCGGCTCCCGCCGTCGCGCGGCCAGCTGGCCAGGGCCCGCCGAACCCGGTCGTCATCGTCCGATCCGTCGGGCGCCAGGACGAGCCGGCCCGCGCCGTCCGGGCCGGCCCGGATCGTCTTGGCGAAGCGCTCCCGGTTGTTGCCGATCAGCCGGGTCGCCCGGGCGACGACCGGCCGCGGGCGGCGATAGTTGGTGACCAGGGCGACGTGCCGCAGGCCGGCCAGATCGCGGTCCAGCTCCAGGACCCGGCGAACGTCGGCCAGCCGCCAGCCGTAGATCGACTGATCATCGTCGCCGACCAGGAAGACCTGGTTGGCCGGCGCGACTAGCTGGAGGGCCAGCCGGAGCTGGGCCTGGTCGACGTCCTGGACCTCGTCCACGAGAAGGTGGGCGCACTTCCGGCGCCAGCGAACGAGGCAGGCCGGGTCCGCTTGAAGTGCCTCAAGGGCGCCCAGGATGAGGTCGTCGAAATCGACCGCTCCCGCTTCGGCCAGGTGGCGCTGGTAGGCCAGGAACAGGCGTCCGAGCGAGCCTGGCTCCGGGTCCGCAGCCACGTCGGCGGCGGACACGCCAAGGTTGACCTTCAGGCGCGAGATCGCCGTGTCCAGGGCGGCCACGTCGGCGGGGCTGGCCCGGGGCAGGATCTGGCCCAGCACGCGGACCCGATCGACGATCGTCCCGGCCATGCCCCCGGTGTCGCGCATGATCTCGAGACCCAGGGCATGGAACGTCTGGACCGGGACGGATCCGGCGCGCCAGCCGAGGGTCGCCAGGACATCGTCGAGCCGACTGGCCAGCTCGAGCGCCGCGCGACGATTGAAGGTGATCGCGCGGATGCTGTCCGGATCAACCCCCGAAGCAATGAGCCAGGCGATCCGGGCCACCAGGGTCGTGGTCTTGCCGCTGCCGGCCGGGGCGACGCACAGGACCGGCCCGGGTGGCGCGGTGGCCGCGGCGCGCTGGTCCGGGGCGAGCCCGCCGAGCAGCTCGACGACGGCCGGATGGAGCTCCATCCCAGGAGTCTCGTCGTGTGCCCTTATGGGGGCCTTCGTCGCCCGTCGACCCGACGTCGGTCGCGGCCAGACGCGTCGAGCTGGCGCCAAGCTGCACCGCGGCTGTCTGGCTCGATATGACGCCCATTCCTAGTTGGCGCATAGCGCGCCGCGTTTGGTCACCGACCGAGGCCCTAGCTATCTGAAACAGGCTGCGCCAGCTATGGGCGTGATAAATCGGGGCTTAGCGGCCATCCGTGGGCTGGAGAGGCCTGATTCGTGCGCCGAATCGCGCAAGCTAAGGATGCGCGTCATATGGCTGGCCCCGGAGGCGGCTGCCGGCTGCCGGCCGCTCCGGCCGCGAGCACCGGCGTATGGGGCCAAGCCGCCATGAGCCACTCTGGCGGGCAACGGGTACGATCGGAGCGTGACTCCGCAGCTCGAAGCGACCCTGGCCAACCTGTCCGACCGGCCCGGCGTCTACCTGATGAAGGACGCCCGTGGGGTGGTCCTGTACGTCGGCAAGGCCCAGAGCCTGCGCAACCGGGTCCGGAGCTACTGGCAGAAGCAGAGTCCCGACGGTGAGGCCCACCTGATCCGGAGCGTGATCGACCGGGTCGCCGACGTCGAGACGACCCTCACCGACTCGGTCTCCGAGGCACTCCTCCTCGAAGCGAACCTGGTCAAGCGCTTCCAGCCCCGGTTCAATGTCCGGCTCAAGGACGACAAGAGCTACCCCTACATCAAGCTGACCCTGGCCGACGACTTCCCGCGGGTCGAGCGGACCCGCAAGCTCGTCAACGACGGCAGCCGCTACTTCGGGCCGTACGCCTCGGCCTCGTCGGTCGACGAGTCGATGAACCTGATCCGGCGCCTCTTCCCGTTCCGGACGTGCACGATCCAGATCGACGAAGGCAAGCGCGCCCTGGCCCGGCCGTGCCTGCTCTATCACATCAAGCGCTGCCAGGGGCCGTGCATCGAGGCGATCTCGAAGGAGGCCTACGGCCGCGACATCGCCCAGATCGAGCTGTTCCTGGAGGGCCGCCAGGAGGCCCTCGTGGCCGGCCTGAAGGGCGAGATGGAGGCCGCCTCGGAGCGGACCGAGTACGAGCGGGCGGCCGCCCTGCGGGACAAGGTCCGCTCGATCGAGCGGACGATGGAAAGCCAGAAGATGGCCGCCTTCGCCAACACCAAGCTCGACCTCATCGGCCTCGCCCGTCAGGACAACCAGGCCGCCGTCCAGCTGTTCGTGGTTCGCGACGGGGCGATGATCGGCCGCGACGTGCACCTGCTCGAGGCGCCCCGGGACGTCTCGGACGAGCAGGTCCTGGTCGGCTTCCTGCTCCAGTTCTATGCCCGAGCGGCCACGGTCCCGCCCGAGATCCTGGTCCGGGGCGTGCCCGCCGACGCCGCCGACCTGGAGCAGTTCCTATCCGAGCGGCGGGGCGGCCCCGTCCACCTGCGGGCACCCCGGCGGGGCGAGAAGCGCCAGCTGCTGGAGCTGGCCGAGCGCAACGCGGCCGAGACCCTGGCCCGGGAGCAGGTCCGCTGGCTGGCCGACCAGGGCAAGACCCTGGGCGCCCTGACCGAGCTGGCCGATGCTCTCGGCCTGGCCAACCCGCCCCTCCGGATCGAGTGCTACGACATCAGCAACTTCCAGGGCAAGCTGTCGGTCGCCAGCATGGTCGTGTTCGAGGACGGCAAGCCGCGCACGGGCGAATATCGCCGCTTCCGGATCAAGACGGTCGAGGGTGCCAACGACTTCGCCAGCCACCAGGAGGTGCTCCGGCGGCGCTTCCGGCGGGCCTCGGTGGCCGAGGAAGGCAGCGCCGAGGAGCTCCGCTGGCGGCTGCCCGACCTGGTCATCGTCGACGGCGGCAAGGGCCAGGTGAGCGCCGCCGCCGAGGTCTTCGCCGAGCTCGGCCTGCAGGACGTGCCGCTGGCCGGCCTGGCCAAGGAACGTGAAGAGCTGTTCCTGCCCGGACGGTCCGAGCCAATCCTGCTGCCGCCGACGTCGGGTGCGCTGTACCTGGTCCAGCGGCTGCGCGATGAGGCCCACCGCTTCGCGATCACCTACCACCGCGACCTGCGGGCCAAGGCCTCGATCCGATCGGCCTTCGACGACCTGCCCGGCGTGGGCCCCAAGCGCAAGCGCGCGCTCCTCCGGGTCTTCGGTTCGACCCGCCGAATCCGCGAGGCGCCGGTGGAGCAGATCGCTGCCGTGCCGGGCATCGGGCCTGCGCTGGCCGGTCGGATCAAGACTGCTCTGGAGGCCTAGGACCGGCCGTTCTGCTATTGTCCGGCGCGATGCGCAGAGCCGGTCCCATCCTCATCCTGATCATCGGAATCGCCGCCCTCGTGCTCGATTTCTGGCCCGGCCTGAAGCTGCCTGGGCTGGGCTCGAGCACGACGTCCCGGGTCGTCGAGACCAAGCTCGGGCTCGACCTCCAGGGCGGAGTCCAGGTCGAATACCAGGCGCTCCCGAACAAGGGCGTGACGCCCGATGCCGACGCAATGAACACGATCCGGGACATCATCGAGCGGCGGGTGAACTCGATCGGCGTGTCCGAGCCGGAGGTGGTCACCCAGGGCTCGGACCGAATCATCGTGTCGCTGCCCGGCGCGACCGACGTGGACGAGATCACCAAGCTGGTGGGCACGACCGGGATCCTGGAGTTCATTCCCTTGCCCGCGGCCACGTATGGCACGTCCAGCACGACGGCCACCGGGGGACCGACGGGCATCACCCAGAACGAGCCGCTGCCCAACGACCCGTCGCTGGTGGCCCTCTTCGGCGGCACGGCGATCACTTCGGCCACCGCCTCTACCGACCAGAACGGCCAGCCGGTGGTCGACTTCGAGCTGACCGGCGACGCCGCCGACAAGTTCGCGACGTACACCACCAACAACGTGGGCAACTTCTTCGCGATCCTGCTGGACGGGACGGTGATCTCGGCCCCGAGCATCCTGTCGCCGATTCCGGGCGGCCACGGCCAGATCACGGTCGGCACCGGCAGCGGCGCCCAGGCCGAGGTCAACAACCTGGTGACCGTGCTCAAGTACGGTTCGCTGCCGTTCCCGATCCAGGAGGTCCAGGGGACCACGATCAGCGCCACCCTGGGCCAGGCGTTCCTGACCCAGAGCCTGCTCGGCGGGGCCATCGGAATCGGCCTGGTCTTCCTGTTCATGATGCTGTACTACCGCCTGCCGGGCGTCCTGGCCGACGCGGCCCTGATCTACTACGCGCTCGTGGTCTACGCCATCTTCCGGTTCATCCCGGTGACCCTGACCCTGGCCGGGATCGCTGGCTTCGTCCTGTCGATCGGCATGGCGGTCGACGCCAACATCCTGATCTTCGAGCGGACCAAGGAAGAGCTGCGCGCGGGCAAGTCGCTCACCTCGGCGATCGAGGCGGGCTTCAGCCGGGCCTGGAACTCGATCCTCGACTCCAACGTGTCGAGCCTGATCACGGCCTCGATCCTGTACTCGTTCGGCTCGCCCACGATCAAGGGCTTCGCCCTGGTCCTGATCATCGGCATCCTTGTCTCGATGTTCACCGCGGTGGTCGTCACCCGGACGGTCCTGCGCTGGCTGGTCCGGATCCCGACCTTCCAGCGGGCGGCCCTGTTCGGCGTGCGCGACGACGAGTTCCAGGGTCGCCTCGCCGGTCGTCCGCGGCGCGAGGCGCGCGCGCGTGTTTGATGTCATCGGCAAGCGGCGCTGGTTCTTCCTCTTCTCCGCCCTGCTGACCATTCCCGGCCTGGTCTTCATCCTCCTGACCCCGATCACGAATGGGGCCGTCGGCCTGCAGTTCTCGATCGACTACACCGGCGGCACCGACTGGGAGATCCGCTTCGCCGACGCCAGCGTCACCTCGGACCAGGTCAAGGCGGTCCTGATCACCCAGGGGGTCAGCGACGCCGAGGTCCTCTCGACCAGCGACGGCTACTACGAGATCCGGACGAAGCTCGCCCCGCTGGCCACTCCGCCACCGACTGCCGCACCATCGCCCAGCGCCGGCAGCTCAGCGGGCGCGTCGCCCGCCGCGAGCAGCTCCGCCGGGTCGAGCAGCTCGCCCGGCCCGAGCGCCTCACCTGCCCCGACTCCGTCTCCCAGCCCGGCCCCAAGCGCGAGCCCGGCGCCCAGCGCCAGCCCGTCGGCGGCCGCCGGGGCCAGCGCTGCCCCGGCGGGGTCGAGCGCCAATCCGGGGGCCTCGTCCGCCCCAACT
>JBBSFD010000041.1:0-26009 GCA_038239115.1 Candidatus Limnocylindrales bacterium | reverse complement strand
CGGCGGCGTGCGCGGCCGGCGGCGGCGGAGCATCGCCCCGGCCTCATGGCCATCGCCGCCCCACCAGTCGCCCGGGGCCAGCCCGGCGGCCGCATCATCCGGCTCGGGCACCGTCGGCGGGCCGACCTCGAGCCGGGGATCCCGCCGGCGCTCGGCCAGGCCCAGGCCGGCGGTCACCGGCTCGCCGGCACCGACCAGGATGCGGTCGCCCGGGCCGAGCTCGAACCAGACCGTCGGGGCGGCCAGGACGAGGGTCCGGCTGGGTACATCCCAGGCGGTCACGTCCCCTGCGCCGTTGGCGGCGTCGTTAGACATCGAGGCCCGGCCACAGGGCCGCCTGCCACGCGCCGAGCAGGGCCCGCCGCCGATCGAGCCGGTCGGGCAGCCGGAGGGGCACGTCGCGCAGGTCGACGAGCAGGCCACCGAGGCCTCCGCCGACCTCGATCCGGGCGTGGCGCGCCCGCCTCCCGAGATCGACCTGGTCACGGAAGCGGAACTCGGCCACGCCGAGCTGGCCCGGCGGCAGGTCGACGAGCTGGAGCCCGCCCGGGACCAGGTCCAGCTCGCTCGATGCCGCATCGGAGTGGACCACCAGCCGACCGGCCGTCTTGCCGGCGCGCACCCCGGCCGGCGTGACCACGGTCCCGAGCGGGAGGAGCATGTCCTCGGCCAGCTCGGCCAGGAGCGACCGACGCTCGGCCGGATCCTCGACCATGCCCAACGGCCCGAGCAGGCGGGCATGGTCCCAGGCGAGCTGGCTGGCGCCTGGTCGCCGGACCAGGTCGGCCAGGGCCAGGGCGATCGCAGGCCCCGGCGCGACGGCCCAGCCGCCGCCGGACACGACGATCAGGTCGGGCGCAGGCAGGCGGCTGATCGCGGGCGTGGCCTCGACCAACCGTTCCAGGGCGGCCCGGGCGGCGGCATAGCGCACGACCGCGCCGGCGCCGTGAGCCTCGCCCCACGGCGTCAGGCGCAGCTCCCGCAATCGGTCGCGCATCCGGTGCCGATCGAGGGCGATCGATGACCAGGCCAGGACTCCGTCGACCAGGCTGTCGTCGGGCTCACCGGGCGGGACCAGGCCGGCCGACCCGACCAGGGCCGGGGCCTCCTCGGGCCCGTCCGGCCCGGCCAGGACCCGCACGCCGCCGTTGAAGCCGACCTCGACCAGCTCGACCCGCCGATCGATGATGGCCGCCAGGTCGACCGTCGCCCGGATCATCGCGTGACGTCCGTCGTGAGCGGCCGGCTGGATCGCATCGAGCAGGCGTCGCAGGCCCTCCCCGGGCGGCTCGCCCGCGGTCGCCGCCGGACCGTACGGCGGCGGCGCGCCCTCGGAGTCGGCCCCGAACCGGGCGGCTTCGGTCCGGACCAGGCCGGCCAGGACGATCGGCCGGCTCGCGTCGCGCCCGGCCAGCGCCGCCCCGAGGGTGGCCAGGCTGGCCACGACCGGCCGGGGATCGAGAGCGGCCGACTCGCCCGCCGCCAGGACGATCGCGGCGACGTCCCGCTCCAGCCCCAGGCGGGCCATCGCGATCGGCTTCGAGCGCTCCAGGCTCAGCCCGCTGACCCGCCAGCCGGCGGCCTCGGCCAGGCGCTCGACGGCCGCCCGTTCGCGCTCGCTGGTGGCCAGGACGGCCAGCCTGGGCAGCTCGGCGGTGCGCGCTTCGAGGCGCTGGATCGCCTCGAGCGAGGCCGGCTCGAGCCCCAGCGCCTGGACCAGGTCGGGATCGGCGGCAGCCAGGCCGCTCACCAGCCGCTCGAGCTGCTCGTCGACCTGGCCCCCGGCCGGCGCCGACTCGGCCGCCAGGAGGCGCCAGCGGTCGTTCAGTCGACCGACCAGGGCGACCGCTGTAGTGGCCGACCCGAGGTCGAGCGCGAACAGGGCGCGCGGGACGCTCGTCACCCGCCCATGCTACCCGGCCGCGCCCGGGCCGGTGTCCGGGAGCACCGCGGGGTCAGGCGTCGAGCGTGTCGTCCTCGTCCCACTCCTCGAGCCGCTCGATCAGCTGCTCGATCCCGATGTCGTCGGCGAGCAGCTCCGTCGCGGCGTCGACGTCGCCCCCGAACAGGCCGCGCAGGGTCGGGTCGAAGAACAGCATCGCGTTGCTGCCCAGCGGGCGATAGGGCCGGCTGGCGTTCAGGAAGTGGACCGCCGGAGCCGCCAGGCCACGCAGGTGGATCTCGCGGGCGACCTGGTCGACCAGCTCGTCCCGCTGCTCCTCGGTCCGATCGGGCGGCGGCGGCAGCATCATCAGCCGGCGCTCGTCTCGCTCGGGCCACCGGCGGCCGCGCTCTCGGCGCCGTGGAGCGCGGCCTCGAACGCAGCATAGGCCGAGGCGCCGCGCAGGGCGAACGTGACCACCTCGATCAAGGGTGAGGCCGGCAGCTCCTGGTGGATCGTGGCCAGGGTGATCTGGGCCGCCTCGTCGATGGGGTAGCCGCCCACGCCCGTACCGAGGGCCGGAAAGGCGATGCTGGTCACGTTGTGCTCCCGCGCCTGGGCCATCGCGCTGTGCACGGCGCCCTCGATCGCGGCCGCGCTCGTCCGCCGGTCGCGGTCGAGCGAGACGGCATGGATGATGATCCGGGCAGCCAGCGCGCCGGCCGGGGTCACCACGGCCTGGCCCAGCTCGAGCGGTCCCTGGCGCACCGCGGCGAACTCGATCTCGTCACCGCCGGCCCGCTTGATCGCTCCGCCCACGCCCGTCGCCATCCACAGGCTGGGGTTGGCCGGATTGACGATCGCATCGACCTCGAGTTCGCAAATGTCTCCGTTCCAGAGCTGAATCCGAGCCAACTTGCCTCCACCCCGCCAGCGTTCGGACGCTCAGCGGTACCAGCCCGGCATGGTACACCCGGGGTAATCGGCGAGCCATGCCGCTGACCACTTCCCACGAGATCGTGGTGCGGGCCTGCGCCACCTCGGCCGCGCTGATCTCGGCCCCCGCCTGGCGTCCGATCAGCACGAACTCATCGTCCAGGGTGACCGGGGGCCCGGGCAGATCGGTCACGTCGGCCATCACGGCATCCATCGCGACCGTGCCGACCAGCGGTACCCGGTGGCCCCGGACCAGCGCCTCGGCCCGGTTCGAGAGCGCCCGCGGCCAGCCGTCGGCATAGCCCAGGGGCAGGGTCGCGATCCGGCTGGGGCGACTCGTCGTGAAGCTCGGGCCGTAGCTGATGCCGCTGCCCGCGGGCAGCTCGGCCACCCGGACCGGCCGGGCGTGGAGGCTGAGGATCGGCCGGAGCGCGCCGGCCAGGGTGCCCGTCCGGCGGTCGGCCGGCAGGTCGTCCGGCAGGAGGCCGTACAGGGCCATTCCGATCCGCACGCCGTCGAGGGTCGGGGCCGTGCCGGCCAGCAGCCCGCCGCTGGCGGCCAGGTGACGCGCTGGGATCCGCAGGCCGTCGGCCGCCAGCTGGCCGACGAACGCGGCCAGGCGGTCGACCTGGCCGTGCGTTCGGGTGGCATCGCCCGGCGCCTGGAGGTGTGACCAGATGCCGGCCAGGCGGACCCCCTGCGCCGCCCCGATTCGGCCAGCCGCGGCCAGGGCGTCGGCCGCGGACAGGCCCGCCCGGCCGAGGCCCGTCTCGAGCTCCAGGTGGATGTCGAGCCGGTGGGGCGGATGCCGGCGGCCGGTCGCCCGGGCCGTGGTCCGGGCCAGCTCGAGCGCGGCCAGCGTCCGCTCCAGGCCAACAACGTCACCGGCAGCCAGGGCGATCCGCCGCCGGGCGGCCTCCGCGGCACGCTCAGGCGGCACGCCGAAGAGGACCAGGATCGGCAGCTCGAGGCCTGCCTCGCGCAGCTCCACGGCCTCATCGAAGGTGGCCACGGCGAACCCGTCGGGCGGTTCGGCGGCCGTCTCCAGGGCGTGCCCGATGGGCACCGCGCCGTGGCCGTAGGCGTCCGCCTTGAGCACGACGTCGAGCCGGCAGTCCGGCGGCAGCGCGCGACGCAGGGCGGCCAGGTTCGAGCGCAGGGCCTCGATGTCGATCTCGAGCCACGCCGTCCGGGGCAAGGCCGGCAGCAGGGCCGGCAGCAAGGCCGACGACCCTGCCGCGGCCAGGCCCGGCGCGATCCTCGGAGCAGGGCTCAGCTTGGGCTCCCGATGGGACGAACGACGAAGCCGAGCTTGCGCTCGGCGGTCCGGCGGGCCCGGGCGGCCCGCAGGCGCTTGGCCGCCAGGGCGATCTCGAAGGGCAGGTCAGAGGCCAGCAGCCCTGCGTCGCCCAGCCGGTCGCGGACCGACTCGCCGGCCGTGCCGTGCAGGAAGACGCCCAGCCGGGCCGCGTCATAGGCGGGCACGTGCTGGGCCAGGAGCGCCCCGATCGTGCCGCTCAGGACGTCGCCGGTGCCGCCGCTGGCCAGGGCCGGATTCTCGAAGGTCGCCCGGGCCAGCCGGCCGTCAGGAGCGGCGATCACGCTGCGCGCCCCCTTCAGCACGACCACCTGGCCCCAGCGCCGGGCGGCGTCAGCGGCCGCAGCGGCCCGGGCAGCATCGTCGTCGAGCAGGTCCCCGTCGGCGCCGGCCTCGATCCCGCTGGCCGCCCGCAGCCGGGCGAATTCGCCGGTATGGGGGGTCAGCACGCACGATCGGTGGACGCCCTGCCACCAGCCATCCTCGGCCGCCAGCGAGCGGAGCGCCTCGGCGTCGACCACCGCAGGCGGCGCGCCATCCTCCTCGATCGCGAGCAGCCGGCGGATCAGCTCGACCGTGGCCAGGCCCGGCCGGAGGCCCGGTCCGAGGACCAGCGCATCGTGCTCGTGGTCGAGGATCCTGGCCAGGGCGTCGTCCGGCTCGACGTCCTCGACATTGTCCTCGGGCAGGCCCAGCGTCGTCGCCTCGACGACCTTTGCGGCGAACAACGGCTGGAGCGATTCGGGCACGGCCAGGGCAACCAGGCCGGCCCCGGCTCGCCCGGCGGCGAGGCACACGAGCAGGGCCGAGCCGGCGTAGTCGAGCGAGCCGGCCACCACGAGCAGCCGGCCGAACGTGCCCTTGTGGCCGCGCGCTGGGCGCTCGGGCAGGAGCGGCCCGACGATCGCGTCGGACAGCTCTTCGGGCGGCGGCGCCTCAGCCACCGTCGGCGGCTTCCTCGGCCAGCGCACGCATCCGGCTGATCCGGGCCAGGATCCGCCGCTCGCGATCATCGAGCCGGGCCTCGATATCGGGCGGAAAGACGTAGCGACCGCCTACGGTTCGGACACCGAAGGCCACGGCCACGGCGTAGTCGTCCTCGTGGCTGATCGAAACCGCGATCCGGCCCATGCCCAGCTGTTCGGCCCGGGCCGCCGCCCGATCGTGGAGACGGACCGCCGGCTGGCCGGTCGGCAGCCGCTCGATCTCGATCTCGCGCCAGCCGATGCCCCGCACGCCCAGGCCGAGGACCTTGCTGACCGCCTCCTTGGCCGCCCAGCGGCCGGCCATCGTGGACGGCCGGCCCCGGACGTAGGCCTGCTCGGCCGGGGTCAGGACCCGGTTGATGAAGCGTGGGCCGAACCGTTCCAGGGTGGCCCGGATCCGGCCGATCGCGATGATGTCGATCCCCAGCTCGGTCGTCCCGGGTGGGACCGCCGGGACCGTGGCCACGGCTACTCGACCGTGACCGACTTGGCCAGGTTGCGCGGCTGGTCGACGTCCGTGCCGCGGGCCACTGCCGTGTAGTAGGCGAACAGCTGGAGGGGGATGACGGCCAGGATCGGGCTGAGCACATCGTCGGTCTCGGGCACCCAGCAGACCTCATCGGCGAAGCGCTCGATC
This sequence comes from Candidatus Limnocylindrales bacterium, assembly GCA_038239115.1. GTDB lineage: Bacteria > Chloroflexota > Limnocylindria > Limnocylindrales > CSP1-4 > Palsa-1033. The sequence goes on along the minus strand of JBBSFD010000041.1, from coordinate 20,250 downwards.
TGCGGGTCGCCCTCGGTGGCGACCGCGATCACCCGGGCATCCCGGGCCCGGCCCTCCATCACGTTGCTGATCAGCTTGTCGTAGACCGACGAGCGGGTGGCCACGGCCACGAGGGGGCATTCGGCATCGAGCAGGGAGATGGGCCCGTGCTTCAGCTCGCCCGCCGCGTAGCCCTCGGCGTGGACGTAGCTGACCTCCTTGAGCTTGAGCGCGCCCTCGAGCGCGGCCGGGAAGCCGTAGCCCCGCCCGACGAACATGAACCCGCGCGAGTTGACGTAGCGCCGGGCAAGGGCCGCGATCTCGGTGTTCAGGTCGAGCGTCCGCTGGGCCGCCTCGGGCAGTGCCCGGAGCGCCCGGCCGAGCTCGACCTCCCGCTCGACCGCCAGGCTGCCCCGGGCCCGGGCGATCGTGGCGGCCAGGATGACCAGTGTGGTCACCTGGGTCACGAAGGTCTTGGAGGCGGCCACGGCGACCTCGGGTCCGGCCTGCAGGAAGAGGACCGCGTCCGCTTCGCGGGTGATCGCCGAGCCGACCGTGTTGGTGACCGCGATCACCGGGCAGCCGCGCTCGCGAGCCAGGCGGGTCGGCGCGATCGTGTCGGCCGTCTCGCCCGACTGGGTCACGGCGATGACCAGGGTGTCGGCGTCGAGCGGGGGCGGGCTGTAGCGGAACTCCGAGCCGACGGTCGCCCGGGCGGCCAGGCCGGTCCACTCCTGGAGGGCGGCCGCCCCGATCAGGGCGGCGTAGTAGGCCGTGCCGCAGGCCACCAGCTCGATCCGCCGGACGCGGGCCAGGACCTCGGTCAGGCCGGCTAGCTCCTCGATCTCGATCCGGTCGTCGCGGGTCAGCCGGCCGGTGATCGACTGGAGGAGGGCGGCGGGCTGCTCGTGGATCTCCTTGAGCATGAAGTGATCGAAGCCACCCTTCTCGGCGGCCTCGGCCGTCCAGGTGATCGTGGTCACCGAGCGGCTGACCGGCAGGCCGTCGACATCGGTGATGTGCACCCCGGCCGGGCGCAGGTCGGCGACATCGCCCTCCTCCAGGAAGATGACCTGGTCGGTGTGGGCCAGGATGGCCGCCACGTCGCTGGCCAGGAATGTCTCGCCGGCGCCCACGCCCACGACCAGGGGCACGTTCTGGCGGGCCCCGACGAGCCGGTCGGGCTCGCCCCGGTGCATCACGGCCAGGGCATAGGCGCCGTGGGTCTGGCGCAGGGCCGCCCGGGTGGCGTCGGCCAGATCGCCCTGGTAGGCCTCTTCGATCAGGTGGGCGATCGCCTCCGTATCGGTCTCCGAGGTGAGGACGTGGCCGCGCGCCTCGAGGCCGTCACGGAGCTCCCGGAAGTTCTCGATGATCCCGTTGTGGATGACCGTGATGTCGCCGGTGCAGTCCTGATGGGGGTGGGCGTTGAGGTCATTCGGCCGGCCGTGGGTGGCCCAGCGAGTGTGGGCCAGGCCAATCGCTGCGTGCGGGGTCCGGTCGGCAATGGCGGTCTGGAGGTTGGCCAGCTTGCCCGCCCGCTTCTCGACGAAGAGCGCGCCCTGGTCGTCGACGAGGGCGATCCCGGCCGAGTCGTAGCCCCGGTATTCGAGGCGCTTGAGGCCCTCGATCAGGATCGGCCCGGCCTCGCGCGGCCCGGTGTAGCCGACGATTCCGCACATGTTGATCGATCTCCGTCGCGGTTCTGGCCCCGGTTCCTGACCGGCGCCGGAGCCGGGCTAGTGTAGACGCTCCCCGGCCAGGGTCATGATCTGGTCGGCCAGCCGGGCGACGAGCGCGGCGTCCGATCCCTCGACCATGACCCGCAGGACGGGCTCGGTACCCGACGGCCGGACGAGGACTCGACCGCCCGGACCGAGACGCTGCTGGGCGTCGACGATCGCCCGGTGGAGCACCGGATCGCCCTCCCACTGGTCCTTGTGACGGACGCGGACCGCCCGTTGCTCCTGTGGGAAGAGAGGAATTTCGGCCGCCAGCTCGTCGACCGGGCGGCTGGTCCGGGCCAGCACGCCGAGCAGCTCGAGGCCGGTCAGCAGGCCGTCGCCCGACGAGCTGTGGTCGAGGCTGATCACGTGGCCGCTCTTCTCGCCGCCCAGGTTGGCGTCGTTGACCAGCATCCCCTCGAGGATGTACTTGTCGCCGACCGGCGTCCGGACGACCTGGCCGCCGGCCGCCGTGAGGGCCACTTCGAGGCCACCGTTGGACAGCACGGTGACGACCACAATGCCCTGGCGCAGGGCGCCCCGCTGGAGTCGATCGAGGGCGATCAGGCCGATCAGCTGGTCGCCGTCGACCACGCTGCCGTGGCGATCCACGACGACCAGGCGGTCGGCATCGCCATCGAGGGCGAAGCCGAGGTCGGCCCCGCGAGCGACGACTTCGCGGGCCAGGGCGGCCGGGGCGGTCGCCCCGCACTCGACGTTGATGTTGACCCCGTCGGGCTCGTTGTAGATGGCCGCGACCGTGGCCCCGGTCGCGGCCAGGATGCCCGGTGCCGACACGCCACCGGCACCGTTGGCACAGTCGAGCACGATCCGCAGGTCCGTCCGGATCGTTCGCGCCAGCTCGAGCCGATTGGCCCGGTAGCGCTCCAGCAGGTCGGCCGCATTCGACACCCGCCCGATCCCCGCGTTGCGCGGGCCGGGCAGCTCCTCGGCTCGCCAGATCAGCGCCTCGAGGGCGTCCTCGCGGTCGTCGTCGAGCTTCATTCCCCGGGCGTCGAGGACCTTGAGCCCGTTGTCATCGGCCGGGTTGTGCGAGGCCGAGACCATGATTCCTGCGCCGAACTCGCCGCTCCCGGCGATGAACGCCAGGGCCGGCGTGGGCAGGGTCCCGGCCAGGGCCACGTCGGCGCCCAGGCTGGCCGCCCCGGCCGCGATCGCCTGGACGAACATGCCGCCCGACCGGCGGGTGTCCTGGCCGATCACGAGGACTCCCTCCGGGCCGAGCAGCTCATGGGCCGTCGCCCGGCCCAGGGCGTAGGCCAGGGTCGGCTTGAGATCGACATTCGCGACTCCGCGAATGCCGTCGGTTCCGAACAGCCGGGCCATCTACGGCGCCGCCGACGAAGAGGGGCTGGGGGTCGGGCTGGCCGCGATCGTGATCGTCACGGTCACGCTGGCGGGGCTCATCCCGATCAGCTTGAGGCTGGCCGGCAGGTTCACGATCGGGGTCAGGACATGGACCCCCGGCGCCAGCCCGTCGACATCAAGCGTGACCGCGAACGTCTGGCCGTCGATCCCGGCCAGGGCGGTGGGCGTGCCGCCCAGGGTCACCAGGACCTGGTCGACCGACAGGCCGTAGATCCGGTCGTCCCGGGCGCCCGACAGGACGATCCCGGCCGAGAAGGTCTGCGATGCCGTGCGCACCACGAGGTGGACCGCGACCGACACCGTGGGCGAGCCGATCACGCTGATCCCGGGCGGCAGGACCAGGTTGACCTGCCTGGTCACGTCGGCGGTCGCGCCGTTGAGGTCGAGTGAGGCGGTGGTCAGCTGGACCAGCTGGCCCAGGCTGGTCGAGTCGCCGGCGACGGTCACCGCCACCGGATTGACCGTGACGCTGGCGACCTGGTACGCGGCGTTGGGCGTGCCGGTCAGGCTGGGCTGGACGGGCACCGTGCGGGTCTGCTGGCTGCCCACCCGGATCTGGACCCGGACCGTCCCAGGGTCGATCCGGACCGGGCTGAGGACGTTGCCGAGGGCGTCGACCGCGACCAGGGAGACCGCCTGGTCGACGTCCAGCCCGGACGGCTGGATCACGACCCGGGCCAGGGCGGCCGTGGCCAGCCGGACCACCGAGTCCGGCCCTGAGACGTTCACCGATTGGGTCGACAGGACCGGCGACTGGGGATGGAGGCCGGCCGGCACGTCGCCCGTGTCGACCGCGACCGGGACGCTCTTGGTCACGAGCGGGTCGAGCTGGACCTGGATGACCTGCGGATCGAAGTCCAGGATCTGGACTCGCGGATCGACCGCCTGGACATGGACCTGGACGGTGGCGAACGCCGTGCCGGCCTGGGGCGTGGCCGTCGACAGGTCGACGCTGGCGTTGAAGCTGCTGCTGGTCAGCCGGTCGGCCACGTCGGTCGGGGCGAAGTAGTGGATGTTGGTCACGTCCCCGATGTTGCCGGTCAGCAGGACGGCATTGGTCGGCTGGTTGGTCGCCACGATGGGCACCCGGCCGGGCCAGACCTGGGCGTTCTGGGAGAGGACCAGGCCGGCGTACAGGAACGTGGCCAGGATGACCGAGCCGACCTTGAGCGGCCAGTTCCGGACGATCCAGGCGACGATCCTGCCGGCCGTCCGCCTCACCGGCGGCTCCCCGTCGCGGGCGTCGGCTCGGCGGGCTCGGTCCCTTCGGCCGGGGCGGCCGGCGCGGCTGGCGCCGTGCGCATGGTGATCGGCTCAGCCTGGCCGGCCCGCCGCAGGCGGGAGATCCGGGCGCTCGATGGGCGCAGGCTGCCGGACGGCATCCGACCGAGCATCGAGCGCCGGCCGCCCGAGGTATCCAGGAGCACGATCAGGGCCCGCTCGAGCTGGACCGGGTTGAGGTTGCGCACGATCCGGGCGCGCTCGACCAGGCTGGTCTGGCCGGTCTCCTCGGACACGACGACGACGACCGCGTCGGTCTGCTCGGCGATGCCCACGGCCGCCCGGTGGCGAGTGCCGAAGCGCTCGGCCGGCAGGATCGTGGTCTCGGCCAGGGGCAGCACGGCTCCAGCCGCGACGACCTGGTCACCGCGAATGATCACGGCCCCATCGTGCAGCGGCGAGCGGGGCATGAAGATCGTGCGCAGCAGGTCGGCCGTCAGGTCGGCGTGGAGCATCACCCCGGTCTCGGCTATCTCGCCCAGGGCCGTCTCGCGCTCGATCACGATCAGGGCGCCGGTGCGCTCGGCGGCCAGCAGCCCGCAGGCGTGGGCGACCTCGGCCGCGACGTGGCCCACGACCCGCTCGTCCGAGCCGCTCAGGAGCCACGCGAACGAGCCGACCCGGCCAAGGCGGTCAAGCGCACGGCGCAGCTCCGGTTGGAAGACCACGACCAGGGCGAAGACGCCGACCAGGGCGCCCGTCTCCAGGACCTGTCGGAGCAGGCGCAGGTCGAAGAAGCGGGCGCCGGCGTAGACCAGCAGCATGACCGTCACGCCGATCACGAGGCTGACCGCCCGGGTCCCCCGAATGAGGCTGAACAGGCCGTAGATCAGGAGCGCCGTGATCACGATGTCGACCACGGTGTTGAGCCTGACCTGGTCGAGGATCAACTGGACGAGCTGCATCGTGCGCTCAGTCTAGGTCAGGCACAGAGTCCCGCGAGCCGGCTGTCGTCGGGCAGGAGCCTGGTCGCGGCCGCGCACAGGCGGTCGCGCACCGCGGTGTCGCCGGACAGCTCGACCAGCCGTCCGAGCAGGAGCAGCTTGTCGCCGGCCAGCGTCCGCCAGCCCCGGGCGACGTACAGTTCGACCAGGACGAGGTGCAGATCGGGATCGTCGGGGGCCATGCCCAGGGCCGAATCGGCGGCATCGAGGGCGGCCTCGTCCAGTCCGGCCGCGGCCAGCTCGCGGCTGGCCGCCACGATCGTCCGGATCCGCCCGACTGGATCGTCGGAGCTCATGGCGGCTTCGAGGCGAGCACTGACGGCCGCCACGTCGACCGGCACCAGCTCGATCCGGGCCGGCCGATCCGGCTCGCCCGGGACGGGGCTGGCGGCCTCGGCCGGGACCGGCTCGGCCTCGGCCGCGGTCTCGGCCGGAGAGGCGACCCGAACGGGCTCCTCGAGGACCCGCATCGCCCGGGCGAGGGCCGCCTCGGCGGCGCTGCCGGGGGTGTCGCTGACCAGCTCAGTCAGGTCGGCCAGGTGGCGCCGGCGGGCTCGCGATTCGGCCAGCTCGAGGGCTCGCCGGGCCGTGTCGCAGGCTTCGGGCAGCCGGCCGCTGACGGCCTGGACCTCGGCCAGCAGGTCCAGCGCACCGGCGGCCTCGGCCGGGCGACCAGCCCGGATCAGGGTGTCGGCCCGGCCGCCCAGGGCCGACTCGTCGCGGGGTGCCAGGCCCAGGGCCGCGCCGTACGCGTCCAGGGCCTCGTCCAGGCGACCCTGGCGGACCAGCACGCCCGCCCGGCTGGTCAGGGGCAGGGCCCGGTCAGGAGCCACGGACGCCGCCTCGTCGTAGGCGGCCAGGGCGTCATCCAGGCGGCCGTGCAGGGCGGCCACGTGGCCGATCCGAAGCGATTCCTTGTAGCGCTCGTAGGGTACGTCGGTCATCGGGCCGCTCCGGCCGGCTGCGGGCTCGTCCCGATCAGCTCCACCAGGAGCGCCTTCTGGACGTGGAGCCGGTTCTCGGACTGGTCGAAGATGATGCTCTGGGGGCCGTCCATCACGTCCGAAGTGATCTCCTCGCCGCGATGCGCCGGCAGGCAGTGCATCACCAGCGCCTGGGGACCGGCGACGGCCAGCAGCCGGCCGTTGACCTGGTAGGCCGCGAACGCGTCGCGCCGTTCCTCGGTCTCGGCCTCCTGGCCCATCGACGTCCAGGCATCGGTATACACGACCGACGCGCCGCGGACCACCTCAGCGGGGTCCTGGCTGAAGGACAGCCGCCCGCCACTGGCGGCCGCCAGGGCCTCGGCCCGCTCGACGATCCGGGGATTGGGGGCGTAGCCGGCCGGGTGGGCCAGGCGGACCTCGATGCCCAGGATCGCCCCCAGCAGGGCCAGCGAGTGGTACACGTTGTTGCCGTCGCCGACGAAGGCCAGGACGAGCCCGTCGAAGCTGCCCAGGCGCTCCCGGATCGAGAACAGGTCGGCCAGGGCCTGGCAGGGATGCTCGCGCAGGGTCAGGCCATTGATGACCGGGATGCGGGCCTGGGCGGCCAGCTCGACGGCCACCTCGTGGGGTCCGGTCCGGACCACGATCGCATCGACGAAGCGCTCGAGGTTGCGGGCCACGTCGCGCACGTTTTCGCGCGCGCCCAGGACGACGTCGTTGGTTAGGTAGATGGCCGACCCGCCGAGCTGGGCGGTGCCCGCCTCGAAGGTGACCCTGGTCCGCAGGCTGGGCTTCTGGAAGAGCATCGCCAGGGTCCGCCCCGCCAGCCGGGCCTGGCCGTGGCGGCGATCGTCGGCGAACTCGGCCTTGAGCTCGGCCGCGAGGTCAAACAGACGTTCGACCTCGGGCCGGGACAGGTCTGCCACGCTCAGCAGATCGCGACCTCGCAGCGAGCTCTCGGTCGACATTCTGCTGGCGTCCCCTGGCGCGCCGCGCCGCGCTGCCTAGCGCTTCGTGTACTGGGGCGCCTTGCGCGCTCGCTTCAGGCCGTACTTCTTGCGCTCCTTCATCCGCGGGTCGCGGGTAAGGAGGCCGGCCTGGCGGAGCGATAGGCGGTGCGCCTCATCGAGCTGGAGGAGGGCCCGGGCGATGCCGTGGCGGATGGCGCCGGCCTGGCCGGTGACGCCGCCGCCCTCGACCTTGACCATCGTGTTGAAGCGGCCGTCGGTCCCGGTCACCCGGAACGGCATCCGGACGTCGGACTCGTTGACGGCGTTGCCGAAGTGCTGATCCATGGTCCGGCCGTTGACGACGATCTCGCCCTCACCGGGCAGCAGGCGGACCCGGGCCACCGCCGTCTTGCGGCGGCCCGTCCCGTAGTAGAAGGCAGGGGTCGACATGAAAGGCGGTTCCTCCGTCAGGCCAGCGGCTCAGGCCGCTGGGCCTGATGCGGATGATCCGAGCCGGCGTAGACCTTCAGCTTGCGCAGCTGCTGGGCGCCGAGGCGGTTGTGCGGGAGCATCCCCTTGACGGCCCGCCGGATGACCTCTTCCGGCCGGCGCTCGAGGAGGTGGCCGAGGGTCTCTTCCTTGAAGCCTTGGGGATGGCCACTGTGGCGGGCGTAGATCTTGGAGTCGAGCTTGTCGCGGCTGACCGAGATCCGGGCCGCGTTGAGGATGATCACGTGGTCGCCCGAGTCGAGGTGCGGAGCATAGGTCGGCTTGTGCTTGCCGACGAGGACATGGGCGACCCGCGATGCGAGGCGGCCGAGGGTCTCGTCCGCCGCATCGACGACGTACCAGCGCCGGTCGATCTCGCTCTCTCGAGGCGTGTAGGTCTTCGCGGTCATGATGCTCCGAGCTCTCCATTCAATTCCTGCACCGGCCGCCCCTGGGCTCGTCCCAGGGCGACGCGTCGCAGGCACAATCCCTGCGCCGCAGCCGCTGCTCCGGCGAGGGCCGGCCGCCCGGCGCCGAGCGCCGCCGCGACCGCGGCTTGATCCATCTTGCCCTGGCCGACCTTCAACAGGACGGCCACTATCCGGCGCACCATCCCCCGCAGGAAGGCGTCGGCCCGGACGTCGATCGTCACGACCCGACCCGACCGACGGACCCGGACCGAATGCACGGTCCGGACCGGCTGGCGGTCCGGCGCCCCGAAGGCAGAGAAGTCGTGCCGGCCAACGAAGACCGACCCAGCCCGCTCCATCGCGGCGTCATCAAGTGGCGTCCGCACGCCGAGCGCATAGCGCTCGATGAGCGGTCGATGCGGCCCGTTCCAGACGGTGTAGCGATACTCCCGGTAGCGCGCCGCGTAGCGAGGGTGAAACTCGTCGGCCACCCGTCGGACGCCACTGATGGCGAGATCCGCTGGCAGCAACGCCTCGATCGAGCGTTCCAGGCGGGTGGCACTGAGTGTCCCCGAGTAGGTGAATGCGATCACCTGCCCGGAGGCGTGCACCCCGGCATCCGTTCGACCGGCCCCATCGACCCGGCCCGAACCCTGCGGCTCGAGCTTGGCCAACGCGGCTTCGAGTTCTCCCTGGACTGTCCGCTTTCCTGGTTGGACCTGGAAACCGGCGAAGTCCGTTCCGTCATATTCGACCCGGGCGCGATAGCGCACGGGCGCGCCCTCTCGAGCGCTCACCCTCGAATCCGTCCTAGACGAGCTCGAGCTGGACGATCTCGGCAGAGTCGCCGAGGCGCCGGCCGATGCGCACGATCCGGGTATAGCCCGAGGTGCGGTCGGCGTACTTGGGGGCGATCTCATCGAACAGCTTGTCCACGACGAGCGGCTCGTTGGGGAATTCGGCGATGACCTGCCGGCGGGCGGCCAGGTCGCCCCGCTTGGCCAGGGTGATCACCCGCTCGACGCGGGGCCGGATCTCCTTGGCCTTGGCCTCGGTAGTCTGGATCTTCTCGTAGCGCAGGACCGACACGGTCATGTTCTTGAACAGGGCCAGCCGTGGGCCCTGCTTGCGCGAGAGCTTGCGACCGTCGATCCGGTGGGCCATGGCTCAGCCTTCCTCGCCGTCTTCATCGTCGAACGGCTCGTCCGACGGCTCGGTATCGGGGATGACGAAGCCGCGCATGCGCAGGCGCTCCTTCATCTCGTCGAGGGACTTGCGCCCGAAGTTGCGCATCCGCAGGAGATCGTCGTCGGACAGCTGCAGCAGCTGGCCGACCTTGACGATGTTGTTGCGCTTGAGCGAGTTGTACGCCCGCATCGGCAGGTCGAGCTCCTCGATCGGCATGTCGAGCATGTTCGGAGGGAGCTGCGTGCTGGTGCCGTTGCCCGCCCCGGGCACGGCCGCCAGGCCGATGTTGGCGAACAGCGAGAACTGGCGGACGAGGATGTCGGCCGAGCGCGACAGGGCCTCCTCGGGAGTGATCGAGCCGTCGGTCTCGATCTCCATGGTCAGCTTGTCGTAGTTGGTGATCTGGCCGACCCGGGTGGGCTCGACCCAGTAGTTGACCTTGCGCACCGGGGTGAAGATCGCGTCGACCGCGATCACTCCGATCGGCAGGGACTCGGATCGCTCGGCGGCCAGGTAGCCGACGCCCCGCTCGACCGTCAGGTCGAGCTCGATCGTCACGTCGTCGGTGTCGAGGGTCATCAGGATCTGCTCCGGATTGACGATCTCGACATCGGCCGACTCGACGATATCGGCGGCGGTCACGGCGCCCGCCCCGCTCTTGACCAGCTTGAGCTGGACCGGGTGGGCGGCGAAGCTCTTCAGGCGGAGCTTCTTGACGTTGAGCACGATCTGGGTGACGTCTTCCTTGACCCCCGGGATCGTCGAGAATTCCTGGTACACGTCGCGGATCTGGATCGAGGTGACGGCGGCACCTTCGAGCGACGACAGGAGGACGCGCCGGAGGGCATTGCCGAGGGTGACCCCGTAGCCGGCCGGCAGTGGTCCTGCCTCGTACTTGGCGAAGGTGCCGAGCTCCTCGACAGGCTCGATCTGAGGGCTCTCGAGTTCGATCATGGTCTGGGGCTTACCTCGAGTAGTACTCGACCACGAGCTGCTCGTTCAGGTCGAGCGGCATCTGGTCGCGCCGGGGCTGGTCGATGACGGTGCCGGCCAGCTTGGCCGGGTCGACGCTCAGCCACTCCGGTGGCTGATGCGATCGGAGGGTCTCCTTGGCCACCTTGAACGGCTCGCGGCCGGTGTGCGACTCGCGGACCTCGACCCGGTCGCCCGGGCGCAGGTGATGGGAGGCGATGTCGGTGGGCCGGCCGTTGACGGCGAAGTGGCCGTGGTTGACCAGCTGGCGGGAAGCCGCCCGGGAGGGCGCGAAGCCCATCCGGAAGACGATGTTGTCGAGGCGCAGCTCGAGCAGCCGGAGGAGGTTCTCGCCGGTCACCCCGGGGCGCGACTCGGCCGCGTCGAAGTAGTTCTTGAACTGCCGCTCGAGGACGGCGTAGACGCGCCGGACCTTCTGCTTCTCGCGCAGCTGCATGCCGTACTCGCCCACCTTGCGGCGGCGGACGCCGTGCTGGCCGGGCGGCGTGGGACGCCGCTCGAAGGCGCACTTCTTGGAGTAGCAGCGCGAGCCCTTGAGGAAGAGCTTCATGCCCTCCCGACGGCATTGACGACAGACAGAGCCGGTGTAACGAGCCATCGATTCCTGACCTAGACCCGGCGTCGCTTGGGGGCGCGGCAGCCGTTGTGGGGGATGGGCGTGACGTCGGTGATGGCGCTCACCTCGAGTCCGGCGGCCTGGAGCGAGCGGATCGCTTGCTCCCGGCCGGCCCCGGGGCCCTTGACGAAGACCTCGACCTGGCGCATGCCGTGCTCCATCGCGCGGCGAGCGGCGCCCTCGGCCGAGAGTGCCGCGGCGTACGGCGTGCTCTTGCGCGAGCCCTTGAATCCGGCAATGCCGGCCGAGCCCCAGCTGATCACGGCCCCACCCAGGTCGGTGATCGTGATGATCGTGTTGTTGAACGTCGCCTGGATATGGACGTGCCCCTGGGGCACGTTCTTGCGCTCCTTGCGACGGACCTTTACGGCACGCTTGCGGTCGGCCATGGCTGGGCTGGGTTCCCCTTACTTCTTCCGGCGAACGCCGACTGTCTTCTTCGGTCCGCGCCGCTGGCGTGCATTCGTTTTCGTTCGCTGGCCGCGAGCCGGCAGGTTGCGCCGGTGGCGGCTGCCGCGATACGAGCCGATCTCGATCAGGCGCTTGATGTTGAGGGCGACTTCGCGGCGCAGGTCGCCTTCGACCTTGTAGCGCCGGTCGATGATCTCGCGCAGCCGGTTGACCTGCTCCTCGGTGAGGTCGCGGACCCGGGTGTCGGGGTTGATGTTGGCCTGGGCGAGGATCTTCTGGCTGGTGGGCAGGCCCAGGCCGAAGATGTAGGTCAGGGCGATCTCGACCCGCTTCTCGCGCGGGATATCAACGCCGGCAATGCGTGCCATCGACTACCCCTGCCGCTGCTTGTGCTTGGGATTGGCGGTGCAGATGACCATCACGGTCCCGTGGCGGCGAATCACCTTGCAGTGGTCGCAGCGGGTCTTGACGGACGCTCGAACTTTCAACGCTTCCTCGATCGAGTGAAAAACAGGCGCTACTTGAGGCGGTAGGTGATCCGACCGCGGGTAAGGTCGTAGGGCGAGAGCTCCACCCTGACCCGATCGCCCGGCAGGATTCGAATGAAGTTCATCCGCAGCTTGCCGCTGATATGGGCCAGGACCCGATGGCCATTCTCCAGTTCGACGGCGAACATCGTGTTCGGGAGCGGCTCGATGACCGTTCCTTCAACTTCGATCGCGTCCTTCTTGGCCACGGGCGGTCGGTTTCCCTTTCTCGCATGGAATGTCGGCCCCGATGGGCTGGCACACGAACGGTGAGGATATCAAATGTCGACCCATCCGGCAACCGCCCGATAGGTCAGACGGTGGTCAGGATCTCCGGGCCGCGCTCGGTGATCGCGATGGTGTGCTCGAAGTGGGCGGCCAGCGACCCGTCCCGGGTCACGATCGTCCAGTCGTCGGGGAGCATGGCGGCCTCGTACGAGCCCAGGGTGAACATGGGCTCGATGGCCAGGCACAGCCCGGCTTCGATCCGGCGGGTGGCTCGCTGGGTGCGGTAGTTGGGGACCTGCGGATCCTCGTGCATCGCCCGTCCGATGCCGTGGCCGACGAACTGGCGGATCACGCCGTAGCCGTGCGGCCTGGCCACGTCCTCGACGGCCGCCCCGATGTCCTCGATCCGGTTGCCCGGCTGGGCAGCGGCGATGCCGGCCATCATCGCAAGGCGGGTGGCATCGATCAGCTCGCGGACCGGTTCGGGCGGCTCGCCCACGAAGAAGCTGCGAGCCCCGTCGCCGTGCCAGCCGTCGACGATCGCGCCGGCATCGATCGACACGAGCTGGCCGTCACGGATGGTTCGATCGCCCGGGATGCCATGCACGATCTCGGCGTCGATCGAGACGCAGATGCTGCCCGGGAAGGGCTTTCGTGGGTTCACCCCGGGGTAGCCCTTGAACGACGGCACGCCCCCGCTGCGCCGGATGTGGGCCTCGGCCAGGGCATCGAGGTGGGCCGTGCTGACGCCCGGCTTGAGCTCCGATTCGACGAGGGCCAGGACTTCCGCCACGACCCGCCCGGCCCGGCGCATGGTCTCGATCTCGGCGGCCGACTTGAGGGTGATCGCCATCAGGCCGGCAGTCGCCCGACGGCGGCCAGGAGGGCCTCGGTCACCTCGTCGACGGACTGGCGGCCGTCGATCATGCGCAGGAGGCCCTGCTCGCGGTAGTAGCCGACCACCTTGGCCAGGTCATTCAGCTGGACCGTCAGGCGGGCCACGACCGTCTCGCGCCGGTCATCATCGCGCTGGATCAGGGGCGAATCGTCCAGGTCGCACTTGCCCGGGATGCGGGGCGGGTGGCTGGTCTCGTTATAGACGTGCCCGTTGGCCTGGCAGATCCAGCGGCCCGACAGGCGCCGGACCAGGTCGGCCTCGGGCACGTCGATCTCGAGGGCGGCGGCCACCGCGCTGCCACGCTCGGCCAGGGTTTCGGTCAGGATCCCGGCCTGGGCCAGGTTGCGCGGAAAGCCGTCCAGGATCGCGCCCTCGGCCGCATCGGGCTGGGCCAGCCGGTCGAGGAGCATCTTGACCGTGATCTCGTCGGGCACGAGCTGGCCGCGCTCCATGTAGCGGCGCGCCTCGAGGCCGATCGCCGAGCCTTCCTTGACCGCCGACCGGAACAGGTCTCCGGAGGCGACGTGGGGGACGCCCACGCGCCTGGCCAGGATCGGTGCCTGGGTGCCCTTGCCGGCGCCTGGGGCGCCCAGCAGGACCACGAAGCTCACCGGATGAAGCCTTCGTAGTTGCGCATCATCAGCTGGGCCTCGATCTGTTTCATCGTCTCGACCACGACGCTGACCACGATCAGCAGGCTGGTGCCACCCAGGGTCAGCCCGCCCAGGCTCTTGAAGACCGCCCCGAGGAGCGTCGGCGAGACGGCCACGATGGCCAGGAAGAAGGCGCCCGCGATCGTGATCCGGTTGACCACCCGGCGCAGGTACTCCTCGGTCGGCCGGCCCGGCCGGATGCCCGGGATGAACCCGCCGTTCTTGCGCAGCTGCTCGGCGGTCTCATCGGGTTTGAACGTGAAGGCCGTGTAGAAGTAGGTGAAGCCGAAGGTCAGCACGAAGTAGAGCAGGACGTAGAGCAACCCCTGGGGATCCATCACCCGCACGATCCCCTGCGAGATGCTGGCCACGAAGTCCACCTTGGATGTCGTGAAGTACGAGGCGATCTGGGTCGGGAAGAGCAGGATGCTGACGGCGAAGATGATCGGGATCACGCCGGCCTGGTTGACCCGCAGGGGCAGGAAGGTGGATGCCCCCTGGTACATCCGCCGGCCACGCACCCGGCTGGCGTACTGGACCGGGATCCGGCGCTGGCCCTCCTGGATGTACACGATCACGGCGACCGCGACCAGGCCGACCACCGCGAAGGCGATGAAGGCCGCGATGTCCGGGTTGGCCAGGAAGGCCTGCAGGGCGCTGGGCACCCGTCCGACGATGCCGGCAAAGATGATGAAGCTGATGCCGTTGCCAATGCCCTTCTCGGTGATCAGCTCGCCCAGCCACATGAGCATGATCGAGCCGGTGGTCAGGGCGACCATCTGGGTCAGCGTGCCGATGTCGTTCAGGCCGAACGAGCCGGTCAGGACCGGCGGGCTCGAGTTGTGCAGGACAGCCAGGAAGCCGTACGACTGGAGCATGGCCAGGGGCACGGCCAGGTAGCGGGTGTACTGATTGATCTTGTTGCGCCCGTACTCGCCCTCGCGGCTGAGCATCTGGAGGCGCGGGATGACCCCGGTCATCAGCTGGATGATGATCGAGGCGTTGATGTACGGGTTGACCCCCAGGCCGACGATCGAGAAGCGGGACAGGCCGCCGCCCGAGAACAGGTCGAGCAGGCCGAGGAGCTGGTTGCCGCTGAACAGCGACTGGAGCGAGGCCGCGTTGGCGCCCGGCACGGGCACGTGGGACAGCAGCCGGAAGATGATCAGGATCCCGGCGACGAACAGAATCCGGCGCCGGATATCCGGTGCACGGAAGGCGTTGAGCAGGGATTCGAACATCGGTCAGGCGTCTCCGCTGGGAGCGTCGGACGGCTTGGCCGGGCTCTTGCGGGTGGCCGGCTTGGCCTTGGGATTGGCCTTCGCAGTTACCTTGGCAGCCACCTTGGGCGCGCTGGCCTTGGTCGCTGGGGCCGTCGGGGCGCTGGCCTTGGTCGCGCTCGTCTTGGCCGCGGCCTTGGCCGGAGCCTTGGCGGTGGCCTTGCTCGCGGCCTTGGTCGTGGCCTTGACCGGTGCGGCCTTGGCCTTCGGGGCCGGGGTCGCCGGAGCCTTCGCGGCGGGCGCGTCGGCCTGGTCGTCGACCAGAGCTTGGGGTGCCGCCGGTGCCTCGGCCACGCTCGGCGCGGCTTCGGCCGCCTCGGACGCGGCGTGATCGTGGCCGGTGTGATCAGCCCCGACCGCCTTGTCCTCGCCGGCCGGACCATCGAGGCCCAGGGCGGCCAGCGGTTCGCGCGGCACTTCCAGGACCTGGACCGTGCCGCCGGCTGCCTCGATCTTGCTGATCGCGCTCCGGCTGAAGGCATCGGCCACGACGAACAGGGCCACCGACAGGTCGCCGTTGCCGAGGACCTTGAGTGGCTTCTTCAGGGTCGAGACCAGGCCGGCGGCCCGCAGGATCTCCTGGTTGATCGTGATCGCGGCGGGACCGGCGGCCTTGCCCGCGGGCTTGGCCGCCTTCTTGCCGCCGGGCAGCTCGCCCGGCTCGAAGATGCCCGCGTCGACCAGGGCGGCGATGCGGCCCAGGTTGACCACCTCGTACTCGACTCGGAAGCGGTTCTTGAAGCCGTGCAGCTTGGGAATGCGCATCTGGAGCGGCGTCTGGCCGCCTTCGAACCAGGCCGGGATGGCGGCGCCGGCGCGGGCCTTCTGGCCCTTCGTGCCGCGGCCCGCGGTCTTGCCGCCGCCGGCGGCGATCCCCCGCCCGACGCGTTTGCGCGGGTGGTGGGCGCCCGTCGCCGGGCGGAGATCGTGGAGCTTCATGCCTTCTCCTCGAGGCCGGCCTCGGGCAGCTCCTCGACCTGGACGAGGAAACGGACCTGGCGGACCATGCCGCGGGTCGCCGGATTGTCCGGAACCTCGACGGTGTCACCGATCCGGTGCAGGCCGAGGGCGCGAACCGTGGCGCGATTCCGCTCGATGTGACTGATCGTGCTCTTGACCTGGGTGACGCGCAGCCTAGCGGGCATCGCTGCCCTCCATCACCGGCTGGCCTGGGATCGACAGGCGGACCCGGACGCCCCGGCGGGCCGAGATCTCAGCCGCCGAATGGAGCGAAGCCAGGGCGTTGATCGTGGCCCGGGTCACGTTGACCGGGTTGGTCGAGCCGTGGACCTTGGCCAGGATGTCCCGGATGCCGGCCGCCTCGACCACGGCCCGGACGGCCCCACCGGCGATGACCCCAGTGCCCTGGGAGGCCGGCTTGAGCATGACCCGGGCGGCCGAGTACTCGACCCGCACTTCGTGGGGGATCGTGGTCCCGACCATCGGGATCTTGATCAGGTTCTTCTTGGCATCCTCGACGCCCTTGCGAATCGACTCGGGCACCTCGCCGGCCTTGCCCAGACCGACCCCGACATGGCCGGCGCCATCGCCGACGACGACGATCGCGCTGAAGCTGAAGCGACGGCCACCCTTGACCACCTTCGCCACGCGATTGATCTGGACGACACGCTCCTCGAGCGTGAGCTTGTTGGGGTCGATCCGGGCCACTTGTTGCTCCTTTGATCAGAAGTCCAGGCCGGCCTCGCGGGCGGCGTCGGCGAGCGACTTGATCCGTCCGTGGTACCGGAACCCGGCCCGATCGAAGACGACGTGCTCGACGCCGGCGGAACGGGCACGCTCGGCGACCATCTTGCCGACTCGCTTGGCCTCCTCGGACTTGGTCGACTTGGAGCCCTTGAACTCCTTCTCGACGGTCGAGGCGGTGGCGAGCGTCCGGCCGGACGCGTCGTCGATCACCTGGGCATAGATGTGGTTGAGGCTGCGGAACACGGCCAGGCGCGGACGCGCCTCGGAGCCCGCGAGGGTAAGGCGGATCCGGTCGTGGCGCTTCTGACGCGCCGCGCTGCGGCCGGCAACCTGGGTCATGAGAGTTCCTTCATCGGGCTTACTTCTTTCCGCCGATCTTGCCGGCCTTGCCTGCCTTGCGGCGGACGACCTCACCGGCATACCGGACGCCCTTGCCCTTGTACGGCTCGGGCTTGCGCATCGAACGGACCTTGGCCGCGATCTGGCCGACGAGCTCCTTGTCGATGCCGACCACGGCCAGGCGGGTGGGGTTCTCGACCTCGAAGCTGATTCCGCTGGGCGGATCGATCTCGATCGGATGGCTGTAGCCCAGGTTGAGGGTCAGCTTGCGGCCGTTGAGCGTCGCACGATAGCCGACGCCGGTGATCTCGAGGCCCTTGCGGTAGCCCGCGGTCACTCCTTCGACCATGTTCGAGACGAGGGTCCGAGTCAGGCCATGGAGCTGCTTGTGGGTCTTCGACTCGGTCGGCCGATCGACATGGAGCGTGCCGTCCGTCTCGCTCACCGCCATGTCCGGATGGAGGTCACGGCTGAGCGTGCCGCGCGGACCGACCACGGTGATCGAGCGGCCGTCGAGGGTGACCGTCACCCCGGCTGGGACGGCAATGGGCAGGCGACCAATTCTGGACATGCGTTCCCTCCCCTACCAGACGTAGGCGAGGACTTCGCCGCCGAGCTCGGCCTTGCGGGCCTGCGCGCCGGTCATGATCCCCTGGCTGGTGCTGACGATGACGATGCCCAGGCCGCCCAATACCCGCGGGATGTCCGTCTTGCGGGCGTAGACGCGCAGGCCGGGCTTGCTGATCCGCTTGAGGCCCGACACGACCGGCACCTTGCCGTCGACGTACTTGAGCTGCAAGCGGAGGACGGTGAGCGTGCCGTCCTGGTCCTCGGCGACCTCGGCGATGAAGCCTTCGGCCTTGAGGATGCGGGCGATCTCGCGCTTGGTCCGGGAGGCCGGGACGATGACCTCGGTGTGGCGCGCCCGGGACGCATTGCGAATCCGGGTGAGCATGTCGGCGATTGGATCAGAGATGTTCATCGGTGTCCTACCAGCTCGACTTCGTCACGCCGGGCAGCTGGCCCAGGAGCGCTCGCTCCCGGAAGCAGATCCGGCACAGCGCGAAGCGGCGCATGTAGGCTCGCGGCCGGCCGCACACGAAGCAGCGGTGGTAGCCGGAGACCTTGTGCTTGGGCGGCCGCTTGGCCTTGGCGATGAGTGATTTCTTGGCCATCTGATTCCTCCCCGCGCCTAGCCGGCGAAAGGCATGCCGAGGAGCTCGAGCATTCGCTTCGATTCCTCGTCGGTCTTTGCCGTCGTGATGATGCTGATCTCCAGCCCGCGGAGACGGTCAACCTTGTCGTAGTCGATTTCCGGGAAGGCAAGCTGCTCCCGGAGGCCGAGTGAATAGTTGCCCCGGCCGTCGAACGACTTGGCCGGGATGCCCCGGAAGTCCCGGATGCGGGGCAGTGACAGGGTCACCAACCGGTCCAGGAAGTCCCACATTCGGTCGCCCCGCAGGGTGACCTTGGCCCCGATCGGATTGCCCTCCCGCAGGCGGAACTGGGCAATCGAGCGGCGAGCCCGGGTGACGATCGGTTTCTGGCCGGTGATCGTGGCCAGGTCGCCGGTCGCGGCATCGATCGCCTTGGCATTGGTCAGGGCTTCGCCCAGGCCGATGTTGATCACGATCTTGGCCAGCCGGGGGACCTCGTTCGGGTTGCTGTACTCGAACTGCTTGGTCAGGGCGGGGATGACCTCGGCCTTGTAGCGCTCGTGCAGGCGTCCGGCCATCAGCCCTTCACCTCGAGCCGGTGGCCCCGCTTGCAGGTCCGGACGCGCTCGCCGCTGACCAGCACCTCGTGGCCGATCCGGGTCGGCTCGTGGCACTCGGGGCACACGATCATGACCTTGCCCAGCGGCAGGGGCTGGGCAATCTCGAGGATCCCGCCGGTCTGGCCGGCCGCGGTCCGGTCGGACATGTTGCTGGGCGGCCGGGGCTTGGTGTGGCGCTTGGCGATGTTCACGCCGGTGACCACGACGGCAACCTCGGACAGCGGCCCGGCGTTGCGCCACGATCCACCACCGCGGCTCTTGGTCTTGGCCCAGCCCTGCTGGTTGCGGATGACCCGCTCGACGACGCCCGACTTGCCGGCGTCCTTGCCCAGGATCACGACCACGGTGTCGCCCTTGCGGATGTCGGGCACCTTGGTGCCGGTCGGGCGGGTGACGACGGCCATCACAGCACCTCCGGGGCGAGCGACACGATCTTCATGTAGTTGCGGTCGCGCAGCTCGCGCGCCACCGGTCCGAAGATCCGGGTGCCGCGAGGATTGCCCTGGTTGTTGATCAGGACGGCAGCGTTCTCGTCGAAGCGGATATAGCTGCCATCGGGCCGGCCGTATTCCTTCGAGGTGCGCACGATCACGGCCCGGACCACGTCGCCCTTCTTGACGGCGGCGTTGGGGATCGCCTGCTTGACGGCGGCCACGATCACGTCACCGATGCCGGCGGTCCGCTTGCGCGAGCGACCCATGATCCGGATGCACTCGATCGTCCGCGCGCCGGTATTGTCGGCGACCTTCAGACGGGTGGATTCCTGGATCACGCCTCGGCCTCCGCCGGCTCGTCATCGTGATGCCGGCCGGGATGGGCCGCGGCGTGGATCGCCTCGGTCGTGGCCTCTTCCTCGACGATCACGCTGTCGCCGCCGTGATCGCCGGCCGCGGCCAAGATCTCGACCAGGCGCCAGCGCTTGGTCGCCGACAGCGGCCGGGATTCCTCGATCAGGACCGTGTCGCCGACATGGGCCAGGTTGGCCTCGTCGTGGGCCTTGAACTTGGTGCTCAAGCGGATCACCCGCTTGTAAAGGCGATGGCGCGCCAGGCGCTCGACGGACACGACGATCGTCTTGTCCATCTTGTCGCTGACGACGCGGCCGACCTTCGTCTTCCGCTTGGCGTTCACCGGTGCTCCTGTCATCGCGTGATCTCCGTCAAGCCGTTCGACCGAGCTTGCGCTCGTTCTGGACGGTCAGGATCCGCGCGATCGTATGGCGGGTCTGGGGAATGGTTGAGTAGTCCTTGAGCTGGCGGGTGGTCAGGGCGAAGCGAGCCTGCCACAGGTCCTGCTTGGCCTGGCGCAGGGCCAGCTCGAGCTCCGGGTCGGACAGCTCGCGGACCTTATCGATGTCCATCGGTTGCCTCCAGCTCGGAACCTTCGCGCACGACCACGTGGGTGGCGACCGGCAGCTTGTGGCTGGCCAGGCGCATGGCCTCGAGGGCCTCCGTCTGGGGAATGCCACCCATCTCGAACAGGATCCGGCCGGGCTGACCACGGCTACCCAGTGATCGGGG
>JBBSFD010000040.1:0-26937 GCA_038239115.1 Candidatus Limnocylindrales bacterium | reverse complement strand
CGGAGTCGTCGTGGCGGGCTGGCTGTTGGCACTGGCGAACGATGCCGCCGGTGATGCGGTCCTGGCTGTTGTGGCCGCGGTGATGGAGGTAGCTGGGGCGGTGGCACTCCCGCTCGCGGCCTGGATGGCGGTCCCGGCCACCCCAAGTCCAACGTTCGCGGTCAGCGAAGATGCGACGGCCGGCGCGAGGGCGGGCCCGGCGAGAAGGACCGGACCGGCGAGCAGCGCGGCGGCGACTGCGGATCGGACGCCGAATATTCGGCTCCGCTCGACTGACGCCCTCTGGGCGCCTCTTGGAACCAACGACACTGGTCGCTCCTCTCTACCAGAACCCGCGTCGATGAGGAGGCGGGAACGCTGGAGGACGGCTGCGCGCATCGGCCTGGGGTGACGATGCGGGGCCGCTGGTAGGAAGTATGCCAAAGAATTGCGTTGTCGGCAGGCAACGAATTCATTGTGATTCGGCGGAAACAGGGGCCGATGTGCCGAATTTAGGCGGGATCCCCCGGTTTATTCGCGATCCAGCCCCGGCCGGCTAGTCCCGCCCGGCGACCGCCGAGACGGGCCGCGAGTCGTGCTCCTCGGCCAGGGCCTGGACCTCCGGGGCCACTTCGCCGCGGAGGATCTCGAAGGCCATCGGGAAGCGCGACGGGCGCTCGGCCATGACCGGTGCCCCGACCCCGGCGAGGGCCGCCGGAGCGGGCCGGATGACCGGGCCAAGCGGGCTTCGGAAGCGCTCGCGGAAGATCGTCTTGAGGACGCGCCAGCCGTCGGGCAAGGTGCGCAGCCGGCCGACGCCGTAGACCCGCTCGGACTCGTAGCTGGGCACTTCGGCCACGACCAGGCCGCGGCGGAGGACCCGGATGTTCATCTCGGTCTCGATCTCGAAGCCATCGCGGTCGAGCTCGAGGATCGGGACGACCCGGGACCAGAAGGCGTTGTAGCCATAGCACAGGTCGGTGTACTTGCCGCCGAAGAACAGGCGGACGAGGTACACGAAGCCCATGTTGCCGAGCTTGCGGTGGAGGGGCATGTCGGACGTGCCGCCGCCGGCCATGAAACGTGAGCCCTTGGCGTAGTCGGCACCGTCGGTCAGGGCCCGGACGAAGGCCGGGATCTCCTCGGGCGCGGTCGAGCCGTCAGCGTCGATCATGACGATGATGTCGCCGGACGCGACCGCGAAGCCGGTCCGGAGGGCGGCACCCTTGCCGCGGCCCTGCTGCTGGACGATCCGGATGCCAGGCAAGAGGCGCTGGGCGACGGCGATCGTGTCGTCGTGGGAGTGGCCATCGACAAGGATGACCTCGTGCACTTCGCGGGGAATCCGCGGCAGCACGTGGGCGAGGTTTTGGGCCTCGTTCATGGCTGGAACGACGACGGAAATGGTGGGCATCTGGATCCCCGAAAACGAGAGATGAAATGGCTCCGCCGGTCGGAGATGAAGAGGCAAATTGACGACCGGACGAGGGGTGCTGGGCAGGTCCTGAAACTAGTACCAAGGTCCTACACCGTCAATGCCCGAACCACCCATTCGGCCGTTCCAATGGTGCGCGGACGCAACAGTCAGACGACCTTGCCAGTGGGGTTCAGGGAGGCTGTCTGGAGTCTGGTGGGCTACGGAGTAGGGACCTGCTGGTCCTAGGTTAACGGACCTGGCGAAGGCCGTCCGGCGGGACGATTCGGGGCCGGTTTCGGCACCTGGATTCGTGGTTAGGACGGGTCCCTGGACCAAGTTGTCGCGTTCCCAGGCTCGGGGCCCGGCCGCCGCTCGCGCGCCCCTTGGCCGGTGGACCGGCACGCTGCCGTCGAGGGCGGTTGCCGCTCCTGGCCTCCGAGATCGGCTCTTTGCCCTGGAGGCGGTTGCCTCTGACAACTGGTGCTGAGGTCGGCGAGGCCGCGACCGAGCGACCCGCCGCGCCGTGCCGTCTCGCTGGCAACCGCCAGTCAACCGTCGGCTAAGCGCCGGCCAAGAGCCGAGCGCTAGCCTGAGCTTCGCTCCGCCGGTGGACCTGCCCGAGCGGCGTGCCCGCCCAGGGAGCCCAGATGAATAACAGGTTGCTCACGCCCGCCGTCGGACGCCGCCGGACCGCGTTTGGTGCGCTGGTCGCCGCGCTGGTCCTCGGCTCGACCGGGCTGCTGGCCCCGGCGTTGACCAAGCCCGTCGATGCGGTCGGACCGGCCGGACGAATCGGACCGATCGGCCCAGTTGCGCCGATCGTGCCCGGCCCGCCGTCCAACCCAGGCAACCCGGGCTTCGCTCCGGCGGACCGGTTCGTGGCCCCGGACGGCAACGACGCGAATCCGGGCACGCTCGGGGCGCCCTGGCAAACGATCGAGCATGCCGTCGAGCACGCGACCGGCACGATCTACCTGCGCGGCGGGACGTTTGCCGGAGGAGTCACGATCCGGCGGTCGGGCCTGAGCCTGGTCGGCTACCCAGCCGAGCGGGCCGTCATCAGCGGCGGGGCGACCGACCTCATCCGCTTCATGAACGTGACCTCCGGCGCGATCCGCGATGTCGTGGTCGAGGACGCGCCCGGGGTCGGCGGCTCGGGTGTGCTCGTCGCCTCGAGCTCGAACGTCCAGGTCGAGGACGACGTCCTGCGCAACAACCGCAGCTATGGGGTGCGGACCTGGAACTCGACGGACGTCCGGATCACCGGCAACGACGTCTACGGCAACGACACCGGCATCCAGGTTTCGTACGCGGCGAGTGGGGTCGTCGTCGCCGGCAACCTCGTCCATGGCAATGACCGGATGATCGTCAACACGCCCGACGTCTATGGCGACGACCACGGCGCGGTCGGGATCTCGTTCCTGAAGACGACCGGAGCGACCCTGGCAACGGGCAACCAGGTGTGGGCCAACCGGGCACCGAGCGATGACTATGGCCAGGACGGCGGCGCGTTCGAGGTCTACGCGGCCAGCGACGTGACCATCTCGGACAACGTCGCGTGGGACAACAAGGACGTCCTGGAAACGGGCTCGAACGGGTCGCTGCCCTGTCGCAACCTGACCTTCGTGCGCAACCTGGCCTGGGCCGCCTCGTCCGCGCCGGGCTGGACCCGCGGCTTGATCATCGCCTGCGCCGGCGACTCGCTGGTGGCCAACAACACCCTCGACGGCTTCGACGTGTCGGCCGTGTCCGTCGTCCAGGACCCGGCCAACCTCCACCTCGGATCGGTCGACGGGCTGGTGGTCACGAACAACGTCCTGGTGTCCGACGGGCCACCAGTCTACCACCTCTCCAACCTGCCGGCGAGCGTGACGATCGACCGCGACCTGGCCTGGAATCGCTCCGGCGGCTCGATCGCCTGGCTCGACGGCCGGGGCTCGACGTCGAGCTGGACGACGTTCCGGCGCTGGACCGGCCTCGAGGCCAGCGGCTTGAACCTCGATCCCCTGTTCGATCCGGAGAGCGGCGCCGAGCGCGTGCCAGCCGAGGGTTCGCCCACAGTCGATGCCGGGGTCATCCTGCCCGGCGTGACCGACGGCTACCTCGGACGGGCGCCCGACCTCGGCCGCTGGGAGGCGCACTGAATCGGGCCCGCGAGATGCCTCCCGAACGTTGCCGTTGGGCACCCGTTCGAGCCCCCGGGGCTGGACAGGTGGGGCTGGGCGGGCGAGAGTGGCCGCTGACCGGTAGGATCGGCCCGTTGTCCCGGCATCATCCGCCGTCCGTCACCTCGCTCCGGAAGGGGGATCCACGGGAATGCGCACGAGACCGGCCGGCCGGCCGATGGCGATCACCGTGGTCGGCGCGGGCACCCGGTTCCTGAGTGGCATGAGCTACTACACGATCCGGCTGGCCAACGCCTTTGCCAGCCGGCATCGGGTCAGCGTCATCACGATGCGGCGGCTCCTGCCGGCGCGCTTCTACCCCGGCCGAGCGCGAGTTGGGGCCGCGCTAACCCGGCTGGAGTACGAGCCGGCGATCGCCGTCCACGACGGAGTCGACTGGTTCTGGCTGCCGAGCCTGCTCGGGGCGCTGTTCAGCCTGGTCCGACGCCGGCCGACAGTGATCGTCTTCCAGTGGTGGACGGGAACCGTGCTGCACAGCTACCTGGCCCTGACCGTGATCGGGCGGCTGCTGGGCAGCCGGGTCGTGATCGAGTTCCACGAGATCCTGGACACCGGCGAGGATGCCATCCCATTCGCCCGTCAATACGTCAATGCCGTTGCCCCGATCTTCGTCCGCCTGGCGGCGGGCTACGTGATCCACTCCGAGTCGGACCTGGCCACCCTCCAGGGTCGCTACCGGCTGGGCGGCCGCCCGGTGGCCGTCATCCCCCACGGACCGTACGACCATCATCGGGTGGCCCCCGCGTCGACCGGCGCGACCTCGGTCCGCGAGGCACCGGCCGAGGCGCTCAACCTGCTCTACTTCGGGGTCGTCCGTCCGTTCAAGGGCCTGGAGGACCTGGTCGAGGCCTTCAACGCCGTGCCGGCCGAGGCGATCGAGGGCTACTGGCTGACCGTGGTCGGCGAGACCTGGGAGGGCTGGACCCTGCCCTTCGAGCTCATCGAGCGCAGCCCGTACCGGGACCGGATCACGGTCGTCAATCGCTACGTCCACGACGACGAGGTCGCGGCCTGGTTCGCCGCGGCCGATGCCGTGGTGCTGCCCTACCACCGCTCGTCGGCCAGCGGCCCGGCACATACCGCGATGAGCCACGGCCTGCCCCTGGTCATCACCGAGGTCGGGGGGCTGCCCGCGGCGGTGGCCGGCTACGACGGCGCGATCCTGGTCCCGGCCCACGCTCCGGCGGCCCTGGCCGAAGCGATCCAGCGCCTGCCGGTGATGCGCGGGGTGGCCTACCAGGATCCCCATTCGTGGGGCCGCACCCTCGACCGCTACGACGAGCTCTTTGCCCTGATTGGGGCCGCCGGTGGCTGAGTCCGGGGTGGTCGGCCTGGTCAGCCCGCGCTACCCGCCGGCGATCGGCGGAGTGGAGCGTCACGTCGAGGAGCTGGCCCACGGCCTGACCCGCCGGGGCGTCGCCGTCGAGGTGATCACGACCGATCCGACCGGGCTGCTCGAGCCGGTCGAGACCGTCGATGGAATCGCCGTTCGGCGCTTCCGCACGATCGCAAACGATGGCGTCTTCTTCGTGTCGCCCGGGCTGGCCCGCTGGATCATGGCCAATGCCGGGCGCTATGCCCTGATCCACGGCCACTCGTATCACACCCCGCTGGCCCTGGCGGCGGCCATCGCCGCCCGCCGGCGGCGCGTTCCGTTCGTGCTCACGCCCCACTACCACGGCACCGGTCACACGCCCCTCCGGGCGGCCATGCACGTGCCCTACAAGCTGCTCGGGGCACGGATCGTGCACGCCGCCAGGCGGGTGATCTGCGTGTCGGCCTCGGAGCAGGACCTGATCTGGCGCGACTTCGGCCCGGGCGTGCCCACGACCGTGGTCCACAACGGGGTCGACGTGGACGAATTGCTGGCCGTCGCTCGCACCCCGAACGGTCCCGGTACGCTCGTACTTTCGGTCGGTCGGCTCGAGGCGTACAAGCGCCTAGACTTGCTCGCCAAGTCGGTTTCGTCGCTGCCCAGCGCGATCCGGGTCGTCGTCGTAGGCGATGGCCCAGCCCGTGCCGGCCTCCAGGACGAGCTGCACACTCTCGGAGTCGAAGACCGGATGACCCTCACGGGTTCCCTGACCCGCGACCAGCTGCTCCAGCAATTCCGTGCTGCCGACGTCTTCGTCAGCCTGTCCCTGCACGAGGCGTTCGGGCTGACCCTGCTCGAAGCCGCCGTGGCCGGGGCGGGCGTGGTCGCGACCGACCTGGCCGCCCACCGCGAGGTCGCCGCGCTGCTGCCGGCCGGTGCCATTCGCCTGGTTCCGGTCGATTCGGAGCCCGCCCAGGTCGCCGCGGCGATATTGGCCGCGGCCGATGATCGCGGGCGGCTCGACGCGGCCGGCCTGGGCGATCCCCGCCGCTGGACCGTGCCCAGCTGGGACGGCACGGCCGGCCGGGTGCTCGACGTCTATCGAGCCGTCGCGCCCACGGCCGAACTGGGTCCCGAGGCACCGGCCGCCGCGTGACCAATCGATGACCGCCAGCACTGATTCGTTTCGGCCGACCGGTGACGGGCTCGGCTGGCTGCCGAGGCTGGCCTGCCTGACCGCGCTGGGCCTGCTGCTGGTCGCCGCGGGCAACACCCTGAGCCGCTTCAACCTGGACAACTTCGAGCTGCTGTACTACCCGGGCCTGGCCCTGGTCATCGCCCCGAATGCCCTCCGGCTGCTTCGGCCCGAGCCGCGTCGGAGCGAGCGGATCGGCCTGATCATGATCCTGGGCGGGGCGCTCTACCTGGTCAAGGTCCTGCACGACCCGCTGGCGTTCACGTTCTCGGACGAGTTCATCCAGCTGCGCAACATTCTCGACGCGATCGCCTCGAACCACCTGTTCACGCGCAACCCGCTCCTGCCTACCACGACCTACTATCCCGGCCTGCAAGGGGTGACCGCCTCGCTCGCCGACGTCAGCGGGCTGGGCGCGTTTCCCAGCGGGATCATCATCCTGGGCGCGGCCCGGCTGGTCCTGGTCCTGAGCATCTATGTCTTCTTCGAGCTGGTCGGCCGCTCGTCGAGACTGGCCAGCTTCGCAGCCCTGCTGTACATGGCCAATCCCAACTTCATCTTCTTCGGCGGCCAGGTGGCCTACGAGTCGCTGGCCCTGCCCCTGGCGATGATGGTCCTGATGGTCGCCGCGGCCCGGTCGGGCCTGGCCGCGTTCGGGAATCCGGCCGATCGATCGCTGCGGCGAAGCCTGACCGTGCTGGCCATCGTGGCGATCTGTGCGATCACGGTGACCCATCACGTCACCTCGGTGGCCCTGGCCGGCTTCCTGACGGTCTGGACGATCGTGGCCTGGCTCACTCGCAAGGGACGCGAGGACGGGCCCGCGCCGGCCGACCTGGCGATCATCGCGATCGCGGCGGTGGCGCTGTGGACCCTGACCGTGGCCATCCCCGTCCTGGCCTATCTCGGCCCGGTGATCGGCCGGGCAATCTCCAACGGGATCAGCCTGCTGACCCTGCAGTCCGTGCCGCGGACCCTGTTCACGTCGGGCAACGGCGGCGTGGCCCCGCTGTGGGAGCGGGTAACCAGCTTCGCCGCGGTGGCCTTCGTCCTGATCGGCCTGCTGATCGGGCTGATCCGGGTCTATCGAGCCCACCGGCGCGAGGCCCTGATCGTGACCCTGGCCCTGGCTGCGCTGCTGTACCCAGCCACGCTCGTCCTGCGCCTGACCCCGGACGGTGCCGAGACGGCCAATCGGAGCTCGGAGTTCCTGTTCCTGGCGATCGGCTTCATCGTGGCCCTGGGCGTCTCGGAGCTGTGGCTGCGGGGCGTGCCATCGATCCCCCGAATGGGCGTCCTGGCCGGGGCGGCGACGGTCATGGTCATCGGCGGCTTCCTGATCGGCTGGCCGATCTGGGGGCGCTTCCCCGGCCCGTTCGTGATCTCGGCCGATTCGCGCTCCGTGGACGCCGAGGGCATCGCGGCCGCGGAATGGTCGCTGGACGAGATCGGACCGAACAATCGCGAGGTGGCCGACCGCAGCCAGCGCCTCCTGCAGGGGACCTACGGCCTGCAGCAGGCCGTGACCGGCTACGGCAACACCTACATCGACAACAACCAGTCGGCCGCCTTGAGCTCGTGTCCCAACCTGGCGCTGCTCAACGAGGCCAACACGAACTGTGTCTCGGTCGATTCGAAGGCCCTGATCATCACGCCCAACCTGGGCTCGAGTGAGCAGGCGGTGGCCTTCGACGGCAACGTCCGATACGTGGTCTTCGACCGGCGGATCTTTGCCGGCCTGCCCGCCTCGGGGATCTACGTGGAACGCGGCGAGGTGAACCGAAACGGTGGGGCGGTCGACCTGACCGACCCCGACCAGGCCCCGCCAGCCAGGGTAGCCGGGCCACCCGGCTCGGGCCCTGGGCCGACCCAGCGGGCCCAGATTCAAGCCCATCAGGACCGCCTCGACAAATGGGACGGCGGACCCAAGGTGCCAGGCATGGCCGGGGTCGACCGGATCTACGACAGCGGTGACATCCAGGTCTACGACGTCTCCGTCTGGGCATCCTGGAAGTAGCCATGCTGAGACGCAACCTCGACCTGACCGCCGTCACGATCCTGGCCGTGGTCGGCCTGCTGGCCGCCGCGCTGACCGACCTGTCGCCGCTCATCCGGGGCCTGCTCGGCGTGCCCCTGGTCATTGCCCTGCCGGGCTACGCCCTGACGGCCGTGCTGATCCCCGACCGGGCCGCGCTGGGCCGGACCGAGCGGACGGTCCTCGCCGTGGGCATGAGCATCGCCGTGGTCATCCTGGTCGCCCTGGGCCTGAACCAGCTGCCGGCCGGGATCACCAACCTGACCGTGGCCGTCGCGGTCAGCGCGATCACCCTGCTGTGCACGGCCGTCGCGGCGATCCGGCGCCGGCGCGAGCCGGCCGCTGCCCCCGCCGACCCAGCCGACGCGGACGACGCCCAGCATGAGGCGTCCAAGCGCTTCGGGCCCGAGCTGCTGGCCCTGGCCGTGATCCTGACCGTGGCTGCGGTCTTCGTGGCCGTGCTGGGCACGGTCCAGGCGCCCCAGCCGGGCTTCACCCAGCTGTGGATGCTCGATGGCGCGACCGCCAACTCGATCCAGGTCGGGATTCGGGACCAGGAGGGCAGCGCGATCCAATACCGCCTCGAGATCGAGACCCAGGGCCAGATCCTGCGGACCTCCGAGATCGACCTGGCCTCCGGCCAGGAGGCGCTCCAGACGATCAACCTGCCGGCCCTCAGCGGCTCGAGCCCCCAGACCGTGACCGCCCGGCTGTACCGGCTCGACCAGCCCAGTGCCAGCACGCCGTATCGGACCACGCTCCTGTGGCGCTACCCGGGGCCGAGCTGATGAGCCGCCGGATCCTGATGGCCAGCGACTTCTACCGGCCGTTCATCGGCGGCGCCGAGCGCCAGGTGGAGATCCTCAGCAAGCAGCTCCATGGCCGGGGCTACGAGATGGCCGTGGCCACGATGTGGCACGCCGGCCTGCCCCGCGAGGAGGACGACGAAGGCGTGGCCCTCCATCGGCTGTCGGCCCTGTCCACCCGGACGGCCCGCTTCTCGGGGGACCCCAAGCGGCGCTACCATCCGCCGTTCCCCGACCCGGTTATGGCCCTCGAGCTGCGCCGGCTGATCCGCAAGTTCAAGCCCGACCTGGTCCACGCCCACGGCTGGATCGCCTATTCGTGCGCCGCGGCCCTGCTCGGCTCGGACGTGCCCCTGCTCATCTCGGTCCGCGACTACGGCTACACCTGTGCCACCCGGACGATGCTCTACAAGGGCAAGACGTGCGACGGTCCCAGCCCCCTCAAGTGCCTCGGCTGCGCCTCGGAGAAGTACGGCCGGCCGAAGGCGGCGGTCGCCGTGGCCGGCGTCTTCAGCGGCCGGCCCCTGCTCACCCGCAAGATCGTGGGCGCCCACAGCATCACCTCGTTCGTCCAGTCGGTGACCCGGCGCGACCTGCTCCACGAGTCGCGCGAATCGCCGGGCACGCTCGTGCCCGACTTCGTCATCCCCAGCTTCCTGGAGCTGAGCGGCGGCCAATCGAGCCTGGGCGACCAGCTGCCGGCCGAGCCCTACATCCTGTTCGTGGGCGCCCTCCAGGCGCACAAGGGCATCAACGTCCTGCTGCAGGCCTACGAGCAGCTGCCAGTCAAGCCGCCGCTCGTCCTGATCGGGACGCGCTGGCCCGACACGCCGGCGTTTCCAGCGGGCGTGACCGTGCTCGAGAACGTCCCCCACGACGGGGTCATGTCGGCCTGGGACCGTTGCCTCTTCGGCGTCGTGCCGTCGGTCTGGCCGGAGCCCCTGGGCGTGGTCAGCCTCGAGGCCATGAGCCGCTCCAAGGCCGTCATCGGCAGCGCGGTCGGCGGGATCACCGACATCGTGGTCGACGGCGAGACCGGCTTCCTGACCGATCCCGGCGACGTCCCCCAGCTCGCTGCACGGATGGCCGAGCTGATCGCCGAGCCCGCATTGCGCGAGCGCTTCGGCCAGGCCGGCCGGGTCAGGATCCAGCTGTTCACGAGTGAATCCGTGCTGCCCCGCTTCGAGCGCCTGTACGACAGCCTGCTCGAGACGCCCAGCGCACCCGGCCGGGCCCAGCGGATCCTGGTGGCGGGCGGTTCGGGCAGCGGCAAGACCACGATCGCCGGCCAGCTGGCGGCCCGGCGCAACCTGCCGGTCCACCACCTCGACGAGATCGCCCTGGCCCCGGCCGACGGCCACCTCCGGCCACTCGAGGAGCGGATCGCCGAGGTCCACGACATCGCGGCCGGCGAGCACTGGGTGGTCGAGGGGATCTACACCGGCTGGACGGCCGAGCTCTACGACCGAGCCGAGGTGATCGTCTGGCTCGACTCGGTGTCGTGGTCGACGGCGGTTCGGCGGGTCATCGGCCGGTTCGCCTCAGGGGCCCTCGCCGAGATGCGCCAGCGCGGGCTGCGCGGGCTGATCCGGCCGCGCGAGCAGCTCCATCACCTGGCCGACCTGGGCCGTTCGCTCCGGGAGACCCGAGCCTACTACGCCGGCCGTGATGCCGGCGCCCTGGCCGGCCTCGAGTCGATCGAGCCGGCCATGCTCGAGCCGGGCGACGAGCCGCTCACCGGACACGACGCCACGGCCGCGATCCTGTCCCCGCTGCGGGCCAAGGTGGTCCACTGCCGGAGCGCCCGCGATGTCCGGCGGATGCTGGAGCAGCTCGGCTAAGAGCCTGGCTGAGAGCGCTGGCTAGTAGCCCTGGCCGCGCGAGCGGAGCACCGGCCGGAGCTCGGTGGCCAGCAGCACGATCGCGACCGAGCCCTGGCTGAACAGGGTGGCCACCCCGATTCCGGTCACGCCCATCCGGTCGAGCAATGGGAAGGACAGGCCCAGGGTAAGCACGGCCAGGATCGCCTGGACGATCACGATGCCGCTCACCCGGGCCCGGATCCGGGCCAGGCTGAAGTAGATCAGGTTGATCGAATAGGGGATCACCGACAGGGCCAGCAGGCGCAGCAGGTCGGTCCCGTTGGCGGCGTAGCCCGGTCCGAAGATGGCCAGGATCCAGGGTGCCCCGATGGTGACCACGGCCACGATCGGGATCATCAGGCGCATGGCGTGCAGGAGCGCCCCACGGGTTCGGGCAATCGGGTCGCCTTTGGTGCTGACCGTCTCGACGGTGTGGCTGATCGTGATGCTCAGGGGCAGCAGGTTGAGCGAGGTGGCGATGACCCACACGATGTAGAAGTAGGCACCCGCCTCCGGGCCGGCCCGGTCGATCACGATGACCGGCAGCAGGCTGACGTAGGCCAGCACGCACAGCGCGCCCAGGTAGTCGCCGGTCACGAACCGGACGATCCGGGCCAGCTCGAGCGGACGGGCCACGTCCCGGCTATTCCGGACGTGGATCGGGATGAGCCAGCGGAACACGATCAGGCTGATCAGGAAGACGCCGATCACGGTCGGGATCGCCCACGACAGGAAGATGCCATACGCGGCCAGCCCGCTGAAGGCGACGAGCAGGATGATCTTGACGATCGAGAAGGTCGAGTTCTCGACCGGCACGATCAGGGCCTGGCGCAGGCCGGTCAGCACGCCGTCCTGCATGTTGAAGATCGACCAGGCGGCGGTGACCACGATGAAGCCGGCCGCGGCCAGGGGCATGGCCGCGATCTGGGCCTGGGCCGAGCCGGGCGAGGTCGCCGACAGGATCGCGAAGAACAGGATGCCAACGACCACGGTCACGGGCAGGGTGGCCAGGTAGGCGTAGCCGATCAGCCGGCTGGTGCGGTCGCCGGCCTCCGGGATGAACCGGTTGAGGGCCGAGCGCAGGTTGAGCTGCGAGACCCCGGCCAGGAAGGTCATCGACGAGATCAGGGCCGAGTTGCGCCCGACCGCATCGGCCGTGTAGATCCGGGCCGCCAGCGCCCAGTAGACGATGCCCAGCCCCGAGGTCAGGACGTTGCTGAGCATCAGGGCATAGGCGTTCCGGTACATCGGCACGCGCAGGTGGGCCGCCAGGTCGTCGAGCCGGCCGCTCAGCCGGCGCCGGACCACCAGGCCGCCCGAGGGGAACGGGCGGCTCATCGGCGGTGCGCGGCGCAGCAGGTCATCCGAGCAGCATAGCCCGGTTGTCTGGCAAATCGGCCCGGGATGGGGCCGTCAGCTCATGTTCCGGTGCGTTCGGTCAGCGGTTCTCGAAGGCACCCAGGTCGGGCGCGCTGCCCAGGAACGAGCTCGAGATGCCACTGATAACCGAGCCGGCATTGACCGCCGGCGAGCCCTCCAGGAGGTGGTAGTCGTGGCTGCCCGTGCTGTTGATCATCGGATTGGCGTCCATGCCGTGCGACTCGTAGCCATACCAGCTCCGGAACGTGGCCCAGCTGGTCGTCCCGTTGTGGGACTTGTCCCAGACCAGGCTGCCGCCGGCCCGGTTCCACAGGTCGTTGCGGTCGACGGTCACGCCCGACGGCGGCGTCTCCAGGTGATAGATCGGGGCGCCGTTGGAGAGCAGGACGTTGTCCTCGACCTTGAGGCCGCTGAGCGAGCCCTGGTACTTGTAGCCGGCGTTGTAGACGATCGAGACATCTGAGATGTCGAAGCCGTCGAGGCTGTTGAAGGCCACCAGCGAGTTGCTGGCGCAGGCCAGCAGGACACCCCGGGCATAGCCCGTGACCGTGGTCGCCGACCAGGCCACGTTGCGGGTGAAGGTGATGTCGTTGCATGCCCGGCCGTCGGTGCCGGTCTCCAGGACCTGCTTGTTGTTCCACATCGTGTTGTTCGTGATCGTAACGTTCGAAGCGCCGTAGATCTCGAACGCACTGCCGTCATAGACATAGTCGTGACTGGGCGCCCGGTTGCCCCACAGCTGGTTGCCGCTGGCCAGGGTCTCGCCGGTCGTCTCGAGGAAGATCACCCCGTTCGCACCGTGGTCATCGTTGCTGGGCGAGGTCGTGTTGACGATCATCCGGTTGTTGTCGTGGATCGAATTGTTGAGGACCTTGACCCCGCCGGCCGTGTACGAGACCTGGATGCCGGCGGCCTGGTGCGAGATGTCGTTGTTGGAGATGGTCACGTTGGTCGAGTACCAGGTCCGGATGCCGAAGCCGTGGTTGGAGCTGACCGAGCTGTCAAAGGTGTTGTTCTTGATCACGACATTCGAGCTCGACGAGATGTCGAAGCCCGAGCCACCGACCTGGACCCCGCCCTGGACCCACAGGTTCTCGAGGGTCGCGCCGTTGACCTTGAAGACATAGATCATGTCCTTGGCCGAGGTGTTGCTGACCTTGGCTGTCTCGCCCGGATAGCCCGAGAACGTCAGGCCGCTCCGGCGCAGGGTGAACGGGGCATAGGTGCCGGCCCGGACCCAGACCATGCCGGTGGCCGTGTCGGCCGCATGCTGGAGCGTCTTCCAGGGATGGAGCTGGCTGCCGTCATTGACATCGTTGCCGTTCGTCGCCACAAATGAGCCGGAGGCCAGAGGCGTTGGCGTGGGCGTCGGAGTCGGGACCGGGGTCGGCCAGGCGGACGGCGTCGGGGTGGGGTCGGCCGAGCTGCCCGGATCGGGTGAGCTGGCCGCGGTCGGTGATGGGGTCACAGTCGGCGTGGGCGTCGGGGTCCTGGTCGGAGCCGGAGCCGCGGTCGGCTGGCTGATGACGAAGGCGTCGAGGCTCACGAGCGGATGGCCGGCGCTGCCGGCGACGGTCACCTTGAGCGTGTGGCTGTTGCCGGCCTGGCCGGCCGAGGCGAACAGGACCTGGCCGGCGCTGGTCGTATCGGCATGGGTCGACACGCTGGTCGTGACCCCGTCGAGCTTGACCGT
Organism: Candidatus Limnocylindrales bacterium; assembly: GCA_038239115.1. Lineage (GTDB taxonomy): Bacteria > Chloroflexota > Limnocylindria > Limnocylindrales > CSP1-4 > Palsa-1033. Next base: position 13,069 of record JBBSFD010000040.1, on the reverse strand, counting down.
GAAGACCCCCCGGCCGCGGCCGGTCGGGCCGATGATCCGGAGGTACGAGCCGGTATAGCTCAACGACACCGTCGCACCGGCCGAGGTGCTCTGGGTCACCGAGCCACCGGAGGCGCTGGCAACCTTGACCGTGCTCCACGGCCCGGACCAGGCGAGACTCGAGCTCGTGTCCTGGACCCAGGTCGGGCTGGAGGCCGCGGCGAGCAGGCCGGCGGGTCCGGCCACGACCAGGCCGGAGCCGGCCGCGACGAGAGCAGCGATCGTCAGCAGGACCGCCCACGGGCGGCCGGGGCGACGATGGTCACCGGCGAGCTCGCGCCGAACAGCCGCGTTCGGGTCGGGCGGCAGGTGACTCCTCGCACGCTGTACGTGATTCGACAAAGGGTCGCTCCTCTTCCACGGGGACAAGTGCCCCGGCAGCGTAGGTGCGGCCCGCCCGGATTTGACCCGCGACCATGGGGTCAGTTCGAGCCCGAATCCGTGGTCCCATGGTCATGGGCGTGCAGTGGAGTGGGGTCAGGCGGTGCGCCAGGGCACCGACTGAGGGAATCGGCGCCGTTCAGCCGGGGGTGGTCGCCGCCGAGTGGACGCTGAACACGGCGCTCAGGCCGGCCGGCTCGAGGTCGATCGAGTGGGTCAGCCGGCGGGTGGCCAGGTCGTAGCGATCGATCCTGGTCGGACGGACGTTCTTGAAGCCCCGGGCCAGCCAGGCCACGTTCTCGCGGAACTTGGTCGGGCGAATCCTGGAGAAGCCGACCCACAGGCCACCGTCGCCGTCGATATGGATGCCGCGGGCCCAGCCCAGCGGCTCAGCCGACGCCTGGAAGTCGGCCAGCTCGATCACCTCGACGATCGCCAGGCTGGCGGCGTCGGCCACGACCACCTTGCCGTTGACCGTGGTGAACCAGACCCGGCCGTCGTGGACCAGGCCGTCGTGGGGTCGCTCGAGGTCGATCGCGATGCGCCGTCCGGGTCGGGTCAGCGAGATCGCGTCGCGCTGCTCGAAGCGCGTCGCCCAGACCTCGTCGCCGAGCTGGAAGACGTGGTTGGGGTGGGCGTGATGGGGCTTCGTCGTCCGGACCAGGCGATAGTCGACCGCCGGATCGAAGCGGTCCCACAGCCCTTCGCCGTCGACCACGGACCACTCCCGACGGACGTCCCCGCCGGGCTCGACTTCGACCACCTGGTCGAGGCCCGAGATCGCGACCAGCCAGGTGCCATCGGCCGTGGGCCGGACATGGTGGACGTCGTTGAAGCGAGGCAGGCTGAGGTAGTCCAGCCGGGTGAAATCCGGCAGGTGATAGGTCAGGACCTCGGTCTGGGTGCAGGCATAGAGCGTGTCCCCGACCCGGCTGGCCGACTTGAACAGGACGACCGGGTCCTCGGCCACCCGGCTGCCCGGCGGCGACTCGTAGGCGACCCGCCGGACGACCGTGCCGGAGGCCGGGTCGACCTCGAGGATCAGGCCGCGCTCGTACTCGTACCAGTCCAGGCCGCCCGACATCGGCCGGGCGCCGCGTTGCTGGCCGCCCAGCACGTACAAGGGTTCGAGGCTCACCGGCGAATCTCTCGCTCAGGCGCGGATCGGCGCGCCGGCCGGCGAGAGCTGAGATAGGGCGAGCAGGTCGTGCCGGCGCAGCCAGCCCAGGACGAGCTCGGCATTCTCCTCGGGCGTACGGGTCATCGTCTCGATCGTGAGCTCCGGATCGAGCGGTGGCTCGTAGGGATCGTCGACCCCGGTGAAGGCCTTGATCTCGCCCCGCCGGGCGGCCGCGTACATGCCCTTCGGATCGCGCTCCTCGCAAGTCGCCAGGTCGGTGCTGACGTAGACCTCGCACATCGAGCCGCGCGGGAGCATCGCCCGGACATCGGCCCGGGCGTCGCGATAGGGGCTGACGGCGGCACAGATCGCGATCCCGCCGTGGCGGACGACCTCGGCCGCGACGAAGCCGATCCGCCGGACGTTGGCGTCGCGATCCTCCTTGCTGAAGCCCAGGCCGCGCGACAGGTGGGTCCGCACGACGTCACCGTCGAGGATGGTCACGGTCCGGCCCTCGGCCTCCAGGCGCCGGGCGACCACGGCCGCCGTGGTCGACTTGCCGGCCCCGGACAGGCCAGTGAACCAGATGCAGCAGCCGGCCATCAGGCGACGCCCCGGCCGGCCGGCCGGGCCGGGCTGGGCAAGCCGGCCGGACGCGGATGTCCGACGCCCACGACCCGCAGGCCGACCGTCGCAGCCGCCACCGCGTCGACCACGTGCCGGGCATCGACGATCAGGTCGCCGGCCATGCGCGAGCGGACGGCCGTCCAGTCGAGGCCGCGGAACTCGGGCCACTCGGTCGCGATCACCACGACCTCGGCGTCGCGGACTGCCTCGAGGACCGACTCGGCCGCCTCGGCCTGGTCGCCCGAGCGGGCCAGCTCGGCCACCCCAGCCTGCGTGGCCAGCGGGTCGAACGCCCGGACGAGCGCTCCGCGAGCCACCAAGCCGCGGGCGATCCGGAGGGCCGGCGACTCACGCAGGTCGCCCGTGCCCGCCTTGAAGGTCAGGCCCAGCAGGGCGACCCTTGCACCCTCGAGCGAGCGGCCGCGAGCCTGCTCGGCGAGGCCAATGAGCCAGTCGGCCTGGGCGGCGTTCGAGGGGTCGACCGAAGCGAACAGGCCGCCTTCCAGGCCGTGCTCGGCGGCGAGGGCCGGCAGGGCGCGCGCCTGGGACGGCAGGCACGAGCCCCCGAAGCCCGGCCCGGGCGACAGGAAGGCCCGCCCGATGCGCTTGTCGAAGCCCACCCCGTCGACCACGGCCGCCACGTCGGCGCCGATCGCCTCGCACAGCCGGCCAAGCTCGTTGGCGAACGTGATCTTGGTCGCGAGGTAGACGTTGGAGGCCATCTTGATCATCTCGGCGCTGGTCCGATCGGCCACCACGACGGGTGCCTCGAGCGGTGCATACATCCGGCGGAGGTCCGTCTCGAGCACCGATGAACCGGGGCTGGCCACCCCGATCACGATCCGATCCGGGTGCAGGAAGTCGTCGACGGCCGAGCTCTCCCGGGTGAACTCGGGGTTGAAGCCGAGCTCGACGGCGGGATCGATCGCGCTGGCGTCGGCGGCCAGGCTGACCGCGGTGCCCGGCAGGAGGGTGCTCCGGATCACGATCGATCGGGGAGCGGCGGGATCGCGGGCGATGCCCAGGACGACCTCGCGCACGAGCCGGTCGGTCCACTCGCCGGCTGCATCGAGGGTGCCCACCGCCACGATCACCAGGCGGCAGCCGTGGACGCTGGCCGGGTCCGTGCTGAACGACAGGCGGCCGGCGGCCAGCCCGGCGGCCAGCAGGTCGTCCAGGCCACGTTCGGCGATCGGCGAATCGCCGGCATTGAGGGCGGCCACCCGCTCCGGGCTCATTTCCACGACCCGCACGGTCGTACCGAGGCTGGCCAGGCAAGCGGCGGTCACGAGGCCGACGTAGCCGGCCCCGACGATCGCGATTTCCATGTCGATTGGGCTCCAGGTGAAGTCAGGTTCGGTGGGCGCAGGCGCACCCGTGGTTCCCGCGCAGGACGCGGTTCGTCGACCATCCTACCGGGCGAATTGCCCCAGCCGGCCCGAATTCGCGGTTGCGGTGCGCACCGTCAACTTTGAGCTGGGCCGGTCCGCGACCGGGGTGGCCGGGCCGTGGGTCACGCTGGGCGTGGCCCCCGAGCCCAGGTCGAGGACGGTCAGGTTGTCGAAGCGGAAGGTGACCGGCATGTTGGTGCTCGTGCTCGAGGTCGTTGCCCGCAGGCCGACGCTGCCGGCTGCCTGCAGGGCGGCCGTCGAATCGGTGGCCGTGATTGTCCAGGTCGTCGGCTCGGTCGTGCCGACGGCCCAGGCCCGGCCGCGGATCGTGGTCGGGCTGGTGCCGATCACCTGGAACCGGACGTTGATCGCGGTGCCCGGCACCCGGACGAGGCCGCTCGCGACCTCGGCCCCGAGAGAGGTCTCGGCGGAGCCACTGTAGGCACTGGCGGCGAGGTAGATCCCACCGCTGGCGTTGAAGTGGATCTTGCCCCAGTACTCGGCCCCGGACGCCTGGTGGCGGAGCACGGCGTAGGCATACTGCCCGCTGCCGGCCACGACCTTGTCCGAGGCGACTGTGAAGGTCTCATCGATGTTCAGGGCCGAGGCACCGCCGAGGACGGCGGACCGGGCGGAGCCGGCGCTGGCCAGGGCGATCACGCCGGTGCTGCCGTCGGCCGAGAAGGCCGTGTTCGTGCCGCTCGTCGTCCAGGCACCGCCGGTCGAGGCGGTCCCCCAGCCGTTGGCAACCGTCCGCGCCCAGCTGTCGGTGGCGATCGTCGACGGCGGCGGCGGCGGAGGGGTCCCGCCGATCGGGCTGGCGAGGTAGCCGTCGAAGCTGAACAGGGTCGGGCTATTGGTGGTCGAGCCCGAGGTCGTGGCGCGCAGGCCAACTCGGCCGGACGCCTGGAGGGCGGCCGTCGAGTCGGTCCGGGTCAGCTGCCAGGTCGCCGGCTCAGAGGCGCCCTGGGCCCAGGCCCGGGCCGTGATCGTGGTTGGATTCGCTCCATTGACCTCGACCCGGACGTTGATCGGCACGCCGGCCGTCTGGGTCAGGCCGGTGGCGACCTCGCCACCGAGGGCGGTCTCGGCGCTGCCCGACCAGCTGCTGGCGGCCAGGAACACCGCGCCCGTCGCGGCGACATGCACCTTCAGCCAGTACTCCTGGCCGGCCGCCTGGTGGCGCAGGATCAGAGCCGGGTATTGGCCGCTGCCGGTCGGGTTGCGATCGGCGGCGATCGTCACGGTTGCGTCGACGTCCCTGGCCGCAGCGGCGAGCAGGGCCGTGCCGCTCTTGCCCGGGGTGGGCACGGCGATCGTGCCGGCCGTCCCGGTGAGGGCGAACTGGCCGGCCGGGCTGACCGTCCAGGCCCCGCCCACATCTGCGCTGCCCCAGCTGCCGGACGCTGCTGCCCGGCTGAAGGAGTCAGCGGCCAGGCCAACCGGCCCGCTACTGGTATAGGTCGCGCTGTAGGTGGCCGGGCTGGCCGGAGCAGTTAGGTCGTGGCTCTGGCCACCGCCGTCGGACCAGCTCGAGAAGACATAGCCCGTCCCGTTGAGGGTCTGGGGCGTGGGCGCGCTGACGGACACCGTCGAGCCGATGATCACCGGCCGGCTGACCGGCGTCGTCTCGTTCGGGCCGCTGTCGCCGTCGTAGACCTGCAGGCCGGCAGGGTTGGTGATGAAGGTCAGGTTGACCGTCTTGGGATAGACCAGGACGGTCTTGGTCACGGCCATCCCGTCGCTGTCGGTCACCGTGACCTCGATATCGAGGTAGGACGGGTAGCCGTGGTCGGGCGCGATGAGCTGGCCCGATGGGCCGATGAAGCCGGTCAGGTCATGGGTGTGGCAGTTGGTCAGGGTGTAGCAGTGATGAAGCACGATCAGCCAGCCGTAGGCCGAGTTTGGCAGGGTGCCATCTGCCGAGGTGGCGCTGGCCGTCATCTGGATGACGTCGCCGACCTTCCAGGTGGTCGTGCTCACCGGGGATACGAGGTTGACGACGGGCGGGCTGTCGCCTGGGAAGATCGAGATCGATGAGGTCGATGACGCGCCGTGGCTGTCGGTGACCTTGACGCTCACCCCCTGCTCGCCCCGGGTGGTGTACGTCCTGGAGGCGGTGACGCCGGTGGCGTCGCCGAAGGTGCCGTCGCCGTTGAGGTCCCAGCTGTAGCTCAGGGTGTCGCCCGCGTCGGCATCGCTCGAGCCGCTGGCATCGAACGTGATCGACAGTGGGATAGGCCCGTACGTTGCGCTGGCGGTGAACGAGGCGACCGGGGTGTGATTGACCGCCGAGTAGATGATCCGCCGGATCGAGCCGCCGTAGTCGGCGTAGTACAGGTTCTTGTCCGGCCCGATGATCAGCTGGACCGGCCCGGTCGCGTTCGTCTCGAACGTCTCGACCTTGGTTGGGTCGGGCAGGCCGTTTGAGCCGGCCGGCATGAACCAGATGCAGTTCCGGCTGTAGTCCGAGAAGAACAGGCCGCCAGTGTAGTGGCTGGGATAGTTGCCCGGGACGCCGAAGGCCAGGCCCGAGATCGAGGAGCTGCCCGTGGTGCAGCCGTCGCCGGTCACGACCGATGCGCTGTGGTTGTAGGCGTAATACGGCTTGGTGACCAGGCTGGGGTTGTTGTAGAGGGTCTTGCACATGTTCGTGTTGAGCGTGTTGAACGAGCCCAGGGCAGGGCCCTCGTAGCACGGCCAGCCGAAGTCGGTCACTCCCGCCGTGGGGTTCACGTCGCGCATGACCGATTCCCAGGTCGAGTCTCCGACCATCCCGATCCAGGCCTCGGAGGTGCCCGGTCGGAAGGTCAGCCGGAATGGGTTGCGCAGGCCGTCGGCCAGCAGCCGGGCGAGGCTGGGGTCCGAGCTCGAGGCATTGGGGTTGCCGGCCGAGGCCAGGCCGGTGTCCGGGTTGACCCGGATCATGCTCCCGGACAGGGCCTGGGGATCGCCCGGGGTCAGGGCATCCTGGGCCCGCAGCGAGCCGCCCTCCGCGTTGGGCAGGGCCAGGTTGGTGCCGACAGCACCGGGCGGATCGCCACACGGATTGGCGAACTGGCCGTAGTCGCGGGTGGTGAAGGCGGCGCCGTCGCCGGAGGTCACGTACAGCTGGCCGTCGGAGCCCATGACCACGTCATCGGCGGTGTGGCTGGGGAACTGCTGGCACCAGGCGTTCAGCAGGACCTTCTCGCTGCCGGCGACCATCGTCCCGCCGGCGCCGTTGTTGGACACGGTCAGGCGCGACAGGCGGCCGCTGATCACGCAGCCCGTGTTGGGCGGGAGCGGACCGGGCGGGGTCGGGCAGCTGTCCTGGAGGCTCGTCCCACCATAGGTCGGGGCAGTCCCGCCGATCGGGGCGTCGAAGGCGTACAGGATGTAGAGGTAGGGCCGGCCCGAGGTCAGCTGGGGGTCGATGACCAGGCTGGTCAGGCCCCGGTCCCAGTAGTTCATGACCTCGGTCGAAAGGTCGGCGAAGACGGTCGGGGTCGTGTCGGCCATGCTGTCGTACTCGAGGATCACGCCGTCCTTCTCGGTCACGAACACGTGCCCGTTGGGGGCGAACTGGACGTCGGTCGGCTGGCTCAGGCTGGGAATCGCCACCTGCTCCTGGAAGCCCGCCGGCAGCACTCCGCTGAGGGCCGGTGAGAACAGGCCGCTATGGGCCGGGTTGAAGATCTCGGGCACGTCGGGCCGGCTGGGCGGCTGGCTCGCCGCAGGGCTGGTGCTGGGAGTTGGGCTCGAACTGGCGGTCGGGCTCGGGGAGGGCGCTGGGCTCGGGCTGGCGGCTGGGCTCGGGCTGGCGGCTGGGCTCGGGGAAGGTGCCGGGCTCGGAGAGGCGCTGGCCGCCGGCGCGCTGGCTTCGGGCGAGCTGCTGGCCGCGGGGCTGCTCACGGGCGTGGACGGCGAGCTTGTCACCGGGCTCGCGACAGGCGATGACGGCGACGCGCTCGGATCGGCGGCCAGGCTGGTGCCCGGCACGATCAGTCCGGCCAGGAGGCCGGCGCTGGCGAGGACCGAAGCGAGCGGTCGAAGATGGCGGCGCGGGGTCATCGAACTCAACTCCGTCGAATGGGGCTTGGCTGGACGAGGGGTTACGGGGCGATCGGACTGGCGAGGAAGTTGTCGAACAGGACGGCGATCGGGGTATTGGTGGTCACGCCCGAGGTGTAGGCCCGCAGGCCGACGTTGCCGCCGATCTGCAGCCCGGCGGTCGAGTCGGTCCGGCTGACCTGCCACGTGGCGGGCTCTGATCCGGAGGCGGCCCAGACCCTGGCGTTGAGGCTGGTCGGGCTGGTCCCGCTGATCTGGGCGTGCACGTCCAGGTTCGTGCCGGCCACGTAGGTCAGGCCGGGAACCAGGAGCTCCGCGCCGATCGCGGTCTCGGCCCCGCCCGAGAACTGGCTGAAGGACAGGTAGACGGCGCCCGTGCCGGTGACCCGGACCTTGACCCGGTAGTCGGCCGTGGCCGAATGCCGGACCGTCCCGTACGTGTAGACGCTGCCACCACCGGCCGGCAGGGTGCCGACGCTGAACTGGTAGGTCAGGTCGAGGTCCTGGGCGTTGACCGCCAGGAACGCGGCCCGGCTGGCTCCGGCGCTGGGCAGGTTGATCCGGCCGGCCGTGCCGGTCAGGCTGAAGTCGGACTGGCTGCCGACGTAGGTGTAGGCCCCGCCGGTCTGGGCGCTGCCCCAGGTGCCGCTGGCCGCCGAACGGGCGAACGTGTCCGCGGCGTAGGGCGTGCTTTCCGAGACGGTCACGCCGTGGCTCGCGGGCGAGCTCGACGGACCGGTTGCGTTCGACGCCGTCAGGGTGACGGTGAAGGTGCCCGCCGCGGCGTAGGTGTGGGCTGGATTCTGGTTGGTCGAGGTGGCGCCGTCGCCGAAGTTCCAGGCCCAGGCGGTGGGCCCGTTCGTCGAGGTGTCGGTGAAGTTGACCGTCCGCGTGCCGGCCGACTGGCTCCAGCTGAAGCTGGCCACCGGCACGGGCGGCGGGGTCACGGTGATCGGTGCGGCGACGAAGTTGTCGAACGCCACCGTGATCGGGTTGTTGGTCGTGGTGCTGCTCGAGTAGGCCCGCAGGCCGACGCTGCCCGCCACCTGCAGGGCGGCGGTCGAATCGGTCCGGCTGACCAGCCAGGTGCCCGGCTCAGTCCCGCTGGCCAGCCACAGGCGGGCCTTGAGCGTGGCCGGGCCGGTCCCGCTGATCTGGGCGTGGACCTTGAGGTCCTGGCCGGCGACGTAGGTCAGGCCGGGCACCTGGACCTCGCTGCCGATCGTCGTCTCAGCCCCCGCCGAGAACTGGCTGACCGACAGGTAGACCGCGCCGGTGCCGAAGACCCGGGCCTTGATCCGGTAGTCGGCGCTGGCCGAGCGGCGGACGCTGCCGTAGGCATAGGCGCTGCCGCCCCCGGTGGGCAGCTTGTTGATGCTGAACTGGTAGGTCAGGTCGACGTCCTGGGCACTGACCGCCAGGTAGGCCGCTCGGGTCGCCCCGGCGGTGCCCAGGTTGACCGTGCCGGCGGAACCGGTCAGGGCGAAGTCGGCCTGGCTGCCGACGTACGAGTAGGCCCCGCCGACCGGCGCGCTGCCCCAGGTCCCGCTGGCCGCCGACCGGCTGAACGAGTCCGAGGCGAAGGCGGTCGCGCTGGCCGTGACCGACTGGCTGGCCGGGGCCGACGGCCCGCTGGCGTTCGTCGCGGTCAGGCCGACCGTGTAGGTCCCGGCGGAGGCGAACGTGTGAACCGGGTTCTGGCTGGTCGAGGTCGCCCCGTCGCCGAAGTTCCAGGCCCAGCTGGTCGGCCCGTTGGTGGACGTGTCGCTGAAGCTGAACTGGAGCGTTCCAGGCGCCTGGCTGTAGGTGAAGCTGGCGACCGGAACCGGCAGGCTCGAGACCGTGATCGGGTTCGACTTCGTGTTGCTGCCGCTGCCGTTCGCGGCGGTCAGGCTGACCGTGTAGGGGCCGGCCGCAGCATACACATGGAGCGGGTTCTGGATTGTTGAGAGCGGCGAGCCATCGCCGAAGTTCCAGGACCAGCTCGCCGGCGTGTTCGTGGAGGTATCGCTGAACTGGACGCCAAGCGTGCCGGGCTGCTGGGCCCAGGTGAAGCTGGCGACCGGGACACCCGGCAGCGGGCTGACCGAGACCGTGCTCGTCCTGGACGATGCGCCGCCATTGTTGACCGTGCTCAGCCGGACCTGGTACGAACCGGCGGCGGGATAGGTATGACTTGGGCTGGCCGACGTCGAGCCGGTGCCATCACCGAAGTCCCATGACCAGGTGTCCGGCGTGCCCCCGGTCGAAGTGTCGGTGAAGCTCACGCCGAGCGTGCCCGCGACCGGCGTTGAGCTGAAGTTGGCGACCGGGGCGGCCGGGACGGTGCCGCTGATCGGCGAAGTCACGTTGAAGTCGTCGAAGCTGATCGTGATCGGGCCCTGGTTCCAGCTGCCCGACAGCCAGCCCAGCAGGCCGGCCGCGCCCGGCGCCTGGAGGACCGCGGTCGAGTCGGTCGTGGTGTACGCCCAGGTGGATGGCTCGGGCGAGCCCGAATTCCAGGCCTTCATCCTGATCGTCGTGGGATTGGTGCCGGTCACCTGTCCTCGGACCCAGATGAAGCCGCCGGCCGAGACGCTGGCGCCGGTGGCCCGGGTGTTGGCCCCGAGCGGCGTCATCGTGTTGTTGAGCACGGTGTCGGCCTGCAACCAGACCTGATTGGCGGTGGTCAGCCGGACCTGGCCGCGGTAGGACGTGAAGCCCGATACCCGCCGGACGTCGAAGCCGATGTTGATGTTGTCCGAGGTGGCCAGGGTCGCGGTCGCGACCCGGAAGCGGACGTCGACATCCTGGGCACTGACGTTGGTCAGGTAGCCGCCTCGGTAGTTCGTGTCGACCGTGCTGTCCTTGGGGCAGATCTCGGGGTTGTGTGGGTCAGGCAGGAGGACCGTGGCCGCACTGCCGGTCGTGTTCATGTCGTCGTTCGTGCAGTAGAAGCCGGCGTAGTTGCCACCCTGGTCCGCTGCGCCCCAGGTCTGGCTGAGGGTCCGGCTGAAGGTGTCCGCCGCGTAGGTCGTCAGGCTTGGCGTGGGTGTGGGCAAGGGGGTCGGCGGAGGCGTGGGCGACGCCTCCGAGACGGCTGCCACGTTGGTGCTGAACTGGGACGTGTCGCCAGCCAGGTCGGTCAGCGTGGCCGTCACCGGGTCGCCCGAGCCGAGCGTCTGGTTGAAGCCGACGGTGAAGCTGCCGCTGGCCGGCACGCTGGTGCTGCCCAGGAAGAGCTTGCCCTGGCCGGCGGCCCCGGCCGAAGCGTCACCCGGATTGGCCACGGCCTTGAACGCCTCGACGGTGCAACCAGCGCAGGCGTTGCCCTTGGCGGCCGTGAGCGACACGCCACTCGGGCTGAGGGTCGGAGCCACGATCGAGTTGTTGGCGTGGCTGAGGAGCTGGATGCCCAGGCCCGCGCCCGCCGACCCGTTGTTGTAGATCGAGTTGCGGGTGACGGTGTTGTAGCTGTCCGTAGGGTCGCTGAGGACGACTCCGGTTGGATTGTTGGCGATCACGTTGTTCGGGCCGACGGTCACCCAGCTCGCGTTGAAGTGGACGTTGACCCCGAAGAAGCTGTTGGGCATGGGCGTGACCCCGTCCAGGCCCACTCCGATCATGTTGTCGTGGACCGAGATCCCGGAGGTGTAGAAGCCTTCGATGCCGATCCCGCCCATGACCTCCGAGCCGTCCGCCCGGAGGGCGTTGTTGGCGATCACGTTGAAGGCCAGGACGTCATCGGTGGTGCCGTCCTCGAGGTGGATCCCGTTGAGCCCGTTACCGAACTTGCTGGCCGCACCGGCGTTGCCGCTCACATCGGTGCCGATGTAGTTGCCGATGGCCTGGTTGCTGTCGGTGGTGCTGCTGTGGCTGAACTCGACGCCTTCGCCGCGGTTGTTCGAGATCACGTTGCGCTGGCCCGGGCCGGTCCCGCCGATGATGTTGTAGGACGAGCCCGTGTTGATGTCGACCCCGTGTGAGAGCTGGCCGAAGCAGACGCCCGAGCATGATCGGATGGGCTGGCCGTTGGGCGCCAGGCCAATGAGGTTGCCCTGGACGGTGTTGTGGTCGGACTGCTCGTTGTAGGTCGAGAAGCCGTTGGCCTCGTTGCCCGACAGGACGTCCCGGTCGGCCGGGTTCGAGCCGCCCACGGTGGTATAGCTGGCGGCCTGGGTCACGATGATCCCGTTGCCGCCGCTGATCCAGTTGGGGGCCACGAAGGTGCCCGCGGCGTCCGTGCCGATGAAGCTCCCACTCACCGCGTTGTTGTGGGCGCTCGATGTCTGGAACACGATCGAGCGATGCAGGTTGTACATCGCCAGGCCCCGGACCACGTTGTTCGCCGAGCTGACGAACATCCCGTCGGTGTTCGGGTTGGTCGCGGTGACCTGGACCAGGATCAGCGCGTTGTCGATGACCGGGTCGGTGTTGGCGCTAGCGCCGGGCTGGCTGTAGCCGTCGATCGTCAGTCCGCCGGTCGTGTCGGTCACCGTGGGCAGGGCACTGCCGATGGTGATCGTCTGGATGCCGCTGCCGGGGAGGTTGAACAGGATCGTGTCAGCGCCGGCATGGAGGTTGGCTTCGGTCACGGCCGCCCGCAGGGTGCAGACCCCGCCCGAGGTCAGGCAGATCCCGTCGCCAGGCGCCTTATCGCCGGTGTCGGCCGTGGAGTTGACCGTGAACGTGCCGGCGACAGCCGGCTCCGCGACGCGGCCGGCCAGGGGCGGGGCCGCGGCTCTTGGCGCCACGCGCGCTGCGATCAGCTGGACGTCCTGGACATCCAGGCAGCCATCATGGTTGAGGTCGGCCGGATCGCCGGCGATGCCGCAGGCCTTGCCCGACTCACGGTCGAGGCCCCACGCGATGGCAGCCTGGTTCAGGTCGGCCGGGCCGACGAATCCGTCGCCGCTGATGTCGCCCGAGGCGGCCGGACGGGCAGTGCCCCGGGCCAGCGTCGTTGAGGCCGGCGCCGCGTAGCGCGGTCCCCCACCACCGACCTTGACCGAGATGCTGCCCGGCAGGCTGAGCTGGAGGACTCTGCCCGAGGCATTGACGAAGCGCATCGAGCCGAGGGCGAGGCTGAGCCGGCCAGCGGTGGTCGGGATCAGGGTCAGCTTGGCCAGGGTCACGGTCCCGCTCGCTCCGGGATGACTCCTGGCTCCGGCTGGCCCATCGCCGCAGCCGGCGATGGCGCACGAGTACAGCCCGAAGGCCACCCCGGCGGGCACGGCCACCGGCCCGAGTGGCTGGACGTCGCGGCCCGAGCCGGCCAGCGCGATCGAGCGCTGGCTCAGGCTGTCGAACTGGGCGGCCTTCGGGTCGAAGCGGAGGACGCCCTCATAGCCGGCCAGGTTCTTGACCCCGGCCGCCTTGAGCAGGACGGTGATCGTCTGGCCCACGGCCACGCTGCGGGGTGCGCTGAGCAGGACGCGCGCGCCCAAGCTGGTGGAAGCGAAGGTGATCAGCGGGACCT
>JBBSFD010000039.1:0-27415 GCA_038239115.1 Candidatus Limnocylindrales bacterium | reverse complement strand
CCGTCCGGCCTCGAGGGCGACCTGCCCTGAGACCTGGCAGTCGGCCGCGTAGGCAATGAATTCGCGCAGCGGCGGACCGGGGTCCTTGGAGGCGTCGGATGGCGCCAGCTCCTGCATCCCGAAGACGATCCGGAGGCGGCGAGGCAGTCGATCAATGATCATCGCAGGCCAACCGTAGCCGCTGGTAGGCTCGGGCGCGACTAAACGGAAGTCCCGATCCTCGCCGTGGTCCCATCTGCAGCCTCGTTGCAACAAAAATTGCTGCCGTGGGCGTCCGCCCTGCCCCAGGACACCGTAAAAGTGCAGGCAGCGGAAATTCGCAAATCGGAGACGCCAAATGGCAAAGACCAAAAAGCTCGCGCCACCCCAGGACTACCGATTGAGCGAGCGAGTCGGCGATGCCACCGACACACTGCTCGGGGCAGGTCGGTCGGTCGCGGACCTGCTCCCCGGAGCCGTCGGCGGCGCACGTGGCGTGTTCGGCGTCGCGTCAGCAGCCCTCGATGACCTCTCCGACGAGGCCCTGATCGCTGCGCTCGGCCTCTCAGCCGGGATGACGATCGGGCTGTTCCTGGCCGGTGCCCCGCGCGCGGCGCTGGCTCTTGCGCTGATCCCTACGGCGTTCACCATGCGCGCAGCCATGCAGCGCGGCGTGGGCCCTCGGTCCTGGTGGTCCTGACTTCACCACCGGACCAGCTTCCAGATCTCGGGTCGTCGGCGCGAATCGCGCCGATGGGGGCCATAAGATGGGCGGGTGATCGACTCGGGCCTGCCCCGGACCTCGTTCCGTGGCTTCTTGTTCGCGGACTTGCGAGGCTACTCCGACTACGTCGAACAGCATGGCGACCATGCTGGCGTGGAGTTGCTGACGGGCTATCGGATCCTGGTCCGTTCGACCGTCGAGCGCTACGAGGGGGCAGAGATTCGCACCGAGGGAGACAGCTTCTTCGTGGTGTTCCCATCGGCCAGCCGAGCCGTTTCGTGCGGAATGGACATCGTCGCTCGGGCGGCGGCGGCGACGCCTCCCATCCGGGTCGGCGTGGGCGTCCACGCCGGCGAGGCGGCCGACACGGGCGAGGGTCCGGTCGGGTCCGCGGTCAACATCGCGGCTCGAGTTTGTTCCCAGGCGGGCGCCGAGGAGCTCATCGTCACCGAGATGGTGCGAGCCTTAACGCGGACGCTCGTGCCCTTCCGATTTGTTCCTCGCGGGACGCCGATCCTGAAGGGGATCGGCGAGCCGATACCGCTTTTCCGCGTGATGGAGCCAGGCGATGCTCCGGCCACCGATCCGATCGATCGCGGCGCGGCTCGCCCCATGTCGATGCGACGGATCGCGCTGGCGGCTTCGATCAGCACCATTGCCATCGTCGGCCTCGGCCTGGCGGCGATCATCGGTTCGGGGCTCGGAGCCGGACCAGTTCCGACACCGTCCCACGGGGCCGTTCCCGCTTCCCCGACGGCGAGCGGGTCGGGCGCCGCGACGTCGCCCGCGGCGTCCTCGGCTCTCACGAGCGAGGAGCAGAACCTCGTCGCGAGGTTGGCGGGCCTGCGTCCTGCGGAACGAGTGGCCTGCCGGTCAGGGACGCTGAACGAACGCGCCAACGGCGCCACGACGGACGTGACCTGTCCGCTAGCGACCGGGGCCGGGGCGACGACCGTGCACTACGACTTGTTCGACCAGACGGCCGTGATGCTCACCGCCTTCGATGCTTACGTACGGGCCCATGCGGACCCGACCGGTGACTGCTCCGCGTCTCCCGTTGGAGGCGGTGCTTGGAGCGTGCCCCAGATTGCTCAGGGACACCTCCTGTGCTTCCAGCAATCAGGGGCGGCGACGATCATCTGGACCTACGAGGGCGGTGAGGGTGTCGGGCTGATGGGTTCGGCGGTCCGCGACGACGGGGATTGGCAGCAGCTGTACGCCTGGTGGGCGGAGGTTCACCCGCTCATCGCTCATTGACCCGACGTCGTCAGGATCAGCTCGTCCATCCGCCAGTTCCAGCCTGGCTGGCGGAGATCCAACGGGGAACCAGTCGATGTCGTAAGGCCCGATCGAAGGGCGACCCGGTTGAGGCGATACCAGATGGGGATCGTGGGCAGGTCCGCCGCCAGAAGCGCCTGCGCCTCGCGGTACAGCCGGGCGCGCTTGTCCGTGTCGTAGCTTTGGCGTGCCTGGACGACAAGCTGATCGTAAGCGGCACTTAGGTATCCACTTGCGTCGCCGTACTTGTTCTCGGCCGAGCCGGCGTTGCTTGAAAGGAAGTAGCTCAGGTAAGGGTCCGGATCAAGGGGCGCGAAGCCAAAGGCCATGATCATCTGGAAGGCCTGCTTCCGGCCGGGTGGGACGTTGGGCCAGCCGTAGATCGCGCCATTGATGACGGATCCACTGCCCGACCGGACGGTGAGCCTGATCCCGCAATCGCTCAATTGGAAGGCGAGCAAATTCGCAAACTTCACGCGCTCTGGTCGCTCGACCGCCACCCACATCTCGGCGGCAAGACTCTTGCCGTCCTTCTGGTACACCCCGTTCTTCAGGCGCCAGCCCGAGGATTCGATCAGGCTGCGAGCCGCGGCCACATCCCGTTCGGGAACCTGGAGCTCCGGGTTCGCGGGCCAGAAGTCGGGCGCAATCACGGTCGCGGCCTGCGTTCCCTGGCCGTCCGTGGCCGCATCGACCAGCGGGCCCTTGTCCATGCAAAGGGCCAGGGCATGACGCAGGTTGGGATCGGCGAAGAGCTCGCCCTTGTGAATGTTGAGGTCGAGCTCCATCAACCCAGTTGGGTCGGCGTACTCCGCGAACTTGACATCAGCGAACCCTTGAACGAGGTGGTAGAGGTCCGCGCCGCCCTGCTCCACCCCCCCGCCCCAATCGGCGGGGATATACAGCCAGTCAATCTCGTTGGCCTGGAAGCCTGCGGCCGCGTCCCTGCGCGTCGGATAAGACACGAAGTCGAAACGCGGCGTTGCCGGTTGATGATCTGCGGTCGGCGAGGGCGTCAGAACGACCCGTTCGCCTGGCTTCGTTGCCGCCTCGTCCATTTGCCAGAGTCCCGACCCAACGGGGTGCCAGTTCAGCGGAAGCAGGGAGTACGCGATCGCTTCTGCGTCGACGCCGGTCGCATCGAGGCTGTCGGCCGCGGTGGAGAGCGTGTCGCGCAGCCAGCCCGCCCAGGCGCAGGTGTCGAACGAGCGGCCGGGGCCAATGTTCCACAACGCCTTGTCGGGCAGCTGCACGCCGGCGGATGTGACGAGCGGCTCCGCGGCGAGGCGGAGGGCGTCACAGTCCGGATTGGCTTTGCCCAGCGCGCCGTCGAGCGCCTCCGCCTTTGATCGGAGCCTGGCAGATCCGAGGACCGCCGCCGCGCTGCGGAAGGCCTGATATTGGGACTCGACGAGCGCCTTCGAGTCGATCCATACGTTCGGCAGCAGGAGCGAGGCAAAGGTCGGGTCGACGTGGTCGAGCGTGAACCGGACAGTCGACGGATCAAGGACGTCGGCCGCCTTGAGGTAGTCCTTAAGGCAGATCTGGGTGAGCTGTCCAAATGGGCAGACATCCGATCGGCCGAGGTTATAGGTGAAGGCCACATCCTCAGCTGTGACTGGATCGCCGTTGGAGAATCGCGCGCTGCCGAGATGACAGGTCAGCTGCAGCAGGTCGGAGCTCGTGGAACACAGTTCGGTCGTCAGGTCCGGCACGGGTGTGAGCACCGCGTCGTAGCGATACAGGGCGCGAAAGATCATATCGGCCACCGGTAGCGCTTCGGAGTCCGCCTGGTGATCGATGACATTCGAGAGGGGGAAGGGTGAGGTCCCGGTCGTGTCCCCAGGCAATGGATATGGGCTCACGATTCCGATCCGGATCCGGTCGGCGTGCGGTGGCACCGTCGAGATTGAAGCCTGAGCCGGACTCGGTGCCGAAGGCGAGGGCGAGGCAATCGGGATCGGACCCTGCCCGCATGCCGCGGCCACCAGGGTCGCCGCCGCGAGCACTGTCAAGCGTGACCAATGCGGGCGTTCCGCGTATCGAGCGACCATCATCACGAGTCGACTCCGGCGGCTGTAACAAGCCTGGTCATCGTAAGCCCGGAGCCCCGCGGCACCTGTCGAAGGGCTGACACGGAAATGGTCATCCGGACGTATGCGACGGTCTTGCCCACCTCTGACTTCCGGCTCGTCCTCCAGCCGTGGGTGACGAATCCATTCCCAGGCAGGCTCCCACCTCGCCCGAGTCAGCCGGTCCGGACCGCGTTGTGTGGCGCTGGGCCGTGCCGGAGGAGCTGGGGAAGGTAGCCGCGGCTAGGCGGCACCACCTCCAGACGGGCCCCGGCCGCCCCGGTGGCTCAGCCCGTCTGCGAGCAGGCTCAGGCCGATCCCGAGCATCCATACGTCCTTGCTCAGGGCGATGCCCGTCCGGCTCGGCCAGATCGATCCTGCCGCGTGCATCGTCGGCGTCCGCGCGTACATCCCAAGGAGGCCACCGGAGAAGAGGGTCAGGGCTGCCCCGGCGACCTCGTTCGAGATCAGCGGATTGAGCAGCAGGCTCCCGGTGACGATCTCGCCGGCAGCGAGCAGTCGGAGGAACCGGCGCGGCGGGATCGACCGAAGGGCGGGAAACGCGGTGGCAGCGGCCCCGTGGACCCCGGTCGCCTGTTCCTCGGAACCGCGCCATTTGTCGAGACCGCTGTGGGCGATGTAGGCGCCCGTCACGAGTCGAACGGGAATGTCACGAGGAGCTAGGTGAAGTCCCATGTCCTGACCTCGGCCCTGGAAGTAGTTGATCGGTCAACGGTAGCACCCGACATGGATCGTCACCGCGCCCAAGGTGGACCAATCGTTCAGCTTCAACGTCGCTCGTGGTAGGACAAAACGGCGGTTTCACCCCTCGACCCCCAGTCGGTCCCGTGTCCGCCGTGGTCTGCGCGATCACGCTGGTTTTGCCTCCCTGGCGACCGCATCTTCGATGGTTGCTCCGTGCTCGACGGCCGTCTTCACGGCGGCCATCTTGGCGCCGGCCTGATCGAGCTTCACCTGCGGCCACGCCTTTCGGATCCGCGGCCAGATGTCCTGTTCCTCGTGAGCGATGTGGGCGTCGAGAGTCGCTCCGAGCGTGCTCACGAGCTGGAGCCAGCCGTCTTCGACTGGATCGAGCGCGTCGATCCTGGCGATGACCTCGTTGGCCTCCGCCACCTGCGCTTCGTGCTCGTCTTCCCAGCCAGCCAAGACTGGATCCTCTGACGCGTCCTCGGCCACCGGATCGTAGACAAACGCCTCCTCGATCTGCTCGTGCATCTCGAGTTGCGGTTGGAGGGCCGTCCACTTCGTGGCCCGGTCGGCGGCTCCGGCCGCCTTGATCTTGGCGAAGGCCGAATGCGCTTCGATGTGCTGCTGCTTGAGGACTTCCAGGGCATCCATCGGTATCTCCTATCGGGGCTGGATTCGGGTCTGCTGACTCGGAACGCTAGGGATGAGCGCCGCCCCTCGGGCATCGGGGAGGCGCCACTTGCCTCGCAACGGCATCGCAGTTCTTGCCGCTCAAACATGGCCTGGGTGCAATGCAAGATCAATGCAAGACATCGGTCCGCTGGGGGAGCGGGGGCGGCGATTGCGAAGCACGCAGGCTTTGGTCACGCCCCTGATAGGCCTCGGCCCTTCAAGTCTCGCATCCGATCCGAGAGGAGAAATCCATGCCCGCGAGGCCCAGCAAGCAGCGCGCCACCCCTCCAGCTCGGCGTCCCAGTCGGCCGCAACTGCCGGATAGGGCCAGGTTGGCCGCGGAGACAACGTCGGCGGCGGGCGCATCGCTCACCACCAACCAGGGTGTGGCCGTCAACGACGACCAGAACTCGCTCAAGGTTGGCGAGCGCGGACCCTCGCTCCTCGAAGACTTTCACCTCCGGGAGAAGATCACCCACTTCGATCACGAGCGAATCCCGGAGCGCGTGGTCCATGCTCGTGGATCCGGGGCGCACGGTTTCTTCCAGGTGTATGAGTCGCTCGAGCGGTACACCCGGGCGAGCTTCCTCGCTGACCCGGCGCGCCGGACGCCGGTCTTCGTGCGCTTCTCGACCGTTGCCGGCTCGAGGGGCTCGACCGACCTGGCTCGCGACGTCCGCGGATTCGCGGTGAAGTTCTACACCGACGAGGGCAACTTTGATCTCGTCGGGAACAACATGCCGGTGTTCTTCATCCAGGACGCGATCAAGTTCCCGGACCTGATCCACGCGGTCAAACCCGAGCCGCACCGCGAGATTCCACAGGCAGCTTCAGCCCATGACACCTTCTGGGATTTCATCTCGCTGATGCCCGAGTCGATGCACATGATCATGTGGGTCATGTCGGATCGGGCGCTTCCGCGGAGCTTCCGAATGATGGAAGGCTTCGGCGTCCACACGTTCCGCCTCGTCGATGCTCGGGGCACGTCGCGCTTCGTGAAGTTCCATTGGAAGCCACTCCTCGGCCTGCATTCGGTCGTGTGGGACGAAGCCCAGAAGATCTCGGGCAAGGACCCGGACTTCCATCGACGCGACCTCTGGGACGCAATCGATGCCGGCCAGTTTCCCGAATGGGAGCTGGGCCTCCAGATTGTCGAAGAGGCGGACGAGTTTTCGTTTGGCTTCGACCTCCTGGACCCGACGAAGTTGATCCCCGAGGAGCTGGTGCCGGTGCAGCGGGTCGGCAAGCTGACCCTCGACCGCAACCCCGACAACTTCTTCGCCGAGACCGAGCAGGTCGCGTTCCATACCGGCAACATCGTGCCGGGCATCGACTTCTCGAACGATCCTTTGCTGCAGGGTCGACTGTTCTCCTACACCGACACTCAGCTGCTGCGACTGGGCGGCCCGAACTTCCACGAGATCCCCATCAATCGGGCTGTCAGCCCGGTCAGCAACAATCAGCGCGATGGGTTCCACCGCCGGGAGATCAACGCGGGCAGGGTGAGCTACGAGCCGAACTCGCTGGGCAACAACGATCCGCACCAGGTGAGGCAGGCCGAGGGCGGGTTCGTGTCCTATCCGCAGGCCGAGCAAGGAACGAAGGTGCGCACTCGGAGCGAGTCCTTCCTCGACTTCTACAGCCAGGCCCGGATGTTCTTCGCAAGCCAATCGGCGCCCGAGCAGGACCACATCATCCAGGCCCTGTGCTTCGAGCTTGGCAAGGTCGAGCAGCCGGCGATCCGGGAACGGATGGTTGGGCATCTCGCCCAGATCGATCCGATCCTGGCCAAGAGCGTCGCGGCGGGGCTCGGCCTGCGCTTGCCGAAGGGAACCGGTGCCCCATCGAATCTCAGCGTGCCGGCGGATGCCGACCCAAGCACCTATCAACATCGCGAGGTTGCAGATCCTGCCTTCGTTTCCCCTTCGCTCAGCATGGCCAAGGACGTGCCCGGGGCCATTGCGACCCAGAAGGTCGCAATCCTGGTCCAGGAGGGCTTCGACCACCGAGGCGTCGGTCGGGTGATGAAAGCGCTCGCCCAGGGTGGCGCCCTGGGTCAGCTCGTCGCGCCTCGGATGGGGGCCGTCAGTGACGACGACCGCGTGGCTCACGATGCGCCGTTCTCGATCCTGACCACCTCGTCAGTCTTGTTTGATGGGGTGGTTGTTGCGGCGGGTCCGCACGCGGATGAATGGGCGCTGGAGGCTGACGCGGTCGACTTCATCCGTGAGGCTTTCAGGCACTGCAAAGTCGTCGCGGCTAGTGGCGAGGGTCGGGGCTTGTTGGCCGCCGCCAAGGTGCCCGTCGAAGCTGGGACGGCTGACGATTCGACGATCGTAAGCCAGGCTGCGGACCGATCGTTTGCGAACGCGATCGTGGAGGCCATGGCGCGGGGACGGTACTGGGCCCGCGAGGTCACGCTCCACGTTCCGCCAGGTCGCCGGCGTTAGGGGCTCAGATGGCGGCGGTAAGGCCGTTCAGCCAGGTGAACGCCAGGTAGCCGACTGAGGCGAGACCCAAGGCCGGGATTGCCGCCACATAGGCGCCGATCCGATCATCCCGTGATCGTGCCAGGAGCACTGGCATCGCCAAGCCAACCAAGGCGAACACGGCGCCGGTTGTCGGGGCGGCCAGGACGAGGGCGTTATAGAGCCCTTCTGCAACGCCCAGGGCGACGAGCAACCCGAGGGCGATCGCTCGTTGTGGATGTGGCCCGGTCCGCCAGGAGCGACCGGCCACGCCGAATACGGGTCCGCCGGCGAGCGCAGCAAGCCCCCAAAACACCGTTGGGCCTAGCGCGGGGCCATAGCCATAACGAGCGAGGATCGTGGCGTCATAGCCGACGACCGCCAGGAAGAGGGTTCCGATTCCGGCTAACGCGGCACTGGGCAAATCGGTCATCGTTGAGCCGACCAGGAAAGCCACAAGCAACCACGGCGAGATCGCGTTCGCAGCTGACGACCAGCCATCGGGCAGGACGCTCTGGCCGATCTGGGTCAGGGCGCCAGTTCCGAGACCGACGACAACGACCAAGGCCGCCCCGCGCAGCACGCCCGTGGCCGGAGCGTCAGATCGCATTCGGCGAGCATCCCCCGGAGCCGACCCGCCGATCAGTTGCGCTTCCGGCGTCGCTCCGGTGCCTGGATCTCGTCGACCAGCTCCTGCTCCGCGGCCGTCTTGTCACTCAGCGCTTGGGCCGTTTTCTGCACCTGGTCAGAGATCCGTTCCACCGCTGGATCGCTCGGATCGAGCTCGCTCTTGCGTTCCTCGAGGTCGACGATCTTCTTGGCGTCACGATGGATCGACTGCTCCGTAGCCCTGAGATCGTCGCGCGGATTGGTCATCTACCGATGATGTACCTGATCCGCCCTCGGCGCCAGCCGGATTGACCCAACGGCCGTCGCGATAGACGTACCAGATGAGAACCGGCTCGGCCGAAATCTCCCTCGGATGGACCCGTGCATCGGGATAGGCGTTGTGGAGCCGTGCCCGAAACTCGTCCAGCTCGACGATACCTTCGTCGAGGATGCCCTCGGCCGCGGCCACAAACTGTCGGTCATCGATGGGATTGACGACGAGGACAGGCCGGCGGGGAGCATTCATGGGGACAACGATGGGGCGTCCGGACGGTCGCCAGCGAACTACAGCCCCGGCACTGATGTTGCAGTCCTATAGCAGCGCGACGTTGGGCTGGCAACTACCCCAACCGGACGGTCAGCCCAGCCCGAGCCCGATCGCGAGGTGCACATCTCGGCGTCATCGTTCAAGCGTGTTGCTTGATCGCGTCGAGCGCCCGGGCATAGCGGTCACGCTCACTCTCGAAGGCGTCCATGAGCTGGGCGGCCTCGGCGGATCCGGGCGTCGCTCCCGCCAGTGCGCGCTCTATCCGACGCCATTCGTCGAGAATCGCTGCCAGGTTGGCCCGCGGCGCGGAGTCGTCAATCGTCGGTAAGCCGTGCCCGGCGGGCGAGCCAGAGGTGAGATGCGCACGCTCTTCCTCCTCCTGGGCGAGCCGGAGAACGGTCTCGGCTGCCAGGGTGACCTCGCGGGCCAACGGCGCGAATGCCGTATCTCCCGGTAGCACGCCACGTTTCTGGCGTTCTTTGGCATCGACCTCGCGGATCGCGAGGAGCAGCCCGTCCGACGCCCCTCGCAGGATCTCGCGGCTGGCACTGGAATCATCGCTCACGTGCTGCCTCCATTGTTGGGACGTGGGGCGTGCCGAAGCAGGCGGGACCCAAGATTGCCTCGCTGTCAGGAGTCTGAGGTGCGCTGGGTCTGGCGTCCATTCCCCTCCATATATCAACGCCAGCCGCTATGGACGGCTACGGTCGCCGGCAGACGATGATCTCAGTCGTGGACTGGAGCGTATGAATCCCGACTCGTTCTGATTTGCGAGATCGGTGCGCCCCAGGCAGAGAATACCGATGGAGGGTGAAGTGGACAACGTAACGACCGCGCGGTACTGGATGATCGTGGTTGGAGTCGCCTTGGTAGCAGGCGGTCTCCTGGGCTTTATCGCCGGCAATCCGATTGCCAGTGCCGACGCCGATGCGATCCTGAGGGTCAACACGGCCCATAACGTCATCCATATCGTGACTGGGCTCCTGGCGCTCGGGATCGGCCTGGGCTTTCGGGGCGAAATGCTGGCCAACGCGACGATCGGTTTCGGGCTGCTCTATGCCGTTGTGTTCGTGGTCGTGCTCGTCGATCCCAAGTTGTTCGGGCTGTTCTCAGACGCGCCAGCGAGCGCTGCGGACCACGTCCTCCATCTTGCGGTGGCCGTCGCAAGCCTCGGCATCGGCTACATGGCACGCCAGCGCTCGACGAGCCTCGGCTGACGATCGTGTCGTTCTTCTGTTCGGTTCCTGGTGCCGATCCGTCAACGGCCTTGGCCCATGCCGGCTTGCACCTGGGACTGACTGGATTTGTCGTGGCGGCCGGCGCGTGGTTCCTGACAAAGGCAGTGATCGCGTACCGGGCTGGCGTCTAGTCCGGGGCAATCAAGCCCACCCAATCGCAGCAAGGACGCGGCTGGCCGTATCGCTGAGTTGCCCCACGTTCTCAACCTCAGCGTCTTCCAGACCAACGCCGATACCCTCGGCGATCCATTCGCGGGCTCGAACCAGGTCATCGACGCGACCGCGGGTCGGTGCCCATGAGAGACGCTCTTCGATGACGGCTATCGGAACCGTAAGTCTGACGACCCTGACGGGCATCGCCATCACCGTCCGGAGCGCCTCGAGGGTCACTGGGTCCGCTACAGCATAAGCGAGGACGAACAGGCGCACTCCGGCCGCACGATAGTTCGTCACGAGATTGGCGAGCAGGAGCTCAAGCTCGCCGTGTCGGGCTCCCGGCGCATTCGACCAGCTGAGCCAGTCGAGACGACCGCCGCGAAGGCAGCGCCGCGCCCCTCGAGAATGTCCGCGATTTCTTCGACAATCGCTGACTTCCCTGCGCCGTAGACGCCTGATACAAGGAGGGCTTGAGGAGTTCGATCCATTCTCGAAAGACTACCTGGCACTCCAGGAGTCGTGCGGTCCCCATCTCTGTCGCGGCGCTTCTTGTCGGATCCGCCAAAGCCGCGACCAACCATCGCCACTCGGCCGGAGTCATCCTGTGCACAAGCCACAGCGAGGCGGCCCAACGAGCGTGGAAACGATCCTTCCGGTAGCGGCGATCCAGGCGGGCGAGTCGGCCCTCGTGGAACGCGCCCGACACGGTGACCACGACGCCTTCGCGGTCCTCGTCGATGCGCGGCTGACGCCAACATTTCGCACCGCCCTCGCCATCCTGGGCAACGAGGCCGACGCGCGCGACGCGACCCAGGAGATTTTCCTGCGGGTCTGGCGAAACCTGCCAGAGCTCCGGGACCCGGACCGCTTCGGGGCATGGTTCGGGCGGATCGTGGTCAACACGTGCCGGACCGCGATTCGTGGCCGTCGGCGCCGAATCGTGCGCGAGATCTCGGTCGAGGCCCTGCCGGAACAGGGCCACCAGCTCGCCTCGCCTCTGGACCGGCACGCCGACCGGTCCGCCGAAGCCGACGTGCTGGCACACGCTCTCGACCGCCTCTCGGTGGCCGACCGGACGCTCCTGGCGCTGCATCACTTCGAGCACCTGTCGCTCGAGGAGATCGGGGTCCGACTTGGCCTGCCTGCCAAGACCGTCAAATCCAGACTCTTCAGCGCGCGGCGATCGCTCGAACGCGCGCTCGAGGTGGAACGACGATGAACCGCACCGAACCGCTGACCGACGCGCGCATCCAGGCTGCGTTCGAGCGGCGCGCCGAGCTGGGATCGGTGGACGGGCTGGAAGCCCAGATCCTGGCCGTGACCGCGGCGACGCGACAGCGCTCCGCCTGGGATCGCCGCCTCGCCCTCTTCCGGCCACGATCCGCGTCTGTCCCTGCCTGGGTCGCCGTCGCGGTGCTTGTGGCGCTCCTCGGAATCGTCCTCGTGCTGACGCTCATCGGGCGGCGACCACCGAGCCCGTTGCCCACCGGCTTGCTCGCCTATGTCAGCAACGGCGACGTGTATCTCGCCAAACCGGACGGCTCGGACCCTGAGGTCGTCCTCCATCAGGACGGCGTGGCCTTCCTGACTGTCGCCTGGTCACCGGAAGGAGGCCGGCTCGCTGTCGATGGCGAGTCGGGTGCGGTCGTCATCGATTCAGCTACTGGTGCCGCGACCTTCATCGGGGGCACGAACCCGATCTGGTCGCCCGACGGCCGACAACTTGCCGTCCTCGATGGTCCGCCCGGCACAACTGCTGGGGTCGACCCTCACCTGCGCATCGTGGACCCGGCGACCGGAACGAGCATCCGCACCGTCCCATTTCCGGCCATCAATGGGCTGGCCTGGTCACCGAACGGGCGCTGGATCGCCGCGACCGGCGGGACGAACGGCGGCGAGAGCAACTCCTTGGTCCGGATCGACGTGGCGACAGGCGACGTGACTGAGCTCGTCGGCCCGTCTGGGATGCTCGACTCAGAACGCCAGCCTGCCTGGTCGCCGGATTCCCTGCACATCGCGTTCATCCGATGGGGCTCCGAAAGCATCCCGGGCTGCCACGGCGGCGATCCCCTATGTGTAAGCGACGTCTTCGTGGCGAATGCCGACGGTTCACGGCCGATCCGACTCAACGTG
The DNA here is from genome assembly GCA_038239115.1 of Candidatus Limnocylindrales bacterium. Lineage (GTDB taxonomy): Bacteria > Chloroflexota > Limnocylindria > Limnocylindrales > CSP1-4 > Palsa-1033. The sequence goes on along the minus strand of JBBSFD010000039.1, from coordinate 14,831 downwards.
GAGGCCGGCAAAGCCGATCAGCCAAGCTGGTCGCCTGACGGACGTTGGATCGCCTTTCGCCGGGTCGACCGAGTCCCCCAGCAGAGCGCAACTCCGACAGGCATCGTGATCGCCCAACCCGACGGGAGCGCCCAGCTTACGATCGCGGCCGACGGCGTCGAAGCGTTCGCGTGGGGCCCCGCAAGTGATCGACTGCGGTTCATCAGCAGCGTCGGCCAGGGGTCAGGTCAGACGGTCCGAGAGGCTACGCTCGATGGTGCCGTTCAGGCAGTCGCCGTTCAAATCGGGGCTGCGCCCCACCTGTTCGATCGCGGCGGTAGCCAGTTCGATTGGCAGACCCTCGAGGGCGGTCGGGAGGTGCCGGCACTGCCGAGCGTTGCCCCTACGGCGTCGCCGACCGCGCTCGCTGAGGCGACGCCAAGGCCGGCGGATCCCGCTGACCCGAGCAGCACGTGGCCCACGCTCGTCTCCCAGAGCGACGACGGCTGCAAGCCGGTAATCATCGCCAGCGCAACGGGGCTCGTCACGTCCATCGCCGACGTCTGCGGCGCCAGCGCCTCGCCTCCATCGACCTACGGATGGTCGCCGTTGGGTTCGGTCTATGCCGCGGTCATCGACCAGAACGGACCCCTGACGCTCGTCCGTCGCGATGGCCAGGTCAACAGCAACGTCGACAAGATCACCGGCCTGGCTGGCGTCGTCTGGTCGCCTGACGAACGGTGGCTCGGTGTCCTCGGCTCGCGCGACTACGTCCTGCGGCCCGACGGCAGTGGTCTCCGTGAGATCCCGGGCGATCCCACCTGGTCGCCCGACGGTCACACGCTCGCCGTTGCGCGGCCCGACGGCCAGTTGCTGGTCGGCGGACCCGATGGTTCCAACCTCCACCCGGTCGGGTCCTTCCCGAGCCCGATCTGGTGGTCTCCGGACGGGTCGCGGTTTGCCTTTCTCCGTGACGGCAATGCCTGGACGGCGGCCCGAGACGGTACCGATCAACGCAACCTGACCTTGCTCCCGGTCGGCGGCGCGTCGAATGTGGCCTGGTCGGCTGATGGTCGCTGGATTGCCGTCGCGGCCAGCCACGGGGTCTGGCTGTTGCCGGCGGATTTCGGGGCCCGCCGATGGCTCGGGCTTGGCCTCGACGAAACGGTCTTCAACCTGAACTGGGCACCAGGTTCCGCGCGGCTGGCCTTCGAGACCTACTCGACGCCAACGTCCGGCGAACAGCAGTGGCTCGTGTACCTCGTTGACCCGGGCGGTTCGCCAACGGTCCGAGTCGATTCGGCGAGAGAGCCGAACTGGTCGCCGGACGGGCGCTTCCTGCTTGTGCTGCACGCCTCTACCTCGAGTGGCGACGCGGCGGATGGCCGCATCGAGCTCATGAACTCGGACGGCTCAGGCCGTCATCAACTCTCCGCGCCCGCGGGCCTAGACCCGACCATCTGGGCGCGGTCGCCGCATCTAACGAAGGGGAGGCCATGTCCATGATCCTGCGCGTCAGTTCCCTGGTCGCCACGCTTGCCCTGCTGGCGGCAGCCTGCGGCGGCACATCTCCGACGAGCTCGGCGACAGCGGCGTCCATTGCATCCAGCTCGGTGACGGCGAGCGCCGGCCCGAGCACCGTCGCCATCGTGAGCGCCAGTCCGCAACCGAGCGCGGCCACGGTGCGCCCCGGCTACATCCTCCTCGAGCACTTCGGCAACGCGGTCGATGGGACGAAGGTCGCGGACCCCGACCGGCGCCACCTGTGGCTAATCAGGGCCGACGGAAGCGGTCTCCATGAGCTGGCACCTGGACTGCCGGTCCAGGACAAGGTGGTCATGGACAAGGGCCCGGCGGATTGGTCGCCCGACGGACGTCATATCGTCTTCTCGTCGTCGAGCGACCGCGTGCTGATCTACGAGACCGACGTCGATGGGGCGGTCCCGCGGCTCGTCTCGACTGATTGCACTGGAACTCCCGATCAGTGCCTCGAATTCTTCCCGTCGTACTCGCCTGACGGCAAGCGGATCGCGTTTGTCCGGCTCGTGGAGAACCCGCCTTCGGGCGCCCTCGGGATCCGCGATCTCGCGAGCGGTAAGGTCACCCTCCTTGAATCGACGCGCCAGGGCCCGCCCAACCTGGAGCTCGGTAGCCCGTCGTGGTCGCCGGACGGCAAGCGCCTCGCCTATTTCCAGCTGCCCAAGGACAACGACGGCAAGCCCACCGGCGGGAGCCAGCTGTTCGTTGTCAACGCCGACGGCACGGGCCGCCGTTCGCTCAGCACAACCGGCGTGGCCGCCGGCGACCCGCGCTGGTCGCCTGATGGCTCGCTGATCGTCTTCAGCAACGAGCCAATCCACCAATGGAACGACGTGGGTGTTCCGGATCATCCCGACATCTACACGATCCACCCTGACGGCACCGGCCTCAAGCGGCTGACGTCCGATGCCGGTTCGGGTGCCCCGAGCTGGACCTCGGACGGCAAGATCCTCTACTTCAGCGAACGCCACCTCTGGCTGATGGACGCCGATGGCTCGAACCAGACCCTGATCGGACCCGGGACCATGGACCTCGTCTCGGACACCACCGGCTATTCGTATTACGCACGCTGGCAGCCGACTCCTTAGGGCGCGGCGCTCTAGTTGAGAGGCCTGGGCCCAAAGGACTGCCGCGCAAATGTCCGGTGTTGATCGTAGTGGGACACAACGGCCGTTTTCGGGCCCGCTACCAGCTCCTCGCGGCTCCTTGGGCCTCAAGTCGTCCCGAGCCACGCTCAGCGCAGGCAGCTTTTGAGCGAGCGCAAGGCCTGCCTATAGCTTGGCAGCGTCGAAACCCGTGTTTTGTCCTACCGGGCGAAACAATGCCCAGGCCGGGCTACGGCCAGGCCCTGTCGAGCCGCCGGGCCAGCGCTCCGTCAGCGTGCGTCCGCGTCAACCCGCCGCTGTTCGTCGACGGTCAGCTCCGCCAGGGGTTGGGCCTCGAGCCGCTCATCGGGAATGGCCGCCCCGCTCTCAGTTGATCGGCCGTACGTTCCGGCCTGAATGCGCGCCTCGGCCCTGGTCACGGCGTCGAGTTCCGCCTGTAAGTTGGCGATGAGGGCCTCATCGACCATCTCGGTTGCGAGCTCGCTTCCGGAGTCCGACTCCCCTTCTTGCTGGTTCCGGAGTGGACTCTCGGCCTGCACCGTCAAGGCCGCGAGCGCAGCTTCGATCCTCGCCCGTTCAGCAGCGACGAGCTCCTGGGCTCGATGATCATTCATTCTGGGCATGGTACTCGTGCCGCCCCCCTGGAATGGGTAGGCGCCGTCATCCCTAGAATTCCTGCATGAAGAAGATCGGGTTTCTCTCGTTCGGGCACTGGTCGGCCACGCCCTACTCCCAGGTCCGTTCCGCGTCGGACGCGCTGATCCAGTCGATCGAGCTCGCCGAGGCGGTCGAGGATCTGGGTGCCGACGGCGCCTACTTCCGGGTCCATCACTTCGCCCAGCAGCTCGCGTCGCCGTTCCCGCTGCTCGCGGCGATCGGTGCGCGAACCAAGCGCATCGAGATCGGGACGGCCGTCATCGACATGCGCTATGAGAACCCGCTGTACATGGTCGAGGACGCCGGTGCCGCCGACCTCATCGCCGGCGGTCGCCTCCAGCTCGGGATCAGCCGCGGCTCGCCCGAGCAGGTGATCGATGGCTTCCGCTACTTCGGGTATGTGCCGCCGGAAGGCGCGACCGACGCCGACATGGGCCGCCAGCACACGGACGTCTTCCTGCAGGCTCTGAGCGGCGCCGGGTTCGCCGAGCCGAACCCACGGCCGATGTTCGCGAACCCGCCCGGGCTGCTTCGGCCAGAGCCGCACTCGCCCGGGCTGCGCGATCGGATCTGGTGGGGCGCCGGGTCGCGCGCGACCGCGGAATGGACCGGGCAGCAGGGCATGAACCTGATGTCGTCGACCCTGCTGACCGAGGACGCCGGTGTTCCGTTCCACGAGCTCCAGGCGGAGCAGATCCGGCTGTTTCGCGAGGCATGGAATGCGGCCGGCCACCAGCGCCAGCCACGGATCTCGGTCAGCCGCAGCATCTTCGCGCTGGTCGACGATCGGGACCGGGCCTACTTCGGTCGGGGCAACCAGGGGGCGGACCAGGTCGGCTACCTCGACGCTCAGACGAAGGCGATCTTCGGGCGTTCGTACGCCGCGGAGCCCGACGTCCTGGTCAAGGAGCTCGCCGGGGACATGGCGATCCAGGCGGCGGACACGCTCCTGCTGACGGTCCCGAACCAGCTCGGCGTCGAGTACAACGCCCACGCGGTCGAGAGCATCCTGAAGTTCGTGGCGCCGGAGCTTGGCTGGCGGTAAGCGGGCCAGACGCGCTAGTCGTCGAGGTCCGGGGGCGCCGCGGGGGCCTCGGCCGGTTCGTCCCGCAGGCTGGCGACCCGATCGCGCTCGAGGGCCGTTTCGTCCCGCTCGTTGGAGGCTCGTAGGCGCATGACCCGATTCCTGGACCGAGCGATCGACCGGGTGTGGCGCTCCTGCCCGGATTTCAGGTAAGCCGACTCTTCGGCGGCATCAGGCGGGGGGCTTTCGGCCTGGACGCGATCCGCAGCAGCCTGGTCGTGGTCCGCCGCAACCTGGTCTCCCTCAGCACGCGCCTCGTCCGAGTTCGAGAGGGTCTGATCGATCTCGGACAGGGTCTTGTCGGCATCCGAGAGTCTCTGGTCCTTCTCGTCCGAGCCCTGGCCGCCCAATCCGGGCGCGCGATCGCCAGTCTCTCCCACGTTGACGCCTCCTGAGGTCGGAGCGTGGCCCCCGGCGCGGGCGCTGTCATGACTTGTCGTCATGACTTGTCGTCATGACTCGCCTTACGCCTCGAGAATCCGTTTCGCGTTGTCCAGGTTGTGAACCTCGGAATCCATCGTCTTCTGGACCATCGACCCCATCAGCAGCTTGCGCAGCCCAGCCAGCTGCGTATCGAGGGAGAACGTCAGTCGCGTCCCGCCGGCGTCCGGGGCGAGGTCGTACCGGCCATGGGGCCGGGCTGGGCCCGAGGTCGTTTGAAACTCAAGCCGGCTGCTGGGCTCATAGACCGTGACCTCGTAATCGGCGGCAATCCGACTGCCCATTGGGCCGCTGACACCCTGGGCGTACTTCGTCCCGACGCCCTCGCCGGAGATCTTCTTGACGTCGATCACCCCAGGCCGCCACTCAGGGCACCTCACGCCGTCCGCGATGAACGCGAAGACATCTTCGGGAGGCCGATTGATCGTGACCGAATAACTGGCGTGGCCCATGGAGTTTCTCCTCCCGCTGCGCGGTGCCCGAGGCGGACACCTGTCCGCTCCTCGAGCCGCGAGCAAGGGCAGTGTAGGTCTCTCTTCGGCTCAGGCACCCATGGTGGCCAGCGGCTGCTATCAGGGAGTCGATCAATCGAGGGTCAGCCAAATCCGACCATTGGCGATCGCGATGCCACCGATGGGCCGCCCGATCACGATCGTAGTCACAAGGGACTGCCCGCTTGGGTCGACCTTCGCAAGCGTCCCTGTCGGTCCGCCCACCACCCAGACGGCGCCGCCATCGGCGACCATCGCGGTGGGTGAGAAGCCCAATGCGATCGTCGAGACGGTACGTGCGGACTCTGGATCGATTCGAAGCAGCTGGTTCGGGCCCGATGTCGAGACCCAGATTGCGCCAAAGCCGGATGTGATCGCGACGGCTTTGCCGTCCAGCATGACGTGCGCCGTCGAGTCGCCGGTCGCGAACTCGAACCGGGTCACAGTGGCGTCGCGGAAGTCGATGAACCACGCGGCATCGGCGGTGACTGCCAACGCCCGGGGCCGCCCAGGAAGGTGGAACGTCGAACGCGGACGCAGGCTCTGTGGGTCGAGGCGGAGTAGCGTCTTGTCGGGCAGGCCCACCCAAAGGTCGTTGGGCGTCGCCGCGAATGTGAGCATGCCTGTTTCGGTGGCCCCAGGAAAGATCGGCGACGTCAACTGGTCGTACGCCGTGAGAACTCGGGAAAGCGTGCCGGCAAAGCCGTTTCCAATCCAGACCAAGCCCGCGGTCGTGCCCAGGCTTGTCGGGGCGGAGGCCAGCCCCAGCGTCTTGAGGACCTTGCCCGACTGGAGGTCGATCCGGGTAAGCGTGCGGTCTTCGACGTTGCCGATCCAGGCCGACCCATCGCCAATCGCGATTGGTCCCGGTGCGGCGCCAACTTGAAGATCCTCGGCCAAGGTCTCGCTCGCGGGATCCACGACGGCGACGGAGTTAGGGATCGGAGTCGCGCCGACGTTCGTGACCGAACGGTTCGAGTTCGCTGCGACAACGAGCGCCACAGCCAGTCCGGCTGCGATTGCAAACGCGAGCGTGACGAGCACGTGGCGCCGGACCCGGGGCCATCTCAACGCGACGTGAGGGCGGACGGGAAGTGATCCCGTCGGGGGTTCGTGGCGGACGTCCGAGTTGAGCTCAAGGCTGGTCGGAGGCCGGCCAGTCAGGGTTCCTCCGCTGGGCGCGTCGAGCCACGCCTCCTGTCGGAGGACGGCGCCCTGGAGCCGCTGGAGCTCCGGCCCGGGCTCGATGCCGAGATCATGGACCAGTGTCGCCCTTGCCCGGCCATATACCTCGAGTGCTTCGGCCTGGCGGCCCGCGCGGTAGAGGGCCAGCATGAGCTGCGCCTGGAATCGCTCGCGGAGTGGATTGGCGGCGACGAGGTCGAGCAGCTCGCCAACACCATCTCCGCCCAGCCCGATCGCGAGGTCCGCCCGGATTCGATCTTCGAGGGCGGCGAGGCGAAGCTCTTCGAGCCGTGGGATCGCCAATTGCGCGAAACGCTCGAGCGCAAGATCAGACAACGGTGCGCCGCGCCAAAGGGCCAGAGCGGATCGAAGCAAGGCGGCCGCTCGCGCGGGGTCCAACTCGATGACCGAGCGCGCCTCGCCTGCCAGCGCCTGAAAGCGGACAAGATCGAGCTCTTCGGGCTGTACCGCCAGCACATAACCAGTCGACCGCGTGAGCAGGAACCTGTCCTGCCGTTGATCGCTCTCGAGCGCCGCCCGTAGCCGGGAAATGAAGACCTGGACCATCTTGTGCGCCGTTGGTGGAGGATCGTCGCCCCAGACTTCCTCGATCAGGCGCTCGCTCGGCACCAGCTCGTTCGCATGAAGAAGGAGTACGGCCAGGAGTGCCCGTTGGCGGGTGCCGCCCGTGTTCGCCAGGCGGCCACCGACTCGGACCTCGAGCGGTCCGAGTACCGAAAACTCCACGTGACCAGGACCATCGGGCATCGCCAAGCCTGCTGTCGCCCCACCTGCGTAACCCAGACGCGACCTGCGGAGGGGGCGAACGTACCACGGCCGTTTACCAGCGGCTATCCAGCGCGTTTACCGGCCGCCCTCAAGTTCGCTGAGGTCGCCGCTGAGGAGCCTGAGACCTCAGGGCGAAAGATCGAAGGAGAGATCAGGGAATGGTCCAGTGGCCAGAGAAACATATCCGGTTGGACGAGCGCGCAGTGGCGATCATGACCGCAGCGCTCTTCGCGCTGATGGGCTGCTCCGGAGGCACGGCCCAGCTCAGCCCATCAGCCGGCCCAACCGTCTCCCTGCAGCCGTCCGCCTCTGTCCAGGCGTCGCCTGCCCCTCCATCTGCGACGGCATTGACTCCCGCCGGTGCGACCGCCCAGGCCATTCCATCGCCACGTTGCACGACGCCCGTGCCGGCAGCCGGCGCCGGCCAACCCGTTGAACAGGCCGCCCCCGGCGGCACGATTCAAGCCACGATCAAGGCTCCAGGCAGCCCCGCCTTCGCCCTCGTCGAGGACGGCTCGGTCTGGGTGTCTGCCCATCGGGGGACGGTCGTGGACCGGATCGATCCCACGAAGGGGAAGATCGTCGCCACGGTGGAGCTCGATCCAACCCACCAACACGACAGCAGCGGCCCGCTGAACCCAGGCGCAGGTGGGCCCTGGGCCTTCACATTCGCGGTCGACGGTGGTCTCGGCTCGTTCATCCACATCGACGCCGCGACGAACGCGACCCGCCCCGATCCTCTCGCTGCAAAGGTGTCGATCCTGGGCGGAGGGCCGTTCGCTTTGACAACCGATGGCCTGTGGGCGACAACCACGGACGCTGCCGGGATGGCCTTGGTCAAGGTGGACCAGTCAACCGGAGCCGAGATGCGTCGGACGGTGATTGCCAGCCCCGCGCATCTGGGTTTTCTGCTGGCCGCGTTCGGCTCGATCTGGTTCGCTGGCGATAGCGATCTCACGGTCGAGCAGGCCGATTCCGGGAGCGGCCTGGTCACCAACGCCGTCGCCGTTCCAGCGACGCCAGTCGGGATCGCGGCCAGCGACAAGGCTCTGTACGTGGCGGGCAGCAATGCCAGCGTCGCCAGGGTAGACCCGACGACCGGCTGCGTCACAGCCTGGATGGTCCTCGGCGGCCTGGGGACCGATCCCATCGCGGTCGCGGCAACGAGTACGGCCGTCTATGTGGGCTACGACAGCGGAGCCCTCGCCGTGTTGGACCCGACGACGCTGGCCGTGCGCCATGCCTATCGGCTGGACACCCAGGACGATCAGGGCGGCCTCACGTTCGCCGGTGGATCAGTCTGGTATCCAACGTTCGGCAGCAATACGATCTTGCGAGTCAAGCCGTAGCCAACGGACGATTGAGATGATGCCTCGGTCGATGACTATTTCGCTCATGGTCGTCGCGCTCCTTGGTGTCGCGTGTTCCGGCCCAGGACTTGGGTCCCACCCGTCAGGTAGTCCGGCAGTGCCGGGCTCGGCGCCACAGGCGTCCGCAGAGCTTCGATCCAGTGCGCCGTCGAATCCTGCCCAGACTCCGCTCCCTGCGGGCGTCCTCGCCTCAATCGCCGTGCAGCACGGCGACGCGCCGGGCGGCTTGGCCATCGGCTTCGGGTCGGTATGGGTCGAGTCCCACCGAGGGACCTACCTGTACCGGATCGATCCGGACAGCGACAGGATCGTCGCCCAGATCGATCTCGGCCAGGAGGCATGTGGCGTGCCGGGCATCGGGTTCGGACGAGTGTGGGTGCCTCCGTGCAGTGACGGCACGAGGACGTCGGTGATCGACCCGGACACGAACCAGGTCGTGGGAACCTACGAGGGGGGCATTATCGAAACGGTGTTCGTCGATGGGTCGGTCTGGACCAGTACGCCGACGACAATCGACGGGACGTTTCTGCGGATCGACCCGACCTCACTCCAACCGATCGCCACGACGCATGTCGGACGGTGGCCGGTCGTGGCCGTCGAGGGCGACGGCTTCATCTGGGTCGCCGACGGCGATCCCGATCCGAGCCGAGGCTCGATCTCGAAGGTGGATCCGATGACCGGGCTTGCGGTGGCTACCCTCTCCACGCCTGATCCGGGCGCGGGCGCCATGCTCCGGTTCGCCTTCGGGGCGCTCTGGTTCAAAGGCTCCGACAACCCGCGCTTGCTGCGCATCGACCCCGTGTCCGGCAGCGTCACGACCTACATGATCGCGGGCTACGAGGGCATGAGCCAGTTCTTCGACGCCAATCCGGTCGACGGACTTGGGAGCTTGTGGATGAGGATCGCAGACGCCACAGTTGCCCGAATCGACCCCGCCACTGGCAGGGTAACCGGGACCTACCCGGCAGACCCGGCTGGCGGCGGCGGCGAGGTGGCGGTTGCCTTCGGGTCCCTCTGGGTGGCGAATTTCGCGACCGACACGATCTGGCGGGTCAGGATTCAAGGGTAGGAGCGGACTGCTAGCTCACGCACCGAGCGGAGACCGTAATCGTAAGCCGGGTGCCGGGTCATTGTCGTAGATCTGGTCTCCCTGCCAACCCTCCCGCTTGCCACTCGTCACCTTCCCAGTGTCCTGGAAATACCAGTCCTGCGGATAGGGATACGAGCTGTTCCAGCCATTCAAGACGACCTTGCCACCCAGGACGTGGTAGCCGCTGGGGCACCAGGCGATCTCCGTGTTTTGACCCGTCTTCTTCACCCTGACATACCGAAGGGGCGCCTTGGTCGGGACTGGCGTCGGAGCTACGGCTCAGAAGGGACAGGCGGAGCTCGGAGGCCGTCATCGTGTCCATGCGGCGAGCCGGGGCGTGGGCCCACAACCAGGTAGGAGGCATCGCAATGATCGCCCGGCAGGCGCTGCGCTTGGCTGCCACCCTGTATGGGTGGGCCATGGAGCACCTGCGCACGGCTTGATGCCGTCCGACCCCGCCAGGGGGGCGGGCGGCGACCTGGCACTCCTCTTCCTGACCCGGGCCATCCGGATGTTCGGTTACGGCCTCGTGTCGGTCGTGCTGGTCCTGTATCTAACGGCCCTCGCCCTGTCGCCCGGGGAAATCGGGCTCCTGCTTGCACTAACCCTTCTCGGGGACGGAGCCGTGTCCCTCTGGCTGACGACGCACGCCGATCGCATTGGGCGACGGCGGGTGCTGGTCGCCGGAGCCGGATTGATGCTGGCGGCGGGGCTCGTGTTCGTCGCGACGCCGGTCTACGTCGTGATTCTGGTGGCCGCCTCGGTCGGCGTGATCAGCCCAAGTGGCAACGAGGTCGGGCCGTTCCTCGCGATCGAACAAGCATCACTCAGCCAGATCGTCGGGAATGAGCGGCGAACCTCAATCTTCGCCCGCTACCAGCTAACTGGATCGTTCGCGACGGCAACCGGGGCCTTGGCGGGCGGCGGGCTGGCCCAGATCGCCATCGATTCCGGCTCTGCGCCGGTTGACGCGTATCGGTTGGTGATCGTCGGCTATGCCATCAGCGGCGTGTTGCTGGCGATCCTATTCAGCCGGGTTTCGCCCCGGATTGAGGTGCCTGCGGCGGAGGTGACCGATGCGGCGATCCGGACACGACTGGGACTGCATCGCTCGCAAGGGGTCGTGTTCCGGCTCTCGGCCCTGTTCGCCCTGGACGCCTTCGCTGGCGGGTTCGTCATTGCCGGGTTCATCACCTTGTGGTTCAGCAATCGCTTCGGGGTGGATCCTGCCGCGCTCGGAGCTTTGATCTTCGGGGCAAATCTCCTGGCTGGTCTGTCGGCGCTGGCCGCAGGTCCACTGGCTCGGCGGTTCGGATTGGTCCGAACGATGGTGTTCACCCACCTGCCCTCGAACGTGCTGCTCCTGGTCGTGCCACTCATGCCGACATTGCCCTTGGCGGCGGGGGTCCTGCTCGTCCGATTCAGCATTAGCCAGATGGACGTGCCGACCCGACAGTCGTACACGATCGCCATCGTGGCGCCGGACGAGCGCTCCGCCGCGGCCGGGGTGACCGGGATCGCTCGCAGCCTCGGCGTATCGGCTTCGCCATTGGTCGCCGCGCCGCTCTACCTCTCGGCTGCGCTGGCGTGGTCGCCGTTCGTGATCGCGGGCAGCCTGAAGATCGTCTATGACCTCCTGCTTTATCGAGGGTTCCGTGCCAACAACCCACCGGAGGAACGCTGACGTTCGTGCCGACCGAGCTGTCTGACTGGCTCGACGAGGTCAGTACCCCGACGGAAAGGGAGCCGGCGAACTCGCCGAAACGATCCCGCCCGGGTTGCTGCTCACATCGATGAACAACGGCGGCCCGCTCGCAAAATCGAGAACGACGATCCCTTCGTCTCCGCGCGGTGGAACGCACGGAGCCCCGGGCGGGCAGAAGCCGCCCCAGCGGAACTCCTCCCGAACGATCGCCGGGTGCGCCGAACCCACCCCGGCCAGGGCGACAGCCAGGGCGGCGCTGCAGGTCAGGCTTGGAGTCGGGTCGAGCTGCGACGTATCGCAAATGACTTCGGGCGAGGCAAGGAGCGAGGCTTCCGCGCCCGGTGGACCAACGACGATCTTGACCTCGTACGCGCCGGATGAACCGGTGCAAGCCAGGGCCTCGCCACAGGTTGTCCGGCTGGCCGAGATCGTCGCCTGACCGGGCAGGAGGGCGCGGAACGTAGCCCTGACCGTGCCACAGCCCATTCCGGGCAGGCAGGCCGAGGGAGCCGCAGCCGAGGTTGTCGGTCCTGACACGACGGCCAGCACGGCCGAATCAGAACTTGGCTGAATCTGCCAGTACGTGCTCGTTAGTAGAATCGTGACTTCCGACCCAACAACAACGGTAAAGGTCTGGCCGTTGCTGGACTCGCTGACCTGCAAGGTCGCAGGAGTGGCCACCGGCGCTGGACTCGAGCCGGAGGGGAGAGCCGCAGGTCCGACGGTGCACGCAGCAAGCAGCAAGACCAAGCCGACGAGGGCAATAGACCCGAGTGCAGAACCGAACCCGCTCTTCATCGAATGCCGCTGTCGTAGTCAATCTGGATCGCGGTCGGAACCGATCCCGCTAGCACCGTGACGCTGACCGGGTGGGCCGTGCCGAGCAAACCCTGGACCGGTTGCGGCGTGATCGTGTCCGTCCCTGCCGGCACTGACGCCGCCCAGCGACCGTCTGAGCCAGTTGTCGCCCTGGCGACCTCGTGCCCGGCGGCGTCAATAATCACCAGCACCGCGCCCGAGACTGGCCTGGGGGCACACTGGCCAGGCAGCGGAGACGCCGGCTCGACAGGACAGGTCGGGCCAGCCACAGCCTGACCGCCTACCTGGTAGACGGGCCCATCTGACGCGGGAGTACAGGCGCCGACGGAGATCAGAAGGACGGCAGCCACGGAAACGCCACGCATGGCTCAACGACGGCGCGGCGCCTCTTTCAGTTCCACGATCGGAGACAGGCGGCCCGACTCGGCCAGCGGAATGCGATGTCGCTCGTGGTAGGACAAAACGGCGCTTTCACGCCTCCAACCAGGCTCTCGCGGCCTCGTTGGTGCTCGAGTTATCCCGAGCCACGCTCAGCTATGCAGGTTTTGGTGGAGCGCGGGCTCTGCCTGGTGCTCGGCAGCGTCGAGACCCGCGTTTTGTCCTACCCGGCGAAACAATGACCAAGGCCGGGCGGCCGCGTGGCGCTGCCCGCCCGCGTGGCGCCTGCGGGCATCCGACCGGCGTCGGGATTCCGTCAGGAGAACCGCTCGAAACGCACGACGTCTGCGAAGGGTTGCCGCGCCGTGCCCGCGGCGGCCTTCGGCCGGGAGCCCTCCTCGGTCGGGTACCCCAGCGAAACGAGGGTCCGGGTCCGGTGGCCCGCCGGCACGCCGAGGAGCGCGCTCACCGCATCCGCCGCGGCGGGCACGACCCAGCCGATGGCTGAAGCCAGGCCCAGTGCGGTGGCGGCGACCAGGATCCGTTCCGCGACCCTACCCTCGTCGAACGTCTCGATCTCGGGCGAGTCGCCGTCCATGACGATGACGATCGCGGCGGCCGCCCCGGCGACGTGGCGGACGTTGGGCGACGCGGCCGCGATTGCCTCGAGCGTGGCCCGCTCACGGACGAGGACGAACGTCCAGGGCTGCTGATTGGAGCCGCTGCCCGTCCAGCGGGCGACCTCCAGGATCTCGGTCAGGAGCTCGTCGGAAACGAGTTCCGGGCGGAAGGAGCGTACGGAGCGCACCCGGCGCATCGTGCGCAGGAGCGGGGCGACTGTCTGGGGGTCGGTCATGGTCGAGTTCTCCAGGTTTCACACACTAGTTGCGTGTGCAAATAATAGGGGCAAGCGCTAGACAGGGCGGACGTGGACGATCCGAATCTGTGGGGTGACGCGCAATCCTCGCCTGCGCCTTCCCAGTAAGCAGTTTGGTGACTAGAGCAGCATGACGGACGGAGCGGCGGGCCAGGCCAACATGGCTCCCGCACCACCGGGTGGACAAGGCGCCTCTCGGGCGAGACTCGGTCCCGCCCGAGAGTCTCCGTTGAGCTGCTGCTCATCCCGTCCCTGATCATCGTTCTCGCGATCGGGGGCTCGTCAACAACAACTTTCTGACCCAGGCCAACCTCGTTAGCATCCTGACCGGATCTGCGGGCCTCGCGATTCTCGTCGTCGCGTTCCCGATGCGAGGAGATCGGGCGAGACCCCGCCTCGCTCCGCTGCGCGTCGGCGGGCATGAGCTGCTCAAGCAGGCGGAGGAAAACGGCCGCGGCATCCCAAGATTTGGAAGCTTCATCCTCGCGCCATGGGTCGGCGAACTCTACCAAGGGGTCCTCGAGTTCCGCGGACACACTTACCGACTACCGACGAACGTAGGGCGTCACGCCGTCCACGGACTCGTGTTCAGCGGTGCCTGGACGCTCGCTCATGCGGCAGCTTCATCGGCAACCCTAGAGCCGAAACTCGAAGAACCGTGGCCCTTCGGCGGGTTGGTCCGGCAGCAGCTGACTCTGACGGATGACGGGATCTCGCAAGTCGTGGAGGTCCATGCGACCCAAGCTGCGATGCCCGCATCGATAGGGTGGCACCCATGGTTTCATTGCCCCGAACCGCACACGACGCGCGTGCTTGTCCGTGCGGACCAGCGTCTCGAACTCGATAACGAGCTCATCCCGACCGGGAGGTTGCTCGACGTCGCCGGTATGGACGACCTCAGGATTGGACCAGTCTTAGGCGAGCGCGAGATCGACAATGTGTATGTGGATGCGGTTTCGCACCGGCCGTAATTGATCTGCCTAAGCGTCAGATGGTCGATCGCCTTCGACGACCAGACATCGATCGTCGTGGTGTACACGTCTCAGGGCTCTGTCTGCGTAGAGCCATGGTCATCGTGGCCGGATGCGAGCCGAATGTCGGAGCGCGGGTATCCCAGCGGCCTCACGATTCTTGAGCCGGGGGAGGTCCTGCGGCGCCAAACGACCTGGTCCTGGCGCGGACTAGTAGATCGTTCCATCAATACACTTACGTCTGATCTATACTCGCCATGCTGATCTACCCCACCGCTGTCGGAGGCGAGCATGGCCGGAAGGACGAAGCGCGCGGCGCTGGTGCTGAGCCAGGACCAGGAGGCAACGCT